>CAXHOW010000014.1:0-82149 GCA_964018205.1 uncultured Acetatifactor sp. | reverse complement strand
ACGGCATAGAACACTCCCGGAAACGCCCATTTTATCAGCATTTCCGGGATTTTATCCGCTACTCGAACTCTATCGTCGCCGGAGGCTTACTCGTCACATCATACAGCACCCGGTTCACATGCCCCACCTCATTTATGATCCTGCTGCTGACCTTCTGCAGCACCTCATATGGAATCTGGGCACTCTCGGCGGTCATGAAGTCAACCGTCTCCATGGCCCGGAGGGCGACGGCGTAATCGTAGGTTCGTTCGTCCCCCATGACTCCCACACTTCTCATGTTGGTCAGCGCGGCAAAGTACTGGTTGATCTTGCGATCCAGTCCCGCATTGGCGATCTCTTCACGATATATGGCATCCGCATCCTGCACGATCTTTACCTTTTCGGCAGTCACTTCACCGATGATGCGGATACCCAGTCCCGGCCCTGGGAAAGGCTGCCGGAATACCAGATGCTCTGGAATGCCCAGCTCCAGTCCTACTTTCCGTACCTCGTCCTTAAAAAGATTCCTGAGAGGCTCCACGATCTCCCTGAAATCCACACAGTCCGGCAGGCCTCCCACATTATGGTGGGACTTTATCACTGCGGACTCTCCACCCAGACCGCTCTCCACCACATCAGGATAGATAGTGCCCTGCACGAGGAAATCCACCTTGCCGATTTTCTTTGCCTCTTCCTCGAATACACGGATGAATTCCTCGCCGATGATCTTCCTCTTTGCCTCCGGTTCGGTTACTCCGGCCAGCCTGCCGTAAAAACGTTCTTGTGCATTGACGCGAACGAAGTTGAGCCTATAATTTCCTTCCGGGCCGAAGACCTTTTCCACTTCGTCCCCTTCATTTTTGCGGAGCAGTCCGTGATCCACGAACACGCAGGTCAGCTGCTCTCCTACTGCCGCCGACAAGAGGACTGCTGCCACAGAAGAATCCACCCCGCCCGACAAAGCGCAGAGGACTTTGCCATTGCCTACCCTTTTACGGATTGCATCAATATTTTCCTTAACAAAGGAGTCCATTCTCCAGTCCCCGGCGCAGCCGCAGATATTTCTCACAAAATTATACAACATCTTGGAGCCTTCCACCGTGTGGAGCACTTCCGGATGGAACTGAATCGCATAGAGCTTCTTTTCCGCACACTCTGCCGCCGCCACCGGACAGTTGGCCGTGGAGGCGATTCCGCGGAATCCCGGTGCCATCTGGGCAATATAGTCAAAATGGCTCATCCAACAGACAGTATGGGGCGCAACGCCTTCGAAAAGTACGGAGCTTGTATCCACATCCACCTCGGTCTTTCCATACTCCCGCACTGCCGCACGAGCCACCTCTCCTCCCAGCACAAACGCCATCAGCTGGGCCCCATAGCACAAGCCCAGCACCGGTATGCCCAGATGAAACAGTTCCGGAGAGCAGGTGGCCGCCCCCTCCTCATAGCAGCTGCTGGGGCCGCCGGTCAGAATAATCCCTTTGGGATTCATGGCCTTGATCTTTTCCAGATCCGTCTTATAGGAATAAATTTCACAGTATACATTGCATTCCCTGACACGCCTTGCAACCAGCTGATTATACTGACCACCAAAATCAATGACCACTACCAGTTCCTTATCCATGTCTTCCTCCTTACGTTCCTTCCTCCGCCAAACTTCCGCTCAGCCAAGATCAATCTCCCCATACTGCCATACTTCACACAACATTACCCATCCCCATCCGCCCCAATCGGGCTCCTGCAGGTTTTCCGCAAAGTCCCCCCGCTATTTACCCTTGCAATTCCTCCCCGGATACATTATAATTACCTCAGCGTCGGTTCCGGGAGGAGTGGGGCAGGCTTTTGCACTGTCCTATTGCTGGTGTCTAGGTGCAAACACATAGATTATCCCATAGAACACGCAGCAGCCGATGCTATTTATTTTCTTCCAGCAGATCCGAAAGGGGCCTGAAGCTGTATCCCATCTCTTCCCACTTGGTCAGAAGCTCATCCAATATCTCTCCGTTTGTCTTGGAAGTACTGTGCAGAAGCACGATGGCACCGGGATGAATACGCCCTAGAAGCTTGTCGAAAGCCTCCTCATGGCTGGGCTGGGAGTCCTGATTCCAGTCCACGTACGCCAGACTCCAGAAAAAGGTAGAATACCCCTCATCTTTCGCCATCTGCAGATTGGCGGTGCTGTATTTCCCCTGAGGCGGCCTATAATACATGGCCAGCTCTGTCCCTGTGATCTCCTTGAAAAGATCTTTCACATCATCCATTTCTTTCTTGAAAGAAGATACATCCGATATCTTGGACATATCAGGATGATGGTATGTATGATTACCGACGGTATGGCCGTCGCTTACCATCCGCTTCACGATCTCCGGGGCAGACTCCAGAAAGTGTCCTACCACAAAGAACGTGGCAGGAGCGTCATGCTTTTTCAGCGCATCCAGTATAGGCTCCGTATTGCCGTTCTCGTAGCCGCAGTCAAAGGTCAGATATATTACCTTATCCTCTCCCTCTCCACAGAAATAAGCATCGTATTTCTTTAGCTCCGCCGAAGTGGCGTTGCCCGTAGGCTTCTGTCCCTCCTTGCCGAAGCCAAGCCCCCAGTTCTCCCCCTCCAGTACCTTGGTTCCGATGGTCTGGGCAGTCTCCGCATAGACCTCCGCCGCCATCCTGCCCAGCAGAAACATGGCCGTCAAAAAAACCAAAGTAGGAATCGTCTTCTTCCAGTTGATCGTGCCCTCCAGCACCAGCTTCCGTGCGATGTCCTTTACAAATATCGTTTTCATCCTTCTCATCCTTATAGGAAATGTCATTACTATATTATTTGCAAAACCCATTGTCCTATAACCGCCATATCATTTATTGCGGACTAAAAATTGTCTGTAAATTTCATAAGAAACTGACATAAGAAAGATGCTCCGTTAAAAACCCTCGGGACACTGCCGCAGCTCTATTCTACTTTTTCAAAAACCCCTTCAGCGCATCCACCGCTCCCGACACATTGTCTGCAGTCAGCTTGGCCTTGACCCCCTGCACCACCTGGTTGACTACATCATCCGGCAGATCTACTCCCAGTATCCCCTCCAGTGCTTTCACGGGATCCATCTGAAATTTTTCCTGAAGACTTTTATCCTCGGAAATGCTGTCCACCGCTTTTTTGATCAGTTCCTTGATATCCACACCTATGCCCTCTCTTTCTTGTTCTGCCCAGCTCGATACACATCCCATCCGCCGTGCGCTTCATTCCACACTTCTTGCTTTCTTCGGAACAACATTATTATAATCACCAATCCGGCACGCTGTAAAGAGCTTTTTTCTGTACCGCTTAATATTGCACTCAAAGTTATTGCGCTCGAACATATTATATTCGGCGACTGGACTGTTCTTGCACTGCATACCAGATAGAATTGCGGCGAAGACCTTATCGAAACCGTTCCGACCACCGGCATCACAGCTGCCCCAGATGCCTCTGGTACACTCTGCACATCATATGGGAAGGCTCCACAGCTTGTGCCTTTTCCAAAAATCCCCCCGCCTTCTCTACATCTCCCAGCCCTATATTTCCAAGTGCCATCAAATAATAGCAGTGAGCCTTGTTCTTTGCTGTATAATCCTCATCAAAAATCAGGAAATCCGGCAGGGATACCGCAAAATACTCAATCTTCACCTGATCCTCCAGATGCCGTTCGCCATAATCCAAAAGGCGGTAAAACCGGGAATTCGCCTCTCTGACCCTGCCAAGCTTACGGTGGGCAAGCCCCTGATATAGGATCATGTCCGCAGGCTGGTCATTGTAATACATCGCCCCCGCAGGCTCATCCGTGCCAAGCGTCGCCTTCTGGAAGCATTCCGCAGCCTCCTCCTTCCTGCCCTGAGCCTCCAGCGCCAGACCAAGGTTATAATAAATATGGTTATCCTTTGTCCCCTCCAGCTTTCCTTCTCCAAGGTTTCCCGGGTAGCCAAGAGCCTTCCTGAGCATTTCCTCCGCCTCCGGAAAGCGCCCTTCTGCCTGCGCCTTCTGCGCCATCTCTGTCAGGGCCAGCGTATATTGGGCAGTGATTTTTCCTTCTCCGCCCTCCCATGGATGGAACTTATGGCCCATGATGCACTCATAGGCCTTTTCATGATCCCCGCACATATTCACCAGCGTGATGTATTCAATATACAGATCATCTCTCTGGGAAATCAGCTCTCTGTGAGCCTCATAATTTACCAGTCTCTGCTCAAAGGTTCGACCCAGCTTTTTGTAAAGCTGATCCAGCTCCAGAAAGATCCTGACATCCCCGGTGTTCAAAGCGAAGGCCTTTTCCAGAGAAACCTGCGCCGCAAGGGGATCCTTCTTCTTATTATAATAAGCCAGCGCAAGATTTCGGTGCACCATGGGGAATGCCGGATCCGCCTGCGCAGAAGCCTCCCAGAGCGCCAGAGCCTCCTGCCACTGCTGCCCGTCATAATACAGACAGCCCAGATAATATCCGGCTCTTGCCACGCAGCCCTCCTCTACTGCAAAGCGCAGCACTGCAATATCCTCCGGCTTGTTAGGGAAGCAGTAATCCGGCGCACATCCCTCCCCAAGACGAAGCAGCCGGGATACCTCCTTCGACACAGCCTGCGTGCAGCTTTCCTGTACATCTCTGTCCGCTCCTCTCCGCATCGCCCCGGATATACCATCCTCCAGCAAACAGCCTTCGAAGCCTTCCTCTGCCTCCTTACGCACTTCTCTCTCCATCGCCCCGGACACATTATCCCCCGGCCAACAGCTCCCGGCATTCTCCCTCGCCTCTCGATCCATCATGCGCTTCAGATAATAGGCCCTATAATAATACAGCAGAGGATATTCTCTCCCGCACTCCTCCAGCAGTGCCGACGCCTCCTGATAAGCCCCCGCTTCCGCATAATCCCTTGCGGTCATCAGGTAATTTTCGGGGAAGCCGCGCATTTTTTCATCCAGCTCCCTGCGCAGCCCGCTGTCACCGCTCAGAATCACCTTTTCATTGCCGGACACAAAATCAAAGGGATCCAGCTTCAGATTTTCCCCGATCCACTCCAGCGCCTCTTCCTGCCTGCCCAGCTTCCGCAGGAGATAAGCCTTCAGGCCTCTGGCCTTCACATTATGTCCGTTCTTCACCAGAGCCTTCTCCACATGGGCATAAGCCTGCTCAAATCTCCCCCGCTCCGCGTCAATGGCCGACAGATAATAGTAGGACATTTCCTGCTGCTCATTGCTCCATGCCGCCTTGTAGAAGGCATCGTAGGCAGAAGCTTTCTTGTCCTGCCGCCACAGCGAAAGTCCTAACAAGTAATAGCTCTCACTGTTATAAGGGTTGGGATTCCTCTCCGTCAGCCGCTCCAGAGCCTTCCGGAAATATTTCTCTCCGTCGGCAGATTTTCCCCGGCGCATCAGCAGCTGTCCATAGGCATTGTTGAGACGGATGTCCCCTGGATCCCTCTTCAGCCCCTCCAGATAATAAGGATCCGGCTGATAAGTGGCATGACGGTACTGCTCTATATGCTGTCCCGCAAGATACAGCTCCTCGCAGGTCCGTATTTCTTCCGGTTCCTTCACCGCCTTTGCCGGCTCCGGAATCTTAGGCATCTCATAAGGCTCCGGCTGATATTCCACCAGACATCTCCCGCCGGCATATACGGAAACCTGCAGTTCCTCCTGCTCCTTCCCCGGAACCCTCACCGTCCTTCTGTATATATCCGTAGGAGATATACGGACCTCTTCCTCCTGCACCGTCTGTCCCCCGGCCCGAAGCACCACCCTTGCCTTTTCATGAATTCCCGTGGCATAGACAATGACCAGTGCCTCCTCTCCGTCATAAGAGAGATTCACCGCTGCGTCCACAGTAGCGTTCTTCACCTGCCCCGCCGCCTTATAGGGCATGAAATACTGTCGGAAGGTCTTTTCCTCAAAAGGCTTGAGCCATGTAAAATCCGGCTGGTTGTCCGTATAGACTCCCGTCATCAGCTCCACGTAAGGACCATCCTCGTCGGTGAGATTCTTGTCCCACGCCCTTCCGAAGTCCCCGTTCCCCCATGTCCACTGCTTTTTGCCCGGAGAAATATGATGATCCGCCACATGGAGGATCCCTGCCTCTTTGCCATAGTCATAGCCTCCCACAAAATCATACTTGGACTTTTCCGCCATGTAAGAGGTGGGCACGGGAATATTCTTATACCGGGAGATATCCACGCCATCGCTGTAATCTTTTTTATAATAAACTCCCGTAGCAATGGGGAACCGGGATACATCCCTCTTCCCGTGATCCATCACCGCATGGACATCGGGAGGGAAAACCGACTGGGTATCATCGTTTGCCGGAACCGCAGGATTGGCCCACCAGAGAAAGGTCTGGGGCAGGGATGTCCGATTATACAGCTGTCCCGTGATTTCGATATACGCCTTTTGAGGGTAAAGCGTTATCTTTGTGATGCATTTTGTCCCATACATCTGGTCAACATCATGGCAGAGCACGGAACAGCTGCCGTCTTCCCCTTCCATGGTCTCAAAATCCACGGGCAGAAATGTGGTAGGCCTATGGTGCTGGGGCCAGTTGAATTCAATGCCGCCGGAAATCCACGGACCCGTAAGCCCCACCAGCGCAGGCTTAATGACTCTGTTATAATATACAAAATCATATCCGTTGGTCTTGTCGTAGGCCCTCTGGATCCTTCCGCCCAGCTGGGGCAGCACCATCACCTTAAGATACTCATTTTCCAGATATACCGCCGTATATTCCTTATCCACCTTTTCATCGCTGATCCGCTCTACGGTGGGGTAGGGATATACCTTGCCGCTGCTCCCCTGATATACCCTCTTATCAAGGAATATAGGCGCTTTTTCCGCCTCTCCGATCTCATACGTGGGAATCACCGTCTTTACAGTCCACACCTTTACTTCGCTCATAGCCGCCTCCTATACATATCCATAGTTTCCCGGAATCTCCAAACCGCATTTCCGGCCGTATCCTTGGCTTGAAGCCTGATCTTGCGCGCTCAGATTCCGAAAACTTACATCATGGTTCTGCATTACATACGGTGTCCCTGAACCGGATAGGCCGAAACCAAAAGTCTTGCCGTATGCATCACATGATATAGGCAGTATACCATGCCGCTCCCGCAGGACGCATTAACCCCTCTTGCTCCCTTATTTATATTTTTTGCTCTTGTATTTCCCTGACACATCTTTTATGATAAGGGTTATAGGAAATGACTTTAAGGTTTTTGCTCTGTGTTCGGCATACCAATCTTCAAAAAGCCGGAGAAATCATGGGATCCCAAAAATTCACCCGTAAACAACAGTTCGGGAATCCTGAAAAACCATAATGCCAAAGAGGAGGACGGAATTTTGAAATCCTGCGAAAAATATATTTCATCGGAATCAGAATATTATGTCTATTCCCCCAGCAGACTGGCGGAGGAAATGTTTTTCTATCCCCTCCAGTGCGGGCACTTTATCTATGAGCCCGGCTATTCCCTCAGGAGAGACTCCTATGACAGCTTTCTTCTGATGTATGTCCAGAAAGGAGGCCTGCGCCTGGACTTTGAAGGGAAGGAGACCCACGTTTCTGCCGGACAGTTCCTGCTGCTGGACTGCTACCGGCCCCATTCCTATTCCTCGGATACAGGCTGGGAATGTCTCTGGTGCCATTTCGACGGTGTTCTGGCAAGACAGTGGTACACAAATATTGTATCCCGTCCGGGAAATATCCTTGCGATGCCGGAGTCTTCACCGGCCCTGACCAAGCTCTCTGCCGTCTACGATACCTTTGCCTCCGGCAGTCCGGTCAGAGAGCCCCTCATGTCCAAGCATCTTGCCGACATCCTGACGGCCTTTCTTCTGTACACCCCTGCGGAGAAAAGCGCCTACGATTATTCCGGTATGGCGGAGGATACCGTCGCCTATATCAACGAACATTTTTCGGATAGTCTCACTCTGCAGGAGCTGGCGGAACGGGCAGGCTTAAGCCAGTACCATTTTATACGCACCTTCAAAAAGGAAACCGGCTTCACGCCCCATGAGTATATCCTCCATACACGGATCTCCACCGCCAGATACCTTTTGAAAAACACCCGTATGCCGATAAAGGAAATCTGCTTCGGCACGGGTTTTTCCTCCGAGAGCGTCTTCTGTTCCTCCTTCAAAAAACAGACAGGCATGACTCCCGGAGGATATCGGGCAAGTCATTGAGGTACATATCCGCCTTGTCCTGCCCGATACCTTTATGCCCTGCCCTCTGTCTCAGTTCTTTTTCTCCGAAAGCCTTTGTTCAAACCGGTTTTTCCTCGTATCCGCAGGTACCGCCGTAGGATAAGCACCGTCAAAGCAGGCACTGCAGTATCCGCAGTCAGGTGCCAGTGTCCCCAGCTCCGACACCGGCAGATAGCCCAGACTGTCCGCCCCTATGATCTCCCCAATCTCCTGCGCCGTATGGTGGCAGGCGATCAGATGCTCTCTGGAGTCGATATCTGTCCCATAATAGCAGGGATGAAGGAACGGCGGCGACGAGATACGCATATGAACCTCCTTTGCGCCTGCCTCTCTGAGCAGCTTTACAATGCGGCCGCTGGTGGTGCCCCGCACGATGGAATCATCCACCAGCACCACACTTTTCCCCCGTATGCTTTCTTCTACGGCACTGAGCTTGATCTTCACCTGATCCAGCCTGTCGTTCTGCCCGGGAGAGATAAAGGTCCTGCCGATATACTTATTCTTAATCAGACCGATCCCATAGGGAATCCCCGCCTCCATACTGTAGCCCAGCGCGGCATCCAGCCCGGAATCCGGCACCCCTACCACGATATCTGCAGAAACAGGATGCTTTCCGGCAAGAATCCTTCCTGCGCGGAGCCTTGCCCCATGGACGGACACCCCGTCGATGACGGAATCCGGTCTGGCAAAATAAATATATTCAAAAATGCAGAGCTTCCGGGGCTGCCGGCCGCAGTGCTCCCTGCGGGAGACTATGCCCTCAGGGCCGAATACCAGGATCTCCCCCGGCTCCAGATCCCGCACGAATTCCGCCCCAATGGCTTTGAGCGCGCAGCTTTCCGAGGCCGCCGCGTACATCCCGTCCGGCGTCCTGCCGTAGCAGAGGGGCCTGAACCCATAGGGATCCCTTGCGCAGATCAGCTTCTGGGCGGACATCAGCACCAGCGAATAGGCTCCGTCCAGCGTATACATGGCAGCGCTGAGGGCATCCTCTATGGAAGGCGTCCGCAGCCGCTCTCTGGTGACAATATAGGCGATAGTCTCCGTGTCGCTGGTGGTATGAAAGATAGCCCCCGAAAGCTCCAGCCTGTTGCGCAGCTTGGCCGCATTGCTCAGGTTCCCGTTGTGGGCAAGGGCCATCTTGCCCTTCTGATGATTGACCTCGATGGGCTGGCAGTTGCTGCGGTTGGTACCACCGGTAGTTCCGTACCGCACATGACCTACAGCCATATTCCCTCTGGGCAGGCGGGACAGCGTATCGGCGGAAAAAACCTCGCTGACCAGCCCCAGATCCTTGTAAGACGAAAACACCCCGTCATCATTTACCACGATCCCGCAGCTCTCCTGCCCCCTATGCTGCAGGGCATATAATCCGTAATATGTAATTTGGGCCACATCGGCGGGCTCGGAGCCGATAACGCCGAACACCCCGCATTCCTCACGCAGACTCATAACTCTCCTTCCGTTCCCCGGCCTTCTCCGCAGCCGCTCCGATGAATCCCACAAACAGCGGATGGGGATGATTGGGACGGCTCTTGAACTCCGGATGATACTGGACACCTACATAGAACGGACGATCCTCCAGCTCCACCGTCTCTACCAGCCTGCCGTCCGGGGAGGTTCCGCTGATCACCAGTCCTTTTGCCTGCAGCAGCTCCCTGTATTCATTATTGAACTCGTACCGGTGCCTATGCCGTTCACTGATCAGCTTCTCTCCATAACAGCGCTCCATGGCAGTACCCGGCTGTATATGGCAGGGATAGGCTCCCAGTCTCAAGGTTCCGCCCTTATCGATATCGCCGCTCTGCCCCGGCATGAAGTCGATCACCTTATCAGGACACTGCTCGTCAAATTCGCCGGAATTCGCCCCTGCCATGCCGGCCACGTTTCTGGCATATTCGATCACGGCCACCTGCATGCCCAGACAGATCCCGAAATAGGGAAGCCCTTTCTCTCTGGCATACCTGACCGCAAGGATCATCCCCTCGATCCCCCTGCCGCCAAAGCCTCCCGGCACAAGAATGCCGTCCAGCCCCGCCAGCTTTTCCTCATAGCTTCCCAAGGTAAGCTCCTCCGAATCCATCCAGCTGATCTCCACCTGCGATTCATGGTAATATCCCGCATGCCGTAGGGCCTCCGCAACCGACAGATAGGCATCGTGGAGCCCCACATATTTGCCGATAAGGCCGATATGCACAATGCTTCTCTTCACCCTGCTCTTCTCCACCATACGGATCCACTCCTCCAGATCCGGCTCCGGCGCCTCGATCCCCAGCTCCCGGCAGACCACTGCCGAAAAATCGGAACGCTCCAGCATCAGAGGCGCCTCATAGAGATTAGGCAGGGTAATATTCTCTATCACACAGTCCGGTTTTACATTGCAGAACAGCGAAATCTTCTTGAAGATGGATTCCTCCAGAGGCTCATCGCACCGCAGCACAATGATATCGGGATTAATGCCCATGCCCTGCAGCTCCTTCACGGAATGCTGGGTAGGCTTGGACTTATGCTCATCGGAGCCCCGCAGAAAGGGTACCAGCGTCACATGAATGAACAGACTGTTCTCCCTGCCTGCCTCCAGCGAGATCTGCCGCACTGCCTCCAGAAAGGGCTGGGATTCAATATCGCCGATGGTACCTCCGATCTCCGTGATAACCACGTCAGCCCCCGTCTTTTTCCCCACACTGTAGACAAACTCCTTGATCTCATTTGTGATATGGGGGATAACCTGCACCGTAGAGCCCAGATACTCCCCCCTGCGCTCCTTGTTCAGCACATTCCAGTACACCTTCCCTGTGGTAAGATTAGAATACTTATTCAGATCCTCGTCTATAAACCTCTCGTAATGCCCCAGATCCAGATCCGTCTCCGTCCCGTCCTCGGTCACATACACCTCTCCGTGCTGATAAGGACTCATAGTGCCCGGGTCCACATTAATATACGGATCCAGCTTCTGGGCCGCCACCTTCAGCCCTCTGGCCTTCAGCAGCCTCCCCAGAGACGCCGCCGTGATTCCCTTTCCCAGCCCCGACACAACACCCCCTGTTATAAATATATACTTTGCCATACTTGCCTCCGTCTCTACTCCCCGCTTGCCCCATAATTCGCCAGCACCCTGGCCGAAGGGTCATCCACGTCACAGCCCTCCCACTCCTTGTTAGGCATCCAGAAATCCACTATCATCTTCCCCTGCCCCGGATAATACTTTTCAAAAATCTCCCTGTACAGCAGCGACTCCTTCGTAAACGGCCTCGCATGGCTGTACCTCATCCGCCTCTCCTGAAACTCCTCCTCCGTATAAAAGCCCTCTGCGTATACCTTCAGATGATCCACCATGGAATGTCCCACCGCATCCGAAAAAGCGGCCTTCTCACGCCATAGGATCTCCTCCGGCAGATAATCCCCTTCCTGAAAGGCCCTGCGCAGCAGATACTTCCCCTTCCCATAGGTATTCAGCTTCTTTTCCGGATCCACCGCCATCACATAGCGCACAAAGTCCAGATCCCCAAACGGCACTCTGGCCTCCAGAGAGTTCACTGAGATGCACCGGTCCGCCCGAAGCACATCATACATATGCAGCTCCCTGATCCGCTTCTCCGCCTCCTCCTGAAAGGCCTCCGCGGAAGGAGCAAAATCCGTATACTTATAGCCGAACAGCTCATCGGAAATCTCACCCGTCAGCAGCACCCGGATATCCGTCTGCTCATGCACGGCCTTACAGACCAGATACATCCCGATGCTGGCCCGGATGGTGGTGATGTCAAAGGTGCCCAGCAGCTCCACCACAGTCTCCAGACTGTCCAGCACCTGCTCCTTTGTGATGATCACCTCTGTATGCCGGCTGCCGATGTAATCTGCCACCTGCCTCGCATACTTCAGATCGATGGCATCCTCGCTCATCCCTATGGCAAAGGTACGGATAGGCTCAGCGCTTTTTCCAGCTGCCACATTACTTCTGGCTGCCACAGCGCAGACAAGGGAGGAATCCAGACCTCCGGACAGCAAAAACCCTACCTTGGCATCCGCCACCAGCCGCTTCTCGATGCCCGCCGTCAGCTTGTCATGGATCTTCCTGCACACCGTCTCCGGATCATCCTCGCAGACCGCTCTCACTTCGGCAATATCATGGTAACAGACAAACTCCCCCTCCTTATAATAATGTCCCGGCGGAAAGGGCATGATCCTCTCACAGAGTCCTACGAGATTTCTGGCCTCGCTGGCGAACACAATCACACCCTTGGCATCATACCCATAATAAAGGGGCCTGATTCCGATGGGATCCCTTGCAGCGATGTACTCCTGCGTATCTCCGTCATAAATAATGCACACAAACTCTGCGTCAAGCATACGGAACATATCCGTACCGTGCTCCCGGTACATCGGCAGCAGTATCTCACAGTCCGAATCGCTTTGAAAGGTATACTTGCCAGAGAGCATACTTTTTAGCTTTTCAAACCCATATATCTCCCCGTTGCATACCACATAGCTGCCATCCAGAGAAAAGGGCTGCATTCCCGCAGGGGTAAGCCCCATGATAGACAGCCTATGAAACCCCAGCAGCCCCTTCCCGGTGTCCACAATCCTGCTGTCGTCAGGCCCTCTGGAAACGGTTCTGTCAAACCCTTTCCGAAATAGGTCAATATCAGCGCCGCTGCCGCAATAGCCCATAATAGAACACATAAAATATTCCTCCCCATCCGAATTGATACATCCGTCAAACGAAGCTCCCCACAGCATTGCCCTGCGGCACCCTCCATGTGTCACACACCGAAGATGCGCCCGCCTTGCTGTGGGGCATTCGATCCAGATCTGACCGTCCATGACCGCTATCTCACTCCGAAAAGCAGATCTCCATAGGTGGGGAACGGCCAGTAGCTCTTTGCCGTCAGAGTCTCGGCCTCGTCGCATGCCACCCGAAGCTCTCCCATCTTGGGAAGAATGCTGTCACGGATAGCATAAGACTCCGATACAATATCCTCCGCCGTATGAAGAGACGCTACAGAGGTCTCCAGCTCCTCCACCCTTTCCGCGATCATGTCCGTCAGGGCGGAAAGCTTCCTCACCAGACCGCTTTCATAGCTGCAGGCGAGGCCAGTATCCAGCGCCTTCTTTGCGGCAGCGGTCTCCGCCACCTTCAGCGTGTAGGCTTCCACCGCCGGCGCGATCTGTGTCCTTGCCATGTCCACCATGGTATTGGCCTCGATCTGCACAGCCTTGCAGTAATTCTCCAGCATGATCTCGCATCTGGACTTCAGCTCCGCCTCCGAGTACACACCATGGGCCGTAAGCATAACCACGTTCTTCTTATCCAGCAGATGGGGCATACAGTCCGGCGTGGTACGGTAATTCAGCAGTCCCCTCTTTTCCGTGGCCTCCTGAATCCATGTATCATCGTAGCCGTTTCCGTTAAAGATGATATGTTTATGATCCTTGATGGTCTTGCGGATCATCTCATGCAGGGCTGTCTCAAAATCCTCCACTCCCTCCAGCCGATCCGCATAGATCTTCAGGCTCTCTGCCACTGCGGAGTTCAGCATGATGTTTGCGCAGGCAATACTGTTGGAGGAGCCCAGCATACGGAACTCAAATTTATTGCCGGTAAACGCAAAGGGCGATGTCCGGTTGCGGTCGGTAGTGTCCCGGTTGAACTTGGGCAGCACATTCACCCCCAGCTTCATCTGGGTCTTTTCGGTGCCCTCGTAGGGCATTCCCGTCTCAATGGCTTCCAATACGGCATTGAGTTCGTCTCCCAGAAAGATGGATACCACTGCGGGAGGCGCCTCGTTTGCTCCCAGCCTGTGGTCGTTCCCTGCGGTAGCCACCGCAAGCCTGAGCAGATCCTGATAATCATCCACGGCCTTGATCACCGCACAGAGGAACAGCAGAAACTGCGCGTTCTCATAGGGCGTCTCTCCGGGCGACAATAGATTTACGCCGGAATCCGTGGTAAGGGACCAGTTGTTGTGCTTACCGCTGCCGTTGACCCCTGCAAAGGGCTTTTCATGGAGCAGGCACACCAGCCCGTGCCTGGCGGCCACCTTCTGCATGATCTCCATCATCAGCTGATTATGATCCGTGGCAACATTGGTAGTTGTATAGATAGGCGCCAGCTCATGCTGTGCCGGAGCCACCTCATTGTGCTCCGTCTTGGCAAGGATTCCCAGCTTCCAGAGCTCCTGATTCAGCTCCTCCATGTAAGCGGCCACTCTGGGCTTGATCACGCCGAAATAATGATCGTCCATCTCCTGTCCTTTGGGGGACTTGGCACCGAACAAGGTTCTTCCCGTAAAGCGCAGGTCCGGACGCTGATCGTACATCTCCTTCGTGATCAGGAAGTATTCCTGCTCCGGTCCCACGGAGGTGCGGACACATTTCACCACATCATTGCCGAACAGTCTCAGGATGCGCAGCGCCTGCTTGTTGAGGGCCTCCATGGAACGCAGCAGAGGGGTCTTTTTATCCAGCGCCTCCCCGCCGTAGGAACAGAACGCGGTGGGAATACAGAGGGTCTTTCCTTTTATGAACGCATAGGAGGTAGGATCCCATGCCGTATATCCTCTGGCCTCAAAGGTAGCTCTCAAGCCTCCTGAGGGGAAGGAGGACGCGTCGGGCTCTCCCTTGATCAGCTCCTTTCCCGAAAACTCCATGATCACACCGCCGTCCGGCGAAGGGGAAATGAAGCTGTCATGCTTCTCTGCCGTCACGCCGGTCAGCGGCTGGAACCAGTGGGTGTAATGGGTGGCACCGCGAGCTACCGCCCAGTCCTTCATAGCCGCCGCCACGGCATTGGCCACGCCGATATCCAGCTTCGCCCCCTCATCTATGGTCTTTCTCAGGGACTGGTATACCTTTGCCGATAAATTGGCTTTCATTACCCTATCGTCAAATACCATACATCCAAAATAATCAGACACGTTTTCCATACTCTACTCCTCCTCTTTTTTGCATACGCAGCCGAAAACAGCATCTGTCCTCACCGCTTTCCTTTGCCATAAAAAAAGACAAGGGCATCTTTTATGTACGCTACATAAAAGACACCCTTGCCCTCTACATTCTGCATTATGCACCTGCCGGGATGATTTGTCAACCCTATTTTTTGAAAATCTGCGGACGTAAAAAAAGAGTTTTTCTTGACACGGCACGGGATTTAGGTATATATTCCTGCTTTTAACAGTTGTGTAAACAATGAATCGCTGTAACCCCAGTGTTTATGCGGGCTACAGCGATTCAAGCTTTAGAAATGAAACATAGTAATTTATTCCCTGCCTTTACTTCTTTTTTGGATTCCCCTCATTTTTTGTCTGGTAATGAACTGATAGTCAGTGCGAATCCCACAGACTTCATGCAGGGCATCAGTCAGCTTTGAGCGTCTGTAGAGCGGCATGTACCCCTGGTCCTCGATGTCTGCGAAATCCATTTCTTTCAGCGTCTGTAAGATTTCCTCACAGGTATAGCCGCCTCCCAGCTTTTTTTCCAGGATGCGGTAGACGAGGAGCGCGAGGAAGCAGGTCAGGAAATGGGCCATGAGCCTGGCTTCAAGCCGCACGAATGCAGGCCTGGCTTCGAAATCCGTCTTCATGATGCGGAAGCATTCCTCTATCCGCCACCGCCCTTCGCTGACCCTGAGTATGGGGGCCACGTCATCGTCCAGAAGGTCGGTGCATACAGCATACAGCCCGTCATACCTGGCCTCTTCTGCAATCTTGTCCTCGTCCAGATAATACTCGATGCCGGCCGCCTCGCCGTCCTTTGTGACAGCCATCTTCCCGACGAACCTGGCCGGGTCGTTGGGGTTCTTCCTCTCCGCTTTCCTTTTCCCGGAGGCGACCATCTTCTCGGCGCGCTCCACCTGCCTCCTGCGGATCTCCTTCTGGTAGGCAGCATATTTGGGGGAGTAGGTGATGATCAGCCTTTGGTGCAGCTTTTTGGTCGTATAGGGACAGTCTTTATAGAAGAGGCAGTCCTTTTCCTCCCTGATTTCAGACAGTTCCACTGGCTTATCATCAGACAGCCGTCTGAAGCCGCTGCCATTGAGCGCCCATTCCCTGTCCTCCGCGGGCAGTTTCTTGATGGACTGGGTCACGATGAACGACCTTTCCCCCATATGGTTGAATTCCCGGTTCCCTTCCGAACCCAGGCCTGCATCGCAGCAGTAGATGAACCTGGAGTGGCCGAATTTCTGCAGGACCGTCTTTTCCAGGGGCTTCAGGGACTGCTGTTCGTTCTGGTTCCCCGGGAAGATGGAAAAAGCCAGGGGGATGCCGTCCCCATCCGTGAACATCCCCATCTGTACGATTGGGTTAGGCCGGTGCTCCTTGCTCTTTCCATATTTTTTGCTTCCGTCTTCCTGCTCTATCTCAAAGTAATAGTTCGTGCAGTCGTAGTAAAGGACGCCGTCATTCCTGTCTACCTGGAAGTTGCTGTTTTTATAGGCTTCCGACTGTATGAAGTCGCACTCGGAGGCAAGCACGTCCAGGGCGCGGTAGACATCATGCTCCTCATAGGAAGGCTTTTCAAGATAGTCCATTGCTGCCCTGTAGGAGGCGCGTTTGCTTCCCGGCTCCAGTATCCTGGTATAGACCAGGTCCGACAGTATGGCATTCAGGTCATACTGGAACTTATGCCGGTCCCTGATCTTCCGGCAGACCCGGTCGAGTCCGAGTCCGTAATAGACGGACTGGAGGAAAAGGTATCCGCCTTTATAAAGTTTCTGGCAGCCATAATCCAGCTGTCTGTCAGCGTGGAAAGGCACAAGGACCGTCTTTGCCTCTTTTTCTCTTTTATAGTTTTCTGTTTCCAGTCTGGCCTGCTCCCTCGCCCACTCCATCACGCCGTCCCTGTCAGTGCCGAGCGTTTCGGTAAGTTCCTTGAGGGTGCCAAGTTTCCTGATTCTTTTGGAAGTGCTCCTGCCATTGCTGTCTATGTAGGACTGGGTTATATAAAAGGATTCAGAATTTTTAGATTTAGATGTCGTTACTTTCATGTCGTATTGCCTCCATATAGCGTCTCACTATATATTACCATATATTGCTATATATTGCAACAGAAAATTTGACAAAAAAATACAGGCTTTATGCGGCCTGTAGATACTTTTTTCGTTATGGAGCTGTCAAAGACCCGGGCATCTTTTATGTACGCTACATAAAAGACACCCTTGCCCTCTACATTCTGCATTATGCACCTGCCGGGATGATTTGTCAACCCTATTTTTTGAAAATCTGCGGACGTAAAAAAAGAGTTTTTCTTGACACGGCACGGGATTTAGGTATATATTGCTTCTGACATGATTTCGCTTCAGATACTGTCCGCGGCCGAAGCTGCTCCGATAGGCAGATTGCCGGAAGCCGAAACAAAGACAACTGTCACAAAATAGACTTCCAAAACAAGAAACAGACTTCCAAAATAAGAAACAGACTCCCAAAATAATCAGAGAGGTATCACCATGAAATATTCAAGACAAGAAGTCCAGCAGTATGTTCAGGAGGAGGATGTGAAATTTATCCGTCTTGCCTTCTGTGACGTGTTTGGCCGTCAGAAAAACATATCCATCATGCCCCAGGAGCTTTCCCGGGCCTTCGAGTACGGGATTGCCTTTGACGCTTCTTCTGTGGCAGGCTTCGGGGACGAGACCCATTCCGACCTGCTGCTGCGTCCCGAGCCGGAGACTCTGATGCTGCTGCCATGGCGGCCGGAGCACGGCAAAGTGGTTCGTATGTTCTCCGGCATATCCTATCCGGACGGAAGACCCTTCGAATGCGATACCAGAAACCTGCTGAAGGAAGCCGTGGCAAAGGCTGAAAATCAGGGATACCGCTTCTCCTTCGGGGCGGAGCAGGAATTCTATCTCTTCCATCTGGACGAGAGCGGCAGACCTACCAAAATCCCTTACGACGAGGCAGGCTATATGGATATCGCTCCCGACGACAAGGGCGAGAATATACGGCGGGAAATCTGCCTGACCCTTGAACAGATGGGTATCTGTCCCGAAAGCTCCCATCATGAGGACGGACCCGGCCAGAACGAAATCGACTTCCGCTACTCGGATCCCGTAGACGCTGCGGACAACGCCATGACCTTCCGGACCGTGGCCAAGACGGTGGCCCACCGCAACGGGCTGGCTGCGGATTTCAGCCCAAAGCCCCTTGCCCACAAGCCCGGCAACGGCTTCCATGTAAATGTATCCGTAAAGGCTTCCGGCAACTCAGATCTGATGTATCCCATGATCGCCGGCATCCTCGAAAAGATCGACGACATGACCTTGTTTTTAAATCCTATGGAAAATTCCTATGCCCGCTTCGGCAGCAACAGAGCGCCGAAATATATTTCATGGTCCCATGAGAACCGCTCCCAGCTTGTGCGGATTCCCGCCGCCTGCGGCGAGTACCGCCGCGCGGAACTGCGTTCCCCTGACCCTTCGGCCAATCCTTATCTGGCCCTTGCCCTGATCCTTCACGCCGGCCTGCACGGCATAGAGAACAGCCTTGTGCTGCCTCCTGCCGCCGACCTCAATCTGTACACGGCGGACTCTTCCGTTCTGGCAGGCTTCAGACAGCTTCCGGCGGATCTGGAAAGCGCCCGAAGGGCTGCCCTGAACAGTGCTTTCGTGAAGGCGCACATACCTGAGCCTATACTGGATATTTACTGTAAAGGACAGATGTGAGTGTGAATTATTATTAGACGCCCGCCGAAGCGGGCAGGAAGGTATAGAAATGAGTCTGGAAGTACGAGGATACAGCGTTCTGGTCGCCTCGGCGTCAGGAAGCTTCAATTCCGCCCTGAACCCCCTGCTCCCGGAGTCCGCTTTTTCTCCGGTTCATATCGTTTCCAGCGTAAGCACGGCCCAGAGAAGGCTTGCCGAGCACAGCTTTGATTTTGTCATTGTCAATTCACCGCTGCCGGACGATCCCGGCATACGCTTCGCCATCGATGCCTGCACCGCAAAGGGAACCATCGTGCTGCTGCTGGTAAAATCCGAAATTCATATGGGCGTCTATGACAAGGTAATGGCCCACGGAGTCTTTACCCTGCCTAAGCCCACATCCAGACAGACTCTGGCGCAGGCGCTGGCCTGGATGTCCAGCGCAAGGGAGCGCCTGCGCAGAATCGAAAAAAAATCCATCACCATCGAAGAAAAAATGGAGGAAATCCGGCTGGTGAACCGCGCGAAATGGCTGCTCATCAGCGAGCTGAAGATGGACGAGCCTCATGCGCACCGCTATATAGAAAAACAGGCCATGGACTTCTGCATCACCAAGAGGCAGGTGGCCGAAAACATCATCAGCACTTATTCATAAGAGCGTTCAGGCAGACGCCCCTTTCCCGCCGCAGAAGCCGGCCCATTTCCGTACTCCCGCTGCCAGAAGGGCCGCGCCTCCCAGAGCGGCCATGCCCCATATCACCACAACCGGCATCCATCCCGCCTTCTCCGCAACCGCGCCGAAGCCGTAGGTGGAAAGCGCGCTGCCCACGTAGGTGGCCGCATTCAGTACGCCCGATACCGCGGAAACCTTTCCGTAAGCCGCAAAGTGCCCCGGCACCCGGCTGATCAGCATAAGATTCACCCCGTACATACAGCCCGTGATCAGCATCATCATTATGACGCATACCGCCGGATACCTGTCATAGGCAGGCAGCATGACCATCGCGGCCAGCGTTCCCGCCCCGAAAAGCAGCGCCGCGGTAAGAACCTCATTTTTCAGCTTGTACAATAGGGCCGAAGACAGCAAGGTGCTGAGCACGCTGCACACCGGAAGCACGGATGCGGTCAGGATCGACCGGGAGCTGCTCATGCCGAATATGTCTGTCATATACATAGGCATCCATGTGGTTATCCCGTCCTTTAATGTACCATGCAGCACAATTGCCGACAGAATCAGCACCATCAGGAGAATCGGCATACCAAATCCCCTTCCGGCCGCCGGGACGGTCTTCGACCCTTCAGGACAGTCTGCTTCTTCGGAATCCCTTGATTTTGGCCGGGATTCAATCCCTCTGGTACTTCCGTACCATATAAAGGATACTATGATACCCCCTGCCGCCGCCAGACAGAATACAGCCTTCCACCCGGATATCTGAATACCCAGAGGTGCCAGCAGGTATAGGGCAATGGTAGCTGCAGATGAAGACAGTGATACCTGCACGCAGCCTTTCCTATACCACTTCTCATCCAGATTCTCTGCCATGATCCTTACTAGCGGCGGCCACAGCATGGACTGAAATACCCCGTTTATACACCACAGCACAATGATAATCTCCACCAGCGGCAGGAGAACCACCAGTATATTGCAGATTGCAGAACCAAGCAGCCCTGCAAATATCATTCTCTGAGGCCTGATCCTGTCTCCAAGAAAGCCGAAAATCACCTGTCCTGCCCCATAGCTCAGAAAGCATGCCGTCACAGGCAGGCCTGCAACATTCTTGCCTACCTGCAGCGCATCCTGAATCTCTACCATGCAGGCCGCATAATCCAGTCTTGTCAGATAACTGACAAAGTAAGCCATGCAGCACAGAAGACAGAGAGAACGCATCCGTTTATGTGAATCCTCTCCCTTTAACATAATAGGCTCTTTCCTTTCCAGTCTTCCGGAGCCGCCACTCCCATCAGCTCCGTTATCGTAGGCGCAATGTCACAGATTCCCGCCGCCCCGAGCCTGCTGCCGGGGGCAAAATCCGGTCCTATGCAGATCAGGGGAATCAGCATATCTTCTTTTTCCGTTGTGCCGTGCATCCACTCATGGCCCCCATGGTCAGCGGTGACAATGATGCTGTATTTCTCCCCGAAGGCCTCCGCTAGCCGCTCTATCTCATCCAGAGACTGGCAGCAGGCCTGCATATATTCCTCCCCCATCCACTTATGGGAATGGCCCGCATGATCTACAAGCCCCAGATACACAAAGGCAAAATCCGGCTGCTCCTCCCTTATGTAAGAAAGCGCATTCTCCGTCACCATCTCGTTAGCCTTTTCATAGGGATAAAACGCTCCCGACACAAAGTAGCTGTAAGCCAGTGAGGAAGGACGACTCAGATCCCGCAGTTCCTCCCAGTTATAGAAAAAGCTGCATATCTTTCCCGCTGCGCTGAGCTGTTCACAGAGCCCCCTTACCGGACGCACCTGAGGCACATAGGTGTTTGTCAGTATCCCGTGCCTCTCCGGCGGCACACTGTGAAACAGAGACATATGGCAGGGAAGGGTCACAGAGGGGTACACCGTCTCCGCTTCTAAAGAATAGCTTCCCATTTCCAGAAGCCGCGTTCCAAAAGGATGCCCGCAGCCCGTCAGTGCGTCCGGCCTCATGCCGTCCACCAGAATCAAAATCACTTTCCTGCTTTTTTCTTCGCTCATAATAAAACCTCCCTTTTCGCTCTGCAGATATATCTCTCGGATTCCTCCTCTTGCCCCTCCCACAAATACATCCATTCCGAATGCATGGCCTTAACCCCTCTGCATATCTTCATCCTGTCCATACCACGTTGACAGAGGCATCCCTATATGCCTCCAATACCTCATGGGAAAGCCCCGAATCGGTTATGCACAAAAACTTCGGAGCAAGGTCACAGATCTTCAGCGGCGCGCAGACCTCAAACTTGGAGCTGTCCGCCAATATGTAAGCCTGATCCGCTATTTCCAGCAGGGCCCGCTGTACCATGACCAGCTCCTGCATATGATCGCTGATCCCAAAATTCAGGGAAACGGCGGAGGGGGCAATGAAGCATTTGGATACATGGAGCTGGCGTATCAGGTCCAGCGTCAGATGTCCGCTGAAACACCTCTCCTGAGACAGATAAAAACCGCCTGCCAGAATCGTCCGTATATGCCCCTTCTCGGAAAGGATCCTGACAATCTCCAGAGAATGAGTAAGCACGGTAAGCTCCCAAAAGCGCTCCCTGATCAGTTCTGCCAGCTCCATAGTGGTGGTTCCCGCATCCAGAGCAATGAAATCCCCCTCCCTGATATAAGAGCAGGCCTTCAGTGCCAGACAGCGCTTCTCCGGCTTATGCTCCAGAACCCTTTCCTGCAGGTCGGCATAATCCTGCAGCCTGCCCACGGCGATCGCACCGCCATGAACCCGCTTCAGGGCTCCCTGCCCTTCCAGATACTCCAGATCCCGCCGGATGGTCTCCAGTGAAACCTGAAACAGCTCCGTAAGCTCCGATGTGGTCACGGAAGGGCGTTTCCCCAGCATTTCCACAATCTTCGTTTTCCTCTCATCCGCAAACATTTACTGCTCCTTCCACGTATTTCCAATTACTTCCACATACCAATATATCCGCCAATATATCCGATGACCATTTTGATGCTTTCCCTCTATATGCCTTTCATACTGCTTTTCACCCATACAGCAGGCACTCCGTCACATCGCTGAAAACGGGATGATACTTTTCGTTTTCCGCACACATCATTTTCTCTGCACATTTATTTCCAACTATTTACACTTATTCGCATCCATTCACAACTAATTCCACATATACTACACTTACACAAATCTGTCAAGAACTTTTCGGAAATTATCTATCCAAATAATTTATCTAAAGTATCTTGCCAAATTCCCACAATAAACGGGAGGCTGCACCCGTAGGCATCTCCCCCCGTTTTCCGTTCCTCTTCAATTGACACAAGACTGTCTAATATGTCTAATATTCCGTAATCCTCAGATCCCCGCTGACCGTGGAGACATCAACCCTGTTCTTGCCGCCGTTGTACTTACCTTCCGCCTGATTCCCCCTCTTGCTGAATTCAAGCTGCTCGTCAAAGAAGGTGGCGCACTCGCCGCTGGTGGAATCAAAATCCAGCATCAGGGATGCCTCCTTCGGAAGCTCCAGATCCACATACCCGCTGGTGGTAGATACTGTGAGATTTCCCTCAAGACTGTACAGAAACAGTTTCACATCGCCGGAGACAGTCCCTGCCTTCCCCCATCCGCTTCCTTCCATCAGGGACGCATCACCGCTGGTTGTATTTATCCAGAACTCTCCCTCCAGCCTCTCTACCCGTATATCCCCGGAAACAGTATCCCCTTCAAACCTCCCCGTTCCCTCCTCAAGCCCTATGATGCCGCTGGTGGAGGAGATGTCCATATCCCCTGCCACCTGCCCCAGAGAAATATCCCCGCTGGTGGTGGAGGCATTCACATTCCCCTGCACCCGGGTCAGCGTGATATTGCCGCTGGTGGAGGAAATCCTGATATCCCCTTCCGTCCGTTCCACCGCCATGTCCCCGCTGGTAGTGGAAAGGGACACCTTTTCTGCCAGAGCCGCCGTCATATTGACATTTCCGCTGGTGGAGCTGATCTGTACCTCTGCCGCTTCCACCTCCGGCAGATAAAGATCCCCGCTGGTGCTGTATGCGCCAAAGCCCTTCCGCACCTTGAACGAAAGCCCGGAAGAGATGTCTCCGCTGACAGTTCTTACATACACCTCCTCCAGCTGCCGGGCAAAATCCTCAGGCAGATAGATCTCCGTGTAGGCATTCCATGAGGGAACGGAAAAGAACAAAAAACTGTTTCTTCTGGTGCCTCTTACCGCAAGCTCCCCGCCCTCCTCTTCTATCCGGGTAATCTGGTTCTCCTTCGGCGTAAAGTTCATATATTCACGGATCACAATGGCTTCTCCCTCTCCCTGATAAAAAAACACATCATTAAAGGTCATTCCATAGTCGATCTTCAGGCTCCGTATATCCCCGGCACCGATCTCCTTCTCCAGCACAAGCTCATAATTTCCGTGCCATCCACCGTCCACATCTGCGCCGAACATCCCCCGGAATCCGCCGCTTTTCCCGGATAAGGCCAGAACCAGCATGGCGCATAGGCAGACTGCCGCACAGCTCAGAAAAACAATCCATGAAATCTTTAGCTTTCTCATAACGCCGCCCCTTTCCTTATATCCTTCACTTCTCACGTCTTAAGCTGAATATCAGCATGGCAATGGCCTGCACGCAGCCTCCCACCAGAAACATGATCCATGTGACTTCCCAGTGACGGGTGGCAAAGCTGATAATAAAATACAAGGTCAGAGTCAGCAGCCAGATGATGGCGCTGACCGAGGTCTTGATGGCCTTTTCCCTATTTCTCGCATATCTGGCTTCCTTGTAATTCTCTACGATATTATCCTCGGATTTCTTGAAGCTAGGATACATATTTGCCGCATAGACCAATATGCAGGTGGCGGGGATACAGATCACCGCTGCCAGCAGCCGCCCCAGTGCGGTGATGGCGAAACTTGTGTAATAAAACTGCTCATATATCATCACCGATGCCAGAAAAACTACCCCCGCAAAGATATAGAGCCCTGCCGCAAGGGATTTCATTATGGCCTTTTTCTTTCGCTCCTCCTCCGACAGCCTTAAGGGATTCTCCTCCTTCAGCTCCTCAAAAAGCTCTGTCACATCCCCGATGGAATTGATGACCATCTGCCATGCATCTTCCTCCTGATACCCTTCGGTAATGAGATCCTGATACTTTTCCATGGTGTTGATGGTGACCTCTTCCTTTAATTCCATGGCCCTTCTGGTCTTGGGCGCGTCCGCAAACAGCCCATCGATATGCTTTCTGATTCTCTCGTTCATGTTTTCTTCCTTCTCCTTCCTTTTGGTGCATATTTCGTTGATTCCTGATCCGCCTGCAGGGGAAACTACTTTTTCGGCTCTATATCAGCAGCTTGTCAATGGCTGCCTTGGCCTCCTCCCACTCCCGCTTGTAGACCTGATAGGCCCTGCGGCCCTCTTCCGTGATGGAGTAATACCGCCGTCTGGCCCCTACCGTTTCATCTCCCCAGTAGGTGCGTATGTATCCGGCCTGCTCCAGCCTGCGGAAGGCGGAGTACAGAGTGGCCTCCTTCAGCTCACAGCGGTTCTCCGTCTTTTTCATGATGTCCTTATTGATCTGGTAGCCATAGCTGTCCTGCTCCAGCAGGTGGGCCAGAATAATGGCCTCTGTATGGCCCCGTAAAATATCGGAGGTAATCGACATAGGCTCCTCTCCTTTCTAAGTATACTGTAGCACACGATACCTCGTCTGTCAAGGTATATATAATTTTAGAATATATATTTTAAACAAAGCGTACTGTCCTGCCTGGAACTCCGAAGCATACAGTTGCTTAAACTGATCTTACAACAGCCGTACAGCAACCCTGCAACAGTCTTACAACAGCCATACAGCAACCCTGCAGCAGTCTTACAACAGCCGTACAGCAAAAAAGCCGCCCGCTCAGGACAGCTTCTTTCTATCATGCCTTTATTCCGCTTTTAATCAGCCGATCAATACTTTTTCCCGCTGAACGCAAAGCCGTAACAGCGGATATGCTCTCTGGGAATGCCCTTCTCCAAAAGCTGTGCCGCATATTGCTTTTCCTCGATCTGCCTCAGCGCCGCCTGCACCGTATCCGTCAGTGTCTCCTCTTCCTCCGGATCATGCACCTTGAATTCCAGCACAAAGGCCGGATCGCCATCTTTCAGGGGCTCCAGCATCACGTCATATCGCCCAAAACCACTCTCCCTATTGGAAGTGATACGGTATCTGTCCGCTAAATCCACTATCAGTCCTAATACAAATCTGTGATAAAAGCAAGAGCTTCATCCCGCCGCAGCAATTCATTGGAAAACTGCCATATGTCATGGGGTGTAAATATCAGCTGCGCATTTCGGGTATTTATTTCTGGAGAAAGAAAAGCCAATATAATATTTCTTACCAATAAAGGATGCAACCTAGCATTCTAAGTCATATATTCAAAGGCATCATAAACATTAGACTTCCCGCTTGCGTTAGCACCATAGATAGCTGCTACTTTCAAAAGTTTGTCATTCGCCGCTTCTGCCACATGGTCTTCATGTTCTGTTATTTTTGTCGCTGTTAAATCCAAAGACACCTCATTGCGAAAGGATTTAAAGTTTTTAAAATTAAATTGAATCAACATAGCAATCTCCTATTTATTATAGCCAGACCTTGTTTTCAACATTTTAATACAAAAATCCCCTTTCAGCTTTCTCATACTGAAAGAGGATTACGATTGTCCATATACTCTCACACCCCGATTAGCGCATCAAACGTCCCCACCACGTTCAGCCGTCCATACCCCCACTCCCTGTTCGGATAGATCAGTTCAGTGCTTCTGGAGGCCCCCCGGATAAAGTAATTCTTGATCTCCCTGCTGGCCACCGTCGGGTTGTTGCCCTCCACCACCGCCCACTGCATGAACTGTGCCACTGCGCCTGCGGTGATGGCTGCGGCAAGGGAACTGCCCGTCTCCCTGCCCCGTATAGTAGAAACATTGACGCCGGGGGCGGCAATGTCCGGATTGACCCCGCCGGTTCTGGTGAAGCCCCTGCCGGAATCAATGAAAAAACTGTTGTTTGCCGCATCGTAGGTGGATACACTGATCACGTCTCTGGCCATGGCAGGCTCCGTCAGGGTGATATACGGCGAAGCCTCCAGAAAGTACACCGATGTATTCATAAACTGCGTTATAGGAAGCCACATATGAAAGGTTCCGTTATGCACGCTTCCCACCGCCTCCACCTCAAAAGTCCATATGCCGGGAGTAGGCAGATATACCCTCAGCAGCACTACCTCTTCCCCCGAAGCCGGCTCCACCAGCGTCCCCGCTACGGTTATCCTCGTCCTCTCATAGATAAAGCTGTAAGTGATGCTGTCCCGTATCCCCAGACGGATAGGAGGTATGGTCTCACCGCCCGGAGAACGCACCGATATAGTAAAGATATCCGGCACATTTCCCCAAAGCTCCAGAATAAAACCCTCCGCATTCTCTCCGACCCTGATCTCCACGGGCACAGCGCCTTTGCTGCCGGCTCTGACAGGCGTATCCAGACTTCCCTGAAAATGATGCCCAGCATTGCCCTCATTGCCGCCGCAGACCACCACTGCCCTGCTGCGCTTGGTGGCAATGGCATTCAGATAATTGGGCAGGGGCGAGCTCCCGGCATGATCCCCGTAGCTGGTTCCCAGCCCGAGGCAGAAAACTACCGGTCTCTCGAACAGCTTCGCAAACAG
The DNA here is from genome assembly GCA_964018205.1 of uncultured Acetatifactor sp. GTDB lineage: Bacteria > Bacillota > Clostridia > Lachnospirales > Lachnospiraceae > Acetatifactor. The sequence continues at coordinate 54,957 of CAXHOW010000014.1, read as the reverse complement.
ATCGCCGTACCGCACCCCCAGCATGATGTCTGTCTCCTCATATGCGGGAACACCGGGCGGAATCATATAAAAATCCCGCAGGAACTTCTTGGACTGCTTCAGCTTCACCACGACTATATCGGCATCCGGCGCCGCCCCAAGATAACTCACCCCGTTCCCCAGCCGGCTGCCCGCCGCAACCCCTGCCATGGCGCTGCCGTGGCCATTGTCGTCCCGGCTGGGCACTATGCTGTAGGGATCCTCGGACTGCAGGGCGCGGTTGATATCCTCTCTAGTGTATTCCGTTCCATAGTAAAATCCTTCTGGAGCCTTGCCGTTCTGGATGGTCTGATCCCAGATCGCCAGAATCCGACTGTTGCCCTCGCTGTCCCGAAATGCCGCATTTGTATAATCTATTCCTGTATCAATGATACAGATAATTACGCCCTTCCCTGATAAGCTCAAGGGCGGCCTCTGCACCTGCGTAATGCCGCTGACGATCAGGCTATTAGGGTCAAAGCTCCGGCTGACAATTTCCTCCTGCATCAGCCCGTACAGCTTCGGCACACTCTTGTAATCAAAAAAATAATCCGTAGCATTCCTTATGTTTGTCCGGCTGACATATACAATATTATAAAGATTTTCCAAGCTGATGCGGCAATAGTCCAAATTGCTCTCTATCGGCATTTCTATGGGAAAATCAACAATTACGTCATAATATTCGTTAGACAGAATCCTATCCCTACAGTCCATCCGCAAATCTCCTTTTATGCAAAAGAGAAACATGGTCCTCCCTTTAACATATGTATGCCAGAGATTTGATGTGCATACATAGGACTCATTCCGCCGCCAGCACTACCACGGAACGGGGCGGGATCCTTATCCTGCTCCCGAAGCTGAATTCCGTCTCGGCCCCTATATCCTTTCCATCCTCGTACTCCACGAAGGTATTCACGCATACCTTCCACTGCATCCCCTCAGGAAGGCTGGGAAGCTGCATATCCAGCGGATTCCAGTATGCGTTCATGCCATAAAAGACAATATCATCTTTCTTGTCCTCCGCGTCCCTGCCGGCATACATGACACCGATGAGTCTGGTATTATAGTCCGTGCCTCCGTTCCACGGATAACCGTTATGGATACTGATCTTGGGGTATCCGCAGGAAGCGGACTTCATGCCCTTCCTTATGACACCGTGCTCCTTGCGGAACCTTATCATATAACGGAAAAACTGATATATTTCCTGATACTTCTCAAGCCTTGTCCAATCCAGCCAGGAAATCTTATTGTCCTGACAGTACGCGTTGTTGTTGCCGAACTGTGTGTTGCAGAATTCATCCCCTGCATAGAACATGGCAGGCCCCCTGCTGCACATCAAGGTGGCAAACGCATTCTTCACCATGCGGCGCCGGAGAGCCTCCACCTCAGGATCATCCGTCTCCCCCTCCACGCCGCAGTTCCAGCTGTGACCGTTATTATCACCGTCCGTATTGTTCCAGCCGTTGCCCTCATTGTGCTTTACGTTATAGGAATACAGATCATAAAGGGTGAATCCGTCGTGGCAGGTGATGAAATTCACTGAAGCGCTCTCCCCTCTTTCCACCGGATCATACAGATCTCTGGAACCCGTGATCCTGGTAAGCGCCGTCGACGCCATGCCTTCGTCCCCCTTCAGGAACCGTCTCATGTCGTCTCTGTATCTTCCATTCCATTCCGACCATCTGCTGTAGGCCGGAAACCTTCCCACCTGATAAAGCCCGGCAGCATCCCACGCCTCGGCGATCAGCTTTACATTGCCCAGAATAGAATCAAATGCGATAGCCTCCAAAATCGGAGGTTCCGCCATGGGCATCCCGTTCTTGTTCCTTGCCAGAATAGATGCCAGATCAAACCGGAAACCGTCCACTCTGTATTCTGTCACCCAATAACGGAGACAGTCTATAATAAATCTGCGGGTCATAGGATGGTTGCCGCTCAACGCATTGCCGCACCCGCTGAAATTATAATAATGTCCGTCCGGCGTCAGCATATAGTACACATTATTGTCAATCCCCTTGAAAGAAAAACAAGGCCCTGTCTCGTCTCCTTCTGCAGTATGGTTAAAGACAACATCCAGGATCACCTCGATTCCGTTTTCCTTCAGCTCATAGATCAGCTGCTTCAGCTCATCCCCCTCATGGTTATGTTCCACCACGGAGGAATAGCTTGTATTAGGAGCAAAAAAACACACCGTGTTATATCCCCAGAAATTATAGAGCTGCACACCGTCTACCACTCTGGCGCTCTCCATCTCGTCGAACTCAAATATGGGCATCAGCTCTACCGCATTGATTCCCAGATCCTTCAGATAAGGGATTTTCTGCCTCAGCCCTTCGTAGGTTCCTTTTGCCGTGACTCCGGAGGACTCATCTTTCGTGAAGCCTCTCACATGCAGCTCATAAATCACCAGATCCTCCAGAGGAAGCTCCAGCTGTTTCATCTTTCCCCAGTCGAAATTATTCTCCACCACCCTGGCATGGTATACAAAATCTCCTCCTCCCTCAGGCCTCTCCCCCCACTCTCTCTGTCCTGTGACAGCTCTGGCATAAGGATCCAGCAAGATATTTTCTTTGTTGAAAAGCAGCCCTTTCGTCTTATCGTAGGGGCCGTCCATCTGAAAAGCATATTCAAATTCTTCAATCTGCAGTCCGTATACCAGCATGGAGTAGGTATTGCCGATATGGTAAGATTCCGGAAACTTCAGCCTCGCATACGGCTCCTTCTCCTGAGGTCGGAACAGCAGCAGCGTACAGCTGGTGGCTCCGATAGAATGAATGGTGAAGCTGACTCCGTTGGATGACGCCGTAGCGCCGTCCCTATTAAAAAATCCCGGACGAACCTGAAATCCGTCAATTACATCCAGGGGCTGCAGTTTTACGCCTCGCTGCGGCCTATGCTGTGTGTAATCCATCTCACATCCTCCTTGCAAATTCTCCCTGTCACCCGAGTCCCCTGATTGTATTTTATTCTTTTTTCTAAATAGTCCCCACATTCCGGCAAGACCTGTGCCGCTGGACAAATTCAGGAATTTTCCCATGCATTATCTCCAATGCCGTATATTTTATCAGTCGGTTTGTTCAGTTCTAGGCATCGGCACACCATGCCATGATTAGCCTCTCATGATCTGCCGTTTTCATTTTATCATAGCCCATGCCATCCGTCAACATTCCCTCAGGCCAAAAAAACACCAAAAAAGCACTGCAGGAATGAACCTGCAGCGCTTTCGCTTTTATGCCATATGCTTTTCAATACATGCGATTATCTCGTTCTGTATCGGTATGATTCTTTCGAGAACAACCCTCGCCTCTTCGATGCTGCCGGCACGCAGCAGTGTCAGAATTTCATTATATCCCTCAAACAACGGCGTAATGGACAGATTCCCTGCAGTGCCCTTGATGGAATGTGCCTTTTCGATTGCCGTCTCACAGTCCGCGGCATCAAAATCCACAGGCAGATACTGGCTCCTCAGTGTATTTATGAACTTCCCCAGCATCCTTTGGTACAGATCCTCTTTCCCCATAAGACGTTTCAGCCCGTCATCAATGTCCACGCCCAATGTCCTTAATTCATCAAACAGCTCCATATAAAACCTTCTTTCTCCCGCTTCAGCCTGTTTACTTCAGCGGGCACATGGCTTTTTAGTATTTTCCAAAGCCGTCCCCTAAAGAAATCACCTGTTCATTCGCATTAGAGGCGGAAGAAAAGCTTGCGGAACTTCTGCTGGGAGCGCTGTTTCCGTTACCCAGATTGTATATGGAAAGCATCTCCCTCATTCTGGAAGCCTGATTTGACAGCTCTTCGCTGGCCGCTGCACACTCCTCACTGGTTGCGGAATTAGTCTGCACCACCTGGGATACCTGAGAGATCGCCTGCTCGATCTGTGCCACTGCGGTTGCCTGATAGTTAGAGGATTCCGCAATACCGTTGATGATGAGCTCGCTCTCCTGAACCACCTTCGTTATCTCTTCCATGGCCTTGGCTGTCTCGCCCGCGATCTTGGAACCTGCATTCACCTTTCCGATGGAATCCTCGATCAGCTCCGATGTCTCCTCAGCAGCTTCCTGGCTCTTGGCAGCAAGGCTTCTCACCTCTTCTGCCACCACTGCAAAGCCCTTTCCGGCTTCGCCTGCCCTTGCAGCCTCCACAGCCGCATTCAGCGCCAGGATATTTGTCTGGAACGCAATGTCCTGAATGGTCTTGATGATTTTGGAAATGCTCTCAGAAGATACATTGATATCCTCCATGGCAGAAACCATGCTCTGCATCTGCATATTTCCCCTCTTCACATCGTCGATGGCGCGAACCACCAGGCCTGCGGCGGAATTTGCCTGCTCCGCGTTCTGCCTTGTCTTCTCTGCGATTTCATCGATGGAAGCCGTGATCTGCTGAATGGCGCTGGCCTGCTCTGTGGATCCCTGTGCCAGAGCCTGGCTGGCGCTGGCTACTTGAGAGGAGCTGATGGTGACCTGAGAGCCTGCGTCGCTGATGCTGGTAAGGGCATTCAGGTTATCCTCCACCAGCTTCTTCAGGGAATGCCCCAGCAGATCCGCATCCGACTTAGGATTCACCGTCACAGTCAGATTTCCGTTGGATACCTCCTCCGCAATCTTCGCCTGATTCTTGATGTTGTCGATAACCTTGACGTACTCGTCTACCAGATCGCCGAACTCATCATTGTTGTACTTTTCCATATGAATGTCCACACGGCCCAATGCGATATCCTTTGCAGCATCCGAAAGCTGCTTCACGGATTTCTGGATCGTCTTTATCAGGTCAGCAGCCGCTGCCACAGTGATTATTATGGATATCACCAGTATCACCACAGAAAAGATTGTGGAGTTCCTTGCTGTGGTAGCCTGCATCGCCGCCTCCTCGGTCCTGATGTTATGCATAGACAATATCCCGAATATGACATTCAGCATTGTCAGTACAATAGGGATCATAAATCCCCCTATCAGCCTTGTTTTCATCTTTACGTTTTTCATTGCTCACACACCTCTCATTCTTCATTCATTCTTTCATTCTCGACTTCTCCAGGGTCATCATCATATAAGAGTTTTTCCGGATCCAGAAGAAGCTTTACTGTGTTCCCCACTTTGCCGATGCCATAGACATATTTGTTCTGAACCCTGTCGCCTCTGCCGAGAGTGGGAGGAGGAAGGATATTGTCCTCATTGATCTCCACCACTTCCGCAATCTGCTCCACGATCAGCCCCACCGTCGTGGTCTTCACGTTGATGACAAGAATACAAGTCTTGTCATTGTACTCACATTGCCCCTGCCCGAAGCGCAGCCGGACATCCACCACCGGAATGATGCGCCCCCTCAGGTTGATCAATCCTTTGATATAATCCTCTGTCTCCGGGATCATAGTAACTGTCTGGTACTGAATAATCTGCTGTACATACTGTATTTCCAGCCCGAAATACTCTTGTCCGGACTTAAACGTCATGTACTTGCCCTTTTGCGTGTCGGATCCGTCGGTCTGCTCGCTCAAGCTTCCTATTTCATTCATGTATCTACCGTTCCTTTCTGTGTTTTGTTCTATTTGCTACCCATACCTCCTTCACAGCCGCATTTTAGCAAAAATAGCCGCCGTATGCGCCCCTATTCCACCAGTCCCGGAGCATCCAGAATCAGGGCGATGCTGCCATCGCCGAGCTGCGTACATCCGGAAAGGCCCTTGACCTTCTTGATGTAAGAGGGAATCGGTTTGACCACTATTTCCTGCTCTCCCACCAGCTTATCCACCAGAAGACAGAATTTCTTGTCATCCAATTCAAGTATCAACATGACTCCGTCTTCCACAGACTCCTGATAATCCGTCAGGCCGTACCACCTGCCCAGCCGGATCACCGGATAACACTCGCCCCTTATCATAACGTATTCATCGCCATTGGGTTCATTTATCATCATATCCTGCTTAACGCGGATAAACTGCTTGATCACGCCTGTCTCCATGACAAAGGAGGAGGTGCCTGTCTCCATGACGATTCCGTCGATGATAGCCAGTGTCAAAGGAATCTTCAGGCTCATGGTACTGCCGAAGCCGGGAGTGCTCTCGATCTCCAGAGCCCCTCCGATGGCCTGAATATTCTGTACAACCACATCCATGCCCACGCCCCGGCCGGAATATTCCGTAACCTGCTCATTGGTAGAGAAGCCCGGCAGGGTAATAAACTGATATACCTCCTTGTCAGTATAAGCACTGTCAGGCTTATTATCTTCCAGAAGGCCCTGCTTCCTTGCCTTCGCCAGAATCTTTTCTCTGTCGAGGCCTTTGCCGTTGTCCTCCACGCTGATCCATACCTTGCCTGCCTCGGTCCTTGCGGACAGAGTTACCTTGCCCTTTTCGGTCTTGCCGCTCTCCTTCCGCTCCTCGTTGGTCTCTATGCCGTGGTCCACGGCATTCCTCACCAGATGCATCAGAGGATCGGAAATATGCTCTATGATATTCTTGTCAACCTCGGTCGCCTCTCCCACCATGACGAACTCGATGTCCTTCCCCAGCTTTCTGGACACATCGAAGACAATACGGTTCATCTTCTGGAAGGTGTTCGTCAGGGGCACCATTCTCATGGACATGATCACATTCTGCAGATCCGTCGATATAGAAGCCAGCTGTGCCGCCGCCTTATTGAAATTATCCAGATTCAGCCCCGGCACCTTCAGGTCGGAGCTCTGCAGCACCACCGACTCCGAGATCACCAGCTCTCCGATCAGATCCATCAGCTGATCCATCTTGGCCACATTGACACTGATGAAAGAAGCCTTCTCCGTCTTAGGTTTATCCTTGGCAAGTTTTTTCTGCTTACCCGGCTCCTTGGACTGGATGACAAAGTCGCCCGGAGCAATCTTGGGCTTCTCCGCCTCCTTGGGCTTGCTCGCCTCGGCGGCCGCCCCTTCGGCTTTCTCTTCTTGTTTAGCCTCTATCTCCTCTACGCTGGATTCCAGATCGATGACCTTCAGAGGCTGGTCATTGCCGAAATCAAATCCCAGCAGGAACTGATCCGCGTCACACTCAAAGACCTCCACCTTCTCAATGTCATATCCTACGCCGATAATCTCCCTCACTTCCTCCTCAGTGCTCTGTGCCTGCAGCAGGATGCGGAAGCCGTCCTTCATGATGACCTCGGCGCTCTTTTCATCCGAAATGATGTCCTCCGGAGAATACAAGATATCCTCAGCGATCTCCTTCAGCGCGTACACGATCTTATACGCATGGACATTGGACATCTCCGTCCCCTGAAAGAAATTCACAAAAATCTTGTAAAAGCGGCTGGCGCTGCTGGCCACAGGGGCGATATAAAAATGCTTCGGCTCCTCATGGACCGGCTCCGGCGCTCCGTCCGCCCCGTTTTCGGTTCCTCCGTTCTTGATCATGTTCAGGAATTTATCCAGATTCTTGATCAGATTGCTGGCATCCCCGTCCGGCGTCCCGCCGTTACGGATCTTCTCCATCTCATTGGAGATGAAATCCTCCACCTCCAGTACATGCTCCACCAGCTCCACATGGGGAACATGCTCAGGATGAGATTCTCTCAGATAGAAAAACACATCCTCCAGTTTGTGTGAGACAGCCGTTATATTGTCGAACATCATGATACCTGAAGACCCCTTGATGGTATGCATGGTCCTGAATATCTCGTTTATGCTGTCCTCATCGAAGCTGTCCGCGTCCTTCTGGTCGAGAACCGTCTCCTGAAGCTGCTCCAGCAGCTGACCGTTCTCAAAAAGATACATATCAAGCATGCTGTCCGTATTAAAATCATCAGCCATAGCTTTCTCCTTTCTAAGCAAGTTCTTATTCTGTCATTAAATCAGGTTCAGCTTCTTAAGAGCCTGCTCGAACCTATCCTGATCGATGGGCTTGCCGGAATAAATAGTGCACCCCAGCTCGAATGCCATCTTCACGTTCGCCTCATCGTTCAGCGCCGTGGTCATGATGACCTTTACTGCCTTGTCCTCCGGAACGTTCCTCTGCTTCTCCAGATTGCGGATACCCATAAGCGCCTGATATCCGTCCATCACCGGCATCATGATATCGAGACATACCAGATCATAAGGCTCCCCGTCCTCCAGAGCCATCAGGTATGCGTCCACCGCTTCCATACCATCCACGGTGACATCACATTCACCATACTTCGATAGAAAATTCAACATAAACTTCCTTGTCGCAAAGTCATCCTCCGCCAATAGAATCTTCATGTTCTCTCTCCTTTACATTTTATTTAACAATGCATATGTTCTCCCAGCGATGTCGGACAATTTCTCCTGATACTCCACCGCCCCCAGATCATAAGCAACCTTGGGCATCCCATACACGACGCAGGTAGACTCATCCTGACCGATAGTCCTTGCGCCGGCCTTTCTCATGGCAAGCAGCCCCTTTGCGCCGTCACCCCCCATGCCTGTGAGGATGATCCCCAGCGCATCAGCCCCCGCAGCCTTGGCCACGGAATCGAACAGCACATCCACCGACGGGCAGTGGCCGTTCACCTTCGGGCCCGCCTTGATCTCCACCTGATAGCCTGTTCCCACCTTTACCAGCTGCATATGCCTGTCGCCTCCCGGCGCGATGAGCATATGCCCGGGCAGGACCCTGTCTCCCGTCTCCGCCTCCTTCACCTGAATGCGGCATTCATCATTCAGCCTCTTTGCGTACATCTGTGTAAATCCGGGCGGCATATGCTGCACGCAGACAATCCCCGGAATATCGGTGCCGTACTGCCTCACCAAGGCGGATGTGGCCTCCGTGCCGCCCGTAGATGCCCCGATCGCCACGATCAGGTTCCCCCTCTTCACGGAAGGATACTGCTCCTCCTGCCCCATCATGGCATTTCTCTTGATATTGCCGATCCTGGCAGAAGAAGCTATCTTTATCTTTACCAGCAGCTCGTTCTTGATGAAGTCCTCCAGCTGCTTACGGCTGGACACCACAGGCTTCGCCACAAAATCCACCGCTCCCGCACTCATGGCGTCGAATACCTTGTCGCTCAGGGAACTGATCACCACCACCGGAAGCGGATATTGAGGAATCAGCTTCCGGAGGAATTCGATCCCGTTCATCCTGGGCAGCTCCACGTCCAGCGTCATCACATCCGGCTTCAGCGCCAGAATGGCGTCTCTGGCTTCGTAAGGATCCCTGGCCGTGCCTACCACCCTGATTGCAGGATCCCGGCTGAGATTCTGTACCAGCAGCTCACGGAATACTATGGAGTCTTCTACGATCAAAACCTTAATGGGCAACATACTCTAACCTATCCCTCCCCCAGCCTGCCGCTCTTACTTTCTGAATATGGACGGCTGTATGATCTGAAACGGCGTGCTGTTCCTGTCCAGCGTCTCCGTGGTGCCTATGAAGAGATATCCCCCCGGCTCCAGCGCGTCATACACCTTGTTCACCAGCTCCCGCTTCGTCTTCTCATCAAAATATATCATAACATTGCGCAAAAATATAGTATGCATTTTTTTCTTGAATGGAAAAGGATCCATCAGATTGAACTGCCGGAATATGACCTCTTTTTTCAGCTCAGGCACCACCTGATACTGGGTGCCTCCCGCCAGCGGCGTAAAAAAGTGCTTTCTCCATTGATCCGGTATACTCTTCATCTGCTCCGCCGTGTAGATCCCCGTGATCGCCTTCTGAAGCACCTTGGTGGAGATATCTGTGGCAAGCACCTTGGTGTCCCACTGATTCCTCTCCATCCCGAAGAAATCATACAATACCATGGCTATCATGTAGGGCTCCTCCCCCGAAGAAGCGGCGCCGCACCAGATGCGCAGATCCTTTCTGGCGCTTTCCTTCTGCTTCAGCCACGGGAGCACAACACTTTTAAAGTAATCAAAATGTTCGAATTCTCTCATGAAATATGTATGGTTTGTCGTCAAGAAATTCACCAGCATCTTCTCCTGCTGGCCGGTCTTGTCATGCTCCACAGCATTCATGAACTCGTCGAAGCTGTGCCATCCCCCCCGCTTGATATAGTTTTCCAGCCTCCCGTTCACAATGACCTTCTTCTGTGCCAGGTCAATGCCGTAGCGCTGCTTCATAAATACTGTAATCCTTTGAAATTCCTCGTCCTTAATCACAATTCTCTATACCTCCTAGAACATATGTCTATTACCTGAATCAGTATAGCTGACGCGATATCTTATGACAGATCTTGAATATATCGGGGTTGAACTTCACATTCACTTCTCCGCCCATAATTTCCAGCGCTTCTTCCCTGCTGTAGTTTTTCTTCTCAGTCAGCGCACAGTACACATCCACCACGGATACGATCTGTGCCGCAAGAGGAATTGCCTGCCCCTGCAGCCTCTCGGGATATCCGCTTCCATCCCAGTTTTCATGGTGATAATGGGCAATGTCAGCAGCCATACGGACAAAATCGTTATAATCCCTGCCCACATATAGTTCTTCAAGAAGCTCCGCCCCGATACTTGTATGCCGGCGCACGATATCCATCTCCTCGCCGCTAAGCGCTCCCCGCCTCTTCAGGAGCTCCAGCGGGATTCCGATGTTCCCGATGTCACAGAGAGGCGCTGCCAGCTCTATCGTGTCGATATAGGTGTCTGAAATCTTATCCTCAAACAAAGGAGAAAGCTGCATTCCCTGAGCGAGAATGCTGCAGTTTCGGCTCAGTCTCTCTATATGCTCTTTCTTGTAGCAGGAATTCTGCGCCGCAATGGCGGCCAGTGCATACAGCACATCCTTTTTCTCCTGCTCGATCTGCTTCAGCTGCTCCCTCACGGATACCTGAAGCCGCTTGTTTGTCTCCTGCAGCTCCCTATTGGCCTCGTAGAGGCGCAGGTGAATCCCGACCCGAGCCCTGACGATCTCTGGAATGAAAGGCTTCGTAATGTAATCAGTCCCGCCCAGAGTGAGACCCTCAACAATATCTTTCGGATTATCGATAGCCGAAATAAAGATGACCGGCATATTTTTTGTCTTTTCATCCCCCTTGAGGATCCTGCACAGCTCATAGCCGTCCATCCCCGGCATGGAGATATCAGACAGAACCAGCTGAGGACGGCACTCCTTCACTGCCTCCAGCGCAGCCTCACCGCTTTCTGCCAGAACCGGACGACATCCCATGCTTTCGATGATCTCTCCCAAAACAACCCTATTCACTTCCAGATCGTCCACGATCAGGACGACCGTTCCGGCCCTGTCCCCATAGCTCATGTCTGCGCTCCCTGTCCGCTTATAAATGATCCATGACCCGAAACAATACAGCGTGGTCATAATATGACGTAGCCATAATATGGCCTGGCCATATTATGGCCATGGTCATATTATGGCCATGGTCATATAAGCTGATTCAGCTGCCCGTATCCGGCAGCGGCTTTCTCGTAATCTTCTTTCTGAATAGCCATTTTCAGCTTCAATGCACCTCTCTTCACCTCCGGAGGCGCGCCTTCCGTCAGATGTCTCACTGTCTCCATAAACGTCTCTGCCTTCTCCCAGTTTTCCATCTCGACACACAGGATCAGCTTTGACAGGTTTTTCTTCAATATTTCCCTATTTTCCGGGGTGCCGTATTCTCTCGCGTCCCCCCTGCTCTCTCCGCTGTCCTGCATCTGCTGCGCCATGTTCTGGAATACTGTTTTTATATCATTAGAAGTCTGTGCCCCGGCATCCTCCTCCCCGCAGGCTCCTACCCAGACAGAAAAGGAAAAAATACTGCCCTTTCCCTTTTCGCTCTCCACCTCGATCCTCCCCCCCATCAGCTCCACAAGCTGCCTGCAGATGTTCAGGCCCAGACCCGTGCCGCCGTACTTTCTGGAGATGGACGCATCTACCTGCGAAAAGCTCCGAAACAATTTATCTCTGTCCTCTTCCCTGATGCCTATCCCTGTGTCCGATACAATAAAGAACAGCTCTGTCTTGTCATCGACCCTGGCGGTCCTGAGCACCTGAACCGCAATCTTGCCCACAGCGGTAAACTTCAGAGCATTCGACAGCAGATTGCCGAGAACCTGCGTGATCCTCAGCTCATCCCCCACTGCATACTCCGGTACCTGAGGAGATACCGTCATGAAAAAGTCCAGTCCCTTTTCCGTAATCCTGCCTCTGTACTGTTCCCTCACATAATCCAGCATATCCCTGAGGCAGAACCTCCTTGATTCCAGAACAAATTTTCCTGCGTCCAGCTTGGAGAAATCCAGAATATTGTTGATTAGCTTATTCATGTCCCCGCAGCAGCGCTCTATCAGCTGCAGCGCTTTCACTGTCCGGGGATCCGTCACATCCCCCAGAAGCTCTCTGACATTTCCCAGAATACCGTTTACCGGAGTCCTCAGCTCATGGGTCACATTGGCCACAAATCCCGACTTGACCTTTGCCGCCTGCTGCGCCTCCTCCCGCACCTGCCCCACTTCCCTGCTCAGATGCTCCCTCTCCAGAATGTCATTGGCCATGCAGACATAAATCCCCGGCTGCTTGTCGCTCTCCACGATTTTTACTTCCACGGGAAAGCAGGTGCGGTTCCTGCGGTATGCCACAAGACTGCACTGCCTGTCTTTTGAGGCATCGGCCCTGCTCTCTCCGCCGGGCCAGAACACACCCGGCAGGACCTCCCTGATCTGCCTGCCCTCAAGGCCGCACTGCCGTTCCGGCAGATCCTCATACCCCAGTTCCCTCCTCGCAGCAGCATTTGCATGAGAAATAACCCCTTCTCTGTCAAAAAAGAGAATCATCTCCAGCGCTTCCTCCACCGGAAATATGCCGTTCCCATCCTCCATGCCGACCCCGCCTTTCCACACCGCCGCATCAGGGCAAAAGATGCAAACATCCTGAATCAAAAAGGCAGCAAACCCGCAATAGCTCCTTTGCTGCCCGATACCGTCTTCCCACTACGAAAAATCAACTATTCCAATCACTTCCATGATATTAAAGAAATCTTCCTTGGCTAGCTCGAAGCACTTTAATATATCCGGCGAAAACTGTCCGCATTCACCGTTCATGATCATATCAAATGCTTTGATGTTGGTAAACGAGCTTTTATATACTCTAGGGCTCACCAATGCGTCATACACATCGGCAACCGCCACAATCTGCGCACTGACCGGAATCTCATCCCCTGCCAGATGGTCAGGATAGCCCCTGCCGTCCCATCTTTCATGATGATATCGGCAGATGTCATAGCAATAACGGTAGAATTCCGTAGTCTGATCTCTATAGAATTTCTCCAATATATCGCATCCGATGATAGTATGAGACTTCATGGTCTCAAACTCCTCTGCCGTCAGCCGTCCGGGCTTCAGCAGTATGGCATCCGGTATGCCTATCTTGCCGATGTCATGCAGGACAGAGGCTCTGGCTATAGCATCCACCTGCGCGCTGGTCAGGCCGTACTGGGGAAAATGATCCTTGAGACACTGCAGCATGATCTTAGTATAGTACTTGATCCGCTTGGTATGGCCTCCGGTCTCCGCGCTCCGAGACTCTACCACAGAGCTGAGGGCATCTATCATGAACTCATTGGTCTCACGGATCTCCCTTTCCTGCTCCCGGATTGCTTTCTCCTGCTCCTTGAGACGAATCTCCATGTTGCGCTTGTTCTGGTACAGCTCTATGATATTCCTGCTCCTGCGCTTGACGATATGCGGATAAAAAGGCTTATGTATCACATCGGCCACGCCAAAGGAATATGCCCTGTCTTCACTGTCCATGATTGTTTCACCGGTGATCAGAATGACCGGGATTTCGTCCAGCAGATCATGCCCCTGCATATATTCCAGAACCTTGAAGCCGTCCATCATAGGCATTACCACATCCAGAAGGATAAGCACAATATTGTCATTCTCTTCTATCTTGCGAACCGCATCTAAACCGTTCTCTGCCTCAACCAGAGTGTATTCCTCTGGAACCTCCTTGAACATCTCCATGAGTATCGCTCTATTTACTTCTTCGTCATCAACAATCAGAACCCGTTGCTTATCCATGCCATTCACCACTGTCTTCATCTGTTTACTTCTAAGATAGGATATCATTTTTCAATATAAATGTCAATTGCTTTCACTTAGTTTTTACGCTGTATATATTTACCAGGGCGCTGTCAACAAAGGCTTAGGCAATGGCTCCGATGCCTTATCCGGTCCGGCGGCGGGATACTGTTCTGCCGCATATTTTTTCTCCGTCCAAAAAACTCCTTATAGACAAACGTGCCTATATTGTGGTAAATTAATTAGTAGTAGCGGAAGAGGTGATACCCATAAACACATATTCTTTTTATGATATATTTGATGTAGATTCCCTCCAGAAGCTGATGGATTCTTTATCTGTCAGCCTGCAGGTAGGCATCAGCATACGCAGCCCTCAGGGCGAACGCTTTACCGCGGACAGCGACTGCTGCCGTTTCTGTCCCGATGTCATCAAGCGCTCCCCTCAGGGTCGTATCCACTGTGAGCAGTCCATTCTGGAGCTTTGCCAGAACCGGGAGCCGTCTCCCCGCATCTGCCGGTGCCGGCCCACAGGACTTTTCAACGCAGGCATCAGCATAACAGTGAGCGGAAACCATATATTCAACATAATAGCCGGGCAGGTACGTCTGATAGGAGAAGAACTCAGCGAGGAGGAATACCGCGGTATGGCACGTTCTCTTCAGATAGACGAGGACGCTTACCTTGACGGCATCAGCCGCACCCCCTTAAAGACCCGCGCAGAGTTCGAGAACATATTAGAAACCTTGTCTCTTCTTGCGGAACAGCTGTCCCAGCTGGGCCATAAGAACTTATATCTGGAATCCCTCATCAGCGCTCTGGAAAGCCAGGAGCTGGTGCACCAAAAGCAGAGGGATCTTCTGGAGTCGCTGGCGGAGAAGGATTCTCTGACCGGACTCTATAACCACCGGAAATTTGAGGAGGTGGTGGCCCGGTATGCTCTGCAGAAGGACCGTCAGATCTGTATGGTGTCAGCGGATGCCAATTTTCTGAAGCTGACCAACGACATCTTCGGCCATGAGCCCGGCGATCTCCTGATAAAGACCATGGCCAAGATCCTGAAAGACCTGGCCAAAAGCGACTGGCTTGTAGCCAGATGCGGCGGAGATGAATTCCGCATTGTCCTTCCCGACACAACGCTGGAAACCGCTCTGGATTACTGCCGCCGGGTGGCCCGCAACTGTTGTATGGACAAAAGCCTGAATCTCCCCTTGTCCATTGCTCTGGGTGCCGCAGAATGGATCCGCGACACGGAAACTCTGCAGGACTGCTTCGCCAGAGCGGACGCAAAGATGTACCAGAACAAGACGGTTCTGAAACATGAACAGCGGATTCATGACTATATTATGGAAAGACTTTATGACCGGCAGATCCTTGACAAAAAAGTCGTGGAGGCTACCTCCAAAATGGCCATGGAATTTTCTCTGTACCTCGGCCTTGCGAAGGATCGGGCGGCGGATGTGGCCATGGCCGCCCATTATCAGGATATCGGCATGGCAAAGCTGCCCGAATCCTGCGTGATCAGGGGCCAGTACCGGACGGAGGAGGAGACCACCCAGATCCATATGCATGTCACCCACAGCTATACCATGGCGAGACAGTTCGACGAGCTTTACAAGATTGCCGACACCATACACTGTTCCCATGAAAACTGGGACGGCAAAAGCTACCCCAACGGCCTTAAGGGGGAACAGATCCCCATTGAGGCACGGATCATCCACCTCGTCAGCGATTACGTCTCTCTCACGATGCCTTCCGTAACGGGAGGGTTCCTTGCCAGGGATGCCGCGAAACACCAGCTGACGGAAAACAGCGGAACCATCTACGATCCTAAGCTCACGATACAGTTTCTTGACTTTCTGGAGAAAAATAATTACTGACGAAAGCGATTCCTTCTGTCACAGCAGCACAGACATAAAAGACCGGGATACCTCCTGCATCAGGTATCCCGGTCTTTTATGTCTGTTCCGCCGGGGCGTTCCCCTCTTCGGGTTTTTCTTCCCGACCCGGATGTTATTCGCTCTTCTTCAGATCCTTCAGCGCACTGCTGAGCTTGATGGGATTACCGTACCGAAGGGTGCCCATGCGGTAGAGCTTCGCCCCCAGTATCCCCGCTCCGAAAATGGACAGCGCCAATATCAGGAAGGAAACGATGATCTCCCACACCGCCACGGTTCCCATAGCGATACGGGCAAACATGGTACTGTAGGAGCTGACAGGGAGGAATGACAATACTTTAATCGCGATTCCGTCTACATTTGTCAGCTGTAACAGTGAAAAGAAGTACACGATCATTACTACCACCATCAGTCCGGAAGCGCTCTTGCTCACGTCCTCGGTCTTGCTGACCAGCGCCCCCATGGCTCCGTACAGGAAGGCATAGAAGAGATAGCCGCCCAGCCCGAAGAACGCGAAGGACCATATCACCTCTGCCGGGATATGCAGGAACATATCCAGCATGCCTCCCCACTGCTCTCTGTTTACCTGATAGGAAAGCAATATTGCCCCCAGCAGCACACCCATCTGGAACACACCCCCTATGGCGCCGGCCACCACCTTCCCGAACAGCAGGCTGTTGGGAGACGTGCTGGTGACCAGCACTTCAATGGCCCGGTTGCTCTTCTCATTGGTAACAGAGACCGCAATCATCTGCCCATAGTACACAATCAGCATAAAAACTATGATTACAAGAACATAGCAATACCAGTAATTGCTTCCGGAATCCTTGTTCAGCACCTGCTCCTCCACTGTGATGGGCACATCATACATGGCTGCGACCTCGTCCAGATTCCATCCCGCGGAATCACAGTAGTCAATACGGTAGAACAGCTTCATCGCCTGCTCGAACAGAGCGTTATTGCTGTCTGTCATAGACTTGTTGAAAACATAGTATTGATACTGGGTCTTCCCCGTTACCACAAAACCGGCCTCCGCCTCCTGAGCCTCCACGGATGCCCTCACGGCATCAGGTTCCGCCTTCTGCCAGCGTGCGTCCGGGAACATCTGCCGCAGGATATCCTCCTTCACGATGCCTGCCTGATCCGCATACAAGAAAAGCTGCTTCTCGTCCTCCGGCGTCTGCTCCCCCGGCTCCTCCTGACCGCCCACAATCTTTACCCCGGTAAACCCGGACATATCCACAAACCGGGGCAGGAAAAGGCTCCCCGCTCCCAGCACCGCCAGAAAGATGGTGAGTCCGATGAATACCTTGTTGCTGAAATACTCCTTCAGCTCATACTTTAACACGACCACAAACTTCCTCATTCCTCTTCACCCACTTTCGCTACGAAAATATCGTTCAGGGAAGGCTCATAATCCCCGAATTTTTCCACATCCACATCGGACCGGGCCAGCTGTTCCAGCAACCTGCGCTTGTCCGCGCCGTCCTTCAGCTTCAGAATCAGGAATTCCTTCTTCCTGCCGGAGACCTCTGCGATCTCCTGCCATTCTCTTTCTATCTTGCCGCCCAGCTGGTCCAGCGTATAATTTCCTGCGGAAAGCATCAGACGATTCCTGCCGTATTCCTTCTTGATGTTCTTCAGCTCCCCTGCAAGCACTACCTCGCCCTGATTGATGATGGCTATATTGTCGCAGAACTCCTCCACATAGCTCATCTGGTGGCTGGAGAAGATCACAAGCCTGTTCTCTCCGATCAGCTCGTTCACCACATCCTTCAGTATCTGGGAATTCACCGGATCCAGTCCGCTGAAGGGCTCATCCAGTATCACGATCTCCGGATTGCTCACCAATGTGGCTGCCAGCTGCACCTTCTGCTGATTGCCCTTTGACAGAGTCTCCAGCTTCTTGGTCTCGTACTCCGCCACCTCCAGTCTGGCCAGCCACTTCTTTGAGCTCTCCTTCGCCTCCTTAGGCCTCATGCCCCTGAGCGTAGCCAGATATACCATCTGGTCAATCACCGTCCTTTTGGGATACAGCCCTCTCTCCTCCGGCAGATAGCCGATCTGGTGTCTGGAGGGCACAAACCTCTTTCCGTCCAGCAGGATCTCCCCGCCGTTTGCATGGAACACATCCATCAGTATGCGGATGGTAGTGGTCTTGCCTGCACCGTTTCTTCCCAGAAGCCCCAGCGCCCTCCCGCTATCTACCTCAAAGCTCACGCCATGGAGCACTTCCTTGTCCCCAAAGCTTTTATGAATGCCTTTTACCTCAAGTTTCATCTGTTTCCTATTCCTTTCCCGCCCTCTGTCTTCTCTATATACTCGCCTATACGGCAATACGCGGACATCCTCTGCAGCCCTGCCGGACACCGCAGGAATGCCTGCGGATTCACCATCGCAATAATAGGCTTCCGCAGATCAGGCGCAATATTCAAGAAATGCAGTGCTCTTCTTTTTATATTCCCTATGTACCCCCCCTACTTTCCAAATTTGTCCCGTCCGCTCTGGATCCGGATCCGGACGCATCCAGCACAGACTTTCCGTCCTTCAGCTGCAGCTCCAGACGTCCGGTCTCCGCCTGCAGCAGCTCCAGCCCGACATCCGTGATCCGGTATGCCTTCCTATCCTCTATAGGAACCGCTGTAATGATGCCGTCCGCCACAAGTCTGCCCACCATGGTATACAAGGTGCCTGTCCCCAGAAGGATCCTGCCTTCTGTCAGGCCGCTGACATACTGTATGATGGCGTAGCCGTGTCTGGGGGACAGAACAGACAAAAGGGTATAGTAAATGGTCTCAGTCATTGGAATGTACTTTTTCCTTAAGGCTTCGTTCATCAGCCCACCCCTTTATATCTTTTCTCGATATGTCGTGCATCAACATATCGAGACTAAAGTCAAGATAGCACACCAAGAAGCGTATGTCAAGAGGAAATTGATGCTTTCTCAGCGGCTATCTGTTTTTGTCTGTTTCTCCATCACCGGATCACTGCCGACAGTTCTTCATAAACGGATACATTCCGGGCAGCTTCTCCGGGAATTATTTTGCATTCACTCAAACTGCATCCGGGCCATATGTCTGGACACATTATAGGTGCGTATGCCGAAATTCTCAAGCCTGTTCTGCATCTTTCTCATCCAGTCATATCCAAAGCCCATCTGGCCGGAACGGGAGGTTCCGGAGCCGTTGCCCCAGACCCCGATGCTTGAGGCGTACGCCACCGCATCCTCCTCATGGAACGCCTCCATATGATAGCCAAGCTCCCTCAGATAGGGAACCAGCACCGGCGCGGCATCCGCGCTCAGGGTCCTCAGATAGGCGTAATCCTGATAAGGCTCCTTTGCCAGAAAGAAACCGCCTGCAGTGTTCTCCTCTGTCCGAACCTTGTCTTCTTGTCCGGAATCACTGATAACATGGGGCGCATTGGCCACATTCACTCTGGCTATGATCAGATCCGGATGGGCAAAGGACAGTGCCAGATACAGCACCGCCACCACCGTCATGCTGTAGCGGAACAAGGGGAAACTCTCCTTGAAGATATTGACCACCACTCCGATGAACAGCACCGCCAGCAGCGCCAGCCCCCAGAGCACAAGGATCCTCATATAGGTCAGATAATAATAGCGGATATACATGATCATCCTCAGGAAACTGGATGCGATCATGATAAAAGTACAGAAGGACATCACCGCCAGAACCCCCTTCAATATCCTGCTCTCCCTGAAATAGCTCAGGCAGACCAGCACGATCACCAGATTGAGCAGGCTCACCGCCAGCAGCTGGAAAAACCCTTGTCTGGCATACATTGCATAGGTATAGCCCTCAGGCAGCTGGAGCTTCCCCAGAAAGAGGCCGGCGATCTGGATGACGGAGAAGAACAGATACAATGCTGTCAGCAGCCCGGTTACGGTGATCGCCAGCACCGGCTCCCCACTGCGCCTATCTGTCACCGTTTCATTGATGCCTTTCTTGCAAAGGTAGGCCGTCAGGGCATAGGAGCCGAAAAATACCAGTGCGATGCGGAACATAACATTCAAGATCCCGGCAAGGCTTATGCTTTTTAACAGCTCCGCCGTCATCTGACCGAAAACCGCGTCCGCGCTGGCAAGGAGCAGGAGCACCACCAGCAGCAGGGGCACACCGATCAGCAGCCCCAGCGCAACATACCAGAACTTCCTGTCCGTCCTCTTGTCCCTGTTTTTGTTGTAGGCGGCCCTGTCGGTGAAGGGACGTCCCAGCTCCCCTATGCTTGCGGCCACCAGAATGCAGATACTGCCCAGATACTTCCCCAGCTTCCACTTGGAGGTATCGAAGCACTGCTTCAGCAGCAAGCTCATCAGCAGCAGGAAAACACCCAGCTTGTTAAAAAATATGATCATGGTATCATCCGTACAGAAGGTGGAAATGCCGAGGAGCATCATGGCGATGATGTAAAAAAGGCTTCCCTTCTTCAGAGCGGGCTGTCCTTGTCTCTCTCCTGCCTGCACTCCCCACGAACCCCCTGAACCTGCTCCTTTCCCGGTCTGTGGCGGCTCCGGCCCGGATGCTGCCGTGCATCCCCTTTTATCACAGATTCCCACCTTTACCATGACAAGGCAGAAAAACAGCAGGCTCCCAGCCACAAAAAGCGGAAACGTAAGCCCGGACCCGTTCCTATACATACAGAAGGCATAAAAGATTCCGTAGGCAAGGGCCCAGCGGGCAATCTGGTTATGGTTTTCCTTCATCCGTCTGGTCTCTTCCGTTTCGGCAGGCGCGCCCCCCTGCGCCGGATGATACCCCGAGGTTCCTGCTCCTTGAGAGCCGGAAGGATTCCATGGACCCGAAGGATTCCATGGACCCGAAGGATTCCATGGACCCGAAGGATTCCATGGACCCGGCGGTGTCACCGGAGGAACCATGGGCGGCGGCATTATGTGTCCTTGTGAGGGCTGGGCCTGGGGAGGCCGGCCCGGCGGAATCGCGCCTTGTGGGGGCTGGGCCTGCGGAGGCTGGCCTTGTATGCTTCCCTGCATTCCCGCCGCATCTCCGCCCGGCTGCTGCCGCAGGCTCTCACCTGCTCCCCCGGCCGAAGACCCTGCTGCCGAAGGATTTCCACCCATATACTGTGCATCTTTTTCATTGTCAACCCATACACTTTGTTCCATTCCGATCATAATTCAGATTCCTCCTATTCCAGTTCCGTCTCTCCTCTCCAGCGCCCCTTGCAGGGAAGAAATATTCATCCGCACAATTCGCTCCTGAATTTTTCTTCCGGGCGCTTCCGTTCCGAAACTGTTTTTCCAGTTCCGTCTCTCCTCTCCAGCGCCGGACACTTCCGTTCCGAGACTGTTTTCCGTTCCGCATCTGCCCTCCCGGTACCCATACGCCCGGGATTGCTTTCTGGTCACCGACAGATACTGTTTTTATTCCTTCGGGGCGGATACCTCCGGCACATACTCCAGAATATCCCCCGGCTGGCAGTCCAGCGCGCGGCATATGGCCTCCAGCGTGGAAAAGCGTATTGCCTTGGCCTTGCTGTTCTTCAGGACTGACAGATTCGCAAGGGTGATATCCACTTTATTGGAAAGCTCTGTCAGGCTCATCTTCCGCTTCGCCATCATCACATCCAGATTCACTATGATTCCCATTCCGCATTCATCCTTATCCTCT
Organism: uncultured Acetatifactor sp.; assembly: GCA_964018205.1. Taxonomy (GTDB): domain Bacteria; phylum Bacillota; class Clostridia; order Lachnospirales; family Lachnospiraceae; genus Acetatifactor. The sequence continues at coordinate 33,443 of CAXHOW010000014.1, read as the reverse complement.
CATTCAGGACCTGCCCTATATGGTCAGGTCGTTCTCCTGCTTGTACCGCACTGCCTCCTCAAAGACATACGCCAGAACCTTGCTGAAAAGCCCTGCGATCACAAAGACCAGTATTACTACCAGCATGGCGATGGTCATATAGACAATGCTCCTCACCACTGCCATCAGCGCAATGAAAAAGCTCCAGTTCCCCATTTTTCTCAGACTGTTCACGTTCTCCTCCACGAAACAGTCCTCCTCCAGCACGGTTCTGAATATCCTGCGCAGCTCCCGTATCAGCACCACCGCCGATACCCCCAGCACAAAATATATAATCACAGTCTCTTCGTAATGCTCCACCAGCCACGGGAAATGCTCCCCGATCACCTTTATGCTGAGCGGCAGGGTAACCGTCACCCCGATCCCCACATAAAACATGACATCCAGCAGATACTTGGTCCACATGGTCAGATTCTTTTCGTTTGTACCAGGTCGGCTTTTCTTGTCATCCATCATCTGATTTTCCTCTTAATTACTGTTTTTGTCTCTGTGATGTTATCGGATCCTCACATCCGCTCCTTTTACGCCCACATATACCACTATGTCTTCATCGGTGGGGTTCTGTACCGAAACGCCTATTTTAAACCAGGCCCCCTTCTCCGCCTCCACCCGTACAGGCATCCCCGGTGTAAGGTAGGCGGGCAGGTACGCATCCTGCTTTCCGGTTCCTATGCTGCTCTCTGCAAGCTCCAGAACCACTTCCGTGTCTCCCAGCCCCTCCCCCGACGAGAGGGTCACGCTGCTCCCCTTCGGCGAGACCTCTTCCTCCGAATACACAAATTCCGCCTGACTGCCTGCAGGTATCACGATCTTAACAGTATGGATTCTCAATCCGCAGCCTGTCAGCATAAACACGCTCACTGCCGCCAGAAACACCGCCGGCAATTTCTTCCTATGTCCTTCATGTCCTTTCACAGCCATACCCTCCAATCAAGATAAGATCATTTTCAATGAGGTTAAGTCTATCATCATATTCCATGAAAGTCAATATATTTTTATCGATTATCAATAATTTTTTACTGCAATGCGATTTATTAAGAAAAAATGGAAATATCTTAATAAATCCTTTAGGTTTATTTCGAGTCATATTTAGAAAAGCTTGTTATACTAATGATACTATAAAATCAACAAAATCTTTCGGATGATTCCGGCCAGCACATAAGGCTTGAACAGATTTTGAACCACACAGACACAACCGCAGGACCGGCGGCCTGACAGGCACGGGCCTGCGGATACAACTCGGGAAAGGCATGGATACAAGGACATGATGAACAAGGACATGACAGCGATGCAGGATACCCTTGCCATAGGACTTACTGCAAAAGAGGCGGAAGAGAGAACAGCCCAGGGGCTGACAAACCGGACAGATATCAAGACCGGCAAAAGCGTGGGGAAGATCATACAGTCAAACCTATTGACTTATTTTAACCTGATATTCTTGATTCTGGCGGTTTTGCTGTGCATGGTGGGCTCCTACCGGAATCTCACCTTTCTTCCTATCATAATCATCAACACTGCCGTAGGTATCCTGCAGGAGCTGCGGGCCAAGAGGACATTAGACAAGATGAACATGCTGAACGCCCCTTATGCGATGGTTATCCGGGACGGCAGGGAATTCAGGATCCCCTCGGAGGAGCTGGTTAAGGACGACTGTATCCTGCTCACCGCCGGGAACCAGATCTGTGCGGACGCAAGGGTGATACAAGGGAGCATATCCGTCAATGAATCCCTCCTTACCGGGGAAGCGGACGAAATCAAAAAGGAAGCCGGCAGCCGCCTGCTTTCCGGAAGCTTCGTTGTCGCCGGACGCTGCTATGCCAGATTGGAGCAGGTGGGCAGCGAATCCTATATCTCCAGACTTACCGCAGAGGCAAAGGCCATGGGGGACGGGGAGCAGTCCGAGATGATCCGTTCTCTCAACAAGCTGGTGAAATGGGTGGGCATCATCATTATCCCGGTGGCGGCCATCCTGTTCTGTCAGGCTTATTTCATGAATCAGGAGACCTTCCGAAAGAGCATAGTATCCATGATCGCTGCCGTCATCGGAATGATTCCGGAGGGTCTTTATCTGCTGACCACCGCTGCCCTCACTCTCAGCACCGTCCGTCTGGCAGGCAAGCAGGTTCTCCTCCATGACATGAAGAGTATCGAGACACTGGCAAGAGTAGATGTGCTATGTGTGGATAAGACCGGCACCATCACGGAACCGGGAATGGAAGTAGCAGACCTGCTGCCCAGCCGTCAGAATCCAGAGGGTATTCTGGAACCTTGTCAGTTGGAAGCGCTTCTGGCGGACTATTCCAGAGCCGTAGATGACGATAACGCCACCATGCAGGCAATCCGCAAATACGCTCCTATCGCAGTCAGACAAAAGGAATGCGCCAAAGCCCCCTTGTCCGTCACGCCCTTCTCCTCCTCCAGAAAGTACAGCGCCGTCTCCTTTTCCGACGGCAGCTATCTGCTGGGAGCGCCGGAATTCGTACTGGGAGGAGTCTCTTCGAAAGAAACGTCCCTGCCGGGGACACCGGCGGTATCCTACGATTCCATCCTTCCGGAGATATCGCCCTACCTGAAAAAAGGCTATCGGGTTCTTGTTATGGCAAAAGAGCAGAGCCCGGCCGAATCCTCCCATGCCGTGATCCCTCTGGGATATGTGATCCTGACCAACCCCATCCGGGAAAACGCCAAGGAAACCTTTGCCTATTTCCGGGAGCAGGGTGTGAACATCAAGGTAATCTCGGGAGATAATCCCGAAACCGTATCCGAGGTCGCCCAGCGGGCCGGGATCCAGAATGCGGATAAATACATCGATGCCAGCCTTCTGCAGGACAACGGCGCGCTGGCGGATGCCGCCGACAAATATACGGTGTTTGGCCGCGTGACCCCGAAGCAGAAACAGCTTTTGGTAAAAACGCTGCAGAAAAACGGACATACTGTGGCCATGACGGGAGACGGGGTAAACGACATCCTTGCCATGAAGGACGCTGACTGCAGCGTGGCCATGGCTTCCGGCAGCGAAGCCGCGGCTCAGGCGGCTCAGGTAGTCCTGCTGGACTCCGATTTTGCCCGCATGCCCAATGTGGTTCTGGAAGGCCGTCATGTAGTGAACAATATCCAGCGCTCCGCCAGCCTGTTTCTGGTAAAAAATATTTTTTCCCTGCTTATGGCGCTGTCCGCCGTCATATCAGTCATCACCTACCCGCTGGAGCCTGCCCAGATCTCACTGATCAGTATGTTCACCATCGGCGTCCCCGGCTTCCTTCTGACGCTGGAGCCCAACAAGGACCGTATTCAGGGTCGCTTTATGCGGAATGTCCTGCTGAAAGCGCTTCCGGCAGGGCTGACCAACGTATTTATCGTCTGTACCTTCGTGGCCTGCGGCAAGCTGCTTTCCCTGCCGGAAACCGAGGTTGCCACTGCGTCCACCATACTGCTTTCCATAGTGGGATTCGTGATGCTGGCTGAGATCAGCCGTCCCTTCAACCGTATCAAATACGGAATACTGGGGTTCAGTATCGCAGGCCTGCTGTTCTGCAGCTGTTTCTTAAGCGAGCTCTTTGCCATGAGCGGGCTGTCCCCTCTCTGCATCCTCCTCACGGCAGTGTTCGCATTTGCCGCAGAGTCCATGTTCTGGTGCCTGAGCAAGCTGGTCAAGAAAATCTGTCCTATGAATTCAGAGAAAAAATGGACTGCCCTCGGCAAGGAGCATAGAAAAGCCCTTCCCCTGCAGAGAGAAGGCGCCAAGGTATGAACGCAGACGCCGGGCAGCGATCCCTGTTTTTGGGGAAGCTGCCCGGCGTTTTTGTCCTTTCATAACTATCAGCCGCAGTATTTTCTGAAAAAGCTCAGGAATCCGTCATCCACTGCCACCTGATCCGTCTTTGCTTCGTCCAGATCATAGAAATATTTCCCCGTCTCCGGATCTACGGAGAGACTGTCCAGAGGGAACCCCTTGTGGCGTATCCGGGAATGGGGGACAGCGGTCAGCAGGAAAACCTTGCTGGCAAGACTTTCATCCATGGACTCGTAGATATGTTCCCTGTCCGTCACCAGACAGATTGCATTCCTGTACCTTGCCCTCAGGTCTCCGTACTTCCCCGCAAGCCCTCTGTAATGCTTAAGCATCTCCTCATCCGTCAGATATCTGCCCTTCACGGTCCTCACGTGTACCCCGGGCTGGTCTTCATCGGGCACCCCCTCAAAGTACAGCCCGGAATCGCAGGAAAAGACCGGTATACAGAAGGCCTCATAATAGGCGATGGCTTTCTGTCTGGCGTTATCCAGAGGGGTCCTGCCGTTCTCCTCCACCTCAGGCGCCTCTTTCTCCATGTCGCCCAGCCCCAGTATCTCCAGATCCAGCTCCTTAAGCCGCCTTCTCATGGATTCCAGCTTTGCGTGGTTGCCCGTTCCGTACAAAAGTTTCATGGTCTGTTCTCCTATGTACCTCTTCGATCCTATCTACATATAGCTCTTCGGCCCGCAGATCCTGCAGGCTCACCCTTCGTATCCTGCCTCTGAGCAAGCTTTGATGTCTGTGCCCTGCATCCCTCGGGGCAGGTTCCGTCAGTCATGCCTGTCTGCATCCCCGAAGGTCTCACAGAATCTTGCGGCAAAGGCAGGCTCCTCCCCCGCCGCATACAGATGGGAAATATCCCCGAATGCCGTGACCCGGAAAATCGCCCTGCCCTCCCTGCGCTCTTCCGTGACCGCTGTAGTGACGGAAGAGGGTGCCGCGCAGGTACTGTGCCAGAGTATCATAGGGGATACGTTCATCAAATGACTCAGCAGCACACACTCCAGCCCGAAATGGCAAAAAAACGCAACCGTCTCCTTGTTGGAGCGCTCCGCCCGATAGAATTCCCCTTCTCTCACATATCCATGCTCCGCCAGCAGCCCGTCAAAGCCGCAAATGACCTGCCTATAGACTGCGCCGACACTGCCTTCCCGCATGATCTCCGTATCCTGCCAGCTGTCGCGGAGGAAATACTTTCCCTCCGCCGTCCAGTCCTCCGGCAGCCAGTCCCACGCGATCCGCCTCTCCCCTCTGCCGTCAGGCCGGAGGATGGAAGGCGGGAACTCTCTCAGCCAGTCACATTCCGTCGCCGTCCTGTTCATTTTCTTCAGCGTCAGGGACGCCGTGTCCTTCGCCCTGCCCAGAGGCGAGACATAAAACTTCGCCACCTCCAGCTTCGCGATCCTGTCCGCCAGCAGCTCCGCTTCCCGCCAGCCCTTCTCTGTCAGAGAATCCTTTGCGTAATCCGGATCCCCGTGTCGTATGATCAAAAGCCGCATATATCCCTCCAAAACAGTTTTTCATTTGCCGGTGCAATATCCTCATGCCGCCACATTATAGCACATCTCTTCGGTTCCCTTCAACTGTTTCGGGAAATTGTTATCTCAGACTTTCTTACCCCAGCGCCACATCCAGAACCATCATCAGAACAAATCCCAAGGCCACCCCGACAGTGCCGAGGTTGGTATGCCCCTCGTCCCGGGCCTCGGGAATCAGCTCGTCCGCCACCACATAGATCATCGCCCCTGCCGCAAAGGATAGCAGGTAGGGCAGTATCCGCACCGCCTGCTCCGCCAGCAGGATCGTCGCTGCTGCTCCCAGAGGCTCCACCGCCCCTGACAGCACCCCGTACCAGAACGCTCTGGGACGGGAGACGCCGGTGCTCCTAAGGGGCATGGATATGATGGCTCCCTCCGGAAAATTCTGGATGGCGATGCCTACTGCCAGCACCATCGCCCCGGCCATGGTCATGCCCGTATTCTCCAGCATCGCCCCGGCCAGCGCCACTCCCACCGCCATCCCCTCAGGCAGATTATGGATAGACACTGCCAGCACCAGCATAGTGGTCTTGTCAAAACCCGCCTTCATCCCTTCCGTCGTTTTATTGTCGGGATGGAGATGGGGCACAGCACAGTCAAGGGCAAGCAGGAAGCCTATGCCCAGCAGGAAGCCCACCGCCGCGGAAAGCCACGGCCTGCCCCCCTGCTCCCTTGCCATCTCGATAGCGGGGTTCAAAAGCGACCATACAGATGCCGCAATCATGACCCCGGAAGCAAATCCCAGCAGCATCTTCTCCAGCCGGGAATTCATCTTTTCCTTCATGAAGAACACCATGGCCGCACCCATGGAGGTTCCCAGAAACGGTATCATCAATATCGCAAATTCTGTCATATTCTCTCCTATCCGCATTTTTTTATCACTGCGCTAAAGAATAGTATGCACCATCCTTTGTTCAAAATGCGGAAAGGACGAGATGAAATGATAATCAATCTACTGCTTTACCTTCAGGCACCTTACAGCATTGAGCACCGCCAGCACCATGACTCCAACATCCGCAAAGATCGCTATCCACATATTGGCGATGCCCGCTGCTCCCAGCCCCAGACACAGAGCCTTCACCGTGAGGGCAAACACAATATTTTCATAGACGATCCGCAGACATTTCTGGGAAATCCTCATGGCCAGAGCCAGCTTCATGGGATTGTCGTCCATCAGCACCACATCCGCCGCCTCTATGGCGGCATCGGAGCCCAGTGCGCCCATGGCCACGCCGATATCCGCTCTGGACAGCACCGGAGCGTCATTGATGCCGTCGCCTACGAACACCAGCTTCTCCTTGGGAGCCTTCTGTGCCAGAAGCTCCTCCACAGCCGCCACCTTGTCCGCAGGCAGCAGCTCGCTCTTCACTTCGTCCAGACCAAGCTCCTCTGCCACCTGACGGGCCGCCTCTTTCCCGTCGCCGGTCAGCATGACGGTCTTCTTGACCCCGGCCGCCTTCAGTGCGGCGATCGCCTCGGCAGACTGCTCCTTCACCACGTCGGAGATCAGGATACAGCCTGCATACGCTCCCTCCACTGCCACATGGACAATGGTTCCTGCCGGATTTTTTTCTCGCTTATCCGCAGTGTTCTTCAACGCATCCTCTCCGACATACCTGACGCTCCGGCCGGAACCCATAGAGATCCCCAGCCGCCTCATCAGCTTTTCGTTACCGGCGGCGACTTTGATTCCGTCCACCAGAGCCGTCACGCCATGGCCGCTGATCTCCTCCACCGACCCCACTCTGGACGGGCTGACATTCCCGCCATAGGCCTCCTTCAGGCTCTTGCTGATAGGGTGGGTAGAGTAGCTCTCCACATGAGCCGCCAGCTCAAGCAGCCTCCTGCGGGCTTCGTCCCCTGTCAGCGCCTGTGCACCTCCGACCTCTGCTGATCTTGTCCCTTGTATTCCGTTTCCGGCCTCTGCTTCCTGATTTCCAGCCTCCGTTTTCGGATTTCCAGCCCCCGCTTCCGAATTTCCAGCCTCCGCTGATGCTCCGGCCACGGATCTCCGCAGGAATGCCCCGTTCTGTCCGAATATCTCCGAAGGGTACACCCCTGTCACCTGAAACACACCCTTTGTCAACGTTCCAGTCTTGTCAAACAGCACATATTTTGTCTGGGCCAGAGTCTCCAGATAATTGGAGCCTTTCACCAGAATACCGCAGGAGGACGCGCCTCCGATGCCACCGAAAAAGCTTAGAGGGATGGAAATCACCAATGCGCAGGGGCAGCTGATCACGAGGAAGGTCAATGCCCTGATCACCCATGTGCTCCAGTCGGCAGGATTCCCCATGAGCAGATTGACCACAGAAGGAATCACCGCCAGCGCCAGCGCACTGTAGCAGACCGCAGGAGTATAATATTTTGCGAACTTTGTGATGAAATTCTCCGTGCGGGCCTTCTTCATGCTGGAATTTTCCACCAGATCCAGAATCTTGGACACGGTGGATTCCCCGAATTCCTTGGTAGTCCGAATCCTCAGCAGGCCCGAGATATTCACGCAGCCGCTGATGACCTCCTCTCCCGCAAGCACCTCTCTGGGCACGCTCTCCCCCGTGAGGGCGCTGGTGTCCAACGTAGAGCTGCCCTCCGCCACCACGCCGTCTATGGGGATCTTCTCTCCGGGCTGCACCAGTATGACGCTGCCCACCTCCACCTCGTCCGGATCCACCTGCTCCAGATTGCCGTCCTCATCCTCAATATTGGCATAGTCAGGCCTGATATCCATAAGGGCACTGATGTTTCTCCGGCTTTTTCCCACTGCCACTGCCTGAAACAGCTCCCCGATCTGGTAGAACAGCATAACCGCCACGCCCTCTGCGAATTCCCCTTCCATGCCCCGGGACTCATTGTATACTCCCAGCAGCATTGCGCCCACTGTGGCCACGGCCATCAGGAAATTCTCGTCAAAGACCTCCCCGTGAGCGATCCCCAGAACCGCCTTCTTCAGAATGTCATAACCGATGATAAAATAGGGAACCAGATAGAGCAAAAATCTGAGATACCCTTCCGCCCGCACAAAATACAGCGCCACCATCAGGACAGCTGAAACTATGATACGCACTAATACCTTTTTCTGCTTTTTTGTCATAATCCTTTCACCTGCTTCCTCCAAAAGAGACAACAAACCGGCTCCCACGCCGAATTTCGATGTACGGAGCCGGGCACTGTCGTATGAGCCTTGCCTCTGCAGCCAGAAATCCCAATAATTATTCCTATAGGAAAATCTCGCAGTCGTCCTCCACCTTCTTGCAGGCCTTGCGCACTTCCTGCATGACGCTGCCTTCGTCAGCGCCCTCCGCAAACTCCACCTTCATCTTCTGCGTCATGAAGCTGACCGTGGCCTCCTTCACGCCCTCCACCTTGCCTGCCGCTTCTTCCATCTTCAATGCACAGTTTGCGCAGTCTACTTCAATTTTGTACGTCTTTTTCATAAAAACCTCTTTCCGCCCTCCGGCTGTTTTTTTATCGGCGCTAAAACATTTATGGAAGAAATGACCTCCTCCGCTTTGTTCCCATGCCGCCCTTTCATAAGGCTTATCATATGAATCATTGTTCATATGTTTATATTACCACATATTCTATAAATGTCAATACTCTATTTTATTTTTTCTGAACAGAGCAGCCTATTATCCGAAACCTGCTCCTATGGTCGTATTTTTCGGAAATTGTCATTGCGCTAAGCTCTGTTCTATGGTATAGTTGCTTCAGTGCTTTAAACTTTTACGTTTTAAACTTTTGCACTTTAAATCAGCAGCGTGAAATGGGAATATTTATAAAAGCACAAGAGATCAAATGCCTGATGAAGCGGGCAGAAAGGATTGACATGAAATTACTATTACTGATCATCTATTTTGCTGTACTGATCGGCATCGGTCTTTACTGCCGCAAGCATGCCACCGATGTCAACGGTTTCGTACTGGGCGGACGCTCCGTGGGTCCGTGGCTCACCGCTTTCGCCTACGGCACATCCTATTTCTCGGCTGTTGTGTTTGTAGGCTACGCAGGGCAGTTCGGCTGGAAGTACGGCATCGCCGCCACTTGGGCAGGCATCGGCAACGCCATCATAGGCTCCCTGCTGGCATGGGTCATCCTTGGCCGGAGAACCCGCATCATGACCCAGCATCTGGATTCCGCCACCATGCCCCAGTTCTTTGGAGAGCGCTTCGGGAGCCGAGCCCTCAAGATCGGAGCCTCGGCGATCATCTTCGTGTTCCTGATTCCCTATACGGCTTCCCTTTACAACGGACTGTCCCGGCTCTTCGGAATGGCTTTCAATATTGACTATTCCGTATGCATTATCCTGATGGCGGTGCTGACAGCCGTCTATGTCATCGCCGGAGGCTACATGGCCACCGCCATCAACGATTTCCTACAAGGCATAATCATGCTGGGAGGCATCGCCACCATCATCGCGGCAGTGCTGAAGAACAAGGGCGGATTCATGGCGGCGCTGGACAGTCTGGCAAGGGTCTCTGACGAGACCGTGGCTTCCACCCCGGGCATCTTTGCCTCCTTCTTCGGCCCGGATCCTTTAAATCTCCTCTTCGTGGTGCTCCTGACCTCTCTGGGCACATGGGGGCTGCCCCAGATGGTACAGAAGTTCTACGCCATCAAAAACGAAGCATCCATCAAGAAAGGAACTATCATCTCCACACTGTTCGCCCTTGTAGTAGCCGGAGGATGCTATTTTCTGGGCGGCTTCGGCAGGCTGTTCTCCGATCAGGTGGATGTGGCTGCAGACGGATATGATGCCATCATCCCCACCATGCTGTCCGGTCTGTCTCCCCTGCTGATCTCTCTGGTGGTCATTCTGGTGCTCTCGGCCTCCATGTCCACCCTGTCCTCTCTGGTCATGGCCTCCAGCTCCACCCTGACCATTGACTTTTTAAAGGAGATTTTCTTCCGGAAGATGAGCCAGAAAAAGCAGGTGCTCTGTATGCGGGCGCTGGTGGTGGTGTTCATCGCCATCTCCTCCATTCTGGCCCTGATACAGTATAAGAGCTCCGTCACCTTCATCGCCCAGCTCATGGGCGTGTCGTGGGGCGCGCTGGCAGGCTCCTTTCTGGCGCCTTTCCTCTACGCCCTCTACTCCAAGAGAGTGACCAAGGCTTCCTGCTGGGTCTGCTTCCTGTTCAGCTCCGCGCTGATGGTAGCCAATATCTTCCTCCGGCCCTCCTTCCCGGAGATCATACAGTCCCCCATCAACTGCGGCGTCGTTGCCATGGTTGCAGGGCTTGTCATCGTTCCTGTCGTAAGCCTCTTTACGCCGAAACCGGCCAAGGAGCTGGTGGACAACGCCTTTGCATGCTATGAAAAAAAGACCGAGGTCAGCCAGAAGACCGCTCTGGGAAAATAGCTGCCGTGTTTTTATAAAAGGATTGCCACAGCGGCAGTCCTTTTTGCATGAAACCGTTTTCAGGTAAAACCCTGTCCGCCGGGGAATGTAAACACAAGGCAGGCACACTCCTATACTTTTAAGTGTACCTGCCCTTGTTCCTTTAATTCATGGGAATCTCCTTCAGCCTGCCCGGATCCTCCAATATCCGGCTGCTGCGGATATCGATGATGGGACCTCCGGTTCCCTCAATATAAGCTCTGGTGATGGTGACTTTTCCGATATTGTCATCCTTGGGAATCTCATACATGATATCCAGCATGAAATCCTCAATGATGGAACGCAGCGCCCTTGCGCCGGTATCCCGCTTCATGGCCTTGTCCGCTATAGCTTCCAATGCATCCTCCGCAAACTCCAGCTTCACCTCATCCAGCTCCAGAAGCTTCTGGTACTGCTTCAAGATAGCGTTCCTAGGCTCCTTCAGTATCTTCACCATCATGTCACGGGTAAGGCCCTCCAGCGTGTAGATAATAGGAAGACGGCCTATGAACTCCGGAATCATCCCAAATTTCCTGATGTCCTCCACCGTCACCTTGGACAGGATATTCTTGTCCTTGTCATATTTATCCTTCAGCTCAGAACCGAAGCCGATGGCCGCGCTCTTGGTCAGGCGCTCCTTGATGATATCCTCCAGGTCGGGAAAGGCTCCGCCGCAGATGAACAATATGTTTCTGGTGTTCACCGTGGCCAGAGGCACCATGGCATTCTTGCTGTTCGCGCCCACGGGCACCTCCACCTCGGCTCCCTCCAAGAGCTTCAGCATCCCCTGCTGCACACTCTCGCCGCTTACGTCCCGGGTGTTGGTGTTTTTCTTTTTGGCGATCTTGTCTATCTCGTCTATAAAGATGATGCCCCGCTCCGCCCTGTCCACGTCATTGTCCGCAGCCGCCAGCAGCTTGGACACCACGGACTCGATATCGTCCCCGATATAGCCCGCCTCAGTCAGGGAGGTTGCGTCGGCGATGGCAAGCGGCACATCCAGAAGCCTTGCCAGCGTCTTTACCAGATAGGTCTTGCCGCAGCCGGTAGGCCCTATCATCAGCATATTGGATTTCTCGATCTCGATATTGTCCATTGTTCCCGTGGCTACACGCTTATAATGATTATAGACTGCCACGGAGATGACCTTCTTGGCATGATCCTGCCCTACCACATATTCGTCCAGACTGGCCTTGATCTTGTGGGGTGCGGGGATATCCCGGATATTTAAGACCGGTTCCTCTTTGCTCTTCTTCTTTTTCAGCTTCTGCTTGTTGGGGATGCCTCCGTCCCCCTGCAGATCTGCAATATTCACGAAGCTGATGTTAGGGAATCCGTTCTGCTTCGACATCTGCTCCAGATTATTCTGGAACTGCGGATTGTTCAGCATACCCTGATAGTCAAACTGACTCACCGTCTCCATGGTTCTGTGCATACAGTCATTGCAGACACAGATGTTGTTGGGCAGCTTGAACATCTTTCCCGCCTTGCTCTCCGGCCTGCGGCAGATGAAGCATACATCCTCGTATTCGCTGTTGTCGCTTTTCCCTGCATTCTTGGCGGAGGAAGCATCCGACCCTCCGGAGCCTCCCGCAGAGCTCTCTGCGGAATCCCCCTTGCCTTGTCCGGAGCCTTCTCCGCTGTCTGCAGCGGTCCGCATTGTCTCCGTCCCTTTTGTTTCCGCTTCCTTTATCTCTGCTTCTTTTATTTCCGTCTGTTTTATTTCTGCGTCCTTTGCTTCTGTTTCCCTCTCATCCGTTTCATGAATCAAATCCGACATTTTTCCTCTTTTCCGCACATCTCCATGCTTTTCTATGAGCACTTCCGGCGCCGGTTCCCCTGCGTCAGCGGACATACCAATCTTTTTGTATTATCCCGGTTCCTCCCGCAGGCATCCTCCCGGGCTTTGGGAAAAGGCAGATCCGCCTTCCCCTGCATCTTTTGTGTTACAATCATCAGTATACTTGATAAAGTAAATTTACACAAGTAAACTTTTCGTGAGATTTATAAACATTTGCAAAAATTTTTAGATCTGCAGGTGTGCCTCTGTAAGATGTCTCCGCAAGATGTTTCTGTAAAATATTTTATAATATTTCTTTGACATTCTTCTCTAAAAGTCTCCGGGCTATCATGATCTGGTGCCCGCAGCCCATGCATTTCAGCCGGAAATCCGCCCCCGACCGCAGCACCTCCCATTCCCTGCTTCCGCAGGGATGCTGCTTCTTCAACCTCAGTACATCCCCCACATTAATGTCCATTTCCCGATACCTCCTATCTATACTCCATATCCTCCCGGAATCTCCAGACCGCTTATCATGCAGCTTTCCGAAAATCATTTTGGGTGATCCCCCACTTTTTCAGATACCGCTCAGGCTCCAATGCCTGATTCCGTTTCCTGAAATTCCGAGAGACTATACTCCTTTTCTGCCGCTTCAAAACTCTTCCGCGCCTGTCCCCATAAACGGCCCCGCCCTACAGATTCCCCACCGCAAAATCCTTCAGGACTCCCAGAAATTCCCGCAGCAGGTTATTGGGAGCCATTCCGAACACGGAATCCGCCGCCAGCCCCTGCACCTTTTCATAGCCCTGCTTTCTGGCTATTCCCAGCGCCCTGAACACATGGAAATTGTTGGTCACAACCACCACTCTGTCACCTTCCCTGTCCAGAAGCTCTCCGCTGAACATCAGGTTCTCATAAGTGTTGCGGGATCTGTCCTCCACCAGAATGCGCTCCTCCTCGATGCCCGCCCGGACCAGATATCCATACATCCCCTCCGCCTCCGCAATGGGTTCGTTGCTGCCTTTCCCTCCCGACACGATCACCTTTGTGTCCGGATTTGCCAGAAGGTAAGCCACTGCCTTGTCCAGACGCTTGCGCAGCACTGCGCTGGGGCCCGAGGCCTTCCACTGTGCCCCAAGCACAATGCAGTAATCCGCCCCTGCCTCCGCCTCCGCATGGTACTGGGTGAGAATCATGCCCTCCACGGTACCGAACAGCAGCACTCCCCCACAGGCCAATATGCCAAAGGCCGCCTTCACCCACCCCGGCACAGCCGCCATCAGCCTCTCATTCCCTATCAGCGTTCCAAGAAGCAGGCATACCACCCCGATGCCTCCCCAGACCAGAAAGAAATATGTCCCGAAGCCGTTCACTGCTATTCCTATGCAATAAAGGCTGCTGCCGATGCCTAAAACGTGAAAAATTCCCGCCGCCACGGGATGTCCTTTTATACCCTTTCCCCTTTTGTCCAGATAAATGATCCTGCGGCTCCTCTCCCGGGGAACCAATTCGCCTTTTTTTACTTTACCCATGTTTTTATCCCATATTTTTATCTATGTTTTATTCTGAATTTTCCAGACATATCATTTAAGTTGTCTCACATTGTTATTGTAACATATCTATGGATTCTGTTTTCTTAAATATTCCTTAAAATTCGTTCTTTCCCACATTTCTACGCCGCTCTGCCGCCTGTTTCAAACGCCAAAACCCCATCGGCTCCGATCATCCAGAACCGATGGGATTATGGAGCTGAACAGCGATGCGGACGTGAATGCGGAGCTGCAGGTTCGTCTCCAGAAGCACTGGACAAAAAGGCAGCTCTTCTATCTGGCAAAGATGTACATTGATGGCCTGCGGGTCGGGCACAATTACGATAAACTGCGCAGATGCATCAGCATCAGTATACTGGACTTTAACCTGACAGAGGGGGGGGAAGAGTGCCGCACGGAGTACCGGCTGCGCAGCAAAAGCGGAACAGAGCTCACGGATCTGTTCGAGATCCATGTCATTGAGCTCAGGAAACAGCTGTCGGGCACGGATGCCGTCAGCGACCGGATACGGCTTTTCAATGCCGGAGACGAGGAGGACTTAAAGATGATCATGACAAAGAACGTCGGGATGACGGAGGCAATGGAGGTTTTAAGGACGATGAGCTTAAGCAAATCTTTGCGCTACCTTTATGAGGAAAGGCTGAAAGCCATACGGGACCGCAATGCGCAGGATGAGTATGTGATGGATCAAGGAATAGCCAAAGGCATGGCGATGGCCACGCTGCAGCTTCTGAACGGAGTCGGTGATGTCCCGGCTGAACTTACTGACAAAATCATGGCTGAAAAGGATATTGACACTGTAAAGAAATGGCTTGCAATGGCCACCGAGTCCAAAAACCTGCAGCAGTCCAGAGTTCTCTCCGGACTTTGAATCCATATCCGGAACAATATAGCAGATCACCTGCCAGAAAGACACCGCCTCTTTGCAATCAAATACCTTGCGGCATTCGCCAAGCCAGCTTGCTGACTTTATGCTTGTGCAAGCACGGCACAAAGCCAACGCAGTTGACTTGGCTCATTGCTAGCGGGAATAAACGTTGCGGGGCTCCGGCGATTATGGTAATATATTAATACAGAGAAACACTGTTGGCTTCTTGCCGTATGTGCCAAAGCGCGCGAATCTATGGCTAAATCAATACAGCAGGACATTGTTTCGGCATCACATTCGGCATCATGTATAGGAAAGGCAGGCAGCATTATGAAAGATTATCAAGAAACAATCACGGAATTAAAGTCTATCATATCCAAATACAACAACATCGTATTTTTCGGCGGCGCAGGCGTGTCGACGGAAAGCGGCATCCCGGACTTCCGGAGCGTGGACGGCCTATATCATCAGCAATATGACTATCCCCCGGAGACCATCCTCAGCCATACCTTCTACCGCCGCAGGCCTGACGAATTCTACCGCTTCTACCGCAACAAGATGCTGTTTCTGGACGCAAAGCCCAATGCCGCACACCTGAAGCTGGCCGAGCTGGAGGCTGAGGGAAAGCTGCGGGCAGTGATCACCCAGAATATCGACGGCCTGCATCAGGCAGCGGGAAGCAAGGTGGTGCTGGAGCTCCACGGCTCGGTTCTGCGCAACTACTGCGAAAGCTGCGGCCATTTCCATGATGTAAAGTATATCCAGAGCGGCACCGGCGTACCCAAGTGCGAAAAGTGCGGCGGCCCCGTAAAGCCGGATGTGGTGCTTTACGAGGAAGGTCTGGATCAGAAGACCATCAATTCCGCCGTACGGTATATCCATGAAGCGGAGGTACTGATCATCGGCGGCACCTCCCTTGCCGTGTATCCCGCCGCCGGTCTCATCGATTATTTTCAGGGGGATAAGCTGGTGGTCATCAACAAGGCTCCCACCCCCAGAGATTCCCATGCAGATCTGCTGATACAGGCACCCATCGGGGAGGTCTTTGCGCTGCTGTAACCGCTCTGACCGTTTATCTTGTACAGACGACTGCAAAAGAAATATCCCAGCCACCTTGCTTCATGCAAGACCCGGCCGGGATATGACCCAAAACAGCTTATCTGTCTTTCTTCCAATTTGCATTCTTTTCCTTGCTGGTGGCCACCGCCCGGGAAACCTGAAGCACCACCTCGCTGAAATACCTCTCCGGCACCTCCTTCAGGCAATAGGAATTGCTGTCATTGGCTTCGTCATAGACATAACTGCCCCTCTTGATTCCGTCCTCTCCTCCTGCCTTGTAAAATCTGACCTCATACACCGTCACATCCTCATTCTGTCCGCCTACATAGCTGCCGGAAAAATGAAGCTCCACTCCCAGAGAAAGCTCCTTGTCCTCCCTGTAATAGCTGTAGAAGCATCCTGCGTCCTGCACGGATCCCCTGTACCATCCCATGGTCTGAAGCTTGCCTCCGAGGGACAGATCGTTTACGATGCAGCCGCCGAAGCGCTCAAGGCTCTTCTGTTCCTGCTCCTCCTCTGTCCTATAATAGACCGGTCTTTCCAGCTGCTCGATAGGCTGGGTGATCTCATAGTCCTCCAGCTGTTCCTTCCATGTCTTAAGGGACTCCTCCGACAACTCGATTGGGTGACAAAGACCGATAAATTGGTCTCGACCAATAAATTGGCCTGCCTCCGGCAGCTCAAACTCCTCCTCGTCCTCCGTGTTGAAGGAACCGTCCTCCATGTACCTGAAGCTGGTCACCAGTTTATGATCCTCGTAGACACCCCATACCAGCCCGATGGCAAACTGGTGCATCACGGGATTCTTCACAAACAGATCCTTCCATGCCTCCACGCTCCACAGCCTTCCCGTGGACAAGGCCATCTCAAGGCGCATCTTCTGGCTTGACACCGTGGTCTTCATCTGCTTCTTCATCTGCTTGAATTCCTCGTATGCCGCCGCAGCCTTCACCTCATCATCCCGCTTGCCCGGCGCAGGCAGATTCTTCAGCTTCTTTCCGCTCTCGTCAAACACCTCTATCTCCAGAGCCGTGGTAATGGTGACGGTGAACTTCCGTCCGCCATAATCAAAAATACGCTCCATATTTTCGTCAAAGCCCAGATTCGGCACAATCCTGTCCGCCAGCTCCTCAGTGGTAATGCCCAGCTGGGAGGCCGCAAACTCCAGTGCGCTCCCTGCGGCGGCCCTGACCTGCTTGAACTTGAACTTCCTCGATATCCCGTCCACAATGAGAAGCGCCTGAGGCAGAGGATTTAATGCCAGCGCCTGCACCGCCTCCGAAGCTATGGCTCCTCTGGCTGCCTGAGGCCATTCCTGAATCTGGTGGTGAAGCTTGCTCACGATCTCCGCGCCGCCATGGATGGACGCCGCATAAAGCACCCAGCGCTTCTTTGACTCCGCTCCCCCTTCCAGCCATTTGTCAAAGAGCTCGTTGACATACACCGCAAGCTCATTCTCATCCAGAGCTGCCGCAAGCGTGGCCGCGCTGGAATTCACGCCGCAGGGAGACATAGCGGAATAGCTGAGCAGAATAGCCTGAAGATACTCCTCCGCAGCCTCCTCCCCGCTCTTTTTATGTACCTTGGAAAAGGGCGTTTCATAAGCCCAGGCCAGAGCCCGCTTCCTGCCTCCCTTATGCAGCTCCTTCACAAGGTCCTCCTGCGTCAGGGTGCCGCCCGCCTTTTCGCCGCCTGCTTCCACCTTCATGACCGTCTCCAGCAGAGTCCTGACCTTGCCGTTCTTTTCCTTTTCGAGGGCCGCCGCAAACTCCGCACCGTACTTTGTATCATCCCACTTTGACAGCACCCGGATGGCCACTTCTCTCTCCGCCGCCTTTTTGGAGGCCAGAAGCTTTTTCATGTCCTCCTCCCAGTCCTTCTTTTTGTAAAGGACCTCCAGCAGCTTCTCCTTCACCGTTTTGGAGCTGTCCTGAGCAAAGCTCAGTAACGCGTCCTTATACTTTTCCGGATCTTCTCCAAGGACGCTGATGCCGAAGCTCCTGCCGGTGCTCCCGGCATTCTGGAAAGCGGTGATCATCTCCTCCGACCTTTCCTCCAGATATTTTCGGAAAACCTTCTTGCACGCGGCTTCAAAAGCATCCTTCCAGCTGTCCGCATAGAAGGACTCCCACATATCGGTGTAGCCGTCCAGCTGGCTCCTGAGGGCAAGACCTTCCTCATCCACCCTTTTGAACAGCTTCTCCACCTTCTTTTCATCCAGATTGCTGGATTTCAACACATAAGAGCTGCTGCTAAAGGATCTGCTGACCATCAGAAGAGCCACGCACCTGGTACTCAGACTGTCAAATCCATAATTTGCCTGATACCCTTCCAGAATCGACCATTGTCTCCTGATCATCCAGTTGTTCTGTGAAGTCAGGGAATGCTCGCAGGCATACAATGTATCGATCCCTGCCTCTCCGCTCAGGTAACTTCTCACGTCACTTTTCGCGACGGGCTCCACTATCTCCAAGAATTTGTTTATCACCTTTGTCTGCTGTCTGGAAGCCGAACGCTTCTGAATCTTGGCATACATCTGAGGATCCATCTCCTTCACCACGGAGGCCATGAGATTGTATGTTTCAAACTCCGAGGACTCCATATACGCCATAAAGATCTCCTGATTCCTCTCAAACTGAACCTTGAGGACTTCATTGAATTTCTTCCCCGCCGCCCATTCGATATACTTCTTAGGCTTTATGCCGAATATCTGGTCGAAATTTCCTCCCTTGTACCGCAGGTTCCCCCTTATATCCATCTGCTCCGCTACATTGAGCATTCCGTCCGTATCCGCCGCAAAACACAGTGTCACCATGTTGCGGAAGCAGGGCGACAAGGCAAAATTCACATAGGCGGTTCCGCCGAGAACACGCAGCAGATATCCGTCTACCGGGCCATACTTCCTTACAGACGCAAGAATTCCTTCATCCATCCCGTCACTGCGCAGGGCGGCCGCAACCTCCTTATACACCGGCTCCGGCAGCTTATTGTTAAACAGATTCTCTACGCTGTTCACAAGGATATCCTCACACCGCCGAAGAAGCGCCACATCCTCTGCGCTCATCTCCACTTCCGTACCGACTCCCCCGCGCTGCTCGAACACCTTGACAATGCCTGCCAGCAGTCCTCCCTTTTTGTCCTTTTCCTCAAGCTGAAACCTTGCCTTGGGATATTTTGCATAAAAATACGCAGCCGTAAGAAACACCTCTCCCTCCGGCGTCTTATACTGATAGTCTATAGCCTGCCGGAGGACAGCCTGCTGGTTGCCAGCGCTCTTGATCAGACCGTTCATGGTGTACTGGGTTATCCGATACACTGATCCTGGAGAGGCATTCTTCTCCCCAAGCAACGCCACCGCCTTAGCAGGGTCATCAAATAGCATACTATAGTCTGAGCCGTAGCCATACGGAGGGAACAAGGCATATCCGCTGGTTTGGCCCGCCGTAAAGAGAATCCTGCCCAGCTTTCTGGCCAGATCATTCTTGCCCTTGCTGGCCAGCTCACTGAACATCTGCGTGAACTGGCCTGCCATGCCGGAAGACACGGAGGACATGTCTCTCAAGGGGAATTTATCCACCCGCTCCATGCCTGTCTCTTCCTGCTCTTCCGAGAGATACTCTTCCGCCGCCTCCAGCTCCTCCGGCGAAAATACCTTTGTTTCCTCCAGCAGATCCAGTATTTTCTGAATCCGCTGTTCCTGTGGATTGATCATAATCTTTTCCTCCTGTTTCTATTTCTAACTATAATAATCCAGTCCTCTGTCGTATGCTGTCTTCTGACGGCAGAGATACAGATACTCGCTGACCTTTACATACAGCTCCGCCAGACAGTCCGTCCGCTTCTCCATCTGATGACGGCTCAGCGAGATTCCTTCATAAAGCCCCGAAAGCAGCTCCTCAAGCCCCGAAAGCCCATACTGCCCCGTCACCTCGGCTGCCTTCTTCAAGTCCTTCAAAGTAGTATCATGAACCGTATCAAAACCGCTCTGGTAAAGATCCTCCATGATCCCCAGGACCTCCTCCGCCATCTCCTCCATTACCTCATATTTCGACCTCTGCTCCATACATTTTCCCCTCATCCAAACTTCTCCCACACATCCACCGGATACATTCTCATCCTTCCCTCCAGCAGATACAGCTTCCCGAGAAAGCATGGTGTCTTCTTCTCCACGATCCTCTCCAGATACTTGATGGTTCCCGATTCCCTTTTGGAATACTCTACCTCTACCAGCATCTCCCGGCCTGCCTTGTCATAGATCGGCACGGACAGCTGCTGCCCTGTCCGGGAAAATTCCGCCTTTGCGCAGGATTCCGGCTGCACACAGACCAGATTCATCCCTTCTCCGGCTTCCTCCTGATCCATCAGCCACTTTCCGGGCTTACCCACCTGCTCCCGGTACAGCTTTTCAAAGTCCTCGTAAAACCAGCCCTCCAGATCCGACAATTCCAGCCTGCGGGTACCTGTCACCTCTCCCTTGGTCTCCTGACTGGAGGAAAGCCTCCTCCGCGGATCGCACTTTGCTCCCGTAAGGTGGATCCGCACCTTCAGAAGCTCCTCCAGAGAAAGGTTCACCCCCCACGGAGCCTGACTTTTCTCCATCCTTCCTCTTCTCTTCCCCGGTTCATAAAACATAGGTCTGGCATTGGTATAAGTGTACCACTTTTTTGATGTCTCTTCCAGAAAATATATGGTCTCCCCCTCATAGCCCGTGGGGGTCTGAAAACGCTCCATCGTGATCCCTATCAGATCCAGATTGCCTGCCGGAAGATAATCAGCCCGGAACTCTCCTGCCTGCCGCAGCACCTCGCTGCCGTCCTTCGCCTGCATCAGCAGGCTGACCCGCCGATAGAGCCGGGCAGTCTGCGCCATGAGCTCTTCCGTCTTAAACGCCGCCTTCCTCTTGAAATATCTGTCATAGGAATCGGAAAGCGCCCTGAAATATCCTTCAAATCTGGCCAGACCCGCATTATGGCTGATGATTGCAAGCCGCTCCAGATAGTCTAAAGCGTCCGGGGACGTGCGGGACAGCCCTGTGGCCAGCAGCTCCTCCAGAAATGTCTTCATCTGTCCGGCAGCGTCCCGCACCTTGTCCATGTCATAGACCGGGCCATCCCCGTTCTCCCCTGTGTTCCACAGCATATCCAGTCCATCCTTGGTCAGGACGCCGCTCTCCAGCTGACACCATAGTATGGCAGCTGCCTTGTGCACGCACAGTTCTTTTTTATGGCATGTGCAGGAGGAATATTCCAGCGGCGACAGCAGTTTCACTACAGTCTTCTCTCCAAATTCCTGCAGGGGCAGCTCCACGGTGATCACCGAGGCATACCGTATGGCAGGCTTTATGCTTGCTTTGGCCAGATTCACAAAATTCTGCAGCTGACGGGTCCCTAGTATCTTTTTCAATGCAGTCAGGGAATAGGCGTTTACCTCCCGGCCAAGGTTCTCTGCCTTGGCAGTGCGTGGAGCTGCCTCCATGCGGCTTTCCCCGCCCTGCGCAGAATCTTTCGGAGCCGGGCCGCTTTCTGTTTCCAAAACCTCCGGCAAAAGTGCGGCCTCCGGAGAAGACGCCTCTCCGGCCGGAACCGCTTTTCCGGTTCCGGCTGTGTCCCCGCTTTGGGCTGTATTTCCGTTTCCGGCCCCGTCCATGCCTTGGCCCGCACTCCCGCTCGCGGCTACGCCCTCTTCTTGGCCCGCATTCCCGTTCCCGGCCGCGTCCCCATCGCCGGACAAGCCTCCGCCCTGATGCGTACCCCCATCCTGAGCCCCGCCTTCCGGAACGCCGCTCCCCTCCTTCATGCAGCTTTCCCGCAGAACCAGTATAGCCTGCACCACATGGCGGCACATGCTTCTCGAAGGGCAGGTGCACTTGCTCTCCCCCAGAGGGAAACGAACCGTCACGGTCTCGGTGCCCACCTTCACGGAAGCCTCCTCCCCCACGTCTCCGATCTCTGCCTTAACCTCTTCTTTGTCCTTATAGGCACGCTTGACGATTCCCTTGTTGCTGAGCCCTATCAGATAATCGTCATCTACGTCCTCCAATCTATCCTTCCAATCCATCTTTAACCTCTCACTGACTTCCGTTCCCCTCTGCGGCCCGGCAAAGGCTCTCCCCGCACATAACCGCCGAGAGCCCGGTGCCTATCCGCCGGATTTTTCCGCAACAGCGCCGCAGGCAGCATCAGCCTCCTATGATATTTCCCATCCATGCCGCCAGGTCCTCCGGCGTCATGGCTCCTACAAAGGCTCCCATGGCGGCCAGAGCCGCCGCCGCATTTCTGTCATAATTGGGATTGGCATCCATATCCAGAGCCGTCAGCACCACCAGCTTCGCGCCGCTTTCGATGATTCCTCTGGAGGCGGCATACATCCTCTGATACCCTCCCCCCTCATACAGATCTGTCACCAGCACCACTATGGTCCGAAAAGGAAAATCGATCAGCCCTTCACAGTATTCCAGCGCCCCGGCGATATTGGTGCCGCCTCCCAGCTGGATGCTCATCAGCGTCTCCACCGGATCCTCCACATAGCCGCTCAGATCTACCACATTAGTGTCGAATATCACAAGCTTTGTGTCCAGCATGGGCAGCTTTGCAAAGATCCCCGCCATGATGGCGCTGTGGATCACAGAGTCCAGCATAGAGCCGCTCTCGTCCACACAGACGATCACCCGCCACTGATTGTATTTCTTCATCCGGGCATTAAAATACACATTCTTCAGTATGATCTGCCTGCTGTCCTGATCATAGTTTTTCAGGTTCATGCGGATGGTCTTTTTCATGTCCAGATTTCTCGCTGATTTCACGGGACTGCTGACATTGCGGTTGATCCGCCCGAAAAAGGATATCCTGATCTCCTGCTCCAGCTTTCTGGCGATCTCCTCCGCCACCTTCCTCACGATCTCCCTTGCCAGAACCAGCACCTCGCCCTTCATCATGTGCTTCAGCTCCAGTATGGTCTTCAAAAGCTCCTTGTTGGGCTCCAGCTTCCTAAGCACCTCAGGGTCCGTCAGCAGCTCTGTCATATTGTATTTTTCCAGCGCATGCCGCTCCAGGATCTCCACTGTCCGCTTGGGAAACAGCTTCTTGATCTTCCTGAGCCAATGGGGCACGGTCAGCTGGGAACCCTCGCTGCCCCCCTTCTTGTCCTCCCGCACCTCCTGCTCGTCCCCGTATTCTCTGGAATACAGATAGTCCAGCACGTTTTCCATTTCCATATATTGTATATTCCCTGAGGAAAAGGATATCTGTTCCTCCGCATATTTCCCCAGCACCAGCCGCCAGCGGTTCAGCAGCTCCTGCTCGTCAGCCATCTTTGTACCCCCTGTTTTTGTTCCGGTGCCGCCCCTCAGGCCCTGCTCCGGACATATTCATCCAATTCTTTTCCGTAGGAATACCAGTCCGGCAGCACCTCCTGCCTTGCCAGTATGTCCTCCCGGCCCTTCCCGTGGAGCCCTGCTGCCCCGGCGGCGATCTTGTCTATTTCTCTGGGTGTGAAATACGCGAAAGCCATCCGCAGCTCCGGCAGCAGCTCCATGAATTCCTCCTCTGTGACCCGCCCGTAAAATTCGTCCAGCATCTTCAGGAAATCCTCCCCTATGAACACCAGATCTCTCGCGGTATAGAAAAGTCCCTTGAAAAACTGTGCCGTATGCAGCATCTGCTCCTTGGTTCCCAGCAGGTACCCCCGGCATACCGTCTCCACATCCGCCGCCGTCTCCCTGCCGCTGCCGTAAAGGATGCCCCGGATACAGCCGTCCAGCCCCGGATGAATATCCTTGTCTTCGCACATCTTTCCCAGAGCATCGTAATAGGCCTCCTTCTCCTGCCCGTACTGCCCCGACTCCCGCCCGGTCAATTGATAGATGAGCTTTAATGCGTCCATGCACTGGCGCAGATCCTCGTCCTTTATCCTTGTCATAGAAGGGAGCAGAGTAATCAGCTTCCGGCAGCCCAGATGGATCAGGCCTCCGAATTCCATCCCCGAATCATACAGACTCTCCAGCTCCTCCATCATCATCAGGGATTTCAGCGCCTCCGCCAGAGAATAAAAGGAGGTATCCGTCATCATCAGCTCATGCACCCTGTCATAAGTAGGCTGCAGCTGCTCCTCCAGCCCCATCTCAAACACATGGGTCAGAAGCAGGGCGCTCTCCCTTGCGTCCAGCTCCTTTTTCAGCTCTTCCCTCACCAGTCCGGTTGCGGCCTCCCCTATGGTGGCCCCGTATACGGACACATCGATGAGCGCAGAGTTTACCTGCGCATTCCATTTATACCGCCAGATCTCCCGCATGAGATTTTTGTCCTTCTTAAGCTGGAGGTTAGGTCCCTTCACCTTTCTGACAAAGGCCGTATTCAGAAACAGCATACGGTTAAAGAACATACTCTCCTTCCTATGCCTTTTGTTGGAAAAGATGGAGAGCGTGACCTCGGATTCCAGAGTAGACTTCACCTTCAGGCCGAATGTCTTGCACTGGGCCTCAAAATCCCTGATGATAGGAGGCACGTCCGCCTGACTGCACAAGGCTCCCATGGCATTTCCTGTCATATGCTTTCGCAGGATCCTCATAGGCGTATCCGAAGCGATATTGTACTCTCCCTTCACGAACGAGGACAGTACTGCATCCAAAAGCTCGTAGGCTCCCGGCTCCCTCTTGCCCCGCAGCTCGGCCAGCCCCCGGGCCATAGCGCAGGCACATATCTCGTCATAGGTGGACAGATACCCTTCCTTCCGTCTGGTCTCCTTCCCTGCCGCCACGATCATGTCCAGCACCGCGTTTTCATAAGGTGTGTCCGTCTCCTGCAGCCCTTCCCAGATCTTCTGATAAAATCCTGTGAAGGGCATACCGCTGGCATATCCGTTCAGGGCATCCGCCGCCTCCATGGAATAAGGCATCAGGTACACGCCCTGATCCTTCTCCGGTATCCTTTTCCCCGGGGCTTGCGCCTTGCCATTCGCGTCTCTGTCCGCAGGATGTTCCGGCTTTTGAGTCTCCGCTTTTGATGAGTCCTCTTCTGATTCTCTCTCCAAAGGACGTTCCGGCTCCTGAATCTCTGCCTTTGATGAGGCAGGATGCCCTGCCCCGAAATCCGGCCCTTCTCCCGGATGCTCCCCTATGGCGCCTATCCTCTCCGCCACAGCCTCTCCCGCTGCCGGGCCGCAGCAGGACACCTTGGCCCCGGCTTTCTCCAGCAGCGCCTTCAGCCCCGGTGTATGAAAGCCCCCCGTGACCGCCACCGCTGTCCCGTCCTCCGGCAGCCTGCACGCATACTCCAGAATCCTTTCCGCCATGTACCGCTCTCTGGCCAGACATCCGTCTTCCTCCATGGATTCCGGCGGCGTATTCTCTCTGGCGAGGCTGCAGTAGGTCAGCAGATGGGAAAACCACTCCCCGCTGTCCTCCCCGAGACCGTTTAATTCAAAATACTTCTCCCAGAACTCATCAAAGCTGCGCAGCCCCGTCCGTTCACAGAGCTGTTTTAAGTATTCGTTTCTGGAGAGCAGGTAATCGTCATTATAATTGCTCTTTTCCTCGTCCTTTTTCAGCAGCCCCTTTCCCCTCTGGGACGCCGCCAGGATATCTCCGTAGGGCAGATCCACAAATGCCGCGGGGATCCCAAGCCTCTGGCCCGTCCGCAGCGCCGCCAGCTCCGGAGAATAGTCCAGAAAAGGGTAATAGCATCTGTAATGCTCCTTCTCCTCCGACAGCCGGGCGGTGGCGTCATGGTAGGAATAATAGATGGCAAAGGGCGCTTTGGTGTCCTCATGCACCATCACCGGAATCAGGGCATTGGCGCTGTCCGGCCCCTCCACCAGAATCACGGAGGGACTTAAGATTTCAATCATCCTGCCCACATGGCAGGCACAGGCCGGGCTGTGATGGCGGACGGGGAGCAGGATTATCTCAGCCATTTCCTCGCCTCGTAATACTCTTTCCATAATCCGCCCTCTTTGCTGCTCTTGTCCCTTATGACCGTATTGAAATATCCCTTCACCTTTTCCAGATCATCCTTATTTTCCTTTGACACCGCGCCCACCAGATTCTGTACCAGACTCTCCATGCTGACAGTGCCATCGCCATAATAATATCCCGTGATCATAGCCTGATAGAACACCGACACTGCCTCCGCCGTGCTCATCACTGACGAGGGCTTGTCAATCCTATGCCCATAAGAGGAGACACCTTCCCTGAGTTCATGATAGGTGGATGCAAGGATCTCCGCCACGTCCTCGTCGGCCTGCATATTGATGCGACTCTCCTGCGCCAGCTTGTTCACCTCGTTGATGATGATCTTTTTCTCCATGGCGGCCTCCCTGACCGGCATGACGGTCTCAAAGTTGAAACGTCTCTTCAGGGCGCTGCTCATCTCATTGACTCCCTTGTCCCTGGTATTGGCCGTGCCGATCACATTGAAGCCCTGCTTCGCAAACAAGAATCCGCTGTCCCCCAGCTCCGGAACGTTCAGCACCTTATCACTTAAGACACTGATCAGGCTGTCCTGAATCTCCGCCGGGGTTCTGGTGATCTCCTCGAATCTGGTGAGTATCCCCTTCTCCATCCCCACGTACAGAGGAGCAGGCACAAGAGCCTCCCTGCTGGGCCCCTTGGCAAGCAGCAGAGCATAGTTCCATGAATACTTGATCATGTCCTCGGTAGTTCCCGCCGTCCCCTGAATGGTATTTGTGCTGACCCCGCTGATGGCGGCGGAGAGAAGCTCCGATAGCATGGTCTTGGCCGTGCCCGGCTCCCCTACCAGCATCAGGCCCCTGTTGCCTGCCAGCGTCACGATGCACCGCTCCACCAGCGCATCATTGCCTAAGTATTTTTTCTCGATGAGATATTCCTTCCCCCCATAGACTATGGGTCTGGGGCTCCCCAGAATGAATGTCCTCACTGCTTTGGGGGACATCTGCCAGTTCTCCGGCCTGTAGCCCGTATCGGTTCCCTTCAGGGCCTCCAGCTCCTCCCGATACCTGACCTCCACCGGCGGCTTGATAAATTCCATACTGCTCTGTTCCATGACCTTACCTCTTTTCTTTATATCTATATGTGCTTATATACTTTTTCCATTCCCGCATGGTGCTTACATACTTAATTCCATTCCCGCATAGTCTCTCCAGCCCTGTGCCAAAGCTCGTATTCATGCATCTCGCATATATGTACTATAGCATCCATTCACGCATCACCCGGTCCATACCACAGCATACCTTCCTATGGCTGCCTCTGCCCTCTGAGATCCTGCGGATGCCAGCCTGCACGTTAACCTGTCCTTATGCTGCGGATTTCCCTTTTTTCCCCGATATACTTCTATTATAATTACATTTTGTCACAATAGCAACCCATTTATCTCCAAAGAAACTATTGCGAAGAAAGGCTCGATGTGCAATAATAAGTCGAGAGGGATTTTTATCTGATCTTCCTATCAGAACCGCTGTCTAAACACAACAAAGAGGTTTTATAACATGAATGACAACCAGTATTCCGGCAACACCGGAGAGCAGATGAAGGACGCTCTGGCAGACGCCCTGCGGACGGGAGATTTCAAGAACCTGAACGATCTCGTGAGCCAGACCGTCATCAATACAGTGCACGAAGTCAGGCGGCAGATCACGCCGAAAGCCGACGAGGGACAGGGAGAGCGGCAGACACCGCCCCCTTATACCTCAGGGGCAGGTTCCGCCGTGCCTCCGCCCCCTGTCCATAGAACGGGGAGACCCATGCCCCCGCCCTTTGTCCCTATCTGGCAGCAGCGGATGGAGGAACGTGAACAGCAGCGCCAGCGCCAGCAGGATTTTATGAACCAGCAGAAAAAAACAAAACATCTTCTGGCATCCGCAAGATTCCATAGGACAGGAGACGTGTCCAATGTCCTATATCAGGTGTTCGGAGGCATCGGGCTGGGCATCACCGGTCTCGTAACCTTTGCCCGGCTTGTCACGCTCCCTTCCACCACCTTTGCCGGCTGGATCGTGAATCTGGCCTTTCTCACCGGGTTCTTCGGCATGATCCGCCTCGGCATCTTTCAGCGCAGGCGGCTGAAGCGTGCGGAACGTTACATCCAGCTGTGCGGGGAAAAGCAGTTCGCCGAGGTGGAGGATCTGGCCAGAGCCACAGGAAAGAGCAAGAGCTACGTAAAGGGGGATCTCCAGAAAATGCTGGAGCTGGGTATGTTCCCGGAGGGACATCTTGACGACGCCAAAACCTGCTTCATGCTGAATGACGCAGTCTATCAGCAATATCTGGAGGCAGAACACAGCCGCAGGGCACGGGAGCAGGAAAGCCAGCCTGCAGCGCCGCCGCAGGAACCCACGGAGGCATCTCAGGCTGTATCCGCAGAGGATCAAGAACTGAACGAAATGGTGGCGGAGGGAGTGGATTTCATCCGCAGGCTGAGGGACTTAAACGACAGGATTCCCGGAGAAGCCATCTCTGCAAAGCTCTTCTGTCTGGAAAACCTGCTGAGGGACATCTTTGACGGCGTCAGGACGCATCCCGACCAGAGGCACCAGATGCACAAGCTGATGAGCTACTATCTGCCCACCACCCTGAAGCTGGTGGAGGCCTATGAGGAATTCGACAAGGTCAGCGCGCCGGGAGAAGACATCATCAAGGCAAAGGCAGAGATTGAAAACACTCTGGATACCATCAATGAGGCATTCCGGGAGCTTTTGAACAAACTGTTCCAGCACGCCGTGTTCGATGCCACAACCGACGCTCAGGTGCTGAAGACCATGCTTGCCAGAGAGGGCCTGATGAAGGAGATGGACTTTGCCACCATAAGCCGGGAATGAAATATTCGAGTCAAACCAACAATAAATATGGAGGAAACGTAAATGAGTGATAATTTGGATGAAATGTTAAAGGAAGCCCCTTCCCTGACCCTGTCCCCCTTTACCACGGAGGAGGAGCCTGCCGCAGAGCTTAAGCCCGTCAAGGAGGAGGCTCCCAAGGTGCCTGAGATCGTGCTGACCCCCGCGGAGCAGAAAATGGTAAACGACTTTGCCGCCCAGATCGACATCACAAATACCCAGATGGTGCTGCAGTACGGCGCAGGCAGCCAGAAAAAGATCGCTGATTTCTCCGAAAACGCCCTGAGCAACGTGCGCACCAAGGACATGGGCGAGATAGGCCAGATGCTTACCGACGTGGTCACGGAGCTGAAGGGCTTTAACGAGGACGAAGAGGAAAAGGGCATTCTGGGATTCTTCAAGAAGAGCAGCAACAAGCTGGAGAACATGAAGATAAAATATGACAAGGCGGAAAGCAATATCAACAGAATCTGCAAGGCCATGGAAGACCATCAGGTCACGCTGCTGAAGGACGCCGCCATGCTGGACAAAATGTACGAGCTGAACCTGAACTACTTCAAGGAGCTGTCCATGTACATCCTTGCAGGCAAGCAGAAGCTGGAGCAGGCAAGGAACGTTGAGCTGGCAGCCCTTGTGGAAAAGGCGGAGAAAAGCCAGCTGCCGGAGGACACGCAGGCTGCGAACGATTATGCCGCCATGTGCGACCGGTTCGAAAAGAAGATTTATGATCTGGAGCTGACGCGGACCATCTCCATGCAGATGGCGCCCCAGATCCGCCTGATCCAGAACAACGACACCGCTATGTCCGAAAAGATACAGTCAACCCTTGTGAATACCATCCCTCTGTGGAAGAGCCAGATGGTAATCGCCATAGGCCTGAGCCATTCCAGCGACGCCGCCAAGGCCCAGAAGGAAGTCACCGACATGACCAACGCTTTGCTTAAGAAAAACGCGGAGACCCTGAAGGTGGCCACCATCGAGACAGCCCGGGAAAGCGAGCGGGGCATCGTGGATATAGAGACCCTGACCGCCACCAACAAGACGCTGATCAGCACGCTGGACGAGGTGCTGAAGATCCAGGAGGACGGACGGGCCAAGAGAAGGAGCGCGGAGCAGGAGCTGGTGCGCATCGAGGAGGAGATGCGGCAGAAGCTCCTCACCGTAAGCCGCAGCAGCCGCAGCGCCAGAGCATGATAGAGCCGCATAGCTTTATGCGCAAGTCAGCCGGCGGTGAAGTATCGCATAAAATCAACTAGGCTGACTTTGCTCATTGCACATAGGAAGAAAACGCAGTACGGAAGGCTCACCCGCCGCACTGCGTTTTTAATTTAAACACCACTCTGCACAGCATTTCGTTGTCCAAGCAGCGCACAGCTGTCGGATCTGACCTCTTGTCACGTTGCAAGCTTACGTCGCAAACCCTGCATACTGGGTCATATACAGCTCATAATATTTGCCCTTCCCTGCAAGCAGCTCTTCATGGCTGCCGCTCTCCACGATCTCGCCGTGGTCCATAACCACAATAATATCGGAATCCCGAATCGTGGACAGCCTATGCGCTATCACGATACTTGTCCGCCCCTGCATAATATGCTGCATGGCATCCTGTATCTCTTTTTCAGTGCGGGTATCCACGTTAGAGGTGGCTTCGTCCAGGATCAGGATCCTGGGGTCGGCAACAAACGCCCGGGCAATGGCAAGGAGCTGCCGCTGCCCCTGACTGATATTTGCACCGGAGCCGATGAGCACCGTGTCGTATCCCTGCGGGAGAAGCTCGATCATTTCCCGGCACTGGCTCATTTCCACTGCCGTCTCCAGCTGCTCGTCGGTGGCCGCTTCGTTTCCATATTTCAGGTTACTGCGGACTGTATCGGAAAAAAGAACTGTATCCTGCAGAACGATGGCCACATTCCTGCGCAGGCTGCCCCTTGCAATATCCTTTATGTTCTGCTCGTTTATACGAATCTCTCCGCTGTCTATCTCATAAAACCGCATGAGCAGGTTGACAATAGTAGTTTTTCCACTCCCGGTTGCACCCACCAGAGCTACTTTTTTGCCGGCGGGAACAGTCAGCGTGAAATTCTTGATTACGGGCTTTCCTGCTTCATAGGAAAAACCAACATTCCTGAATGTGATCGTTGCCTTTCCGCCTTTTGCGAAATCCTCTCCGCCTGCATCCTCGTCCGCTTCGTCCAGCACCACAAACACCCGCTCCGCTCCGGCGATTGCCGTCTGCAGCTGTCCGTAAATCTGTGCGATCTCGTTGATAGGGCGGCTGAACTGCTTCGCGTAAACGATAAAAGCGGAAATCACACCCACCGAAATCAGTCCGCTCACAGCGAAATAGCCGCCGAAGGCCGCGATAATGACGAAGCCGATATTACCGATACAGTTCATGATCGGCCCCATGACGCCGCTGAAGGCATCGGTTTTGATCCCGGCTTTTGTAAGGGAATCCGCCGTGGCGCAGAACTCATCCGTGGTAATATTCTGGTGATTGTATGCCACAACGGTACGGTACCCGGAAACCATCTCTTCCACTGTTCCGTTCAACTGTCCAAGCAGCATCTGGCGCCGACGCGAAAACTTGCGCACCCTTCCCGAAAGGATCTTTGTGGCCAGAAACGTCAGCAGAACCGTGGCAAAGCTGAGCAATGCCAGCTGCCAGCAATACCACAGCATGATCGCCACAGTGCCGAGGATGGTAAGGACTCCCGAAAACAAGGAAGGCAATGACTGTGAAACAGTTGTGGAAATATTTTCGATGTCATTGGTCATACGGCTCATCACATCGCCATGGGAATGGGTGTCCAGATAACGGACCGGCAGCTCCATCATTTTTTCAAACAGCTCCTCCCGCATCCTTTTCACCACATTCTGGCTGAGCCTTGCGCTGAACAGCCCCTGCAGCAGCCCGCAGGCGCTATAAAGCAGATACACAGACATCATGAGCAGCAGCGTACGGGAAAGGACACCCGATTTCTCTCCTGCGATTATGTCGACTGCTCTGCTCTGGAGGCTGGGCGCGTAAATGCCGCACAATGTGCCGAATATGACAATTGCCAGCATACATATCACCAGCGTTTTTTCATGCATAAAGTAGGTGACAATGCGCTTCACCGTGTCGCCGATGTTATCTGCGTGCTCTGCCTCCGCAAAACGTTCATGCCGGTTCATCATGCCGGGAATACTGCGCTCCACTGCTTTCTGATTCTGATTCTCGCTCATGCGCCCTCAGCCTCCTCTCCGATCTGGGAATGATAGATATCCTGATAGATCCTGCAGGATTTCAGCAATTCCTCATGTGTGCCGCAGGCCGAGATACTGCCGTTTTCCAAGACAACAATCCGGTCTGCCGTGCGCACAGATGCGATCCTCTGGGCAACAATGATCTTTGTGCTGTCAGGATGCGACTGTTTTAATGCCTGATACAGATTCGCCTCGGTCTTCAGATCAAGCGCACTGGTGGAATCGTCGAATATAAAAATTTCAACAGGCTTCACCACGGCTCTCGCAATCGAAATCCTCTGCTTTTGTCCGCCGGACAAGCTCATGCCCCGCTCCGCAACGGCGCTCCCATAGCCTTCCGCCATAGCGGAAATAAAGTCGTCCGCCTGAGCGACCACAGCCGCAGATTTTAAGGATGTGCTGTCCGCCCCCGGCAGACCCCATGCAATATTTTCCCCGACCGTCGCACTGAACAGCTCGCTTTTCTGCATGGCTGCGGCCACCTTGTCCCGCAGCGCCTCCTGCCGGTATTCCTTCACGTCGACCCCGTCCACTAAAACCGTACCGCTGCTTACATCATAAAACCGGGGAATCAGGTTGACCAGAGATGACTTGCCGCAGCCGGTAGCCCCCATGACCGCCACCGTCTCCCCTCTGTGTATCTTAAGATTGATATGGGAAAGCACATTCTGGCTGCTACCGGGATAAGCGAAGGAAACATCGCGGAATTCTATCTCGCCCCGCTTTTCCGTCGCTTTATCAAAGGAGCCGTCCTCAAGCTCCGGCACACTGTCCAGTACCTCTTTCACACGTTTCCATGAGGTAAGTCCTCTGGAAATGTTCTGAAACAGCATGACCAGCATCAAGACACCGTTAAGGAGCTGTGTGGTATAGGTGATCGCCGCCATGACGGTTCCCGGCGTCGCGCTGCCCTTTCCCACCTCATAGGAGCCTGCCAGCAGAATGATGGCAACAACGGCATACATCAACGCATTGGTAAGAGGATTCATAAAGGCAAAGATCACAAGGGTCTTCAGCTGTGTTCTGATCAGCTCATCATTGGCCTTTCCAAAGCGCAGCTTCTCATAAGTCTCCCTGACGCAGGCCTTGATGATGCGAATGCCGGACACATCCTCCTGCATAATGGCATTGATGGAATCAAGCTGTGCCTGCAGTCTGGAGAACAGAGGATTTGCCTTCCACAGGCAATACGCGATGACACCTACAAGAAACGGAAACGCACACAGCACGATCAGCCCGAATCGCACATTCAGCCGAAACATAAAGTACATACTCCCGAAGGTGAGAAGGGAGGTACGGATCATACCCAATGTCATTAAGTTAAGCAAGAGCTGTCATAGGACTTCTTCCATAAATCAGGTATGTATTGGGATGATATGG
>CAXHOW010000013.1:0-91971 GCA_964018205.1 uncultured Acetatifactor sp. | reverse complement strand
TTCAGGAACGCATCGGGCAGGGAGATGTACTGCAGGATTATGAGCTTCATAGAAACAGTAAAGCGTCGCGGCCTGAATATCTACCAAAGCATTATGGCCCTTATGGAAGGAGAACCAGTCATACTATAACTGGTCTATTTGCTGTGTCTTAGTATGGGGTGTCGGAACTGTTACTTTGTGTTTTCCTCATAAGGAATTTTACGGGATAGCCTTTTTCATCACAGACAGCACGTACCACATTTTCAGCTATTTCTTTTGAATTGTCATTCACACAGATAATGCAGATATTTTTATTGCGATGGAAGATGGAAGGCTTTAGCCAGCGTATATAATAGGATATACGTTCACGCAGAAGAGCCCGTTCGATAAGATGTTTGCATTCTAAATCAGCAATTTCACAAAGTTCAATTTCATTATTTACTTTGACCGCAGTATATAACGGTTGTTCCATGATCTGCCTCCTGAGTAGTAAAGGATTGGTTGTTCCAAACAAACTTATTATAGCATAATATATTATAGCTATGCAAGTATTCTGTCGAATTTTTTGACGAAAGCTGTCGTATGCTGTCCACTGTTTTACAATTGTAATAACGCCTATAGACAGCTATTTTCAGGCCGAGAAAGCGGTCAGGCGGAAAGGATAAAAGCACATAGGTTTATGGACAAGAAAACAGATTTGCGGTATAATAGCGGTATAATATAGGGTATGAAAATCATATCATAATATATCTGGGAAAAGCAGGTATATGAAGCTAAAAAGTAATGGTCATAGAAAAGGGATCCTTAGAAAGCAAGGGAAACGATTATAAATGTGAAGGGAGTCGGAAAATGGATTTTATAGAAAAACTTGGAAGCGCTATTTCAGAAAAAGGGAGAGAGGTCGTGGATAAGACCAGAGATCTGGCTGAGATCATGAACCTGAGAAGCCAGATTGCCACTTGTGAAGAGGTGATCAAAAAGAATTATCTTGAGATCGGGAAGCTGTATTATGAAGAACACAGCAAAGAACAGGATGCTCCTTTTGAGAAGCAGAGGGAAGCTATCACGAATGCCAGAAACGGGATAAAGGAGCTGCAGGCGAAGATAGACGAACTGAAGGGTATATGATTTAAGGCAAAAACAAGGGATTCCGGCGGTGTGCGCCGGAATCCCTTGTTTTGAATTGCTGCCGTTATTCTTCTTCATCTTCATCCTCTCCCGGAGGGGGAATAAGGCCTGCGTCCACATATCTCTGTGTGATCTCATTTCTCTGGGCATTAAGGATCGCCTCATAGTCAGGGTTGAGGAAGAAAGAGGCATCATGCATACAGTGTGAGGTGGTATTAGGTACCTGAGTCGACTGGGTTCCATCAGGGTTTCTGGTGACCATTGTGGAGCCTGCCAGCAGCGACTCGTCCTCTATCAGAGGCAGTGTAGCCCTGCCGGGAACCGGGAAAGGACATTCCGGAGTTGCAGGCATACCATCGTATTCGCATACCATGCCTTCAAAATGTATGTTACAGCTTTCGGTAGGAACCGTACCCTCGGCAAAATATTCGGTTGTTATGTTTCCGTCGCAGACTCCCGGGATAGGAAGCAGCCCGGATTGGCTGCATACAGAGGCACGGACCAGACCCTGAGAGGGAATGGTGAATTTTTCATTAGGAAGATTCTCGTGGACTCTGGACATGACGGCGCTCCAGAGCTTCTGTGAAACCATATCCTCCCTGTTGGGGCCTTCCGCTATCATATCAACATTGTTGTCATAGCCTGTCCATACGGTGCAGGTATAGTAGGGGGTAAAGCCTGCGAACCAGACATCATGGGTATCCGTGGAGGTACCCGTCTTGCCTGCGATTGCCATGTTGCGGTTGAAGTTGCAGGTGGAGGCATTTCCCCGGGTCACCACGTCCACCATGGCGTCTGTCAGCAGGAAGGCCGTGGTTTCCTTGATGACCTGCTTCGCTTTGGGAACCGTGTTGTCCAGTATGACATCGCCGTCTGTGTTAGTGACCCGGCTGTACAGCTTAGGCTCTACATAATTCCCCATGTTGACGATGGAAGCATAAGCGGCATTCAGCTCATAGGGAGTCACGCCGTTGGTGAGTCCGCCCAGAGCGATGGTCTGGTTCACGTCAGTGTAGATCTTGCCGTTGTATTCCATGCCGTCCGTCAGGGTAGTGAAACCAAAGTTGATAAGATAATCATAAGACAACTGCGGAGTAATCGTGGTCACAGTCTTTACCGCGATGATGTTCAGGGAATCCCGGATAGCGTCCCGGATGTCCTGAATGCCGCGGTAATAGCCCAGATACCAGTTGTTCACCGGAGTGCCGTCGCTGTAATTGAAGGGCGCATCATTATATACGGTGGCCAGAGTCTGGCCGGCACTGTCCAGAGCCGGGGCGAAAGCAGCCAGTACCTTGAAGGTGGAGCCGGGGGAACGCTTTGCGCTGGTGGCCCTGTTCAGGGTTCTCCGTCCTTCTTTGACACCCCGTCCGCCTACCATGGCGACGATGTATCCTGTCTTCTGATCCTCGATTACCATGGCGGCCTGAGGCTGAGGGGTCAGGGAGATGGATTCCATATAATTGTCCTCGTCATCCGCTATGCCCAGCATATTCAGCATGGCGGTGCGGTAGGTGTCGATGGCTTCCTGGGCATCGTCCTGAGAATTGAAGATCAGGTTGAAGTTTCGGTCATGATTCTCCTTGAACCATGTCTGCATATTTTCTTTGCTGAAATTATGCCGTTCCTCATCCGCATCGAAAATCGTCAGGGCATAGCTTAAATACCACCTTACATTTGGCGGGAAATTATCAGGATTAGCGAATTCCTCGTCTGCGATTGCCTGTATTGTGGGATCCATGGTGGACTCAATGCGGAGTCCGCCGGAGGTCAGAAGGTTTTCGGCGATGTTTTCGCTGTAACCGGCCTTGATCAGATCTTCCCGGACCTGCTCGTACACGGCATCAGAGAAATAAGAACCTGCAGTGGTATTGGTATTATACAGATAGTCTGTGTTGTATAAGCCGATACGGTCATAGACTGCATCGGAATCCGCTATGGCTTCCGCATATTCCGCCTCTGTGATAAACCCCAGCTTCAGCATATTGTCAAGACAGTTCTTACGGCGTCTGGCATTGGCCTGCGGGTAAGAGATGGGATTGTAGCCGGAGGGATTCTGGGTGATGGAGGCGATGACGGCGCATTCGGAAAGCGTCAGGTCGCTGCAGGACTTGCCGAAATACCGCAGGGACGCGGATTCGACCCCCAGAGTGTTCTGGCCCAGATTGATGGCGTTCATGTACCGCAGGAGGATTTCATCCTTGGTGAAGTACTTGGTGACCTCCAGCGCCAGATACTGCTCCTGAAACTTTCGCTTGAAGGTCTTGATGAGGTTGTCGCCCTCCTCCATCCAGGAGGTGAAGACGGTGTTTTTCAAGAGCTGCTGTGTAATGGTGCTGCCGCCCTGCTGGTTTTTGCCCAGACTGGTTATAAAGATAAAACCTGATCTGGCGATAGCCTCAAAGTCGATACCGTTGTGCTGATAGAACCGCTCGTCCTCAATGGCCACGAAGGCATGGGCCAGATGCTGAGGGATCAGATCCATGCTGTTGATCTGGATGCGGTTGGAATTCATGCTGACATATTGGTCAATCTCATTACCTTCCTTGTCATAGACGATGGTGGCCTCGCCGGTGGCCATCACGTCGCTCAGACTTACGCTGGGAGTGGAGGAGAGGATTCCCTTGAAAGCGCCGATGCCTGCGGATATGCCGCAGATAACCACACCGATAAAGGCGGCCAGCATCAGCTTCACCATCAGAACCCCGAATTTCCTTTCCCATTTGACTGCTTTAGAATTAAGCGCCCTCTGCTTTGCCCGGACGCCCTTTTTTCCGTAATTCATTCATTCCGCCTTTCTGCATGGAAGTCTATATGCATAGAATGTATGTTTAGTGCTTTTTCCATTATAACAAAAAAAGATAAGTAAATAAAGGTTTTATTTTCCATCTTAATAATTGTTTCACATTTTGGACAAATTATGCTATGCTAAAGGAGGCGCGGGAGGTTCGGATGCACCGGTTCCAAAGGATATATAATGGGGCTTATGAGGCAATCGGCTAAAGGGAGGACGAGATATGGACGGACAGAGGGAGGATACCTACCGTGTGCTGCTGGAGGGCGGCAGGGGAGAGTATGTGGAGAAGAAATCCCGTTTTATCGCCACGCTGCGCAGCTGCGGCAGCATAGAGGAGGCCATGGCCTTTGTGGAAGAAATGAAGAAAAAATACTGGGACGCCAGACATAACTGCTACGCCTTCTGTATAGGCCAAAGAGGCGAGCTGACCCGCTGCAGCGACGACGGGGAGCCTCAGGGCACGGCCGGAAGACCCATGCTGGAGGTGCTGACTAAGGAGGAGATACGCAATGCAGCGGTGGTGGTGACCCGGTATTTCGGCGGTGTGCTGCTGGGGACAGGAGGGCTCGTGCGGGCCTACACGCAGGCGGTGAAGGCGGGATTAAAGGCCTGTACGCTGGGCAGGATGTGTCCCGGGTATCAGGTGAGGGTGGTGACGGATTATAATGGCATAGGGAAGATACTGTATCTTCTGGGAAACGAAGGGATAGAGCCGTCATCCTCCGACTATACGGACAAGGTGGCCCTTGGCCTGACGCTGCCGGCGGAGCGGCTGGATGCCATACATAAGGAGATGGTGGAGGCCACCGGCGGAAAAGTGGAATTTGAAAAAATAAAAGCGCTTTATTACGTTGACAAAGAGAAGCGGCAGGGATAAAATGAAATCTGTCAGGAAAAAAATATAGCATTTTGAAAGGTGGTGGTTATTCATGAAGAGTCAGCAGACAAACAGTGACAGTCCTCTTCCGGGTCGAAGTTGCAGCTTAATTGAAAAACCACATAAGGAGAAATGCTATGGAAACAAGAAACGAATTAGAGGAGCTGCAGAGGCTTCTTGCGTCTAAGCAGTACACCAATCTCCGCCAGTATCTGTCCGAGCTGAACGAGGCAGACATTGCCGCCTTAATGGAAGAGCTGGAAGGGGAGGAGATGTTGAAGGTATTCCGAATCCTGCCAAAGAATCTGGCGGCGGACGTGTTTTCCTATCTGGAGGTGGAGAGCCAGCAGGTCATCATTTCCTCCTTGTCGGACAAGGAAGCAGGTACTGTCATCGATAATCTGATGGCGGACGATGCGGCGGACTTTCTGGAGGAAATGCCTGCCAACATCGTGAAAAAGCTCTTGGCCAATGCTGATCCGGATACCCGTCAGGCAGTGAACCAGCTGCTGCGCTATCCGGAGGATTCCGCGGGAAGCATCATGACGGTGGAGTATGTTTCCCTGAATGAGAGCTATACGGTGGATCAGGCCATTGAGCGTATCCGCGCCGTGGGGCTGGACAGCGAGACCATCAATATCTGTTACGTGCTGAACGCCAGCCGGGAGCTGGTGGGAACGGTGGCCTTGCGGTATCTGCTGCTGAGCCGGGGGGACGAGCTGATTTCGGACATCATGCATGAGAACGTGATTTCCATTCATACGCTGATGGATCAGGAGCAGGTGGCGGCTCAGTTCAAGAAATACGACTTTACCGCCATGCCGGTGGTGGACAACGAGAACCGCATGGTGGGCATCATAACGGTTGATGATATTGTTGACATCATGGAGGAAGAGGTCACGGAGGACATGGAGAAGATGGCGGCCATCGTTCCCAGCGACAAGCCCTACATGAGAACCACGGTGTGGGAGACCTATAGGAAGAGGATTCCCTGGCTGCTTTTGCTGATGGTGTCCGCCACCTTCACGGGGGCCATCATCGCCTCCTTCGAGGAGGCCTTGAGCGTGTATGCGGCGCTGATTGCATTTATTCCCATGCTGATGGATACGGGAGGGAATGCGGGAGGGCAGGCCAGCGTCACCGTCATCAGGGGACTCTCTCTGGGTGAGATCGCCTATCGGGATGTGCCGGGAGTGGTGTGGAAGGAGATCCGGGTGGCGTTTTTGTGCGGCTGCACGCTGGCGGCGGCCAACTTCGCAAAGCTGATGCTTTTCGACAGGGTGGGGGTCCTGGTGTCTCTGACCGTGTGCCTGACGCTGGTGGCGGCGGTTCTGATGGCCATGTTGGTGGGCTGTCTTCTTCCCGTGGGGGCAAAAAAGATAGGCTTCGACCCGGCAGTGATGGCCAGCCCCTTCATCACCACTATTGTGGACGCTCTCTCCTTACTTGTATATTTCCGGTTTGCCGCCATGCTGCTGGGCATATAGGGAGAGGAAAACAAATTTGTGTCTATTGACATTCAAATAAGACTGCGGTGGTCTCTCGGAGAGGACTGCTACAGTCTTATTTAAAATGAGCTTCCTATTTGCGTTCACGAGTATAAGTCTGCGTCTGGCGAAGCACATCAAGGTGTGGGAGAGAGGGGGTAGAAAAATACTACCGTCTTTCTGCTTCAGGCAGGAAAATCTGTCTTGAAATGCCAAAGAACATTTTCTACAATGAAAAGGAATAATGATGTGAAGCCACCGTCTTATGTCTGGCAGGAGCGGAAAGAGATTTTGCCAGAGGGCTGCGCATCGCACTGATTCAAATTCCGTTAAAACAGCAGAGTCCAAATTTTTATTTGGTTGCTCTGCTGTATATTTTTGGGAGCGATCGCCCATAAATCCATCATGCTGGCTAAACCGCCTCATTTCGGGGGCGGCGCCGGAAGGGGATTTCGGCGTCTGGGGTTTTCGGCCCTCCGGCCTATGCCAGAAAGTCGTACTGGGCCATGTAAAGATCATAATACGGCCCCTTGTTGCAAAGAAGCGTCTGATGGGTGCCCCTCTCCAGAATGCCGCCCTTGTCCACGTACATGATGCAGTCGGCGTTCTGGATGGTGGAGAGCCTGTGGGCGATGATGAAGGAGGTGCGGCCCTTGAGCAGCTCGTTCAGGCCCTTCTGCAGCAGCAGCTCCGTCTCCGTGTCGATGCTGGATGTGGCCTCGTCCAGAATCAATATCTTCGGATCCGCCAGCAGGGCCCTGGCAAAGGAGATAAGCTGCCTCTGCCCGGCAGAGAGTCGGCTGCCCCGTTCGTTGACCTCCGTATAGTAGCCGTCCTCCATCTGCATGATGAAGTCGTGGGCGCAGACCGTCTTGGCGGCGGCTATGACCTGCTCGTCCGTGGCCTCCCGGTTTCCGTAGCGGATGTTGTCCATGATGGTTCCGGAGAAGATGAAGCTGTCCTGCATCATCACGCCCATCTGGCTCCGCAGGGAGTGTATGGTGACGGTGGAAATGTCCGTTCCGTCTATGAGTATCTGACCGGAGTCCACATTATAAAAGCGGCTGATCAGGTTCACGATGGTGGACTTGCCGGCCCCCGTAGGGCCTACGAAGGCATAGGTCTGTCCGGGCTTGGCGTCAATATTGATGCTGTCCAGTATCTTGTGGCCCGGCTCATAGCTGAAGCTCACGTCCTTGAATTCCACCTCTCCCTTGATAGGAGGCATCTCGGCGGCATTCTCCGCATCCTTCACCTGAACCGGCTCATCGATGGTCTCAAAGATGCGCTCAAGGTAGGAAATCGCCGTCAGCAGGGAATTGTAAAAGCCTGCCAGCGTATTGATGGGGGCCCAGAAGCGTCCTATATAGGCGGTGAAGGCGATCAGCACGCCTACGGTGAGGGTGGCATCGGGTGCCAGCATCCAGCGGATTCCCAGCACATAGATAAAGGCGGTGGTGATGGCGGAGATCACATCCACGCTGGGGCCCATGGTGAAATTGAATTTCACGGCCCGCATCCATGCCTTCCGGTAGTTTGCGCTGAGATTGCTGAAGATATGGCTGTTTTCATCTTCCCGGACAAAGGACTGAGTCACCCGTATGCCGTTGATGCTCTCAGCGATATAGGCATTCAGGTTGCTCTGTTTGTTGGACTGGACCTGCCATGCCCGGCGCTGCTTCTTTTTGATAAAGACGATCACCGCCGCCAGCAGGGGCAGGCCGCAGAGGCAGATCAGGGTCAGTCTGGGGTCACAGATCAGCATGAATATAATAATGAAAAAAAGGTTGCACAGGTCTGTGACAGTGTTCACGATGCCGTTGCTGAGAAGGTCGCTTAAGCTGTTGACATAGTTTACCACCCGCACCTGAATCTTGCCATGAGGTCTGTCGTCATAGTAGGAGAAGGGCAGCTCCTGCAGATGGTTGAAGATGTCAGTGCGTATAGAATGAATGATGTTCTGGCCTACCGCGCTCATGGTCTTTATCTTGAAGCGCATGGCCACAGCCGAATAGCAGGCCACCGCCAGAGTCAGGAGGCTGGCTGCCGCTACCTTTCCCATAGCTTTCTGAGGGATGTAGTCGTCCATGATCTTCTGGAAGAAGATGGGCACCATCATGGTCAGTGCGGAGGCGCTGAGCATCAGCGCGATTACCCCCGCCATCTTTTTTTTATAAGGGGACACATAGCCCGCCAGCCGCTTCAGCTGGCTGATGTCGAAGCTGTCCTCCAGTATCTCGTCCATATCATATCTGTTTCGTGCCATTATTTTTACCTCTTATTATAAGTTCCGCTGCCGCCCTAAGCTTTTTTTTGCAGCAGCTCCTCGGGGATTTCTCCGTACTGGCTGCGGAAGGTTTTGGCGTAATATCCGTTTTTCGCCATCAGCTCCTCATGGGTTCCCTGCTCGATGATTCGGCCTTCATCCATGACCAGGATCAGGTCTGCGCCCTTCACGGAAGAGATGCGGTAGGCCACGATGAATACGGTACAGCCCTTCTGGACGGTCTTCAGCTGCTGCTGGATGTAGCTTTCCGTCTCCATGTCCACGGCAGAGGTGGTGTCGTCCAATATCAGGATGGAAGGATCCTTCAGCAGGGCTCTGGCAAGGGAAATCCTCTGTTTCTGGCCGCCGGAGAGCCCTACGCCGCGTTCGCCGACGATGGTGTCATATCCTTCCGGAAGAGCGGATATGAAATGGTTGGCATCCGCCTGAATGGCGGCGTGCTTTACCTGATCAAAGCTGCAGTCGGGCCTGCCGTAGGCGATGTTCCCTTCGATGGTGTCCGAAAACAGGAATACATCCTGCATGGCCATGCCGATATTGTCCCTCAGGTTGTAGAGATCCATCTGGCGTACGTCATGGCCGTCTACCAGCACCTGCCCGGAGGTAGTGTCATAGAAGCGGCAGAGCAGGTTCATCAGGGTTGACTTTCCGGAGCCTGTAGAGCCGATGATTCCTACGGTCTGGCCTGCATGGGCCTTGAAGTTGATGTTCTTTACGATATCCTCATTGTCCGCGCTGTAAGCCACATCCCGGAATTCCACCTCGCCCCGGATCTTTTCGTGGCTGTGCTCGAAGGAGTCTTCCTGCGTTTTGTCAAAGCGCGGCGTCCGGACTCCCGGTTCCTCGCTGTAGGTGGCATAGATTTTTTCCACAGAGGTAACAAAGTTCTGGATATCGTTGACCCACCAGCCTGCCATCCTCAGGGGCGAGTTCAGCATCCAGAGGTAGCCGTTCACCTTTACCAGATCTCCTAAGCTGATCTCCTCCTGAATGACCATGTAGCCTCCGTAAAGCATCAGGATGACGGTAAGGGCATAGGAAAGGATCTCAAAGATGGGCACATATTTCATCCAGACTCTGGAACCCTTGATCTGGGCGTCCCGGAACCGGTCGTTCTCAAGCTGGAATTTTTCCTTTTCGTACTCCTCTTTGGCAAAGGCTTTGACAACACGGTTGCCGCTGATGTTTTCCTGAACGAAGGCGTTCAGGGAAGAGAAGCAGTTCCGGTTGCGCTGGAAAGCGGGCTTGACCTCTTTTGACTGCTTATAGGTGGCAAATGCCGTGAAGGGCAGCACCACCAGCATACAGAGGGCCAGTCTGGTGTTTACGGTGAAGATCATCGCAAGCGCGAACACAAAGAGCAGGATGTTCTGGAAGACGGCATAGATATCATATGCCACGAAATGCCGGATGGCATCCATGTCTCCCGTCTGGCGGCTCATCAGGTCGCCGGTGCGCTTTTTGTTGTAGAAGGTCATGTCTTCACCCAGAAACTTGCGGTACACTGCGCCTCTCATATCGTAGAGGACGCCCTGGGAAGCTGTCTCGAAGGCCAGCTGGTACAGAAAGCGCAGCACGCTGTTGGCCAGCGTGACTCCCAGCAGGCAGGCGACCAGCTTCGGCAGCAGGTCATAATTGCCTGCCTGCACCACATCGTCCACGATGATGCCCGACAGATAGGGATTGACGATGGACAATGCAGCGATGACGGTGGTCAGGAAGAGCCCCAGCAGCATGAGCCATTGGTACTTCTTCAGGAAACTGCAGAACCATTTTAACGGTGTCATATGTAATCCTCCCTGGAATGTACATTATTCCTCGGAACCGGACCGACGGGTTTCTCGAGCCCGGCCGGCCTTTGGAATTTCTTATTCCATACGCCCCTTCTTGAGGCTTATGCACTATTGTACTTTTTGGGGTACAAAATAGAATGGAGTATCTTGCACCCTTGATGGAAAATTTTGTAATGCCAAAAAACAGATGTGGAATCCGGCAGCAAAAAAATTTCACAGAAATTTGCAGAATCTGTTTTACTTTTATAGGAAAAACGGTTAGAATAGCATAAACAGAACTTGGCGGAAAGAGTTTTATGGAGGATATGGGGTAAAATGAAGGAACAACAGATTGACCAGATATCCGTAGACGAAATGGATCCCACGTTCTT
This sequence comes from uncultured Acetatifactor sp., assembly GCA_964018205.1. Classification (GTDB taxonomy): domain Bacteria; phylum Bacillota; class Clostridia; order Lachnospirales; family Lachnospiraceae; genus Acetatifactor. Next base: position 81,252 of record CAXHOW010000013.1, on the reverse strand, counting down.
GTTCATATGGAAGGGAACCCGTCATAGGGATGCGGACGAGTACCGCAGCCATGATTATGCTGAGCTGGCATTTGTGCTTTCTGGAGAAGGAAAGTACCGACTCGATGACAGAATCTACTCGGTGCAAGAAGGCGACCTTGTTGTAATTAATCCCGGGGTCAGGCATCAGGCCATATACTGCCCGGAGGCAGAGGTGCCTGCCACGGAGTTCTTCGTGGGCTTTTCCGATATCCGGATCACGGGATGTGAGACCAATTCCCTGCCCTGCCCGGAGGGAAAACATATCCTCCATACCGAGGGGGAGCTGCGCCAGAGGCTTCTGAAGCTCTGTGCTTCCATGGAGGCGGAGAATGCCGTCCGGAGGCAGGGGCGGTATTTCATGCTGAAGTCCTATCTGATACAGATGCTGCTTCTGGTGATCAGGGAGCAGTGCGAGCCCATGGAGAGGCCCAAGGGCTGTGCGTTCGAATCCGCCAATAAAAAGTATGTGGTGGAGCAGATACTGAATTATGTGGAGGAGCATTACAGCGAGAAGATTTCTCTGGACCAGATTGCCGAGAATATGTACCTGAGCCCCTTTTATGTCTCCAGAATCTTCAAGAGCGAGACGGGGAACGCCCCTATCCGCCACCTGATCAACATCCGTCTGGAGAAGGCAAAGGAGCTTCTGGAGGGCGGTTATCAGGGAAGCATCCAGGAGGTGGCGGCTATGGTAGGGTATGACGATGCCTATCATTTCAGCAAGCTGTTCAAAAAGCGTTACGGAATTTCGCCCTCTCAGGCCAGACGCAATGCCTGAAGCGGGAGATGCTGCGGAGAATCGGATAAAACATACAGAAGGAAAAACGCAAGGCAAGGAATAGGATTCCTTAAATAATAAGAAGAATAAGAAAAATCGGGCAGCGCCCGGAACGGAGGTAAGATATTATGAGGTATTTTTTCCAGTCTAAGGTGGAGAAAGAGGATAAGGGGTATATGCTCCACATTCCCTTTAACGTGTGGGAGGTCTGCAAGCAGAGGGATATCATCAAGGGAGACGTGGTGCTGGACAACAGGCATATCGACTGCGAGCTGCTGCCCAAGGAGAAAGGGAATTACGAGATCCGCATCAGTGATGAGGACGGAAAGTGCGTGGAGCTGGGAGTGCCCCATATGATCCTGCTCCATATCACGGACACCCTGATCCGCATGGACCAGAACAGTCCCTACAGCTTCGACAAACCAATCCGCAAAATAGACAGCATGAAGGTCATCATTCAGCCTGAGGACGGTCTCTGCGGCCAGACCTGCGTGGCCATGCTTGCGGGTGTCACCATTGCGGAGGTGATCAGTGTCATGGACTGCCGGGAGTGGCAGGCGACCATGGGAAGGGTGATATCCGCGCTGAATTATTATGGAATAGACCATTCGGACGTAATTAATTATACCGAGGGGCGGGATGCGGTTCTGCCCAGATGCTGCGTCATGATGGAGAAGATGGGGCGTTTTTGCCATTATCTGGTGCATTATGACGGAAAGTACTATGATTCCAATCTGGGCGTGCTGGAAGAGTATGATATGTCCAAGCTTCTGGGATATCTGGAGATCAAGTGCTGATTTCAGGCAGGGAGTGTGATTGGTTTTGCAGCTGGATCTGACGGAAGGGAAGGTGGTTCCCCGGCTGGTGCGGTTCGCTGCGCCGCTGATGGTGGGTAACCTGCTGCAGCAGCTGTACAACGTGGCGGATACGCTTATCGTTGGGCGGTATCTGGGGGACGCCGCATTGGCGGCAGTGGGCTCCTCATATACTCTGATGGTTTTTCTTACATCAGTTCTGATAGGATTATGCATGGGCGGCAGCGTGTACTTATCCATCCAGTTCGGGAGGAAGGACGGGGATGCTTTTCAGGAGGGCTGCTTTGCGGCGTTCCTCCTGATCGCCGCGGTGGCCCTTGTGATGAATGCGGCGGTTTATCTGGGAATCGATTTCGTAATGAAGCTGATGAATATCCCGGAGGATGTCTACGGGATGATGCGGGAGTATCTGTGGGTCATTTTTGCGGGGATACTTGCTACCTTTTTGTATAACTATCTTGCCAACTGCCTGCGGGCGGTGGGAAATTCTATGGTGCCGCTGATTTTCCTATGTGTATCGGCGCTGCTGAACATCGGACTGGATATCCTGTTCATCACGGTGCTTGGCCGGGGCGTGGCAGGCGCGGCGGAGGCCACTGTGGTCTCACAGTATGTATCAGCGGCAGGGCTGCTGCTGTATTATCTGCTCTGCTGCAGAGAGCTCCATGTCCGGAGGAAGAACGCAGTTCTCAGAGGGAGGACTCTGGCGGCCATCGTCAATTTCTCTGCCCTGACCTGTATCCAGCAGTCCATCATGAATCTGGGGATCCTTATGGTACAGGGACTGGTGAACAGCTTTGGCACCACGGTGATGTCTGCCTTTGCGGTGGCAGTAAAGGTGGATACCCTTGCTTATTCTCCCGTGCAGGATTTCGGGAACGCTTTTTCCACCTTTGTAGCCCAGAACCACGGGGCGCAGAAGCCGGAGCGCATCCGCTATGGAATGAAGCGGGCGGTGCAGGCGGTGGCAGTGTTCTGTATTCTGATCAGCGGCGCGGTATTTGCCTTGGCGGGACAGCTTATGGGACTGTTCGTGAAGGATGGGAACGGTGAAGTCATAGCCACCGGGGCGGAATACCTGCGGATCGAGGGAAGCTTTTATTTCCTCATAGGGCTGCTGTTCTTGTTTTACGGTTATTTCAGGGCAGTGGGGAGACCTGCGGTCTCAGTGGTTCTGACGGTGGTCTCTCTGGGAACCCGTGTGGCGCTGGCGTACCTGCTTTCCGGGCTGCCTGCATTGGGCGTGAAGGGAATCTGGATGTCCGTCCCTATCGGGTGGTTTCTGGCGGATCTGGCGGGGGTTCTGTTTCTGGCGGGAGCCGGAAGGGCGCACGCTGCGAAAGCGGAGAGCCATGCCGACGTAAATGTATAACAAATTCACTGCCATGGCAGTGAATTTATGAGCGCTTCTGCAATGCAGAACAAAAGAGCGGCAAAGGAATGCGCTCACGAGTATCGAAAGGGATCATAGGCGCAAACAGCAAGAGAAGAGGCAGGGAAGTGTATGTATGTTTCCCTGCCTCTTCTCTCTGCGTCCTGTCTCCGCGCTCAGAAGGTATACTCTCTGGACGGGCGGTAATAGTGGGTCTGAAGCTGGCGGTCCACATTGTAGGTCACCAGATAAATATCTTCAGGACAGTCCACATTTGCGGCTTCGTCCAATACGGCACCAAAGGAGATGGGTCTGGAACTTCGAGGCTGCTGCTGTCTCGTATTTCCGTTTTCCCGCCTCAGCCTTGGTGTCCGGGCTACTGTCTGAACGGGGTACACCTTGAAATTGTTCTGAATTCCGTTTGCTGCGTCGATCCCTCCTTGGATGTATATTTCAACAGTGCCGAAACGCTTTTCTTATTAGATATATCGGCAGTTTCGGCGGAGGAGATTAGCAAAAAAGGAGTTTTTTGCCAATTCTAAAATAAATATTAAATCATCACATAGGGAGCAAAATAAGAAAAATAAAGAAAAATAAAGAAAACAAGAGAAAACAAGAGATATATTCCTTTGAATTTTTCTGAATATATTTGCAAAGACTTACATATAAAACTATTATATGTTTTAGTGATTAGCACTCGTATCACTTGAGTGCTAACAAACTCAAATTGATTAATAGGAGGCAATTATCATGAAATTGGTACCTTTAGGTGACAGAGTCGTATTAAAGCAGTTAGTTGCAGAAGAAACCACGAAATCAGGCATCGTTCTTCCCGGACAGAACAAGGAGAAGCCCCAGCAGGCAGAGGTGGTGGCTGTAGGCCCCGGCGGCGTGGTGGACGGCAAGGAGATCAAGATGGAGGTAAAGGTCGGAGACAACGTGATCTACTCCAAATATGCGGGAACGGAAGTGAAGCTTGAGGAGGAAGAGTTCATCGTTGTAAAGCAGAACGATATTCTGGCAGTCATCGAGAACTGAGGTCAACAGCAGCGTTTTTTAGTAAAATCATATAAATAATATGGAGGCATGACAATCATGGCAAAAGAGATTAAATACGGTGCGGAAGCCCGTGCAGCATTAGAGTCCGGTGTCAACCAGCTGTCCGACACCGTGAGAGTGACCCTTGGACCTAAGGGAAGAAACGTAGTATTGGATAAATCCTTTGGCGCGCCCCTGATCACCAATGACGGCGTGACCATCGCGAAAGAGATCGAGCTGGCGGACGCTTTTGAGAACATGGGCGCGCAGCTGGTGAAGGAGGTTGCCACCAAGACCAATGATGTGGCAGGCGACGGCACCACCACGGCTACCGTTCTGGCACAGGCGATGGTGAACGCAGGGATTAAGAACCTGGCCGCAGGCGCAAATCCTATCATCCTGAGAAGGGGTATGAAGAAGGCTACCGAGTGCGCGGTGGACGCTATCTCCAAGATGAGCCAGAAGGTGAACGGCAAGGAGCATATCGCAAGAGTTGCCGCTATCTCCGCAGGGGATGAGGAAGTAGGACAGCTGGTTGCCGATGCCATGGAAAAGGTAAGCGGGGATGGTGTCATCACCATCGAGGAGTCCAAGACCATGCAGACCGAGCTGGATCTGGTGGAAGGTATGCAGTTCGACAGAGGTTATATCTCTGCTTACATGGCTACCGATATGGATAAGATGGAAGCTACCCTTGAGAATCCCTGCATCCTGATCACCGACAAGAAGATTTCCAGCATTCAGGAGATCCTGCCTCTTCTGGAGCAGGTGGTTCAGTCCGGCGCAAAGCTTCTGATCATCGCAGAGGACGTAGAGGGCGAGGCTCTGACCACTTTGATCGTGAACAAGCTCCGCGGCACCTTCAATGTGGTGGCTGTAAAGGCTCCCGGCTACGGCGACAGGAGAAAGGATATGCTGCAGGATATCGCTATCCTGACCGGCGGCACCGTGATCAGCTCCGAGCTTGGCTATGAGCTGAAGGATACCACTCTGGATATGCTGGGCCATGCAAAGTCTGTGAAGGTGCAGAAGGAGAACACCGTCATCGTGGACGGCGAGGGCGAGAAGGATGAGATTCAGGCCCGCATTGCGCAGATCAAGAAGCAGATCGAGGAGACCACCTCTGATTTCGACAGAGAGAAGCTGCAGGAGAGACTGGCCAAGCTGGCAGGCGGCGTTGCGGTTATCCGTGTAGGCGCTGCTACCGAGACAGAGATGAAGGAAGCAAAGCTGCGCATGGAGGACGCTCTGGCGGCTACAAGGGCTGCTGTGGAGGAAGGCATCATCTGCGGCGGCGGATCCGCTTATATCCATGCAGCAAAGGAAGTGGTAAAGCTGGCTGAGACACTGGAGGGCGACGAGAAGACCGGTGCGAACATCGTGCTGAAGGCTCTGGAGGCTCCTCTGTTCCACATCGCTGCAAACGCAGGGCTGGAAGGCAGTGTGATCATCAATAAGGTAAGAGAGTCCGATGCAGGCGTCGGCTTTGACGTACTGAAGGAAGAGTATGTGGACATGGTAAGCGCAGGCATCCTTGATCCTGCAAAGGTTACCAGAAGCGCTCTGCAGAATGCTACCAGCGTTGCAAGCACCCTGCTGACCACCGAGAGCGTGGTGGCGAACATCAAGGAGGAGACTCCTGCAATGCCCGCAGGCGCCGGCGGAATGGGTGGAATGATGTAATTTAAGAATAACAGGGAGCAGGTGAGACGATATCCCCGGGCTCCCGGAAAAAAGCCGTCCCGAAGGGGGCGGCTTTTTTAATAGGAACGTGCAGGAGCTTTTGAGATAAAGCGAGAAAAAAGGAGGTTTTTGGAATGAACAGGTTTGAATACATCGTGGCGGAGATCGACGGTGACTATGCCCGTCTGAGACGTCTTGACGAGGAATCGGAGGAGCTGAAGCTGGTGGCCAGAGCGCTCCTGCCGCCGGAGATCACGGAGGGGACGAAGCTCCTTTATGAGTGGATGAGCTACAGCATCATGGAGTGAGCCTCACCTCTTATGCCGCAATATTTACCTCTTGCGCAGTACCCATTTACAGATCCCGAATTTGCTGTATACTTAAATCATAGATCTGAAACAGCCTTTAAAGGGAGCAGTCAAAAAATTTTTGCCGCGGCAGCAAAGGAAACGGTATGAAGGTAAAAATCGAAATTGAAGAAGGGCTGGAGGAGGAAGAGGTCGTCATCCGCTGCAGCCGTCTGGATGATTCCATAATCAGCCTCCAAAACTATATATCCAGACAGAGCAGCGCAAAGCGGTGTCTGTCCTTAAGGAGCGGCGAGAAGACCTTCTTTGTCCCTATCGAGGAAATATTCCTCTTTGAGACGGAGGGCAGGGAGCTGCGGGCCCATACGGCAGACAGGATGTTTTCCTGCGACTACAAACTATATGAGCTGGAGGAGCTTCTGCCGGGCAGCTTCATGAGGATATCCAAGTCCTCCATCGCCAATCTGGATTTTGTCTATTCTATCACAAAGAACCTTACGGCATCCAGCGTGATGGAGTTTCGGGAGAGCAGCAAGAAGACGCTGGTGTCCCGATCCTATTACAAGGCGGTGACAGAGAGGCTGAACGCAAGGAAGCTGGGAATCTGACAGAGCAGGGCGGATTCCATGGAAGGCAGGGCAGCGCTGCCGGGAACCGGAGCAGACTGACACCGGGGCAGAGGGAATACGGTGCGGGATATGTAAGGATTAAGTAAATGGCATGAAGGGTTCATGCGGAAAAGAGGTAAAGAGTATGTCCGGAGGAAAAAAGAATGTTTTTTGGGGGATAGCGCTTCTGCTGCTGGCGGCAGCGCTTCTGGCCAGCAGGATGGGGTATCTGGATGGAATCGGCTTCTGGCCGATCCTGCTGTCTGCTGTCTGTGCGGCGTTTCTGGTAAAGGGGATCATCAGGGGAAAGTTCGGTATGATCTTGTTTTCCATTGCTTGTCTGATCATTATAAATGATGAGCTGCTGCATCTGGAAGCGATTACTCCGTGGCCGGTGCTGGGAGCTGCCCTGCTGGGTACTATAGGCCTGAATATGCTGTTTCCGAAGTTCGGGAACCGCTGGCAGAAGCATTTTTCAGGATACTGGCCCAGCGGGATAGTCTGCGGGGACAACCGGAACGGCGGGTACTATACTTATGAGAACATTTTCGGCTCCACAGTGAAATACGTTTCGGGAGATGTGGAGCACGTGAGCGTGGAAAACGTCTTTGGCTCCATAGTGATTTATTTTGTGGATGCCCAGCCGTCTGCAGGCACCGTTAACATAAACGTGGATTCGGTTTTCGGAAGCGTGGTGCTGTATGTCCCATCCTCATGGGGGGTGAGGGTGAATATGCAGAAGGTCTTTGCCTCTGCAGGAGACAAAGGCAAATGCAGTCCGGACGGCATACATGAGCTGTATGTAAACGGGGAAGTGGTTTTTGGAAGTGTTTGGGTCGTATATGTGCAAAAGTGATGGGGGGAAGGACTGCCGCAGACGCGGCAGTCCTTTTTAAGTTACCGGAAGATGCTGATTGATTCCTTCATGGGTCTGATACCTCGCTGCCTGCAACGGGGCGGTTCATTGCGCTCCGCAGGGATGGCCACTCCGCTTTGCTCCGGGCCGGTATAATGTCCGGCGACATTATACCATGGTATGAAAATATTATACCTTGACAATCGCAAACTACTGTTGTAGTGTATAAATATGCAAACTACTGGAGTAGTGTGCGGGATAGGAGATAAAAGGATATGAAGATGAAGCTGCACGATTCAGAGATCAAGGTCATGAAGGTGCTGTGGAGAGAGGGTGACACGAGCGCAAAGCGCATCTCGGACATCCTGAAAGAGGGGGTAGGCTGGAACATGAATACTACCTACACCCTGATCAAAAGGTGCATCGAAAAAGGGGCGATAGAGCGCAGCGAACCGAACTTCATGTGCCATGCTCTGGTTACCAAGGAGGAGGTGCAGGAAACGGAGACGAGGGAGCTGATCGACAAGATTTACGATGGATCCGTCGACAAGCTCTTTGCGGCGCTGCTGGGAAGGAAAGAACTGTCTGCGGAGCAGATAGAGCGGCTGAAGGCAATCGTAGAAGGAAGGGAATAAGGTAGGCGGTATGGGACTGTTGGAGATGAGCTTATGCGGCGGGATGATGATACTGGCGGTGGCCGCTCTCAGGGCAGCGCTGATCGGAAGGCTGCCGAAGAGGATATTCCCGCTTTTATGGGCTGCAGTGCTGCTTCGCCTATTGCTGCCCTTTTGCATTCCGTCGGATTTCAGTGTGTATTCCCTGCTGGAGCGGGGGATTGAGCGGCAGAACCGGCGGACAGAGTCGGAGGGAAGTCCGGTTTCCCTGCCTGAGACTCCGATTTTTGGCAGCTATGGGGCAAGTGACACAGTGGCCTCGGAAAAGGCATGGGATGGGATAAAGGAACCGTATGACACCGAGACGGAGACGGTTCTGGGCCTGCAGGACAGGGACAGACCTTCAGGCAGCTTAAGCGGCGTGGGTAAGGCGCTGAGTGTGATCTGGGGAATCGGCGCTCTTTGCTGCGGAATATTCTTTGTATGTTCTTATTTCTGCAGCCTGAGGAAGTTCGGCATAGCAGAGCCTATAGAGGATGAAACCGTCCGGCGGTGGCAGGAAGGACAAAGGCTGAAGAGAAGGGTCTCTGTCCGGCGGTGTGACATGATTACAGCTCCATTGACATATGGCGTTTTCCGGCCGGTGATCCTGCTTCCCGGAAACGCTGTCTGGGAGGATTCCCAAAAGCTTGCGTACATCCTGCAGCATGAGTATGTCCATGTCTGCCGCTGGGATGCTCTGGTGAAGCTGGCTATGGTAGCTGCTCTGTGCGTCCACTGGTTCAATCCGCTGGTATGGGCCATGTCAGGGCTGCTGACCAGAGATGTGGAGCTGGCCTGCGACGAAGAGGTGCTGCGGCGGTGCGGGGAAGACGCCAGATCAGGTTATGCGCTGACGCTGATTGCCATGGAGGAGAAGAAGAATTTTATGCCCTTGTATAATGGATTCTGTAAAAATGCGGCGGAGGAACGGATCTGCTCTATCATGAAATATACCAAAAGCAGGGATAGGAGGATCGTGGCGGCGGTTCCGCTGATTCTGGCGGTGACAGTATTTTTTTGCACGTCTGCCCGGACGGATGCCATGGGTTCCTTGGAGGATCCAGCAGGCAGTCTGGGCCGGGAGGCGGTGCAGCAGGGATTTGCGCTGCTTGCCGGAATCGGCGGAGCCGGTGACAGGATACATAAAGACACAATAATAGTTAATATACAGGTGATTGAAAGAGTTGAGGAAGATGAGATCAAGGTACAGATCTTTACCGACAGACTGTCCGAAAACGGTGAAAATGATGGACCGTCAGAGGACGAGAAGTCTGTGAAGCGGATTGCGTCTGCTTTCTGGCAGGCTTATCTGGCGGGGGAGAGGGAGACTCTGCGGATGTATCTGACAGACGACTAGCAGGATGAAATGTGATGTATGCCATACCGGAAGCAGGAGGAAGCTATGGAAAGAAAAATATCGAAAACGGATTTTTGCCCGGCGGGCATCGGAGATCGGATAGGAAGGCTGGCTTTGTGCGGCCTGCTGGCGGCATGTGTTCTGTTTTCAGGCTGCGGCAGGGGGCCTGAGGAGACAAATGTGTCCGGGCAGGCCATAGGATCGGCGGAATCCGGGTCAGGGGAGACGGAGACCGTAGAGAAGACGGAAGCGGGCGGTGAGACGGAAACAGGCAATAAGACATCGGCCGGAGAGAAGACGGAAATAGGCAATAAGACGTCGGCCGAAGAGAAGACGGAAACAGGCGGCGAGACGCTGAAGGAAGGCTCGTCAGGTGCGGGAGGATTTTTTGACATCCAGTCAAAGATAGAAGAGCTTTTTGGGGCTGACGATGAGGAGGAACTGGTCTGTATGCAGTATTATGAGGGAGAGCCGGTGCAGATCAGGGCAAGATGGGAGGAGGATCCGGAGCTGGGAATCATCGGGAACGTTTACCTATATAGGAAGGACGGCAGCAGAGAGCTTTTGCTGGAGGGGATTTTGGATCTTCGTAATGAAATCGCCCGGGGAACCGGTCTTCTGGCACAAGACGGATGCTTTTACCATATAAAACGGAATACTCTCATGAAATGGGATTCGGACGGCAGGATGGCATACCAAAAGGAGCTGGATCTGCGTCTTAATGATATCTGCCAGACAGCAGACGGAACCATCGTTATGCTTGTAGGGGATAAGAGCGGGAGCGACGGGTTTACAAGAAACAGACTGGTGAAGCTGGACGGGGATATGGGAACCGTTTCGGATATCAACAATGTGATGCTGGGTGAAGGAGGGCTGGGAGGAATTTACATGGGCATCGCCGCAGGCAAGGAAGGGCTGCTGTTGATGCAGCATGAGGAAGGGATTTACGAGATCGATTTAAAAACCGGCTCCAGAAAAAACGTCCTGTCACTTCGGAATGCTACTGCCGGAATGGTTTCACAGGGTTATGACACCGCCGGAACCGTGCAGGATTTCAGAATACTGGAAAACGGGGAGGCGGAGATCCTCTGGGTAAAAAACAGAGCAGGGCTGCGTGAGACACTGTACATGGCCGAAACGGGCAAGACAGTGCTGGTGATACGGGGCTATTTCCTTTCCGATGCGTGGCTCAAGGAGCAGATTGCCAGATTTAACCGTTCCAATCAGGATTATTATGTATTGGTGGACACAGCCGGAGAGGGTGTGGAATGGGAGGACTATGCCCGGCAGACCAGTATTGAGCTGGCAACGGGAAGTGGGCCGGATATTCTGTACGGCGAGGTTCTGGGGGATTATGCGCCGGGTGTCATCGAACAGGGTGGATATGCGGATCTGCGGCCTTATATGGAAAGGGACGGAATCGATGAAGAAAAATATTTTCCCATAGCCTTTTGCTCATATGGCATGGGAGATGCGGTGTATGGGATCAGCACAGAGATCAGCGCGGAGGGATGGATGATAAAGGGGGAGATTCTGGGAGGAGAGGAAACATTGGACATCCGGACTCTGGTGAATGCCCTTCAGGCATGGCCTGAGGAGGGTATGTTCGGGACGAACTGTGATGAGGAAGAAATCCTGAGATTCTTTCTGGAGGGCTCGGAGAGCTTCTGGGGAATGATCGACTGGGAACGGGGTGTCTGTGACTTCAGCGACGGGCTGTTTGCCGGAATGCTGGAGGTGGCGGGACGATATGCCTATGAGTGGGAGAAGGACTGTCCTACGGTTGTCTGGAAGACGCATTTCTCTGATTTCAACTATTTCTGCGGCTCTATGGTGCAGAAGCAGGCGGGCTGCGTGGAGGCGGGAGTCCTGTTCGATGATGGATGCTATGCCAAGAAGCGGTTTAAGGAAGGCGGTCTGGCAGTGAACGCCAACTCGCCCTATAGACAGGGAGCATGGGAATTTATCAGATTTCTGCTGGGGGAGGAGGCGCAGCTTGCACTGGCTGGTCAGGTGGCCGTTCCTGTAGGCAGGGCTGCTTTTGACAAGGCACTGGAGCGAAGACTCAAGAATATATCCGTCCAAGGAAAGATACAAATAGGTACATACACTATGCACAATGGCATAATCAGACAAAATGAGGACTGGGTGTCATTTCAGGCGGAGGACGTGACAGAGGAATGGATGGAAGAATACAGAAAAGCAATGGAGGAGGTGAGGACGATTCCGCTGCGCACGGAGCCTATCCTTGAGATCATCTGTCAGGAAGCGGAGGATTATTTCAGAGGTGTCAAGAGCACAGAGCAGGTTGCGGAGACGGTCAGGAACAGGGTGCAGCTGTATCTGGATGAGAATTTATGAGGAACTGTCATGTGTCCGAAGTCTTTCGGCAGTCTTGACGACATATCACCATAGGGAGTATAATAGATAGGCAGGTACTATTGTTATGTACGGTCTTCCGTGCGCTTTTTGCAGGAGGGCTCTGCGCAAAAATACAAACGGATGGTGACAAGTATGTATTCATATACAATGATTCAATGGCTGTTTTTCTTTTATTTCTATTGCTTTGCAGGCTGGTGCTTCGAGTCTGCCTATGTGTCTGTTAAGTCCAGAGAGCTGACCAACAGAGGGTTCCTGCGGGGACCCTTTCTGCCTATCTACGGCAGCGGGGCCATCATGATGCTGGTGGTGTCAATGCCCTTTCAGGACAATATATTCCTGACCTATGTGGCCGGGTGTATTGGTGCCACGGCGCTGGAATATGTGACGGGAGTGGCTATGGAGGCCTTGTTCAAGGTGCGCTACTGGGATTACTCCAAGAATAAATTCAACTTTCAGGGGCATATCTGTCTCGGCAGCTCTCTGGCGTGGGGTGTGCTGACCATATTGATGACAGAGGTGATTCATGTGCCGGTGGAGAGGTTTGTGCTTTCCATACCGAACGGGATTCTGATTATAGTAACCTACATCCTTACGGTGGTGATTTTTGCCGACTTCGCACTGTCCTTCAAGGCGGCTATCGACCTGCGCAACCTGCTTGTGAAGATGGAGCAGGCAAAGGAGGAGCTGGTGCATATCCGCAGACGACTAGATGTAATTATCGCTCTGGCCGATCAGGAATGGGAGGAGCGAAAGGCTGCTTTGGCTGAAAGCAGGGCGGAGGCCAAGGAGGAGCAGGAGGAAGCCAGAGCTATGCGCCTTGAGGAGGTAAAGGCCGGCATAGAGAGCAAGCTGGAGAGACTGAAACATCTTGCCCAGACAAAGCCCACCGGGTATCTGGAGAGCGCCAAGGAAGAGATCATGGAACTGAAGACAAAATACGCTGTTAATCTGGAACTCCGGAAACGGCAGGGTGGCCTGAAGGATTTCTTTCAGAGGGATATGATCCGTGCCAACCCCGGTATGACCTCCGTGAAGTTTAAGGAGGCGCTGGAGGAGCTGAAGGAGAAGGCCCGGCGGAAGAAGGACGAGTGAAGCGCCGGCGCTTCGTTCGAATCTGCGCAAAAAGGATGCTGCGGAGACAGCCGGTTATAGAGAGCTGAGGGAAAGAGGGAGAAGGATATGGCAGGAAAATATTTTGGTCTGGCGGGAGTCAGGCGGCATATCAGCACACTGTGCCGCAAGGCTGCTTTGTATGGAGGGCTGATTCTGGCTTGTGCCGGGATGTCAGGCTGCGGCAAAAGGCAGGAGGAGACTTCTTGGGAGTCGATGAGTGTGGGCGCCCCGGATAATCAGGTGAAGGATACGGGGAATGGCACCGCCTCGGCGGGTGGGAGCGGATTATATGATATCCGATCGGAGGTAAAGGAGCTTTTCGGGGCCGAGGATGGTGCAGAGCTGGTCTTTGCGCAATATTATCAGGGGGAGCCGGTACAGCTTAGGTGTAAATGGGGCGAAGATAAGGAACTAGGCGCCGTGGCGAATATCTATCTATATAAAGAAGACGGCAGCAGCCAGCTCTTGTTTGAGGGCCTTGCGGATTCTGTCAATAAAATAATCGGAGGAATCGGCCTTCTGGCACAAGACGGCAGCCTTTATTATATAAAGAATCAATTTGTCAGGAAATGGGATCCCGACGGCAGGCTGGTGTACGAAAAGGATCTGGGCGTGCGGGCGAGAGATATCTGCCAGCTTGCGGATGGAACCATAGTTCTCCTTGCGGATGACGACAAAGATAAATTTATAAGAGCCATGCTGATGGAGCTGGAGGCAGATACCGGAAACGCCGCAGGCCTCAACAATGTGATGCTGGGGATGGGAGGACTGGGAGGATATTATATAGGAATTGCCGCAGGACAAGAGGGACTGCTGGTGATAGAGCGCAGCGACGGGATATGTGAGGTTGATCTGGAGAGCGGATCCAGACGTACCGTGATGTCGTTTCAAAATGCTACGATTGAATTATCGTCCGGATACGGAGATGTCACCAGGACCATGCATGATTTCAGGATGCTGGAAAGCGGGGAGGCGGAGATCCTTTGGGGAGAAGCCGGAGCGACGGAGCCGGGGGAGATTCCTTGGGTAAATGAAACGGTATCTTGTGAGACATTGTGCATGGTGGAAACGGACAGGATCGTGCTGCTGCTGAGAGGCTACAGTCTTTCCGATCAGTGGCTGAAGGAGCAGGTGGCATCATTCAACCAATCGAATCAGGTTTATCAGGTGATGCTGGATGCGGCAGGAGAGGGTGTGGAAGAGGAGGATTTTGCGCGGCAGACCAGTATCGAGATGGCTGCGGGAAAGGGGCCGGATATCTTGTATGACGGCGTGCTGGACAGCTATGAGCAGGGTGTTATGGAAAAGGGAGGCTTTGTGGATCTGCAGCCTTATGTGGAAAGCAGTATCGACGAGGAGCAGTATTTCCCCATAGCCTTCGGTTCATGCCGTCAGGGAGACGCCTTATATGGGATCAATATCCAGATACGTGCCACGGGATGGATAATGAAGGGGGAGGTCCTTGGAGGGAATGGGACTCCTGACGTGGAGACTCTGGTGGATGCCCTGCTTGCCTGGCCGGAGGAGGGTATGTATGGGGTGAACTGTGACGAGGAAAAGATCCTGAGATCCTTTCTGGAGGGGTCGGAGACTCTTTGGGGAATGATTGACTGGGAGCAGGGCGTCTGCGATTTCAGCGGGGAGCTGTTTGCTAAAATGCTTCAGGTGGCAAAGCGGTATCCCTATGACTGGGACAAGGATTGTCCGATTCTTGTCTGGGAAGATCTCTTTTCCAGCTTTTATTATTTCGGAAGCTCAGCGATGCAGGAGAAAACGGGAAATGTGGTGGCGGGAACGCTGTTTGATGATGGATGTTTCGCTAAAAAGCAGTTCAGTGGAGCCGATTTTGCGGTGAATGTCAACTCGGCTCATAAGGAAGGCGCGTGGGAATTTATCAGCTTTCTTCTGGGAGAAGAATCTCAGCTGGCGCTGGTGGATGACAGAGATGTTCCCGTGAACAGGATAGCCTTTGAAAAAGCGCTGAAAAATAGTCTGGGGGAAGTGGCGGACGGAAAGACGGTGGATGTAGGCGCCTACATCATGAGAGACGGTCAGATTAAA
The DNA here is from genome assembly GCA_964018205.1 of uncultured Acetatifactor sp. GTDB lineage: Bacteria > Bacillota > Clostridia > Lachnospirales > Lachnospiraceae > Acetatifactor. The sequence goes on along the minus strand of CAXHOW010000013.1, from coordinate 66,204 downwards.
AAAGATCAGAATTGGCACACATATTCCGAAGAGGACATAACGGAGGAATGGGTAGAAGAGTACAGAAGAGCGATGGAGGAGGTGAGAACCATTCCCCTGCGCACGGAGAGCATTCTGGAAATTGTCTGTCAGGAGGCAGAGGACTATTTTGCGGACAGAAAAAGCGCGGAGCAGGTGGCGGAGATTGTGGAGAATAGGGTGCAGCTGTATCTGGATGAGAACTTTTGACGTAATTTTCAGAAAACTTTAAGATTAGGCTTCTTGACAATCGCCTCCATAAGGTGGAAAATGTAATGCAGTGAAAAGAATTCCCGTGAGCCGTGCAGGGATGCGGTGGTGTCAGGACAATGGCAGGGCTGTGTCCGATATGGGTGGGAATAAGAAAGCCGGCTGTTGATGTATCTGTATGTGCCGGGACAGACAGGAGGTTAAAACAATGACAAAGATAGATGTTTTTTCAGGATTTTTAGGAGCGGGCAAGACCACGCTGATCAAAAAGCTGCTGAAGGAGGCTCTGGAGGGGAGCAAGACTGTGCTGATTGAGAATGAGTTCGGTGAGATCGGGATCGACGGCGGATTCCTGAAGGAGTCGGGGATCGAGATCAAGGAGATGAATTCAGGCTGTATCTGCTGCTCTCTGGTGGGGGATTTCGGCACATCCTTAAAGGAGGTCATAGAGACCTATGCGCCGGAGCGGATCCTCATCGAGCCTTCGGGAGTAGGCAAGCTGTCCGACGTGCTGAAGGCTGTGGAGAATGTGGCGGCGGATCTGGACGTGCAGGTGAACAGCGCAGTGGCAGTGGTGGACGCATCCAAGGCTAAAATGTATATCAAGAATTTCGGAGAGTTTTTCATCAACCAGATCCAGTATGCAGGCACCGTCATACTGAGCAGGACCGACAAGGTAAATGCGGAAAAGCTGGAGGAGTGCGTGAAAATGGTGCGGGAGCACAATGAGAAGGCGACTATCGTGACGACTCCTCTGGCGGAGTTGGACGGAAAGGCTGTGCTGGAGACCATAGAGGGCGCGGATACTCTGGACGAGATGATGAAGGAGATGCTGGAGCAGGCGAAAGTGGAGCATGAGCATCATCACCATCATGAGGGGGAGTGCTGCGGGCATGAGCACCACCATGAGAGTGAAGAGCATCATGAGCATCACCATCATGAGGGGGAGTGCTGCGGGCATGAGCACCACCATGAGAGTGAAGAGCATCATGAGCACCACCACCATGAGGGGGAGTGCTGCGGGCATGAGCACCACCATGAGAGTGAAGAGCATCATGAGCACCACCACCATGAGGGAGAGTGCTGTGAGCATGGGCATCACCATGAGGATGAGGAGCACCATGGGCATCATCATGACCATGAATGCGGCTGCGGACATCACCATGATCATGACCACCACGGCCATCACCATGCGGACGAGGTGTTCACCAGCTGGGGCAAGGAGTCTCCGGCTAAATTCACAGAGGAGCAGATCGAAAGCATCCTTACCGCCCTTGACAGCGGTGAGTACGGTACCATCCTGCGGGCAAAGGGCATGGTTCCCGGACAGGACGGCAGATGGATTTATTTTGACTATGTTCCTGAGGAGCGTGATATCAGGACAGGCAGCCCGGAGGTGACGGGAAAATACTGCGTCATCGGGGCCGAGCTGAAGGAGGATAAGCTGGAAGAGCTGTTCCGCTGAGGTCAAATACCCTGCGGCATTCCGGTGTCCGGGGGATCAGTCTGGAAAAGGATCGATGCCCGCTGAAGCGGGCAGGGGGTGTATGAATGAAACCGGTATATGTGATAAATGGTTTTCTGGAAAGCGGCAAGACGGAATTCATCTGTTTTACGCTGGCACAGCAGTATTTTCAGATAAAGGGAAAGACTCTCCTGATCCTCTGCGAGGAGGGAGAGAACGAGTATGATCCGGTGCTCTTAAAGAGGAGCCGCACGGAGGTGGAGCTGATCGAGCGGGAGGAGGATTTCAATCCCGCCCACCTGACGGATCTGGAGAAGCTTCACAAGCCGGAGCGCATCATCATCGAGTTCAACGGTATGTGGAACTATAAAAATGTGAAGCTCCCGTGGTACTGGAAGATAGAACAGCAGATCACCACGATCGACGGCTCCACATTTCCCATGTATTATACCAATATGCGTTCCCTGCTGGCAGAGATGATCAGAAAGTCGGAGATGATCATATTTAACCGCTGCGACACAGTGAGGGATCAGCTGAATTCCTACAAGAGGAACATAAAGGCAGTGAACGCCTCCGCAGATGTGGTGTTTGAGGATTCCAACGGGGAGATCGACGAGATTTTTGAGGAGGATCTGCCATATGACCTGAATCAGGAGACTATCGTGCTGGATAATATAGGCTACGGCATCTGGTATCTGGACTCTATGGAGCATCTGGAGCGCTATGTGGGCAAGAAGCTTCAGTTTACAGCTATGGTGCTGAAGCCGGAGAGCTTTCCTGAGGGGTATTTTGTCCCGGGGCGCATGGCGATGACCTGCTGTGCGGACGATATGGCGTTTCTGGGCTATGCCTGCAAGTATGAGGGAACTGACGGGCTGCGCCAGAAGGAGTGGGTAAAGGTGACAGCCACTGTGGCAAAGGAATACTGGGAGGATTACAATGGGGAAGGCCCGATTCTTCATGCGGTAAGCGTGGAGAAGACAAAAGCGCCGAAGGAGGAGATTATAAGCTTTTCATAGAGCCGATCGCCCTGGCTGGAGACGGATGAAGGGAGCCTGCCTATGCAGGCGGACAGCAGGGCATGGGACTATGTTGTAGCAAGCACGAATATGGCACTGGAAAATGAGAAAGAATTGCATCAACTGAAGAACCGGCTCCGGGATCTGGCGGACAAATCTTTTCAGCAGGGCATCTTTACCTTCACCGGCTTTTTGGGGCTGGGGGAGCAGGATGTCTTCTGGCAGGAGGAGCCGAAGCTGTCGTATGCAGGATACAGTCTGGGAGGGGGATGTGAGACTGCGGATAGGGTAATGATCCGTTTCGGCAGTCCCGAGGAGCTGGGCTATGAGGTGCCTTTCCCCATTGTCTGCATCCATATTCGGCCGCTGGCGCAGAAGTTTGCGGATGAGCTGTCCCATAGGGATTTTCTGGGGGCGCTGATGAATCTGGGCATTGACCGGAGCACTATAGGAGATATCAAGGTAGGAGAAAAGCAGGCCTACCTTTTTTGCGTGGATTCCATAGCCGGATTTATCTGTGATAATCTGGAGCAGGTGAAGCATACCCATGTAAAATGTACCGTGACGGAGGAATTTCATGACACCCTTAAGGAGGAGCCGGTTCCGGTGACCATACAAGTGAATTCTCTCCGGGTGGACGCAGTGCTGGCCAAGGTCTACAATATGTCCAGAGAAAAGAGTCTGGAGCTGTTTCGGGCCGGAAAGGTCTATGTAGACGGGCGGCTGTGCGAAAACAATTCCAGACAGCTGAAGGCAGGGGAGACGGTGAACGCCAGAGGGTACGGGAAATTTACCTTGACGGGAGAACCCAGAGAGACGAGGAAGGGCAAGCTGTCGGCAGTGGCGGCGGTGTATAGGTAATAGGGCTCATGTATTCTTATTCTATCATTCAGTGGCTGTTTTTCTTTTATTTTTATTGTTTCGGGGGATGGTGCGTGGAGTCCGTCCATGTGTCCATCCGGACCAGAAAGCTGACCAACAGGGGGTTCCTGAGAGGCCCTTTTCTGCCGCTGTACGGAAGCGGAGCGATCATGATGCTGGTTGTGTCCATGCCCTTTCAGGAGAATGGAGTCATGGTCTACGTGGCCGGCTGTATAGGCGCTACCATATTGGAGTATGTGACGGGGATCCTTATGGAGACGCTGTTTAAAGTGCGGTACTGGGATTATTCCGGATATCCCCTGAATTTTCAGGGACGTGTCTGCATCGGCACCACGCTGGCATGGGGGCTGCTCACCATATTGATGACGAAAGTGATTCATGTGCCGGTGGAGAGCTTTGTGCTTGCCATTCCGGACAAGGTGCTGCTGGCGGTCACTTTGGGCCTGACGGTGATCATATTTGCGGATTTTGCACTTTCTTTTAAGGCGGCCATCGATCTGAAGAATGTGCTTCAGAAGATGGAGAGTGTGAAGAGGGAGATGCTGCGTATCCAGAGGCGGCTGGATGTGATCACTGCCGCAGCCGGGCAGGGTCTGCACAATGCGGGACAGAGCCTGCACAGCGCAGGCCGGAGTCTGCAGCATGCAGGCCGGAGCCTACGAAAAGTGGGCCGGGGCCTGAGAGGAGGCAGGAAAATGCCTGAGGAGGGGATGGATGCCGCAAGGGAGGAGCTGACGGAAGGAATGTCCATGCGGCTGGAGGAAATAAAGGCAGGTATTGAGGGAAGGCTGGAGAGCATCAGGAATCTGGCACAGACGAAGCCTTCGGAATACTGGGAGAGCATGAAAGAAGAGCTGATCGAGCTAAAGACAAGGTATGCCGTCAATCTGGAGATCAGGAGATATCTGGGCGGTCTGAAGGACTTTTTCCAGAGGGACATGATCCGGTCCAACCCGGGCATGACATCCGAGGAATTCGGGGAAGAGCTGGAAGAGCTGAAGGATAGGATTGCTGAAAAGGAAGATCGGGGGGAATTTCAGGGAGCAAAATCAGGTGCCGAGTCAGAAAGGTATTCGGAAAAGCGGGGAAATCGGTGAAAGCGGATTTCAGAAAGCTGTATATTAGGCGGCATGGAGATTCCCAGATCATATGAATAGCTTTAAGGGGATAGGCGGAAGAGAAGGGAGGCATTATGGGGAACAAGGGGACTGGACTGAGACGGGTGTGGTATCTGGCGCTGGTCAGCTGCTGTGTCTTTCTTGCCGCCTGCGGCAAGGAACAGGAAGGGGATACGGAGGGAATGTCAGGGGCAGCAGAGCCCGTGGAGAATATAGGAATGGATGGCTCTTTGGGAACGGAGACCTCTCAGGGCATGGGGGAAGCCGGGGATTTCGGGGAGGACGGGAAATATCTGGATATTGTGTCGGAGACGAAGACGATTTTCGCTAAGAAGGAAGGTGAGAGGGGTTTAGCTCTGGGAATGCAGTATTATCAGGGTGAGCCGGTACTGTTGTGGACCGTGAGCGATACGGAATGGGACTGGGAAGCGGAAGCGGCCGTAAGGACGCTGGATCTGTACCTAAAAAGAGCTGACGGAAGCAGTGAGCTCCTTTTGGAGGATATTCCGGATGACGAAGCTTTTACTGTCTCATATCTTGCAGAGGATGGTAGCATCTATAACATTGAACCGGATTATGCGAGAGGCAAGTCTTATGTGGTGAAGTGGGACGGGAACGGAGAGGCATTGTATAAGAGAGAGCTTGATATGGTGGCGACAGATATCTGCCAGCTGGCTGACGGCAGGATGATTCTGCTTTTGACCCAGATAGGCTCCAACGGGACGAATAAGGCGGCGGAGCTGGATCCGGACACCGGTGCCGTGGCTGAGATAAAAGAAGTGGGGATGGGAAATGGGCTCCATTATATCGGAGCGGGAACGGAAAGCCTGCTGGTCATGGACATCATGGAAGAGATCAGGGAGGTGGACACGGAGGACGGCAGCCGAAACAGCATATTGGTATTCGCAAATTCATCCTATGACACACTGAATAATCTGAGCGTGCGGGGCGGAGACATAGAGGATTTCCGCATATCAGAGGACGGAGCGGTGGAAATCCTGAAATTGAAGGACAATGAGGGCATTGTGGAGACTCTTCGTAAGAAAGCGGTGGACAAGGTTCCGGTAGTAGTCAGGGGATTCCACTTTAACAATGGATGGATCCGTGAGCGGGTCGAAGCCTTCAATCGGAGCAGCGACAGTTATCATATCGTGCTGCAGGAGCCCGGAACGGAGGTGGACTGGAATGACTTTGCCACTCAGACCAGCATCCAGATCACTACGGGAAAGGGACCGGATATCTTGTTCGGGGCAGTGTTGGACGATTATATTCAAGGGATGATAGATAAAGGGGGGTTTGAGGATCTGAGGGGCTATATGGAGGAATCCGGTATAAAGGAGGAGGATTACTTTCCGGTTGCTTTTGACTGCTGGCAGGATGGGGATAGGATATACGGGATCAATGCCAGTATGAATCCCTATCGCTATAGCATCGATGCTTCCGTGCTGGGGGAGAATACAGAGCCGGATATAGATGCTTTAGTGGACGCTCTGCTGGCCAGAGAGGAAAAGGGGATGTATATGCGGTTCTATGGATCCCGGGAGATTCTCAGGATGTTTCTGGAGGGCTCAGAGACCTTCTGGGGTATGATAGACTGGGAGCAGGGAACTTGTGATTTCAGCGGTGAGCTTTTTGCGAAGATGCTTGAGACGGCAAAGAGATATGCATATGATGAAAATCTGGATTATCCTATTCTTGCGGAGCAGACATCATGTGACTCACTCGTTTCCTTTGATGCCCCTTCCGTACAGAGAGGGGAGGGCACTATGACCATAGGGGTCATGTTTGATGACGGATGCCGCCCGGCCCAAAGCCCTATTTACGGAGTCCTTGGGATCAATGCAAATTCTTCCCGAAAGCAGGGGGCATGGGAGTTTATCTGTTTCCTTCTTGAAGAGGAATCCCAGCGGGCCATAGGCGACAGCTTTTCTGCGCCTGTCTTGAAGAAAGCCTTTGAGGCTATGGTCGAAAAGGATCTGGAAAATCTGAAGAAGTGGGGAAAGACGACCATAGGAAGCGCTTACCTCTTTAAGGGGAAGTATGTGGAGGAGGAAAAGGAGATATATGATGGTGATATCACGGAGGAATGGGTAGAAGCCTTCATGCAGGCGGCAGAGGATACACGGGCACTGCCCATCCGCACTATGCCGGTGCTGGACATAATCTGTGATGAAGCAGAGGACTATTTCAGCGGGACAAAGAGCATTGAAGAGGTGGCGCCGATCATCAGGAACCGGGTGCAGCTGTATCTGGACGAGAATCACTTCTGATCGTAAGGGGAAAATAGTGATCTGGGGAAAACAAGATATAGAAGCTGTGGAAATATAGAAGTTGTGGAAATATGTAAGAGGCAGGCAGCGGAGGCAGCCTGCCTTAAAAAAATCTTAAACATTTACCTTGTTTTTTGTTAAAGAAGCTTTTGTTACAATAATTTATGAAAATCGATTTTCATTATGGAAGGATGACCGGATATGTACAATATTTTGATCTGTGACGATGAGAGGGATATCGTAAATGCACTGAAAATATATCTGAATGACCCGAACTATACCTTGTTCGAGGCATTCGACGGCAGGGAGGCGCTGAAGGTGGTGGAGGAGAAGGAGATCCATCTGGTGCTTCTGGACATCATGATGCCGGTGATGGACGGTATAGAAGCCATGGTGAAGATCAGGGAGAGGAGCAATGTGCCCATCATCCTGCTGACGGCAAAGTCCGAGGACTCAGATAAAATACTGGGGCTTACGGTGGGGGCGGACGACTATATCACAAAGCCCTTCAATCCTGTGGAGGTGTCCGCAAGATGTAAGTCGCAGCTCCGCAGATATATGCAGCTGGGATCGGGAAATATTACGCCTCAGCAGATTCGGTGTGGAGGAATCGAGCTGGATGATGCCCAGAAGAGGGTGACGCTGGACGGGGACGAGGTGGCGCTGACCCCTACGGAATACGAAATCCTCAAGCTCCTCATGCGGCATCCCGGTCAGGTGTTCTCGCCGAGGGAAATCTATCAGCGGATATGGAACGACCTTCCTTATGGCAGTGAGAATACAGTGGCGGTACATATTCGGCATATCCGTGAAAAGCTGGAGGTCAATCCTGCGGAGCCAAGGTATTTAAAGGTGGTATGGGGGCAGGGCTATAAATGTGAGAAGCATGTCAGGTGAAGCTTTCGTGAGGGGCCGGAGGGATAAATTAGTCAGAGGGATAAATTATCCGAAGGGACAAATTATCTGGAGGGACAAATTATCTGGAGGAAAAGATTGGCTGGAGGGCTGAAGCGGACGATACAAAAAACGTTAAGAGCAAGAAAGTCAGGTGTGGCGAGAAAGTCTAGTACAAAGTAGGCTGGTACAAAGTAGTCTGGTACAAGGGTGATATGGCAGGGGAAGGAGCGTGGCGGAAGAAGATGGAAGAGAGGCAGACAGAAAAGATAGAAGAGAAGCAGATAGAAAAGATGGAAGAGATAAAAGAAAAAGAGGATACGCAAAGGGAAAAGGCGGAAGGTAGCAGAGCAGGCAGGTTACGAAAAAGAAAGAGACGCCGTCTCACCGGCTCCATGGCGGCAAAGGTCATAGCTTTTTTCCTTCTGGGGATTTTCAGCTTTGCGGGCATAGGATCCGTTATTTCTTGTGTGTATATGGAGATGGCAGGATATTATGGATCAAGCTTAAGCAGCGTACTGTATAATGAGCTGTATGACGGCAGGATGAAATCCATCATTTACGAAGTCAGAGACTATTTGGCTGCGGGGAACATTGAGGCTGCCGAAGAAATCTGCAGTGGTACAAATTTTGATCTGGAGCTATATTATTATGATGAAAATAAGATAGAGAAGGTTGTCTGGAGCACATGGTATGGCTATGAAACAAAGATTACAGGGAGCGATCGCTGCCGCCTTGCTATCACAGATACGGTTTATGTGAGGGGGCATCGTCTGAAAAACGGGGTAGAATACTGGATGCGGATTTGCTGGAATCCTGATTTTCCTGAAGAAGACGAGTTTCAGGATAAGGCAGTATTAGTGACGTGGGGGTATGAGTGCAGATATCTGCTTATCGGGCTGGCAGTAGGCTGTGTTTTCCTCTGTGCGGCATGTTTTCTTTTCCTCATGTGCGGCGCAGGACACCGCAATGGCAGAGAGGGCATCACAAAGGGGATATTGACTCATATATATCTGGATGTAGTGACGGCCTTGTTCGGGGCAGCGATAGGTTCTCTAGGTGTTCTGGCACTAACTCTATGGGAGAGCATATATTATTATTGGATGGCAGTGGTGCTGCTGGTGGCGGTGGGTACAGCCGTCGTAATTTTAGGTACGCTTTACTGTGCGGATCTGGCAGTGCGGGTGAAGATGGGAAAATGGTGGAGGCATAGTCTGATATTTGTGGTACTGCGCATATGCTGGAGGACAGTCTGCTTCGTGGGCAGAGAGCTTGCGTGCCTGCTGAGAGGGATTCCCACAGTGCTTGTGACGCTGATCGTTTTTCTGGGAATCTGCATTCTGGAGTTTCTGGGGATCGCGATGTTCATGAGATCGGAAGTGGCCCTTGTGCTGTGGGGGCTGGAAAAGCTGGTGCTGTTTCCTATAGTAATGTATATTGCCCTGACGTGCGAGAAGCTTTTGAAAACCAGTAGGACGCTGGTGGAAGGGCAGGAGAACTACAAGGTGGATACTTCAGGGATGTTCGGGAAATTTAAGGAGCATGGGGAGAATCTCAACAGCATTGGGCAGGGCATTTCCAAGGCGGTGGCAGAGCGCATGAAGAGCGAGCATCTCAAGACAGAACTGATAACGAATGTGTCTCATGATATAAAGACACCTCTTACGTCTATTATCAATTATGCGAATCTGATCTGTGAGGAGACTATGGCAGCGAAGGGAGCGCGGGAGATGACGGATCCATCGGCTCGGAAGCCCGGGGAAACGGCAGGTCCTGAGGCGGAGGCTTTGGACGGAAAGAACGCATATGCGGAAAAGCCTGACGGGAACAGCGGGAAACTGGCTGCGGAAAAGCCTGACGGGAACAGTGAAAATCCTGCCCGCAAACCTTCGGAGCAGAAGGGGGACTCTGGGCAGATTGACAGAATCCAGGAATATGCGGAGGTGCTTCTGCGCCAGTCCAGACGGCTGAAGAAGCTGCTGGAGGATCTGGTGGAGGCTTCCAAGGCAACCACGGGCAATCTGGATGTAAATCTGGAGCCCTGCGAGGTGGGGGTGCTTCTGTCTCAGGCTGCGGGGGAATATCAGCAGAAGATGGAGGAGAAGAAGCTGGAAATGATCGCCAGACAGCCGGAACAGCCGGTGACGATCATGGCTGACGGAAGGCATCTGTGGAGAGTGTTTGACAATCTGCTGAACAATATCTGTAAATATGCGCAGGAGAGTTCCAGAGTATACCTGAGCGTGGACGTAAAAGAGGATAATGTGCTGATCATATTCCGGAATATGTCCAAGTATCCGCTGGACATCTCTGGGGAGGAACTGGAGGAACGGTTCGTGAGAGGCGACAAGTCCAGACATATGGAGGGAAATGGGCTTGGGCTGTCCATCGCCAAGAGTCTGGTGGCGCTTCAGAACGGGAAGATGGAGATCGTGATCGACGGGGACTTGTTTAAGGTGATACTGAAGTTTACAGCTCTAAGCGAAACAGTCCTGCAGATTACATAGAGGAAAAAGAAATGCCCCTGAGACGAGAAGCCTATCCCGTCTCAGGGGTATTTATAGTTTCCTGACCGATCAGTACCTTCTTGCCCTCAAAGGCAAAACCATAATGCCGTATCCTGTCTCTGGAAATGCCCCTTGCGGCCAGCTCGGAATCGTAAGCCTTTTCTGCTATCTGCGTAAGTGCTGCATTCACGGTATCTGCCAATGAGGTCTCATCCTCCGGGTCATGCACCTTGAATTCCAGCACAAAGGCGGGGTCGGTATCCTTTAAGGGCTCCAGCATCACATCGTACCGCCCAAAGCCGCTTTCCCTATTTGAGGTGATCCGGTATCTCCCAGCCAGCTCCACCATCAGGCCAAGTACAAATCCATGATAGAATCGTTCAGGATTTGTCTCCTCCGAGGGTTTTGTCCCGGAGTCAAAGGAGCTGAAGGTTTCGAGAGCTACTTTGTTCATATAACGGTTCATGACTTTTATATCATCGCAGAGCATTGCCTTCAGAAATTCATTGTAAGGCACATCGCCACCGGCAAACCAGTCTTTGATCATGTTCCGGAACATGATGGAAACTTCCTTGTTGGTCAGCTTCAAGGTGTAGATGAAAATACCTGTTTCCTGATTAAAGTTTCGTTCCTCTGCCCTCAGGTAGCCGCTTGCCAGAAGAAGGCTCCAGATAGCGTCAGGATTTCGATACAGCTGGTCAAAGGCGATTTCTTCATCAATTTCGGTAACCAACGCGTTTCCGTTCATCAGATCTTCCAGCGTCATTTTGATATCAGGCTTACTCTGACGGATCAGAAGGCTGATCAAACTGTTGGAGCTGGTATTTGCCCAGTAAGGCTTATAAAGTCTTTCTTCTAAAAAGCATGTAATGGACCATGGGTTGTATATATCCCGCTGGCTGCCGAAGGTAAAGCCGTCATACCATGCTTTTATCTGCGCCTTTTCCTCCGGCAGCCTAAAGCGTTCCAGCGCATCGAATACTTCCGTTTCCGTAAATCCGAACCGGGTACAGTATTTTTCCGAAGTAGCAGTCACTACCGTCAGATTATTCAGGTCAGAGAAAATGGACTCCTTGCTGACCCAGGTAATTCCGGTCAAAAATGCCCGTTCCATGTAGGGGTTTGTCTTGAATGCAGCATTGAACATACTGCGGATGAATCTTGTCATCTGATCCCAGTATCCATTTACATACGCCTCCTGCAGGGGGGTGTCATATTCATCCATCAGTATAATCACTTTTTTGCCATAGTAACGGGATAAATAAAGGGAAAGCTGGTGCAGGGCAAGAGTTGCGTCCACGTCGTCCATATCGATGGTTTTCCGGCGGAAGGTGTCTTTTTCGGGCGCAGCCAGACAGTCTCCCTTCAGCAGAAAGCCGTACTGCATATATACATCGGCGAGAAGCTGGCAGATCTTTCTGCGGGCGGTGGCGTAATCCGTCTCTTTTATGCTGGCAAAGCTTAAGAAAATCACGGGATAGGATCCTTGAAGCTGTCGGTATTTTTCTTGTTTCCAGATGGCCAGCCCTTCGAACAGATTATCCTGTTTTGCGTAGCGGTTTGAAAAAAAGCATTCCAGAGTGTTGAGATTCAGCGTTTTTCCGAAGCGGCGGGGACGTGTCACCAAAGTCACCGAATCCTGATTTTCCCACCATTCCTGAATCAGCAGAGTCTTATCCACATAGAAGGAATGGTTCCGGCGCAGCTCTTCAAAGCTTTGGTTTCCCAACGAAATTACTGGTTTCATGTTGTCTGCCTCCGATCCTATAGTGATTTCATTGTAACATCGGCAAAATTAAAACACAAGCTTTTATCCGTGGATGAATCCGGATTATTGGGATTATTGACATGGGAAAATTTGAAATCTGGGTTGTGAAGGCGGGACAGCCTGTGGTATACTTCATATGTATCACGAAGAAGGGCTGTTATCAGACAATGGGCGCATGGAATTGCCCGAAAACAGCGAGGTGAATATACGCTGGTTCGGATTTTGATTCAGCGCAGGTGTACCGGAACCGAAAATGAGAAGAAAGGTTGGTATCGAGATGGAAAAAGCCAAGGTCTATTTTACGAAGGAAATCACGCCGGAGGCTGTGGTGAGGATGTATGAGGCTATGGGCGCAGGACTGACCGGCAGGGTGGCGGTCAAGCTCCATTCCGGGGAGGTGGGGAACCAGAATTTCCTGCGCCCTGATTTTATGAAGCCCATGATTGATTATGTGAAGGGCACCATTGTGGAATGCAATACTGCCTATGAGGGAAAGCGCAATACGACGGAAGCCCACTGGGAGACAATGAAGCTCCACGGCTGGACGGATATCGCCAAGGTGGATATTCTGGACGAGGAGGGAGAGCTGGAGCTGTCTATGCCTGAGGGGCAGAAGATTCAGAAAAATTATGTGGGAAAGCATATCGAGAATTATGATTCCATGCTGGTGCTGTCCCATTTCAAGGGCCATCCCATGGGAGGCTTCGGCGGGGCGCTGAAGAATATTTCCATAGGTCTGGCATCCTCCCATGGCAAGGCTTATATCCATGGAGTAGGGAATGTAAATGATTTCTGGTCCTCGGATCATGATTCCTTTCTGGAATCCATGGCCGATGCCTCCAAGTCCGTCATGGACTTTTTCCGGAGCAGGATCGCATTTGTGAATGTGATGAAGAATATGTCCGTGGACTGTGACTGCTGTGCCGTGGCGGAGGATCCCGCCATGGGAGACATCGGCATACTGGCGTCTCTGGACCCGGTGGCGCTGGATCAGGCTTGTCTGGACCTGGTATATGCGTCGGAGGATCCGGGGCGGGATCATCTGCTGGAGCGCATCGAGTCCAGAAACGGCGTCCATACCGTGGAGGCGGCGGCAAAGATCGGTGTGGGCAGCAGGGAGTATGAGCTGGTGGAGATGTAGGAAACAGCAGTGTATGTAGGACAAGGCAGGGCTTGCGGATGAAAAGGCAGCGTGAAAGGCAGGAATGCTTTTTGCGCTGTCTTTTGCTATGTGAAAGGGGAAAGAAATTATGGTGATTTACGAGGAGGAACCCCATGCAGGACAAAAACGATACATTGACGCTGGAGCATATTGAAAAGTATATCGCATACTTATGGGAGCAGGAACGTGCAGAAAATACCGTCCAGAAGTACCGGAGCGATCTGACTGCCCTATGCCGGTGGCTGAACGGGAGGCCGCTTGTGAAGCTTACGCTGATAGAATGGAAGGAGCATTTAGCCGCCGCCTATGCTCCGTCATCCGTCAATTCCATGCTGGCGGCGCTCAACAGCTTCCTGCGGTTCATGGGCTGGCAGGAGATGGCGGTCAAGCCGCTGAAGATACAGAAGAGACTGTTCTGCGATGAGGGCAGGGAGCTGAGCAAAAAGGAATATGTCCGTCTGGTGGAGACGGCAAGACGTGAGAAAAACGAAAGGCTGTCTCTGGTTCTGCAGACCATATGCGCCACGGGCATCCGGGTGTCGGAGCTTTCTTTTATTACAGTAGGAGCGGTGCGGATAGGCCGTGTTGAAATCAACAATAAAGGTAAGCTGCGTACGGTGTTCCTGCCGGACAAATTATGCAGGCTTCTGAAGAAATACATCAGGAAGGAAAAATGTACGGAAGGCCCCGTGTTCGTCACCAGAACCGGAAAGCCTCTTGACCGCTCCAACATCTGGAGGGACATGAAAAAATTATGTGAAGGTGCCGGGGTTGAGCCGGGGAAGGTGTTTCCCCATAATCTCCGCCATCTGTTTGCGCGGACATATTATTCTATAGAAAAAGATATCTCCCGACTGGCAGACATCCTGGGACATACCGACATTGACACGACACGCATATATACAATGGAAAGCGGGAGGACACATGCCCGACAGATGGAACAGATGAGTCTGGTGATTACATAATTCCCCTTATGTTGTATTCTGTCTATCCCCAGCAGACTGTACTTTTTCATTATACACTTCCACCTTGTATATTGCAAGTGGTTTTTAGCGGTATTCTGATTCACGGGGAGATTCGAAAAAGCATTAACAAATTGTAACTATACGGTTTAAGGAACTTATTCAGGTAAGAATTACTGTATTCATCGCATGAAAAGCGGGCAGGACAGCTGTTTTTGGCCTGCCTATTTATCGTGCTCTCATTTATGAGATACGATATTTCGTAAATGTTAAGTTCTGGAAAATAGGCAGGGCGGATTTCTGAAAAGCAGGGCCTTCTGTTTCGCCCGGCCGTTTACAACATAAGGGGAATTGTGTTGTAAACCACAAGGCGCATTCGAATTGTAGAAAGTGGAACGCAGCTCACAGCAGGATGGTTGGTTTCATGTGTTGAGAAGGATCAGTAGTTCTGGCAGTGAAGGTAAAGAATGATTTGGTACAGACAGGGAATATGAAATGCCGCAGGACAAGGTATGTAAAACAACACGGCAGTACAGTAAGGGCTTGATTCCGGATGATGATATGGAAAAGCTTCTGGAAATTGCCGGAGACTATGCAAAGGTAAAGGAATATGTATATGCACGCTATGGCGGCATAGGGAGTCTTGCGAAAATCTATCCCGGGTATACGGTTCAGAACGAGATGACGCAGAATGGGCTGCGGGGTGAGCTGGGGCTGCCGTCTGTATATTTTTATCTTGCTGTTTTTGATGCGCTGGGAGATATCAAGAGCCAGTGGACCAAGACAAAGACGAAAATATTACAGCTTGTGGGCAGGAACGAGAACCTGAGTCAGGAGGAAAAGCATTACCTCCGCTTTCTGCTGAAGGTTAACAGTGCATTCGAGGCTGTGCTGAACCGGAAGCCTATAGAGCTGCCGGAGGAGATTCAAAGGCAATATGAAAGACTGGCCGGGCAGGTAGAGACGGACAGGCTGAACCGTTACTTGTGCAGGCAGGCAAGGTCGTGCCATAAGAAATGCGGTCAAGGTAAAAATCAGGGCAGGAAAACAGAAACAAAAGGGTTCTCTGTGGCAGAGCGGGCCTACCGTTATGGGGAGTCCGGCGGCAGCAGAGGAATCTTTATTTCGGTAAAGGAAAAGCGCAGACGCGTCTTTGTGCCGCTGACTGACAGCAACCAGTACAAGTCCCAGCTCTATGTCAAACTATATCCGGAAGAGAACCGAATCGAGATTAATGCACCCATACAGGTGGCTGTCCGGAGGTATGCGGACTATCGGAACAAGGTGGGCATTTCTCTGGGAATGTATACCATGCTTACCACGGATGGAGGGCGGCGCTATGGGGAGGAGCTGGGGAAGTATCAGCTGAAATACGCTGACTGGATAAGGGAGCAGGGCAGGAGCTATTGCCGCAACAGGGAGAACAATCCCGGACGCAAGAAGTATGAGGCAAAGAAGAGGAGGATGGCGGAACAGCTGCACAGCTATATCAATCAGGAGCTGAACAGGTTTTTCGATGAGGAGAAGCCGGCGACAGTCTGTTTTGCAAAACTTCCCGGACCTCGGAGCGGGGGACTGAACAAGAAAATCAACAATTCCGCAGCTCTGTGGCAGAGAGGGTATATCCGCAGCCGTCTGGAGCTGAAATGCCGGGAGCGGTCGGTGGAGCTGGTAGAGGTCTTTGGGAAGGACATCAGCAGGGAATGCAGCTGCTGCGGCGCTCTTGGGAGCAAGGCCGGGGGGGCATTCAGCTGTGCTGCCTGCGGACAGAGCATGGACGAAAAGACGAATACTGCAAGAAATGCCCTGAAGAGAGGGACATCATAAAATTAGGTCATAAGAACAGCCGTCTGGATAAATAACGGTGATGAGCCGGGATTTTATCTGATAGCTTGCGGGGCAGCCGGGACGCATGGAAATACGAAGCGACTGTCTCTTAGGGCAGGAACCAGAGGGCGGGTTCATGATATATAAAACAAAGGACGGCATTAGAAGGTAATCTGTCAGGCAAACGGGCTTCCGGCTTTGCCAAAGCTGTATATGCCTGAAGAATACGGATTGGGTATGCCAGGACTTCGGGAACAGGATGGAGCTGCGGCAGCATGGCGCGCCGCGGCGTTCCTATGCTGACGTACCGGAGAGCGAAGCGGGGAACCCCGCATCATGCAGGTTAACTGTAATGACCAATGTACCTTATTTATATTCACAAAAAACATTTGCCAAACAAAAAGCATGACGAGTGAGCGCTCTATAATATAGAAAAAATGCGGCAAATGAATGCGCTCATGAGTATAAATATGGCAGAATCCGGGAGGTGGGAGCTTTGGGACGATTCAAGAAGAAAAATCTGCTGCAGATTGCTGCGGCGCTGATAAGTGCCAATGATTCGATGGGCAAAGCGGCATCCGCCGATGTGCAGGAAGCGGCAGCAGTGTTGACAGAATGTCAGAAAGCGGCCATTCAGATGGGAAATCTGCTGGAAGCAATGGGGGAAGGATATGTGCCGCTGGTGAAGCTGCTGGAAGATTACTGCGAGAATGTCTACCAGATGAGCATATGTTTCTCTGATGAAATCCCTTTGGCTTCAAGGGAGAAGGAAATCAGGAAGCTTTATAAAAGGAACAGAAAGCTGCTGCAGCAGCTGCGAAATTCCATAACCTATGATATGCCTGATGATAGAAAGGAAGTGGTATTTCTTCCATATAAGGCGAGTATGTGGGATTCGCTGGAAAGCGTGTGGAGAGCCGCCGAGGAGGATGAGAATACGGACGCATATGTGATACCGATTCCGTATTTTGACAAGAATCCCGATCAAAGCTTCCGAGAAGAGCACTACGAGGGCGGACTTTTTCCAGACTATGTTCCGATTACAAAATATGATGAATATGACTTTGGGGAGCGAAGGCCGGATGCGATCTTTATTCATAATCCTTATGATGACTGTAATATTGTTACCAGCGTGCATCCTTTTTTTTATTCGGAGAACCTTAAAAAGTTTACGGACAAATTAGTATATGTGCCATATTTTATTTTGGATGAGGTGGATCCGGAGGATGACGAAAGGGTAGAAGGGATAAAGCATCTGGTGATTCCGCCGGCAGTGTTTCATTCTGATAAGGTTGTCGTACAGTCTGAGAACATGAAAAAGGCATATATCAGGATCCTGCTGGGACAGACAGAGCAGCCTTCCGAGAATGTCAGGAAATATTGGGAAGAAAAGATTCTGGGCCTTGGGTCGCCTAAGCTGGATAAGATGCGCAGGACAGACAAGACTACATTGAAGATTCCGGATAAATGGAAGAAGCTTATCGAGAAGCCCGACGGAAAGAACAAAAGAATCATTTTGTATAATATAGGCGTGGGGGCGCTTCTGCAGCATGGCGGACAGCTGCTTGTGAAGATGGAAAAGGTTTTTAAGATATTTAAGGAACGGAAAGACGATATTGTGTTATTGTGGCGGCCACATCCGCTGATGGAAAGCACGCTGACAGCCATGCGCCCGCAGCTGTATGAGCGGTACATGGAGCTGCGCAGGCGGTATCTGGAGGAAGGGTGGGGCATTTATGACGATACGACAGATGTGGAACGTGCCATGATACTGAGCGATGCATATTATGGGGACTGGAGCAGCATTGTCACGCTGTACCGGGAGACGGGGAAGCCTATTATGATACAGAATGTGGAGATAGAGGGATAGGAACCCTGCGGAGGAATGACGCTGTATAGAATGGAAAGCGGGAAGTGGGTGTAATGATGCTGGAAATAGATTCACTTAAGTCATTGTTGTCTATGGTGCACAGAGAGAAAGAGATATATCTGTACGGAGGGGGCATAATTGCAAAGGAGATCCTCTATAAACTGCCAAAAGATGATAGACTTGGAATAAAAGCGATTTTAGTGTCGCACACGGATGAAAACGCAGTGGAAATTGCCGGTATTCCGGTGAAAGGTATAGACGCTGCCGGATGTGACCGGAAAGCTGCCATATTGATTGCCACAGGGAAAAAGTATCAAGAGGAAATCAGGAATCTATTAACGGAAAGAGGATACGAAAGAATTGCTTGTGTTTCTGAGGAATATGAGACGGAGATCAATATAGGCCGTGCCGAGAGACATGGGTATGCGGAAATGAAGGCTGGGCTGGCCGAACTGACCAAGGTAAAGGCTGAAGTGGCCAGGATGAAGTCTGAACTGGCCAAGGCAAAGGTCGAACTGGGGGAACTGAAGAAGGGAATCCGTAGACTTACACCCAGGCCGCGACTGAAGATGCTTGTTGTAAATATATTATACAATTGTAATCTAAACTGCAGAGGGTGTGACCATTTTTCGCCGATTGCGGGTGAAGAATTCCATTCCAGAGAGCAGATAGAGGATGATCTGAGGCAGATCCGCAATATTCTGGGAGACGCTGTTGATAATATTGCCATAGAAGGCGGAGAGCCGCTTCTGCATCCGGAGCTGCCGGAAATTCTGGAGATGTGCAGAAACGTATTTCCCGAGGTCAATATCGGGCTGTATACCAATGGGATCATGCTCTTGAACCAGCAGGAAGAATTCTGGGAATGCTGTTTCAGGAACAAGATTGTGCTTGAGATCACCAAATATCCGATAAAGCTTGATTATGACAGAATATGCCAGACGGCAAAGGATAAAAAAGTAGAATGCAGGTATTACAGTGGAGGGACTACCGTCAAGACCATGGGGCACTACCCCCTTGACCTTTCGGGCTCCCAGAATCCCATGGAGAGCTTCCTGCACTGTTTTCATGCGAATAATGAATGCAATATGCTGGACAAGGGCAGGCTGTATACCTGTACAGTGGCACCTACACTCCCGATCTTCTGCAGGAAATTCGGTATCGATGTTCCGCTGACCGCTGATGACGGGATAGATATCTACTCTGTATCCGGCAAGAAGGAACTGTTGGAGCTGCTGAGCAGGCCGATGCAGGTATGCCGGTATTGTGATACGCTGCATAGGACTTTCGGGCATACATGGGGACAGTCGAAGGGAGAGATGGAGGAATGGACATGAAGAGCGTTATCCCAAAATACAAGGTCTATTTACCTTATAAGGAAAATCGGACTTTGCTATAAGAACATGAACCTGCCCTCTGTCGTAAAAATAGACGGATGGGATAATCCGGCGGAAAGGCGTGCTGCAATTTATAGATGGTATGTATATGCCAATAACTGTGTGCTGAATACAAAGGGGAAAATCAGCAAAATTGACTGGATTCGTTTCCTTAACGGTTCAGGGGATTTTATAAGATATTGAAGGAGAAAGATGTCTGCTGAAGGAATGGATCGGAGGCAGAAAGAAAAAGGGAATGAATGCATATTTAGGGTTTCAGTGCTGCCTTGAAACGAGTCATGCTCTCTGGTTTTCTTCCTTTCGTGGCAAGGGGCTTTTTCGCTATGACGGAAAAAAAGTTGAGCATATTCTGGATTTTGAGGAAGAGGGAAACAAATTATTCACAGGAATTCTGAAGTATAGGGAAAAACTGATCTTTACTCCGCTGGTGTCAAAAAAGATATATATCTATGACGTTGCGAGCGGGGAGCTGAAAGGGATTCCTTACGGGCTTACGGGCATGAGCGGGTTTTCGGTATCTGTCCCATATGGACAGTATCTCTATATGTTCCCCTCATATTATCCCGGGATACTGAGGCTGAACGTCGAGACTTATGCGCTGGAGACCATGGACTCATGGATAAATGGGCAGCTCGAGAACTGCCGAATCTCAGAGGATGCGTATTTCAGGGGAGACTATGTACGGGACGGGGATACATTGTATTTTTCGCTCTGTAATGCGCACGCAGTACTTGAGTTTCATCTGGATAACGGACAAAGTGCCATTCATAACGTGGGAGAGAAGGGGTACTCCACGATAGCCAGCGACGGGCAGCGATTCTGGATGGCCCCAAGGCGAAGCGGAGCCATCGTGAGCTGGGATCCGGTTACAGATGAGAGGGCCGAATATCAGGGCTATCCGGAGGGGTATCAGCATGGAGGGTTTGTGGGGAGCTTCTACGAAAATGGGTATGTATGGATGTTTCCGGAGACAGCGAATCAGGTTCTGAAGGTGGATACCGAGACGGGACGGATCGAGGAGGATAAGTCGTTTTCGGATATATGCCATCATAAATGGCTGGGCGATTCTCTATGGAATGCGGCATTTGTATATATGAAGAAGGACGGCGGAAGGGTTCTGTTGTGTACGGGCAGGAGCAGCGAGATAGTAGCCTTCTATCCTGCTATAAATGAAATAAAGAGCTTCCGGCTGGAACTGTCGGATGAAGATTCCCTGCATTATCAGGAAGCGCCAGATGAGCGATATGTTCTGTTCAGGAATAAGAAAATCAGAAAAACATTCAGCAATGAAAGTGACCGCTATGGTATAACGGGATATGCAGAGTATATTGCAGAGTGCGGGGAATATATTGAGGAATATATTGCTGAAAAGCGGGATATGCGTGACTTGGATATAGGAAGAGCAATATATAAAAGTATCATATAAGTTATCAAAAGAAAATTTTGAGGTCAATCAATCATGAAAAATAATACAATATTGAAATATGTGCTGAAAAAGGCAAAAAACGCAGACAATGTAATTATTGTAGGGGCAGGCAGAAGGGGACAGGAGCTGCTTCAGGTATTTGAGGCAAACTCAATTAAGGTGGAAGCCTTTTTTGACAATAGCGAGAACATGACCGGAAGCTGCATACAAGGTGTTATGGTGAAAACACCATATCTTGTAGCAGCTGAGGAATGTGTGTACATTGTTGCGGTGGATTTGCCAAGGTATCAGGAGGAACTAAGGCTACAGCTTTATGGGCTGGGAATCCGAAAGGAAGATGTGATTACCTATAATAACTATAAAGCATATGACTATTTCAGTACATTGGATGAAAAGTATTATGAAGAAGAAATAAAAGAACTCTATTTTGAAAGACTGGGGAAGAAGATGAATTATCAGAATCCGGTCACCTATAATGAGAAGATAAACTGGGAAAAGATAAATATTAAAGATGCCCGGAGGGCAAGGCTTGCAGATAAGTATTTAGTTAGAGACTGGATCAGGGAAAAGATAGGAGAAAAGTACCTTACGAAGCTTTACGGGGTGTGGGATGATCCTTATGAGATAGATTTTTCTGTCTTGCCTGAATCATTTGTGCTGAAGCTGAACAATGGGTGTCAGCGGAATATAATTGTGAAGAATAAGGCGGAAGTAAATCTTGCCGAAGTATGCAGAAAGCTGAGTAATTGGAAAAGCTATAATTTCGCCTACTCAAGTCTGGAATTGCATTATAGGGATATTGTTCCCAAAATTATCTGTGAGGAGTATCTGGAAGGAGTAGCAGACAGTGTATACGAATATGACATATTTTGCTTCCATGGAGAACCTATGTACATATGGTGTATAAAAGGAAGTCACAAACCAGAATGTCAGGCATCCTTTTATGACAAGAATTGGATAATGCAGCCTTTCAGCTATGGATATCCCAAGGATCTTGTTCCTGCGCCTAGACCGGAGGGGCTGGAGGAGATGCTGGCTCTCAGCAGGATCTTATGCAGGGAATTCAAACATGTGCGCATTGACTGGAACAATCTTCCGGATGGCAGGGTTCTGTTTGGTGAAATGACATTTTCCACATGGTCGGGGATACAAAAATGGGAGCCAGAGGAGTATGACATAGTTTTTGGAAATCTGATTTGACAAGGGCGGAAGGAAAAATCTCGATGGAGGAAATTGCGGTTTCGGTAATAATGCCGGTATACAATGAAGAAAAGTATCTGCCGACGACGCTGGAAAGTCTGTCAAAGCAGACGATGCAGAATTTTGAACTGATTTGTATAGATGATGGATCTACTGATAATTCTGTGGAGATTCTGGAGCGATATCGGGATAGATTCCCATATATGACTGTCATACGACAGAAAAACCAGTATGCGGGCGTGGCAAGGAACAATGGCATGGCGGTGGCGAGAGGAAAGTATCTGTCTTTTTTGGATGCGGACGATTATTTTAGGCCCGATATGCTGGAAGAAGTTTACTTGTGTGCGGAGAAAGAAAAAGCAGATATAGTTTTATTTGACGGGAATTTTTTTGTAGACAGTATTGAGAAAGGGGTAAGCGGGGGGGCGTTAAAGGTACAATATCTTAAGGATAATCTATCTGTTTTGGACGATGATATAAAAGATAAGTACTTGTTCAATATAGCTGGCGCATGGCCTTGGAATAAGCTTTTTTTGCGTGAATTTATTGAAAAGAACGGGTTGGTGTTTCAGGCCAGAAAGAGAGCAAATGACATTTATTTTGTAGAATTAGCGCTGGCATTTGCGCGTAGAATTGCGATAGTCGATAGGAAGCTTATTTGTTATCGCAAGGGGAATCCAGAAAGCTTAGTTGCGACAAGAGATGAAACGCCGTTGGCATCTGCGGAAGCGCTTTTAGATGTAAAAGAGGTGCTGGCGCGGAAAGGGTTATATAAAAAATATGAAAAGAGCTTCAAAAATTTGGTTTTACTTATTTGCATAGGTCATCTTAATATATTAGAAACCACAAAAGGTTTTTTGGAATTATATAATGCGTTCCAAAACTGGATTATTGATGAATTTGCTTTGTATGATTTGGATGAAAAAAATTATCTTTCATCAGCTTATTATATAGAAATGGAGAGTATTATTCAAAATAGCGACCCCTTATCTTTTTTGTTGGAAGCAAATAAAGAAGTATTTCGGCATAGGATTGAGGCGGAAAGAAAGAACAAAGAAATTGCAGAGATGCGCAGGGAGATAAAAAAGCTTGAACGAAGCTTGGCAATCAATGTAAAAGAGGTAAAAGAAGCGCGGCAGATATTTCTTTTTCCTTTTGGAATGGTGCCAAGAGGCTGTGATATCGTACTGTATGCGGCCGGGAGGGTTGGAAAAAGCTTTCGCTCACAAGTCGCAAAAACAAATTACTGCAATATATTGGCATGGGTAGACGCAAAAGCAGAGGAAAAGAATGATGAGAGGATTTCGCTGCCTAGTAAGGAGATTTTTCGAGAATGCGATTTCATTATAATATCAATATTGGATGGCAGATCAGCGGAAGCAATCAGGGCAGAGCTGGCGGAAAAATATGAAGTACCAACAGAAAAGATGATCTGGACATATCCTTGCTTGGAGGAATAGATATAGTATATGCGGACATTTGATAATGAGATAAACAGATACATTCAGGAAGGAAGAAAATACTATATATACGGTGCACAGGGGACGGGGCTTTACTGTCTGGATAAGATTTCTGAAAGATTTGGCAGTGATGCAGTGTCAGGGTTTATAGAGACAGAGCCTCATATGAAAGAGTATTGTGGAAAAAAGATTTTTCCATTAAGTGAGGTAAGCATCGATAATGATTCATATATCGTTTTAGCATCCGCTAATCATGCAGGTGAAATGAAGGAAAATCTACAGAATAAGGGGATTGATGGTGACAAGATTATTATTTTAGATGAGCTGTATACCTATTTGAAGAGTCTTGAATGTTTTGGAAGCGGTATTATCAAAAATGTGTGCTTTTGGCCTCCGATTAAGGATTCCGATCATGATATACAGAAGAAGATTGCATGGTTTCTGCCGGATAGAGCGACAGTAACTGTTTGGCATGAAGGTGATGGAGAAAATCGATTCAGAGAAAATGTGAACATTGGAGATCAGGATATAGAAAAGTATTTTCAAGAGGCGGATATAATATTTGTATGGAATTTAGAAAAAGAATCAGGCATATTGGAAAAATATAAAAGTAAGGTTTATGTGGCGGATCCCGGATTTTGGTATTATACAGAGTCGATGAATATATCATCGGTTTATTACAAGACATTCGACACTGTGGAAAAAGAGGAGCTGGTGGATCAGTCGAAAAGACTATTTAGTAAACTGAAAGCATCGGGAAAAGCAGAAAGAGCAAACATTTTTTGCTCTGGATGTTCTATAGAGGAGATATATGATAGTAGATTTGAGGGCGAGTTCAACATTATTTCAAACAGTATGGTAAAGAACAGTAGACTGTTGGAGAAAATAAAGCCCAGATTGCTTGTCTTTTCAGATGTTAACTTTTATGTAAGTCCTAATGAGTACTGTGCCAGATTTTATGAGGATGTGATAAAAACCACAAGGAAATATGGGACTGAAATCATTGTATTTGACTATATTATGCCTTTGGTATGCAGCCATTTTCCGGAATTAAAAGATAAGGTAATTGGTATTCCGCATGGAGCTGATACATTTATCTTCCCTGATATGGATGATTTCTGTATAAAAAAGACGGGTAATATATTGACGGAATTGATGTTGCCCGTAGCGTCTGCGTTATGTGATGAGATAGGCATTGCCGGATGCACCGGCAGGAATCCGAATGAGACGTACTATTGGAGACATAATCCGGATACACAATATCTGGATTTGATGCAGTCGGTGTTCGATATGTATCCTTCTGTATTCAGGGATCAGAAATATGATGATTACTATAATGTTCACTGCAGGACGGTTGAAGAAATACTGGAATTTGGTGAAAGACTTGGGAAAAAATACATTAATATGACCACTTCGTATATACCGGCGTTAAAAAAACGGACTGTATAGGGAATAAGGCTTATTGAAAGGATGAAAGTACAGATATGACTGAGATACAATATTTGGGACAGAACGGATTCAGGGTATCGATGGGAAATGTGACAATGTATTTTGATCTTTATTTGTCAGATTGTGTACGTGAAATGACTGGCGCAGGAGTAAGGAACTATGAGCCTCCTATACTTGCTGAAGACATAGTCAATGCGGATTACTATTTTATCAGCCATGAGCATCTTGACCATTTGGATCCGCAGACAGTAAGAAAGGTTTCAGAGGCTTCGCCTCAGGTGATGTTTATATGTCCATATCCGCATATATGGATTCTAATGGATTTGGAGATACCAAGAGAAAGGATAATTGCTGCCAGAGCGCATGAGAAGATTATTTTAAAGACAAGGGGCGGGGATATTGATGTAATCCCTATACCGGAGAAACATGAGGAGTATACCGTCATTGACGGCTGCCATGGGACGCTGGGATATATTGTCAGGAAAGGAGATATGCAGTTTTATCACGCTGGTGATTGTGTGGCGGATCAAACTCTTGCAGAGGAGCTGAAGCGTTATGGGCAAATGAATATCATGTTCGTGCCTATTAACGGACATGATTGGAAAAGGTTTTGCAGAGACATAATGGGGAATATGAACTATAGAGAAGCTTTAGATTTATGTCATTATGTGGGGACAGATCTAGTGGTTCCCATGCATTATGATTTATTTGAAAGCAATACAGAAAATCCGGCTTATTTTGTGGATTATCTATATCAAAATTATAGATGGCAGAAATTTAAGATGTTTATGCCAGGGGAGACACTGTATTTAGAATTGTAGATAACAGGAGAAAATATATGGATAACAAATTTGCGGCACTGCTGCCGATGAAGGGGCACAGTGAGCGGGTCAAGAATAAAAACATTAGAGATTTTAATGGGGTGCCGTTATTTTATCGCATTTTAAGGACACTTATGAAATGCGCATATGTGTCCGGTGTATATATTGATACAGACAGCGATGAGATCACAGATATGGCAAAGACTTTTTTCAAGGAAGTGAATATTATAGAAAGGCCGAAGGAATTGTGCGGTGATATGGTATCCATGAATACTATTATAAGATACGACATGGATATGATTGGAGCAGAATACTATATCCAGACACATGCCACGAATCCGCTGCTGCGGGTCGAGACTCTGAACGAGGGATGCAGGAGATTTCTTGACAAAAAGAATGTGTATGACTCTCTTTTCTCAGTGAACCGTCTTCAGACCAGACTGTATGATGGGGATGTCAAAGCAGTGAACCATAACCCTGAGGAACTGATCAGGACGCAGGATCTGCCTCCGCTGTATGAAGAAAATTCCAATCTCTATATTTTCTCCAGGACAAGCTTTCTTTCAAACGGTGCAAGGATAGGGAAAAAACCGCAGATGCTGGAA
The DNA here is from genome assembly GCA_964018205.1 of uncultured Acetatifactor sp. Classification (GTDB taxonomy): domain Bacteria; phylum Bacillota; class Clostridia; order Lachnospirales; family Lachnospiraceae; genus Acetatifactor. Next base: position 39,874 of record CAXHOW010000013.1, on the reverse strand, counting down.
ATGGACAGGCTGGAATCTGTTGACATTGATGAAGAAACAGATTTTATGCTGGCAGAACAAATTGATATTCTATTAAAAAACGATCGGAGGGAGAAATAGTATGAGATGGAAGGTAATGGTCAGCGCACCTTATATGCAGCTGGAGATTGACAAGTTCAGGGACTGGTTTACGGAGCATGATATAGACATAGATGTTCCTCCTGTCAGAGAGAGGATGGAAGAGAAGGAGCTTTTGGCTGTTATCGAGAAATATGACGGGGTAATATGCGGGGATGACAGGTTTACGGAGAATGTATACAAGGCAGCAAGGAAGCTGAAGGTAATATCGAAATGGGGCACAGGGATAGATGCCGTACATAAAGATATAGCAGAAAAATATGGGATTGTAGTATGTAATACACCGGACGCGTTTTCCCATCCGGTCTCTGATACTGTATTGGGCTTTATGCTTTCCTTTTCAAGAACCATCATTGCCTCAGACCGGCTCATGAAAAAGGGAGAGTGGGAAAAAATTCCGGGAAAGACGCTTGGCGAGCAGACTCTCGGTATCATCGGGTGCGGGAATATCGGAGCAAGGGTAGCGAAAAAGGCGGATGCGTTTGGCATGAAAATACTGGCATATGATATAAGGGAAATTCCCAGACCAATTGCAGAGCAGTACCATATTGCGCAGGTCAGGCTGGACGAACTGTTGGAGCAGGCGGATTTTGTATCGACAAACTGCGATTTAAATGAATCTTCCTACCATATCCTCTCAACAAATGAATTTAAGAAAATGAAAAAGACGGCGGTAGTGATAAATACTGCCAGAGGACCCATTGTCGATGAAGCCGCTTTGATCAAGGCACTGCAGGAAAAGGAGATAGCAGGCTGCGGGCTGGATGTTTTTGAATATGAGCCATTGCCTGCGGACAGTCCGCTGCGCCGTATGGATAATGTGATCTTGTCTTCGCATAATTCAAACAGCAGCCCCAGATATTGGGAGCGTGTGCATAGAAATACGTTGGAGAACTTGTATAAAGTGTTGGAAGAGAAAGGCTGAGGAGAAAAGATGAGGGATAAAGTAGTATTTATTACGGGGGTTTTCGGAGGGATAGGATATGCTGCTGCAAAGTGTTTTAAAGCGCATGGCTGGACAGTATTGGGGATGGATAAATTTAACGGGAAAGATTCTGAAAATGTGGTAGATAAGTTTTTCCATATGGACTGTTCAAAGCAGGAAAATGTAATAGTAGCGACTGAGTACATGGAAAAGGCTTATGGAGGGCTTGACTGTCTGGTGAACAATGCAGCAGTGCAGGTCTGCGAAAGCATTGATGATACTACAGAAGAGCAATGGGATCTGGTGTTTGGTTCCAACATAAGAGCAAATTTCTTATTTATAAAAAATATGCACGATCTTTTGAGGCAAGTGCAGGGAAATGTGGTAAATATCAGTTCTGTACATGCGTTTGCTACTTCAAAGAATATATCGGCCTATGCGGCGTCTAAAGGGGCGATTCTTGCCTTTACCCGTTCTACTGCTCTGGAATTCGCAGAAGACGGAATAAGGGTCAACACTGTGCTTCCCGGCGCAGTGAACACGAATATGCTGAGAGAGGGGATGAGCAGAGGCAATTTTGGAGGAGAAAGCATTGATCAGCGTATAGAAAATCTGGGGTTAAAGACACCGTCAAGGAAGGTCGGTATGCCGGATGAAATAGCGAAGGTAATTTATTTTCTTGGTGATAATGAAAGCTCGTCCTATATAACGGGACAGTCGATAGTGGCCGATGGAGGGGCGCTGGCGCAGCTCAGCACAGAGGTATAGATCAAAAAGGATGGATAGTGAGGTGACGGGGAGATGGTTGATATAAGTCAATATATACAGGAAGGCAGAAGATACTATATCTATGGAACCAGAGAGATAGGTGAGTATCTCTTTAACAAAATAGAAATACAGTTAGGCAGTGAAGCAGTGGAAGGATTCCTTGAAACAAGTCCGACGATTGTCGAATGCAATGGAAAAAGGGTCTATGCGCTGAGTCAGGTGGCAGGGCTGGATTTTGATGAGAATACGTATTTTCTTTTGGCGGCAGCCAATGCCTATGAAGACATGAGGCAGAATTTAGTGAAAAGAGGAGTTCAGGATGACAAGATAATTACATTGAAGGAGATGTATCCATATTTCAAAAATATACGGCTGTATAAAGGGCAGATACAAAAAGTTTGTTTTTGGCCTCCTATCAAAGAAGATGATATTGATATTCGGAAAAAAATAGGATGGTTTTTGCCGGGACAGGCAAATGTAATAGTGTGGTGTGATCACTTGACAAAGGCTGGTTTTAATGAAAACGTATCCATTGCACATCTGGACGAATGTGAAAAGTATTTTAAAGATTCTGATGTGATATATATATGGGATGTAGCCAGAGGCTTGGATAGGGCAGAGAAATACTTAGATAAAGTTTATGTGGTGGATCCGAATTTTTACAAGTATATCGAAACGAATAATTACTCTTCACTGTATTATATGTCGTTAAGTGAAGCGAATAAAGAGCAGATCCTTAACAGGTCAAGGCAGCTGTTTGATAGACTAAAGGAAGAAAATAAGGAGAAGAGAGCCAATATATTCTGTACGGGACCTTCGATTGAAGAAATATATGCAATGGAATTCGGCCCGTCCTTAAATATTATCGCAAATAGCCTGGTGAAAGACAGAGAGCTGCTTGAACGGATAAGGCCACGGATTCTTGTTTTTGACGATTTGAATTTTTATGTCAGTCCTCACAAGTACGGAGAGAAATTTTATCAGGACGTTTTGGACGCAGTGAGAAGGTATGATATGTATATCATTACATTTCTTGTTAGAGTACCATTGATATTGGCTCATTTTCCTGAGCTTGAAAATAAGCTCATTGGAATACCGTTTGATGCGGGGCAGTATTGTTTTCCTGGTCGGGAGAATTTTTGTACCAAGAATACAAGCAATATATTGACTGAGCTGATTTTGCCAGTGGCGTCGGCCTTATGTGACGAGGTCGGCATCGCTGGATGTACCGGAAGGAAACCTGATGAAAAATATTATTGGAAACATAGTCCTGATACACAGTATCTGGATTTGATGCAGTCGGTATTTGATATGTATCCATCGGTATTCAGGGATCAGCAATATGGGAATTATTACGGAAGACATTGTCGGAATGTAGAAGGGCTTTTAAGCTATGGGGAAGGTCTTGGAAAACGCTATATAAATTTGACGACATCATTTATACCAGCTTTGCAAAAAAGATCATAGATAGGAGATGGCGACAGTGAAAGTATCAGTGGTAGTACCGGTGTATAATAGTGAGAAGTTTATCTGCAAGTGCTTGGACAGCGTAATAAATCAGACATTGTCAGAGATAGAGATTATTTGTGTTGATGACTGTTCTACGGATGCTTCGCCCCAGATATTGAAATCGTATGAAGAAAAATACCATAGAATCAGAATATTGCGTAATGAGGTCAACAGAGGGCTTTCTTATTCCAGAAACAGAGGGGTAGAGTTGGCAGAAGGGGAGTATATTCAGTTCTTGGACGCAGATGATTATCTAAACAAGGATGATTCTCTTGAACTGCTTTATTCGATTGCAACGCACAATAAACTTGATTTTCTTAGGAGCAGGCTTTTGAAAGCAGAAAACGGCAGGTTAAACAGTTCTTCGCATTATCCGAATCGTGTTGCTGATACAGTTTTTTCAGGGAGAGATTTACTGTATAAGCTTGAGCTATATAATATTTATGCATGGCATGGTACATTGAATTTTGTCAAAAGAGATTTTGTGAATGAAAAAGGAATTGTGTTTTATGATGGAATACTTCATGAGGATGTGCTGTATTCATATAATTTGTATTATTATGCTGAAAGAGCTATGTGTATAAATCAGCATACTTATGTCTATGTGAAGCATAAGAATTCCCTTACGACACAAAGAAAAAACCTTTCTCATTTAAGGGGTTATTTAACATGTATGAATGAAATCCTAAAAAAGGATCTTCTGAATGCGTCATTGGAATTTCGGTGTGCAACAATGAAGTATTTTATACTTATGTATAATAATGTTACAGAAATAATGAGCAAGATAAATTACGATATTCAGGCGGAAATGTTTGATGTGGAACTGAGAAGAATATATCACTTGTTCGTAACAAACAGCAAAGGTCTTATAAACAAAGACAAGGTCGTCAGAAATCTTGACAGAATCTCTAATAGCAGAAAGAAATATCTATATGGCGCAGGAGAAGCGGCTAAAGAATTGCTGGGTCTGATTTCAGAATATGACATTGCAATTGATGGTGTTTATGTAACTGATCCTCAAAAGAGTGCGGAAACTGTTTTGGGACATAAGGTATTAGGAATACAAGATTGCGACGATTCTGATACGGATGTACTGTTTATTGTTGCCATTTCAAAACCTATAGTTGGGGATGTAGAACAACTGTTAGGTTCCAAAGGCTTCACAAATATTTTATTTGTATGCTAGGGATGGGAAAGAAAGCACATATCTAAGTATGCTTGAAAGTATGTGGAGGGAAATATGGGAAAATATATTTTGTTCGGGGCCGGAAATTATGGAAGAAAAGCTGTGATAGAGTATGGAAGAGAAAATATTGATTTTTTTCTGGATAACGATGAGTCAAGAGAGAATGAGTTTTTTGAAGGTATTCCGGTAAAGATTTTTTCAAAATGTGTCAATGATGTGAGAGATAGGGAAATTGTTATTACAACCTTGGCTTGTACTGAAATTATTAAGCAGCTTGAACAAAACCACATTTTGAATTATTCGATTTATTCAGGGCTTACGGAAATAAAGGATTATTATAGCCCACAGAGACTGATTGATAATCCATATGGGAAAGAGGGGGTGGGCAGGGACTGGTCGGAAGAAGAATGGATAGAAATGAAAGTGAATGATGGTGAAACAAAAAAAGCTATTATAAATGAGAAGGTTTCACGGTATATGAAGCAGTCACATATGTTTCATCATATTGAAATAGAAACCATTAACAGATGTAATGGAGTGTGTTCCTTCTGCCCGATAAACTGCCGGATAGATCCGCGAGAGAAGAAAGTGATGCCGCAGGAGCTGTTTAAAAAAATAATTGACGAGTTGGCGGAAATTCATTATAGCGGAAGAATAGCGTTGTTCTCTAATAATGAGCCGCTGCTGGACAAACGGATTTTAGATTTTCACAGATATGCCAGAAATAAGCTGCCCAATGCCAGAATGCATCTTTATACAAATGGCACGCTGCTTACAATGGAAAGCTTTACCGCACTGCTTGAGGTGTTGGACGAATTGATAATCGATAATTATCAGCAGGATCTGGAGCTTATCGGACCTTGTAAAATGATAGTTGATTATTATGAGCAGCATCCGGAGATAAAGGAGAAAGTGACTATTGTCTTGCGGAAACCGAATGAGATATTGACATCAAGAGGCGGGGATGCCCCTAATCGTACGCAGGTAAAAATAGAAGCTGGCATTTCATGCGTATTGCCTTTCCAGCAGATGATTATACGGCCAGATGGCAAAGTGTCGTTATGCTGCAATGATCCATTGGGCAAATGTACTTTAGGGGATGCTTCTGAAGAAACATTGCTTGATATTTGGTATGGAGAAAAGTTCAGCAAAGTCAGGGAATGTATTTCAAAGGGAAGAGAAAGTTTCAGCCACTGTAAAAATTGTGATGTGTTTACATTAGATTAAGATGGGGGATCTTGGAGTGATGAAAATTGCGGTTTGGGGATTGGGAGACAGGTATCGGGAATTAGAAGGCAGAATGAAAGACGGACAGAAGCAATGGCTGCTGGTCGATCGTGATTCGGCAAAAGGAATGTCCCCTGATGAATTGAGGGAGGATATGTTTGATTTTCTGATAATCGGAAGCAAGAGGTATGAAAAGGAAATCAGAAGTGAACTTGCTGGAAAAGGATTTGCGTCAAACAGCTTAATATCCTCAGAATATATGCTGATTGAAAAGGTGCATTTTAAGAAGTATGTGTATCTGCAGCATTGGAAAGAAGCAATGGAGCAAAATCCTGCAGTCAGGGTTCTGGGGAACTGGTATGAGCAGGATGGAAATGTAGAAGTAATTATCTCTATTGAAAAATGTATGGGATATGAAGCGGAGATATGCTGTTTCACATGGCAGGACAAAGGGATTTCGGTTGTAGATTTAAAGGATGGAAAGCATTATACGGGGGGGCAAAATGTCAGCTTCCCTATAATGTCAGATGGGAAAGTCTTAAAAATAACATCATATGGTTTGGAAATACCACATATGAAACTGAATATCAAAAAGAGCGAATGGAATATATTGACCGATAAAATCGTTGATGATGAGATAAAAAGGATTTTTTTGACGAATATGTCGCAGCTTGCCACAAATTTTAGCTATCACGAAGAAGATTATTTGTTCCTGAGAAACTTCAAGGAGGTCAGAAACGGAATTATCTTAGACTGTGGCGCAAATTTTGGGCAGAGTGTCATTTCTTTTTTAAAAGCTACGAATTATATGCGGATTATTTCGTTTGAGGCAAATCCTCTGCTGATAGAGCCGCTGCGCATTATTGAAAAGCTTAATCAGCGTGTACAGATCATGAATTGCGGCGTGGGAAGTGAAAAGGGCGAAATGACATTTTACTACGATGATGAGGCGAAAGGACTTAGCGGAAGTTTTGATAAGGAGGATCTAATGCGCCGCTTAAGGAATCGGCCTACTCACAAGCCTGATGTGATAGAATGCACAGTGCCGGTTCATACAATTGATGAGATTGTAGAAGATGGAATTGTCTTTGCCAAGCTGGACATAGAAGGATATGAATATGAGGCATTGAAGGGTATGCAAAGAATTCTGAGACATTGCCGGCCTATGTTGCTGATTGAGAACAATGCAGTGAATGCACAGAGAATAAACCAATTTTTGGGTGAGGATTACCAGCCTTTCTATTATAATTATATTGATAATACTCTTGTGAAGGAAAATGTGACTCACTCGATAAATTATTGGATGATACCCAAAGAAGGTACGATGAACGAGGAGGTGAATGCTGTTCTTGACAAAATGCTGTGAGCGAATTGAGTGAGGATATGAGATGAAGAAGGGGGAGAGTGAACAAAAGCCGGACGTAAGTATAATCATAGCTGCCTATAATGTCGAAGCGTTTATTGAAAGATGCATCAGGAGCATTCTTGGACAGACACTGGATAATATAGAGGTAATTGTGATTGATGATGGCTCTGGAGATGATACAGGGAAAATCTGCGATCATATAGCCGAAAAAGACAAAAGGGTGAAGGTGGTTCATGCGTCTAACGAAGGATTGGCTTCGGCCAGACAGCGGGGAGTAAGGATGGCCGGCGCTGCGTGGGTCGGGTTTGTAGATGGTGATGACTGGATAGAAAGCACCATGTATGAATTGTTGTACAAAAAGGCTGTTGACCTGCGTGCAGATGTGGTGGTGCAGGGATATGTGGAGGAGGCTGGCAGCGAGCGCATATGTTGTATAAACAATATGAAGTGCGGCGTTTATTATGGCAAAGAAGGTAAGGGGCTTGTTCTTCGCAATATGATATCATGTAATGATTTTTTTAGAATGGGGATACAGCCTTATGCATGGAACAAGCTCTTCAAAAAAGACCTGCTCTGGAGCCACCTTCAGAATATGGATCTAAGCATTCGGGTAGGCGAGGATGCAGCCATTGTATTTCCGTTGCTCATGAAGGCACAGAGAATAGTCGTGACAAGCGACTGCTGTTACCATTATTGTCTGAGAGGAAACTCCATGATGTTCAAGGAGGGAGAAGAGCAGTCGGAATATGACAACGCAATACGACTTCATCGCTTTTTGAAAAAAAGCTTTGTCCAATACGGCTATTATGAAGCAGTCAGGAATGATCTGGACAGATATACGATACATAATCTGCTCACCAGAGCCATGGGGTGCATTGTAAAGGAAATAGATATACCATCTGACAAGAAGATTGTAATATACGGTGCCGGTGCATTCGGAAAAGGCCTATACAGATATTTGGAATCCCGAGATGTACATCATCTGCATTTGTGGGTGGACAAAAAGGCGCGGCAGCTGGCTCAGATGGGCTTTCCGGTGAGCTTTCCGGAGGAGCTGGCCGCAGGAGAGGATGCGCTTGTACTGATTGCGCTGCTGAATATAGATGCTGTGACGGAAGTGAGAAGTGAGCTTGAGCAGTTAGGCTTCAGGAAAGAGCAGGCTGTCTGGGCAATGGATGTGCTGCGCCTGACAGAGGTGGAGCTTTAGGAGGTGCCTGAGTGAACGATGAAACGATAGTAGGTTACGGCATAGGCCAGTACTATGAATATGTAAAGGACAAGCTTCCCTTTCAGCTTTCCTTTCTCTGTGACAGGAGATGGCAGGAATTCGGAGAGTCTCATGGAGGGATTCCGGTCATATCGCCGGAACAGCTGAGGTGTATGGAGAATGTGCGGGTAGTGATTTTCGGAGGGAACGATAGGGTCTGCGCATCCATAGAAAGCGATCTGAAGGGATATCCGGTGGTCTGTGAAAGGGCATGGAAGTATCTGACGATTCCCTATGATGTACTCGGAAAAGACCTGAAAAAGGTATATGCAGAGGGAATATATCAGGATCAGTACAATAATAGGATATATTTCCATAAAACTCTGAGTGACAAAGTGAAGGTTATGTTCAGAGGGAGCAATAATATCCTGAAAATAGGGGAGAAGGTGTCTGCCGGGCTTTTGCGGATTGATTTCGGACATGACGGGATTTGCGAGATAGGCAGCGGAACGGACTTTAACTCCGTACAGATCAGTGTCTCCGGAGGAAAGGTGGGAATCGGTGAAGAATGTCTGTTTTCCAACGGCATCAGCATCAGATGCCATGACGGGCACCATATTTTTGACAGGGAGACGGAGCAGAGGCTGAACTATCCGAGGGACGTGTCCATAGGAAACCATGTATGGGTGGGAGCAGGGGCACAGCTGCTGCCCGGATTCTCAATAGACGATAACAGCATAGTTGGTGCCGGAAGCGTATCCTCGTCCGGCTTCGGCAGCGGGCTTGTCATCGGCGGCAATCCGGCCGGAGTGATCCGGGAAGGGGTATTCTGGGCCAAGGATGATACAGATTTCCGTCAGCATGATTCTTTCGGCGAATGCATGGACAGAGGGGCGGAGAAGTATTTCCGGCAATAGGCATGGCAAGTATGAGGAGGCCTGCATGGAAAAGGTGTACATAGTGGGAGCGCATTCCCGGGGAAGGACGCTGAAGGCGTATCTGGAGTATCTGCAGGAGGCCGAGACAGAGGCCTTTTTAGTAGATGATCTGACAGAGAATCCGGACATGGCGGACGGCGTGCCTGTGAAGCTGATCGGCGCAGGGCTGGACAGGGACAAGACGGTTTACATAGGAACCAGAGGAGTCAGCCATGGGAAGCTGACAGCAGAGCTGAGGGCCATAGGAATGAAACGGATCGTACCGGTGACGGTAGAGCTGGACAATAGGCTCAGGAATGAATATGTCAGAAAGCGCTTTCTGGAAGAAGGAAGGGACTTCCGGCTGATTGACGAATTGGACATGGAGAGATGACACGGTGCGGGAGAAGACAGCAAAAATATATGTGGCGCGCGCCATATCCGACGTGCCGCCGGAGACGAAATGTGAGCTCAGGGAGGATGAAGCCATCCTTCAGGTGGGAGCGGCTCTGACGGACAGAAGGATCGCCGAGGGCGTGCTTACGGATTGTACCGGTGAAAACATATCGGCCAGAAACAGGCAATATTGCGAACTGACAGGATTGTACTGGATATGGAAGAATGCAAGGGAGGATTATGTGGGACTGGTTCATTACAGGAGACATTTTCTGCTGCCTGATGATTGGCTGGAGAGGGTAACAGCCAATGGGGTGGATGTGATTCTTCCGGTGCCGCTGTACGTGGCGCCCAATATTGCGGAAAATTATAAGAACCGGCATGATGCGTCGGACTGGGAATATCTGATGGATTACCTTGCGGTCACGCATCAGGAGGAATATGATGATGCCGTCAGGATATTCAGCGGAAATCTTTATTCCCCGTGCAATATGCTGATTGCGCGCAGGGAAGTGCTGGGCAGGATGTGTGAATGGCTGTTTCCGATTGTGGACGCAGTGGCGGAGCATGGCAGCCATAAGGCGGATCCGTATAGGAACAGGTATCCCGGATTTATTTCCGAGCGTCTGATTACGTTCTATTTTGAAAAGAACAGCAAAGAGTACAACATAATCTATGCTAACAAGAATTTCCTGACATAAATAAAGACAAATTGAGAGGCGGGTACGGAGGTAATGGATTTTGAACTGACGGCTTCCATGATGTGCGCTGATTTTGGCAATTTGGAAAGAGAGATAAAGGATCTGGCGGAGGGCGGCATAGATTCCTTTCATGTGGATATCATGGATGGACGTTATGTTCCGAATTTCGCGATGTCCTTAAACGATATGCGCTATATAGCCCGTGTAACCAAGCTGCCTATGGATGTACACCTGATGATAGAACATCCGAATGACAATATAGAGCTTTTTCTGAAGAATCTGCGAAAAGGCGATACTGTCTATATTCACCCTGAGGCAGAGTACCATCCGTCCACGACGCTGCAGAAGATCATCAATGCAGATATGATTCCCGGCATCGCTATTAATCCCGGCACTTCTGTGGAAACGGTGATGGAGATGCTGAGAATCGTGAAAAAGGTACTTGTCATGTCGGTAAATCCCGGCAATGCAGGCCAGATGTATCTCCCGTATGTGGGAAAAAAGATCACGAAGCTGCTGGCGATAAAGGATGATATGGGATTTGAAGTCTATTGGGACGGGGCCTGCAGTGCGGACAAGATTCTTGCTTATGCGCCCAAAGGAGTGAAAGGCTTTGTGCTGGGCACTACGCTGCTTTTCGGCAGGGGCAGGCCTTATGGAGAGATATTGCGGGACATACGGCAGCTGAAATTCTGACAGACTCATGTAGGAGGCAGCCAGTACATGAATATTGCACTGATTTTGGCAGGGGGATGCGGAACGAGGGCCGGCACGGATATTCCGAAGCAGTATATGTATGTAAACGGAAAGCCGATTATTGTTTACAGCATGGAGCGGCTATGCGCCCATAGAGAGATAGATGCGGTTCAGATAGTCGCGGCGGCGCGATGGCATGAATGTATCCGGGAATGGCTGAGGGATGCGGGTGGAGAGATGAAGTTCAAAGGCTTTTCTGCCCCGGGAGAAAACAGACAGCTGTCAATCCTGCATGGGGTGGAGGATATCAGGGGATTTGCCGAGGACTCCGATTATGTGCTGATCCATGATGCTGCGAGGCCTATGCTTTCGGCAAAGCAGATATCCGACTGCCTGAACGCGGCAATAGGACATGAAGGTGTGCTTCCCGTGCTGCCGATGAAGGATACGGTCTATGGGAGCAAAAACGGGAAAACGGTAACAGAATTGTTCAAAAGAGAAGAAATCTATGCTGGACAGGCTCCGGAGGTTTTTCGGCTGGGGCCTTATATTGAAGCAAATCGCAGGCTGCTGCCGGATAGGATCCTGAAGATCAACGGTTCCGCAGAGCCGGCGGTTCTTGCAGGAATGGATGTCATAATGATTCTGGGCGAGGAAGGCAACTTTAAAATTACTACAAAGGATGATTTGGAACAATTCCGGCAGATGATGCGTCCTGAAGCCGGATACGGATAACGAAGATAAAGGCGAAGTTGGGGGTCGAAGGTAAAGTCAGAGGCAATGGCAAAGGCAGCCGAGTCAGAAAGGGAGTAGCGCATGAAAGCATGGGTTCTGCATGGGGCAGGCGACTTTCGGTTTGAAACAATTCAAGAGCCGGAGATAGGAACGGATGAAGCCCTCATACAAGTAAAGGCGGCCGGTATCTGCGGCTCTGATATCCAGAGGGTGTTCGATACAGGAGCCCATGTCCATCCTCTCGTCATCGGACATGAGTTTTCCGGAACGGTAGTCAGGGTAGGGACGGAGGCAGGCCCGGCATGGCTTGGGCGGCGTGTGGGGGTCTATCCGCTGATACCCTGCAGGGAATGCGCCTATTGCAAAAAAGGACAGTATGAGCTGTGCAGGGCTTACAGCTATCTTGGCTCCCGCAGAAACGGCGGCTTTGCGGAATATGCGGCAGTACCTATAAGGAATCTGGTGGAGCTGCCCCAAAGAGTATCCTTTGAGGAAGCGGCGATGCTGGAGCCTATGGCAGTGGCGGTTCATGCCATGAGGAGAGCGATGCCAATCGGAGCCGATAGGGCAGTGGTCTGTGGGCTGGGGACGATAGGTATGCTGCTGCTTATGTTCCTCCGGGAGGCCGGAATCAGGAAGGTGCTTGCAGTGGGCAACAAGGATTTTCAGAGACAGAAGGCCTTGGAGACAGGGCTGCCCGAAGATTGCTGCTTTGATATCAGAAGAGGGGCAGCTGATAAATGGATCATGGATAGAACAAGGGGGATGGGGGCGGACGTTTTCTTTGAATGTGTCGGCAGGAATGAGACGCTGGCGCAGGCGGTGCACAGTACAGCGCCCGGCGGCAGGATCTGCCTTGTAGGAAACCCCGGTTCGGCCATGACGCTGGACAGAGAGGTATACTGGATGATTCTGCGCAATCAGCTTACTGTGACAGGTACATGGAACTCTTCCTTTGAAGCTTCAGCTTTCAGGCAGCTGACAGCCGGGTGCGCAAACCGGACCAAAGGAGGCCTTTGCAGCAGCGGGGAGACGACAGCTTGGGAGCAGACAGTTCAGGGACAGACAGTTCAAGGGCAGGCAGAGGATGACTGGCAGTATGTGTTAGAACGGCTGTCTGCAGGGACAGTGAAGCCGGAGAACCTGATTTCTCATAAAATACCTCTGAAGGAGCTTATGGCTGGATTCCGCATCATGCGGGACAAGTCAGAGGAATACGGAAAGATAATGTGCGTCTTTTAAATAAGTGTGGGGGTTGTTGCCGCTGGTCTGGGGTCAGGGAAAACAGGAGAGCTGGGCCAACGGCTATAACTTCACCATTGAGACGGAGACCGGCGTCGGCAATCCATCATCGTCCTGATTATTGTCTTCTATGAGAAAATCTGATCAGACGATGAGGATTCTGCCTTTTTTCATAGAGCCAAAGCCCCTGCCCGCTCTCTACAGCAGCTTCGCATTCCAGTTATACTTTTCCTCGCAATATTTACAGCGGTAGACTTCCCTTTCCGCATCGGCCAGAAAGAAGATATGAGGCAGCTCCTGCTCGATGGAGGTGATGCATCTGGGATTGTGGCAGCGGATGACATTCTTGATCTGCCGGGGCAGGGCAAGCTCCTTTTTTTCTACGATTTCACCGTTCTTTATGACATTGACTGTAATGCTGTGGTCGATGAGCGCCAGCACATCCAGATCAAGGGTGTTGATGTCGCATTCTACCTTCAGGATGTCCTTTTTGTCCATCTTGTTGCTTCTTGCGTTTTTAATGATGGCGACGGTACAGTCCAGCTTGTCCAGCTGGAGCAGGTCGTAAAGCTCCAGACTCCTTCCGGCCTTGATATGGTCAAGCACGAAGCCTTCTTCGAGTTTTCCTACGTTTAACATAATGATGTCTCCTTTCTATATCTTTTCCGGCTCCAGCAGGGTCAGGATCAGCGCCATTCTTACATAGACGCCATACTGTGCCTGCCTGAAATACGCGGCTCTCGGGTCATCATCCACCTCTACGGATATCTCATTGACTCTGGGAAGGGGGTGCAGCACCAGCATATCCTCCTTGGCAAGAGCCATCTTGTCCGCATTCAGGATGTAGAAATCCTTCAGCCGTACATAATCCTCCTCGTTGAAAAAGCGCTCCTTCTGCACTCTGGTCATATACAGCAGGTCGAGATCAGGCATGACCCGCTCCAGCCGGATGACCTCCTCAAAGGGGATTTTTCTGCTTTTGAGCATATCTGTGATATAGTCCGGAACCCTCAGCTCCTCGGGAGAGATAAAGACAAACCGTACATTGTCATAACGCACCAGAGCGTTGATCAGAGAATGGACGGTGCGGCCGAACTTCAGGTCACCGCAGAGGCCGATGGTAAAGTTTCCCAGCCTGCCCTTCAGGCTGCGGATGGTCAGCAGGTCTGTCAGGGTCTGGGTGGGATGCTGGTGCCCGCCGTCCCCCGCGTTGATGACGGGTATGCCGGATTTCTCCGAAGCTACCATAGGCGCGCCCTCCTTGGGATGGCGCATGGCACAGATATCCGCATAGCAGGAGATGATGCGGATGGTGTCGGATACGCTCTCTCCCTTGGAGGCGGAGGAGGATGCGGCATCGGCAAAGCCTATGACGCGTCCGCCTAGTCTGGTCATTGCGGACTCGAAGCTTAAACGGGTACGGGTGCTGGGCTCGTAGAAACAGGTGGCCAGTATTTTGTCGTCGCAGGCGTGGGCATATTTGCCGGGATTCTTTTCGATGTCGTTTGCCAGATCAAAGAGCTTGTCCAGCTCTGCGGGCGTAAAATCAAGGGGACTCATTAAATGTCTCATGTCTGTAGATACCTCATTTCTTGAAATTGTGTGTGACAGAAGCTGCCGGCGCATCCCCTTCCCCGCATAAGAGAACCTGAGGAAGAGGCGGCAGAGGACGGGCATAGGGCCGCCCGAAAAAGGAGTCGAAGAGAAAAACTCTTCGACTCCTGATTATGACTGATAGGATAATAACTGTTCAACCGGTTTGCGCTTAGGGGCAACGGGAGATTCAGCGGGATAGCCAATGGGAATTAAAGCCGCCAGCTCTCTGTCCTCAGGGAGCTCCAACAGCTTTGCCGCGTCCTCTTCGTCAAAAAGACCCATTATGACGGTGCCCAGTCCCTGCTCGTAGGCGGCAAGGCAGAACGCTTCGCTGGCGACACCTGCATCATACATCTGCCACCTGTCACCCTTGGGGGTGGAAAAGGATCCGTCTCTTTCGTATCCGCTGCGTCCCTTAATGATGGTGACAGCTATGACTATGTGTGCGTTTTCCATGATAGCTCCGTTGCCGGCGTAGAGGGATGTGCACTTAGCCAGAGCGGCCTTTTTCTCGCCTTCCACGGCAATATACCGCACGATCTGGGTATGTTTCCAGCTGGGGGCATAGGAAGCCGTCTCTACGATCTGTGCCAGCAGCTCGTGAGAAACGGGCTGGTCGGTAAATTTACGGATGCTTCTGCGGCCTCTGATACACTCGTTTGCAGTCATCTATGGAACCTCCTTATTTTTGCTCCTCTAATAATACCATGTTACGAGGAGAGTTTCAATGAAAAGTAACAATTTTCTTCCCGGTCTGAGTCACATTCCCCAAATCAGGTGTCGCAGACGGCGACCATCTCGGCATGGGCCTTTGCCAGTTCTTTTTTCAGCCGGCTGTTCTCTCTGGTATACCCGGCAATCACCTTATGGTAGTCCGCCTGTGGCTTCTTGTATCTCTCCCCATTCCGTGCGTTTTCGGGTGAGAGGGGAGATTTTCCCTTTTAATCTGAAGGAATCCATGTTATACTGTAGGAAATAGCTGGATGAGGTGCAGGCGGTGGAAGGAAAGAGTTGGGACGGGGACGGGTAAAGGTTCATGCTGCATTTGATGGGGGCTGTATGACAATAGTATTGTGAATATTCAGATGCTGAAAATATGCCGAATATCCGAAAAGGTTTTGCATATTCTCAGACATTAGACTATAATGAGGGCAGAAGGGGCATAAAAGGCTCAGTCATTGCCCTCAGGCACTGATGAGACGATGTTTAAGACAGTTTTGCGCGTAAGCAAAAATCGGAGGTATAAGGATGGAATATGTGGAGAGAAAAAGATGGCTGTTCCTAGGGCTTCCCTTTACATTCACCAAGTACACGGTGAAGGAGGACATGATCACCGTGGATGAGGGACTGCTCAGAACAATAGAGAATGACTGCTATATGTATAAGGTGCAGGATGTAAGCCACAGCGCGACGCTGATTGAAAAGATTTTCGGTCTCGGCACCGTGATCTGTTATACAGGGGACACTACCCATCCGCAGCTGGTGCTCCATCATATCAAGCACTCGAAGGAAGTGAAGGAGTTCATCCTGAAGGAGTCCGAGGAGGCGAGGCTGAGGAGGCGCACAGTGAACATGCTGGATATCGGCTCCGGGGAAGTGGACGATATGGATGGTAATGACTGAGAAATTTACGGATGAAGGGAGGCGTCTTCGGCCTGCTTCTGGGCCTTGTGGGAGCCAGAGGACAGAAGGCGTTCAAAGAGAAGCCCGGCTCCGAACCAGCAGGGCGCAAAATCCAGCCGGATGACCCTGCCGATATTCCACCGGCTGCGGCCATAGTTCCATGGACAGGATTTCTGCTTGGTGAGCAGCTTTCCGGTGATATATTCGCCGGAAAAGATCAGGCTCATATATGCCAGCCCTCTTGTCCATAGAGGCTTGGCGCGAAGGAGGCGGGCCAAGGGGGATAGTATGGCAGCGCAGCCGTAGATAGGGAACATCCAGAGGGAGGTGACTCCCCGCAGGGTCATGTCCCGGCGGCGCAGAGCGCTCATGGAGGTGAAGAGGATTTCCATGCACCAGCCTGCGAGGCCGCATTTGAGAAAGTTTTTCAGGAAGGTTGACAGGGCTTGTTTCATGGGAGAACTCCTTTTTGAAAGTGGTTGTTTTGGCACGGCGTATTTATGTTAGTATGTTCTATGGAAATAAAAATATACACGAAACCGCTTTCTGATTAAAGGGCGATGAAGAAGGACAGTGGAAAAGATGAACTATAAGCAGGCAATGGAATACATAGATCAGGCGGGGCAGCTGGGCATAGCCCCGGGCCTTGACAGCATCCGGGAACTGTGCCGCAGGCTGGGAGATCCCCAGCAGGACCTGAAGTTCGTTCATATCGCAGGAACCAACGGAAAAGGATCTGTGTCGGCCTATGTGGCATCTGCGTTAAGATGCGGCGGTTACCGGGTAGGCAGATATATTTCCCCTACGATCTTTGAATATAGGGAGCGGATCCAGATCAATGACAGCCTGATCACGAAGACGGCCCTCTGCCGGCTCTTGGAGCGAATCAAAGAGGTGTGTGATGGGATGACTGCCCAAGGGCTGCCCCATCCCACGCCTTTTGAACTTGAAACGGCGCTTGGATTTCTATATTTTCAGGAGAAGAAATGCGACATAGTAGTGCTGGAGACAGGGATGGGCGGCCTGATGGATGCCACTAATATAGTGGAAAACACGCTGGCGGCGGTGATCACCTCCGTCAGCATGGATCATATGAAGTTTCTAGGGAACACGCTGGGGGCGATTGCTGTCCAGAAAGCAGGAATCATCAAGAAGGGCTGTACGGTGGTCACGGTCAGGCAGGCGCAGGAGGTCATGGAGGCCATCAGGGCAAAGGCGGAGGAGCTTGGCTGCCCGCTGTCGGCGGCAGATGAGGCGGAGGCCGGAAATGTGCGGCTGGGGCTGGAAAAGCAGAGGTTCGATTACTGTGGGATGAAAGGGCTTGAGATATCTCTGGCAGGGCAGTACCAGATCGGCAACGCCGTGCTTGCCGTCGAGGTTCTCCGGGCGCTGGCAGGAAAAGGGTTTGCGGTAGCGGAGGAGAAGCTGCGCAGAGGACTGCGGGAGGCCAGATGGCCGGGGCGGTTTACTGTCATCGGTAAAAGGCCGTGGTTCGTGGTGGACGGAGCCCATAATGAGGACGGGGCAAAGCGTCTGGCCCAATCATTGGAGAGCTATTTCGGAGGAAAGAGGATCATCTACATCATGGGGGTGTTTGCGGACAAGGAATATGGGAAGATGATTGCCCTGACCCATTACCTTGCGGACCAGATCATCACAGTGGCTGCGCCGGGCAATTCCAGAGCGCTGCCTGCCTACGAGCTGGCGCAGGAGGTGGCTAAGGTGCACGGAAAAGTGACTGCGGCGGACAGTCTTGAAGAGGCGGTGGAGATGAGCTGCCTGCTTGCCGGAAAAGAGGATGTGATCGTCGCTTTCGGCTCTCTGGCTTTCCTCGGCAGGCTGATGGAGATAGTGGCAATGCGGCAGGGGAAAGAGGCGGCGCTGCCTTATAAGCGCCGCTGAATGCGTTGACAGGGCGTGGTATGTTGACCATAGCCAAGGGAATGGCAGGGTGATATACAGCCGGACAAGAGCCGGCTTTTGGAAAGGGATGGAGAGTAATGGTAGATCAGGAAAAAATCAAGGAGGCCGTGAAGCTGCTTTTAGAGGGAATCGGCGAGGATGCCGCAAGGGAAGGGCTGAAGGACACGCCGGACAGAGTGGCCAGAATGTATACAGAGATTTTTGAAGGCATGGGAGAGGAGCCTTTGGAGCCGCTGTCAAAGGTGTTTCCTATGAGCAGCGGCGAGATGGTGCTGGAGAAGGACATAGTCTTTCATTCCATGTGTGAGCACCATATGATGCCTTTTTACGGAAGGGCCCATATCGCCTATGTGCCCGATGGGAAGGTGGTAGGCCTGAGCAAGCTGGCGAGGACCGTGGAGATCTATGCCAGAAGGCTTCAGATACAGGAGAGGATGACCGGGCAGATCGCGGATGCGCTCATGGAGCATCTGGCACCCAAAGGTGTGATGGTGATGCTGGAGGCGGAGCATATGTGCATGACCATGCGGGGAGTGAAAAAGCCGGGCAGCAGGACGGTGAGTGTTGCGGCGAGAGGCTGCTTTGAGGAGGAGCCTGCGCAGCAGGAGCGGTTTTTCCAGATGCTGAGATGCTGACGGTTTAACGGTTCGTAAATTGCGAAAACATTTATTCCCGCGAGCAATGAGCCAAGTAGGCGTGCTCGCACGCATATTTGGCGAATGCCGCGAGGGTCAATACCCCGCAGCTTGCTGCGATGCAAGATTGATGCCCCGTCAGCTTGCTGCGGGGTAATTGACTCTGAGGGAGAAGATTGCTATGAGACCTACAAATAAACAGCCGTTATTTATCATTACGGGGCATCGTGTGTCGGCAAGTCAGCCCTTTGTGAGCAATTGTTTCTTAAGGAAAAAGAATACATTGTAATGGAAAGCGATTTACTGTGGAATGACATTTATAATACTCCTGAGGATAATTACTGCGCATACCGCCGGTTGTGGATGAGAATGTGCTCTTTTATCTCTCAGATAGGAAAACCCGTTGTTTTGTGCGGATGTGCCGCTCCGAAGGAATTTGAAGATCATCCTGAAAGAGAGATGTTTTCTGGCATTTATTATCTTGCCGTTGTCTGCGATGACACGGCTCTTGAAGACCGTATGCGCAGGGGGCGGAGAGTGGCTGACGAAAACTGGATGAAAAGCTCGCTGGATTTCAATAACTGGCTGAAGTGCAACGCGGATATTACCTCTCCCCGTATCACTCTGCTGGACACCACCGGCCTTTCGCCGGCGGAAGCTGCCAAAACAGCATATACAGAACCTGCTGGCCCATACTCCTGAAAATGCGGATGAGGCTAAGGCCAAGCGCCAGACTCTGATCGGCATACTGCAAAGGAGCAAGGAGCTGGAGACGGAGGCACTGGAAGCGATCGCGCCTATTGTTTCTATGGAAACGGCATAGGTCCTTAGCTTATTGTAATTTTTTGGGGAGACTTAAATCATAAGCAAAGGCAAGCGAAGATAGACATAACAAAAAACAGTATGGGAGAAATTCAATATCCGCCGGAGCAGGCAGGGAGGTACAATTATGAAAATAGGAAACAGAGAATTCAGGACAGAGGGGCATACATATATTATGGGCATCCTGAACGTGACCCCGGACTCCTTTTCGGACGGCGGGAAATGGAATGACAGGGATGAGGCGCTGAGGCATGTGGAGGATATGGTAGCAGAAGGGGCGGATATCATCGATATCGGAGGGGAGTCCACCCGTCCGGGATACACGCTCCTGCCGGAGGAAGAGGAGATTGAAAGGGTGGTTCCTATGATCGAGGCGGTGAAAGCCGCCTTTGACCTGCCGGTCTCGCTGGATACCTATAAGGCGAAAGTGGCACAGGCGGGCATAGCCGCGGGAGCGGATATGATCAATGATATCTGGGGGCTGAAGTATGACGGCAGGATGGCGGAGGTCATAGCCCGCAGCGGCCTGCCATGCTGCCTGATGCATAACAGGAGAAACACGGACTATAATGACTTCATGGAGGATGTGGCAGAAGACCTGCGGGAGACGGTTCGGCTGGCTCAGGAGGCGGGGGTTGCAGAGGATAAAATCATTCTGGACCCCGGCGTGGGATTTGCAAAGGACTACGAACAGAATCTGGAGATCATCCGCCGTCTGGGGGAGCTTCGGAAGCTTGGCCGTCCGTTGCTTTTAGGCTGCAGCCGCAAGTCCGTCATCGGGCTGAGTCTGGATATGCCCGCAGATAAGAGGATAGAGGGCACGCTTGTGACCACGGTCTTCGGAGTGGTGGCAGGCTGTATGTTCGTGCGTGTTCACGATATCAGGCAGAACGTGATGGCGGTGAAAATGGCGGAAACCGTTTTGGGGGAGGCAGGGCTGAGGTAAAGGCGGCGGGCCCGGAGCGGTACTTGAATAGGAGGCAAAATGTATTCTGAATGGGCGGCGGACGAGATCCGCATCGAGGAGCTGGAGATATACGCGCATCATGGCGTGTATCCCGAGGAAACAAGAGACGGGCAGATTTTCTATGTCAATGCAGTACTATATATGGATGTGCAGGCGGCAGGGCAGGGGGACGATCTGGACAAGACCGTGAATTACGGTACGGTATGCCGGTTCATCAACGACTGGATGCATGATAACACCTGCCTCCTTCTGGAGGCTGTGGCGGAGAGGCTTTCATCCGCCCTTCTGCTGGAATATAGGAGACTGGCAGGCGTGGAGCTGGAAATCCGCAAGCCCCATGCGCCGATACAGCTGCCCTTCGGATGTGTGTCCGTGAAGGTGCGGAGACAGTGGCATAGGGCATATATAGCTGTGGGCTCCAATCTGGGGAATCGGGAGGATTACGTGGCCGGGGCTGTCAAAGCCCTGAAGGAGCATCCGCTGATCGAGGTAAAGAAGGTTTCGGATATGATCAATACGGAGGCCTATGGAGGCGTGGAGCAGGGGGACTTTCTGAACGGAGCCTTGGAGATCGAGACGCTTCTGGGGCCGTGGGAGCTTCTGGATGCCCTGCATGAGACAGAGAATAAGGCAGGCAGGGAGCGGACTCTGCGCTGGGGCCCCAGAACGCTGGATCTGGACATACTTTTTTATGATAAAATGTGCGTTGAGACAGAGGATCTGGTGATCCCTCATCCTGATATGGAGAACAGAGAATTCGTGCTGAAGCCTCTGGCGCAGATAGCGCCATGGCTGAGGCATCCCGTCAGCGGAAAGCTGGTGATGGAGCTTCTGGAGGCGCTGGCTATGAAATAGGTACCGGGAGCAAAAGGGAATACACCTATATCTATGGCAGATGCGGGATCGGGTATCTGCCCGCAAACTGGGCGCACAGTCCGGTGAAGAGCCCGGTTATGACGCCGCTCAGCACCAGAAAGGGCAGGTAGGCCAGCACGCCGGGGGTGGAGGTCACCGCAAGGGCCGTCAGCAGCTGGGCTGCATTATGGGCAAGTCCGCCCATGGCTCCGGCGAGGAAGACATACTTTTTGTTCAGGAGCTTCATGACCAGCGCCATGACCGCAAGGCTGAAAAAACCGCCGGCCAGACTGTAAAGCAGGGACAGGGCCTGCCCGAACAAGAGGGAGGACAGCGCTATCCTTGCGGTCAGCACGAGGAGGGCATCCCGCCGGGAGAAATGCCCGAGCAGGATCAGGGTTATGATGTTTGCCAGCCCCAGCTTGATGCCGGGAAGGGGCACAAGGGGAGGGATGGCGCTTTCTGCTGCGTATATGGCAAGAGACAAGGTTGTAAACAAAGATAAAAGGGTCAGTTTTTTCGTGGACATAGGCTCTCCTTGATATGTATTTTGGCAGACAATGCTTATAAGGATCGACGGCAGAATTACTGTCCGCAATTCTTGGGCAGCAGCTCTGCAGACAATGTATGCCGGCAACGTTAGTAGACGCTGATGTCAGGCTCTTCCGTCCCCTCACGGGAATCCGGCGCAGGCCTCAGCTGGATCACCAGCCGGTTCGGCAGGCAGGTGACGGGCAGTCTGGAATCCTCTATAAAGCCCTGCTTGACGCAGAGCTTGTCGGGACAGTCCGCAGAGAGGATGCCGATGCTGCCGGAATGGATCTGGATTTCGTTCACGCCTCCCTCCGGCCCCTCTATAATAAAGGTCTGATCCGGCCGGGAGCCGTCCAGAGGGATGCTCATGATCAGGGAGCCGTTCTGATAAATATCCGCGATATATGTCCTGTCACTTTTCTGCGGCAGCATCAGATAGACTATGCTGCATAAGCATATTACGGTCAGGAAAACGGAAAATGCAAGGACGGCTTTTTTTAAAGTTCTGTCAGTGTTCAAGGGGTTGCCTTTCTGTATGTTTTTCAGGCAGTGGGACAGATCTGCATAGGATTTCATGCACTGCACACTGCCGGGGGCTTGGCCGATCATGCCAGGATATGGGATCCTTTCCACATAAGTATAACAGAAGGAGTCGGAAAAATGAAGCGATTTTTATGGCTGTTCTTAGGTGCGGCATTTCTTATGTGCGGCGGCTGCGGCAGGGAGGCCGGGGGCGTGCAGGAAAGCGTACCGAGGCAGTATGTGGACACGGCCATGGGCACCGTGATACAGCAGACCGTTTATAGTGCGGAAGCGGAGGAGGCTCAGGAATTTTTCGGCAGGGCCATGGAGATTCTGGACAGTCTTGAGGCGGATCTATTGTCATGGCGTCTGGAAAGCTCCGAGATATACCGGGTAAATGCCTCTGCGGGAAACGGAGAGGGGATTGTTCTTTCGGAGGAATTGGCGGACATCCTGAAGCAGTGCCTGAACCTTTACAAGGATTCGGAGGGGGCATTTGACGTGACCATCGGCCCGGCAGTGCGTCTCTGGAACATAGATCAGTGGGCGGCAGGGCAGCAGGAGGGGGATTTCCGGCTGCCGGATCCTGAGGAGCTGGAGTATGCCCTGAAACGCTGCGGCAGCGACAGGATCGCTTTTCAGGAGGAGCAGGCCCGGATTTTCCTGCCGGAGGGCATGCAGCTGGATCTGGGAGCGGCGGGAAAGGGGCTTGCTCTGGCGAGGCTCGGGAGCCTGCTGGAGGAATCGCCGGAGATCACTGGCGGGGTGATATCCGTGGGGGGAAGCGTGGTGACTTACGGTGTCAAGCCCGACGGCAGCAGCTGGAGAGTGGGGATCACGAACCCTGCGGACACCTCCTCTAATATAGGTATTTTGTCTCTGGAGGGGCAGTGGTACATCTCCACCTCCGGGGATTATGAGAGGTATGCGGAGGTTGACGGAGTGAGGTATCACCATATTCTGGATCCTTCCACGGGATATCCGGCGGACAGCGGCGTGAGAGGTGTGACCATTCTGTCAAAGGAGGGGCTTATAAGCGACGGGCTTTCTACGGCATGCTTTATACTGGGGCCCAAGAAGGGGATGGAGCTGGCCGTGATGTATGGGGCGGAGGCTCTGTTTATTTTGAAAGATGGAGAGATCGTGATGTCCGAAGGGATGAAGGGATATTTTTCTGAGAGATAATTGTCCCCGTAAAATTATATTTGCACAGCAGAACAAATTGGTATAAAATAATAAAAAGGACAAGAATCCGCCGGAAGCGGCAAAGGGGGCAAACATGGAAGAAAATACCTACATCCACGTAGACGACGAGACCTTGAAACATATTGACGAAAAGATGCCCCCTGAGGAGGAACTGCAGGATCTGGCGGAATTTTTCAAGGTGTTCGGAGACGGAACCAGACTCAAGATCCTATATGTGCTGCTGAGCACAGAGATGTGTGTGTACGACATAGCGGCGGTTCTGGGGATGTCCCAGTCGGCGATCTCCCACCAGCTGCGGGTACTGAAGCAGATGGATCTGGTGAAAAACCGCCGGGAGGGCAAGATCATATTCTATTCACTGGCAGATGCCCATATCGTGACTATCTTAAGTCAGGGGCTGGATCATATCGAGGAATGACATCGTCAGGATGATTTTATTCCGCAGCTGCCTCCATAGCCCTATAGAAGACCTCATAGCCGCTGCTGCCCAGAGGAGAGTGGTACATGACGGTATCGTTTCCGAATTCCTGAAAATACACGTACTGGGAGGTCATGTTGATATGGGTGTAATTGCCTTCCGCGATGACCTTTGACTCAGAGCCGTCGGTGCGCATACATTTCAGCTGGGCATCCGTGCCGTTCTTCTGGTAATAGATATATCCGTTCCCCACATTGAAACAGTCTACCCGGTCATTGGTCAGGACTTCGATTTCGTTCCGGCTCAGGGAATAGCGGCATAATCTGTAGTTGTTCGCAACGTCCATATAGTAGACATAATCCCCCTCCAGCGCAGGGTACCAGAGATTGCCCTTCCATACTTCACTGGGGGTATCCGTGGATGTATCCAGCTTGTAGAGATAATGGTTGCTGTCCGTGCCGTTGTAATAGATGGCACCGTCTGCGGCACAGGCAGGATTGATGGAGAAATTCCCCAGATCCACCCGGTCGGAATTGTCAATCTTCAGCTTATAGAATAAGGGGCCGGAGCTGGTAGAGGTCAGCATATATATATAGTTGTCCACCAGCTGAGCCGTCACCACCACATCCCTTGCCAGAGCAGTGGAGTTGCTGCCGTTGAGCCTGCAGCGTTCGAAGGAACGGACATTGAAGGGCTCACTGAAGTCGGTGATCCTGGAGGCACCGGTCTGGAAATAATAAAGGTATTTGCCCCCGGCCAGAATGTTCTGCACCTTCAGGGTGTTGATCCTCTCCAGACCGCTTTCGTCGGGGTTCATTTTGTAGAGGCTTCCCCCTTCGTAGGAGTTGGAGAAATACACGGTGCCGTCATACTCGCAGAACAGTCCCATGTTGTTCAGATTGCCCGAGGTATTGCCAACGGTCCCGTCGGGATTCATGGTAATGCGCTGGGCCAGCATGAGTACGCTCATCAGGGCAATGACGAGGACTGCTGCCACAACAAATAATACAATTTTGACTTCCTTTTTCATAATAATCACCTACCTGAAAAACTTTTTTAAACTGTGCATATACATTTTACACCCCTTTTCGCTTGCTATCAAGATTGATTTGTTATAAGATAGAAAAAATAGTTTAAAAAAAGGAGCCGCGGGAGATGGACTTATTGGAACTGAGAGAACAGTTGGACTCTATAGATGGCAGGATCGTGGAGCTGTATGAGCAGCGCATGGATATCTGCAGACAGGTTGCGGAATACAAGATCGCCACGGGCAAAAAGGTTCTGGACAGGCAGCGGGAGGCGGAGAAGCTGGCCGGAGTGAAATCCCTTACCCATAATGAATTCAACAGTCAGGGAATCGAAGAGCTGTTTGAGCAGATCATGTCCATGAGCAGGAAGCTCCAGTATCAGCTCCTGACGGAGAGCGGCAGCCTGGGCAGGCTCCCCTTCATCGGCGTGGACAGTCTGGAGACGGAGAATGCCAGAGTGGTCTTTCAGGGAGCGGACGGCGCCTATTCCCAGACAGCCATGCTGCAGTATTTCGGGAAGGGTGTTAACAGCTTCCATGTGGATACTTTCCGGGATGCCATGAATGCCATCGATGAGGGGAGCGCGGATTTTGCGGTGCTTCCCATAGAAAATTCCACGGCTGGGATCGTCAATGAGATCTACGATCTGCTGCAGGAATACGAAAACTATATCGTAGGCGAGCAGATCATCAAGATCGAGCATTGTCTGCTGGGAGTGCCGGGGGCAAGGCTGACGGACATCCGCAGGGTTTATTCCCACCCCCAGTCGCTGATGCAGAGCGCAAAATATCTGGCGGATCACGGCTGGCAGCAGATCAGCATGCAGAACAATGCCTTTGCGGCGAAGAAGGTAGCGGAGGAAAAAGACCCTGCTCAGGCTGCGGTGGCCAGCGAGCATGCGGCCCAGATCTACGGGCTGGAGGTGCTTCAGAGGAAGGTGAACCATTCCGGCACCAATTCCACCAGATTCATCATCGTGACCAATCAGAAGATATTCAGGCGGGACGCAGGGAAGGTCAGCATATGCTTCGAGGTGCCTCATGAGAGCGGATCCTTGTATCATATGCTTTCCCATTTCATCTATAATAACCTGAACATGACAAAGATAGAGAGCCGTCCCATCGAGGACCGGAACTGGGAATACCGTTTCTTTATCGATTTTGAGGGAAACCTTGCGGACAGCGCGGTCAAGAACGCTCTCCGGGGGCTTAGGGACGAGGCCCGGAACATGAAGATTCTGGGGAATTATTAAAGGAGACCCGGCAAGCTCCTTCGGGCAAAAACCGGCTCCGCGCTGCGGGGCGGGGAAACGGGGCGGAGCGGGATCCTTATGCATCGGGAGGGCAGGCAAAAAGAAAATGATGAGAAAAGGAGAACTGATCGTATACAGGACATTTCAGGACAATAAGGACAGGCTGCTGAAGGAGGCTGTGGCGCTTGTGGCCGATTTTGAGGACGGCATCATGAATAAGGCGGTAGGAGGCCTCCATGAGGAGAAGAAGATGGCATCAAGGCTTTACGGATGCATTCACGGGCTGCTGGAGCTGGCGGGAACCTATGGATTCCACGGCAACCTCTGGCACTGCCATCTGGCGCATCTGCTGGTGACCCATGAGAACAGCTACAGCCGGGGCTGTGAGATGCGTGGGCCGATCCCGGGGACCATCAATGACGCGGTGCTGCACGATATGGAGGTATTCAAGGAGTTTTTTGATTATGACTTCGGCCCTATGTGCGAGAGACTCCATGTGGCCGGGTTTTCCATGGTGCAGGATTATGAGGGAAACAGTCTGGAGAGTCGGGTCTACAATTCCCGGATCTGTGCCCGCATCTGTGAGCTGGCCAGAAGGCTGGGCAGGGCGGGCATGCCGGAGGAGATGAAGGACATCCTGACGGAATTTTACCGGGAGTACGGCGTGGGGAAGCTGGGGCTTCACAAATGCTTCCGCATCGGCAGGGATCAGGAGGGCGCCGCCTGCATAGAGCCGGTTCCCCGGATAGCCCATGTAAGGCTGGACGATCTGGTGGGATACGAGATCTCTAAGAAAAAGCTTATCGACAATACGGATGCCTTTGTGGCAGGAAGGGCGGCAAACAACTGTCTGCTGTTCGGGGATGCGGGCACGGGCAAGTCCTCTTGTATCAAGGCCATCGCCAATGAATATTATGATAAAGGGCTGCGGGTCATAGAGGTGTACAAGCACCAGTTTCAGGAGCTGAACCGGATCATCAGCCAGATCAAGGGGCGGAACTATAAATTTATCATTTTCATGGATGATCTCAGCTTTGAGGATTTTGAGATCGAATATAAATATCTGAAGGCCGTGATCGAGGGAGGACTGGAGAAAAAGCCGGAGAACGTGCTGATTTATGCCACCTCCAACCGGAGGCATCTCATCAGGGAGAATTACAGCGATAAAGAGGAGATACGGCAGGATATGCATACCGGTGACACGGTGCAGGAGAAGCTGTCCTTGGTATACCGCTTCGGTGTCACGATTTATTTCGGCGCGCCGGACAAAAAGCAGTTTCAGGCCATCGTGAGGGCTCTGGCGGAGAGGAGCGGCATAGAGATGCCGGAGGAGGAGCTGCTAGCAGCGGCAAACAGCTGGGAGCTGTCCCATGGGGGGCTTTCCGGACGGACAGCCCAGCAGTTCGTAGATTACCTGCGGGGAAAAATATAGGAAAGGCAAAAGAGAAGGAAAGAACTGTGAGAAGCAAAAAGGAGAGGGATGTAATATGGGTGTCAAAACTTTTGCAGCCATAGATGTGGGGAGCTATGAGCTGACACTGAAAATCTTTGAATTCCCGGGGAACAGCAGTATGCGAGAGATCGACTGTGTCAGCAGGCGACTGGATCTGGGCTCGGATACATATGCCTGCGGCAAGATCAGCAATGAGAAGATGGATGAGCTCTGCCGGACGCTGAAGGATTTTTGGGAGATCATGCGGGCGTACAAGGTGAATGATTACAAGGCATATGGCACAAGCGCCATCCGGGAGACCCAGAATACCACCATAGTGCAGGACCAGATTGCCCAGCGCACCGGCATCAAGGTGGATATCCTGAGCAATTCCGAGCAACGTTTCATGGATTACAAGGCGGCGGCTTCCAGAGGGGAAAGCTTTCGGAAGGTGATCGAGGAGAAGACGGCGATCCTGGACATAGGAGGCGGCAGCATCCAGATATCCTTGTTTGACAATGACACGCTGGTGTCCACCCAGAACCTGCGGCTGGGGGTGCTGCGGATTCAGGAATATCTGAACAGGTTCTCGGCCAAAAGCTTCCAGAAGGAGGACTTTATCAACGAGATGGCCATGGCCAGGCTGGGTACTTATAAGAAGCTTTATCTGAATGACAGGGAGATCAAGAACCTGATCGTCATAGACGATTATCTCTCCCCCTGGGCAGTGAAAAGGAGTGCAGGGAATGGCAGCAAGCCTATGATGGAGGCAACGGAATTCAGTCAGCTGTTTGAAAAGCTGCGGGGCAGGGATCTGGGCCAGATCGCCGCGTCCATGAATATGCCGGAGGAGAGAGTTCCGCTGGTATTCATCAGTGCAGTGCTGATCAGGTGCATCGGGCAGCTGATGGGAGCCCAGCGCATCTGGCTCCCGGGGGTGACCCTGTGTGACGGCATCGCCTATGAATATGGGGAAAAGATCAGGATGATCCAGGGTGAGCATGACTTCGAGGAGGATATCATCGCCTGCGCCGTCAATATCAGCAGACGGTACATGGGGAGCCGGAAGAGGTCGGAGACGCTGGAGAACCTTACCGCCATTATCTTTGACAGCATGAAGCGGGTGCACGGTCTGGGGAAGCGGGAGAGGCTTTACCTGCGTCTGGCTGCGATCCTCCATGACTGCGGCAAATATGTCAGCCTTGTGAATACGGGAGAGACTTCATACCAGATCGTCATGGCCACGGAGATCATCGGCCTCTCCCATCAGGAGAGGAAGATCGTGGCAAATGTGGTCAGGTTCAACCACAGCGGATTCGTCTATGACGGCCAGCAGGCGGGCAGCATGGGCAGGGAGGCATTCTTGATCGTGGCGAAGCTTACGGCCATACTGCGTCTGGCAAGCAGTCTGGACAGGAGCCATAGGCAGAAGCTGCAGGGACTGAAGGCGGCGCTTCGGGACAACCAGATGATCCTCACTGTGGACACGCAGGAGGATATTACGCTGGAGAGAGGGTTTTTCGAGGCCAACAGGGACTTTTTCAAAGAGGTGTTCAGCGTGGAGCCGGTGCTGAAGCAGCGGAAAATATTATAGGGTATGGGGGCAGTTTATGAGCGAGATAGATTTTTATGATCCGAAATATTATACCAACAGGGAGCTGAGCTGGATCCTGTTTAACAGAAGAGTGCTCAACGAGGCCAGAGACAAGAATAATCCTCTGTTTGAACGGCTGAAATTCTTAAGCATCACGGCATCCAATCTGGATGAATTCTTTATGATAAGGGTGGCATCCTTAAAGGACATGGTGAATGCCAAGTACCAGAAGCCGGATATCGCGGGGCTGACGCCAGCGGAGCAGCTGGAGCGGCTGGAGGCGGCCATCCATGAGCTGGTGGATCTGCAGTATTCCACCTATAACCGGGCGCTGGTGCCCAGATGTAAACAGAACGGGCTCCAGATCATCGGCAGGCATGAGGAGCTGAACAAGAAAGAGGCGGCGTTTGTAGATAAATATTTTGAAGAGAATGTGTATCCGGTGCTGACCCCCATGGCGGTGGACTCCTCCAGACCGTTTCCGCTGATCCGGAACAAGACCCTGAACATAGCTGCGCTGGTGCGGAAAAAGAAGAACGAGGAGGAGCTGGAGTTTGCCACGGTGCAGGTGCCAGGGGTATTAAGCCGTATCGTAGAGCTTCCCTCCGTGGAAAACGGGAGGAAGGTCATCTTTCTGGAGGAGATCATCGAAAGGAATATGCACAAGCTTTTCCTGAACTATGACATCGTATGCGCCTATCCCTTCAGGATCATGCGCAACGCGGATCTGACCATTGAGGAGGATGAGGCCGCGGATCTGTTAAAGGAGATCGAAAAGCAGCTGAAAAAGCGCCAGTGGGGGGAGGCCATCCGTCTGGAGGTGGCGGCAGGATGCGACAAGCGGCTTCTGGGGATCCTGAAGGATGAGCTTCACATAGAGGAGCAGAATATTTACGCAATAGAGGGGCCTCTGGACCTGACCGTGCTGATGAAGCTGTACGGGCTGGATGGATTCGATCATCTGAAGGCAGAGAAGTTCGTGCCGAAGCAGGTGCCGCAGCTTCCTGCGGGCTGTGTGATCTTTGACGAGATCGGCAAGGGAGATATCTTGCTGCACCATCCCTACCAGAGCTTTGAGCCGGTGGTGGAGTTTATCCGTCAGGCCGCCAGAGACAAGGATGTCCTTGCCATCAAGCAGACCTTGTACCGGGTCAGCGGCAATTCCCCCATTATCGCCGCTCTGGCCCTTGCGGCCGAGAACGGGAAGCAGGTGACGGTGCTGGTGGAGCTGAAGGCCCGATTTGACGAGGAAAACAACATTGTCTGGGCCAGAATGCTGGAGAAGGCAGGGTGTCATGTGATCTATGGTCTGGTGGGCCTGAAGACCCACAGCAAGATCACGCTGGTGGTGCGCAGGGAGGAAGAGGGCATACGCCGCTATGTGCATCTTGGGACGGGCAATTACAACGACGCTACCGCGAAGCTGTATACCGACATCGGGCTGCTGACCTGTTCGGAAAGAATAGGGGAGGATGCGACGGCCGTATTCAATATGCTGTCAGGATATTCCGAGCCCCTGATCTGGAACAAGCTGTCTCTGGCGCCGCTGTGGCTGAAGAAAAAGTTCCTCCATCTGATCGAAAGGGAGGCGAAATATGCCAAGGAGGGCCGTCCCGCCCGGATCATTGCCAAGATGAATTCTCTCTGCGATCAGGATATCATTGCGGCGCTGTACAAGGCTTCTGCGGCGGGAGTGAAGATCGACCTGATCGTCAGGGGCATCTGCTGCCTCAGGACGGGGATCCCCGATGTCAGCAAGAATATCACAGTGCGCTCTATCGTGGGAAATTTTCTGGAGCACAGCAGGATATTTTACTTTGAGAATGATGAGCATTATGAGATATACTGCGGCAGCGCGGACTGGATGCCCCGGAATCTGGAGCGCCGGGTGGAGATCCTTTTCCCTGTGGACAGACCAGAGCTGAAGGAGGAGCTTCTGCATATCCTCCAGTGCCAGCTTGACGACAATATCAAGGCATCGGTGCTGCAGGGTGACGGCACTTACCAGAAGGTGGAGAAAAGGCGAAAGAAGCCCTGCAGCTCTCAGGAGGAATTCTGTCAGGAGGCGGCTGCTCTGGCCAAGGAGGCCGCCGGAGAAGGGGCATCCGTCACCAGAACATTCATACCGGAGACCCATCATGAGTCTTAGGAGAACAGGAGCGAGAGAATGCTGAAAATCATACTTGCATCGTCGTCTCCCCGCAGGCGTGAGCTG
Source organism: uncultured Acetatifactor sp. (assembly GCA_964018205.1). Classification (GTDB taxonomy): domain Bacteria; phylum Bacillota; class Clostridia; order Lachnospirales; family Lachnospiraceae; genus Acetatifactor. The sequence continues at coordinate 8,260 of CAXHOW010000013.1, read as the reverse complement.
CTGGCCCAGATCGGTATCGGCTTTCAGGTGCTGACAGCGGGCATTGAAGAAAAGGCCGCAGCTTCGGAGCCGGGAGGCGTGGTAGAGGAGCTTTCGTGCCAGAAGGCGGAGGCGGCGCTCCGTATGCTGGAGGATGTGCCGGAGGATGTGCTGGTCATCGGCGCGGACACGGTGGTGGCGGCAGGGGGAGAGATTCTGGGGAAGCCCTCTGACAGGAAGGCCGCGGCGGAAATGCTTCGCAGGCTTTCCGGAAAGACCCATGAGGTGTATACGGGAGTGACCTTGCTGTACAGGGGCGGGAGGCTTCAGGATGAGGCAGTCAGAGAGGGGCGTTTTACCGGGAGAGCTGAAACGGATAGCGGCAGCCGCAGGATATGCCGGAAGGTGTTCCATGAAGTGACCAGAGTGAGCATTTATCCCATGACAGAAGAGGAAATTGCCTGCTACGTGGCTACGGGGGACTGTATGGATAAGGCAGGGGCCTACGGGATTCAGGGCTTCTTTGCCAGATTCGTAGAAAAAATCGAAGGAGATTACAATAATGTGGTAGGACTGCCGGCAGGCAGGCTCTATCAGGAGGCAAAGGAGTGGATCGGTGAATGAAGAAAGCAGTGATATTTGATTTGGACGGAACCCTTTCCGATTCCATCCACAGCATAAAATACAGCGGGGACATGGCACTGGAGCCTTTCGGATACGGCCCTTTTTCCGTGGAGCAGTATAAGTATTTTGTGGGGGATGGGGCGGCAAATCTGATCCGGCGCGCCTTGGCGGCAGGCGGAGATACGGAGCTTGTGCATTTTAAGGAGGCCTATGCCCGTTACCGTGAGGTGTTTCGTGAGAACTGTATGTACCGGGTGCGGCCTTATGAGGGGATCCCCGAGCTGCTGGCGACTCTGAAGGAGCAGGAAGTAAAGATAACGGTGCTGTCAAACAAGCCTCATGCGGAGACCGTGAACGTGATAGAAAGCTTGTTCGGAGAGGGGTATTTCGACATCATACAAGGACAGGAGGAAGGGCTGGAGATCAAGCCCAGCCCGCAGGGTGTCTTCCGGATTCAGGAAAGGCTGAGCCTTTCGTCGTCGGAGATATTATATCTGGGGGACACGGCCACCGACATGAAGACCGGTAAGAGCGCAGGGGTCTTTACGGTAGGGGCCCTCTGGGGGTTCAGGGACAGGAAGGAGCTGGAGGAGGGCGGCGCAGACGATCTGATCGAATATCCGCTGGAGCTGCTGCGTTTTACCTGAGTCAGGCGCCTGATTTACAAATAATTTGCTCTCTTTTTTGAGTGACTTGATGCAATGATATTGACATAAGCATATAATCGTATTATTATGTGGGCATGAAGGCAGCATAAAGAAGCAAGGGGGTGTGAATTGAAATGCAGGATCACGACTTTGATGAAGAGGTGTTGGAGTGCTTTCTGGAGAACCAGCTGCAGCTGTTTCCGAGCAAGGTGGCAGAGACTCTTGAAGAGGCGGAAAATTTTCTGGCTGACTGCATGGCGGTGGTAGTTGACTCCGTGGATGAGGTCATCGAATTTTTCGAGGAAGAGGGCATGGATACGGAAGGCATGAGCGACGATGAGATTCTGGATGCGGACGAAGTCTTTGATATCGGCGACGGCAGATATCTGATTGTAGAAGGTTGAACATGGCGGCATCTGCCAAGGGGCGGGGCAGCAGGCGGCGCTTGCTGTATGCGGTAGGCTCGGTGTGACCGAAACGGCTGCTCCCGGTTCACTGCATGAGAAAGGAATCTCTGGCTATCGAAGGCCGGGAAAGCGGCGGGACATTATCGTCCTGCCGCTTTCTTAATGTCTGCCAGCACGGAATATGGCACGAAGAGCCTTCCGTAGCCCACAGCCAGGTCCAGCCCCGGTTTGTTGGAGCCGTGGAAATCGCTGCCGCCGCTGACCAGCAGCCCCTGCCTTGCCGCAAGAGTGCGGATCTGCCGTTCCTCCGCTTCATTGTAGGTGCTGTAGACGGCTTCGATGCCTACGAGGCCTGCAGCCTTCAGCTCCAGAGTCAGCTCCTCCAGCTGGGGGGCGGTCAGGCGGTAAAGGATGGGATGGGCCAGTATGGGGACACCCCCTGCTTCCAGCACCAGCTTCACCGCCTGGACGGGAGTCACCTTTTCACGGGGGACATAGCAGGGACAGTCATCGCCGATATAGCGGTCAAAGGCCTCCTTCATGCTCCGGGTGTAGCCTCGGCCCAGCATATACTTGGCATAATGGGCTCTGGTGATCACGGAATCGGGGAAAGCCTCCAGAAGGGCCTCATAGGTGATGTCGAAGCCTGCCTCCTGCAGCAGGCGGCACATTTTCCTATTGCGCAGAATGCGGGTATCCACAAATTCCTGAAGCCTATTAGTAAAAGCTTGGTCCTGATAATCGATATAGAGTCCCAGAATGTGCACGTCGCGTCCGCAATATTCCGTGGAGAATTCGATGCCCGGGATGACCTCCGGAACAAGGGGAGCGCTTTGCTTCAGGCGGAGGCTTTCCGCATAGACAAAAGCCTCCGCCAGCCCGTCCACCGTGTCATGGTCTGTCAGCGCAAAGGCTGCCAGACCCTTTTCTATGGCATAATCCACAAGCTGCGAGGGAGTGAAGGTGCCGTCAGAGCGTGTGGAATGCACATGCAGGTCGATGGGAAGCATATTCTTGGAAATACCTTTCTGTGTGTGACAGGCATTGCTGTCATCTGTCATCTTCAATCCTCATCCCCTTCTCTCTGAGCCGTAAACACGGTGCGCTTCCTCGCCATCTCGTCGTTGGCCAGATACTCGTCGTAGGTGGTGATCTTGTCGATGAGCTGTCCGCCGGGCAGGATCTCCATGATGCGGTTCGCGGTGGTCTGGACGAACTGATGGTCATGGCAGGAGAACAGCGCTACGCCGGGGAACTTGATCAGCCCGTTGTTCAGGGCGGTGATGGATTCCATGTCCAGATGGTTGGTGGGCTCGTCCAGCACCAGACAGTTGGCACCGCTGATCATCATCTTTGACAGCAGGCACCGGACCTTTTCTCCTCCGGACAGCACCTTTACCTTCTTGACCCCGTCCTCTCCCGCAAACAGCATACGCCCCAGAAAGCCCCGGACATAGGTCACGTCCTTGACAGGGGAGTAGCCTGTGAGCCACTCCACGATGGTCATCTCATTGTCGAACTCCGCGGTGCTGTCCTTGGGGAAATAGGCCTGAGAGGTGGTGACGCCCCATTTGTAGCTGCCCTCGTCCGGCTCCAGCTCGCCCATGAGGATCTGGAACAGCGTGGTCTTGGCCAGTTCCTGGCCGCCTACAAATGCAATCTTGTCATCATGTCCCATTACGAAGGAGATATCGTCCAGTACCTTTTCCCCGTTTATGGTCTTGGACAGATGCTCCACGGTGAGCACCTCGTTTCCGATCTCCCGGTCGGGACGGAAGTCAATGTAAGGGTATTTGCGGCTGGAGGGCTTGATCTCCTCCAGCTCGATCTTTTCCAGCGCGCGCTTTCTGGAGGTAGCCTGCTTGGACTTGGAAGCGTTTGCGGAGAAGCGGGAGATGAATTCCTGCAGCTCCTTGATCTTCTCCTCCTTCTTCTTGTTGGCCTCTTTCATCTGCCGGACCAGCAGCTGGCTGGACTCGTACCAGAAATCGTAGTTGCCGGCATAGAGCTGGATCTTGCCGTAGTCGATATCTGCGGTATGGGTACATACCTTGTTCAGAAAATAACGGTCATGGGATACCACGATGACGGTATTCTCGAAATCGATGAGGAAATCCTCCAGCCATGCGATGGCATCCAGATCCAGATGGTTGGTGGGCTCGTCCAGCAGCAGGATGTCCGGGTTGCCGAACAGCGCCTTTGCCAGCAGAACCTTCACTTTTATGCTGCCGTCCAGATCCTTCATGGGGGAATAATGCAGCTCTGTGCCGATTCCCAGACCGTTGAGCAGCATGGCCGCATTGGACTCAGCCTCCCAGCCGTCCAGCTCGGCAAACTCTCCTTCCAGCTCGCTGGCCCGGATGCCGTCCTCGTCAGTGAAGTCTTCCTTGGCATAGATGGCATCCTTTTCCTTCATGATCTGGTAGAGGCGCGCATTGCCCATGATGACCGTATCCATCACTATATAATCGTCGTATTTGAAATGATCCTGCTCCAGCACGGAGAGTCTCTGGCCGGGGGTGATGATCACATCTCCCCTGGTGGTCTCCAGATCGCCGGAGAGGATTTTTAAGAATGTGGACTTACCGGCTCCGTTGGCGCCGATCAGGCCGTAGCAGTTGCCCTCGGTGAATTTGATGTTCACATCCTCGAACAATGCCTTCTTCCCGATTCGTAAGGTCACGTTGCTTACGCTTATCATATTCTGTTCCTTGCCTCCTTGTCGTTCATATGACAGATATCCATTCCTATTATACATAAAACCTTTGAATTGGCAAGGAAAATTCAACGAAAACCCTTGAAAACGGAAGCAAAATGCACTAGAGTGGAGGAGGGAGGGATTTAAATCATGAATGTACTGATGATCATTGGAATCTGCGCCGCGGCTCTTGCGCTGCTGTATTTTTTGATGATAATGCCCAGAATGATAAAGAAGCCGGACATGGAACCCTTCCGGCAATGGCTGTATGCCCATAGGGGGCTCCATGACAACGGGACGGATGCGCCGGAGAATTCCCTGCGGGCGTTTCAGAAAGCCGTGGAGGCGGGCTTCGGCATCGAGCTGGATGTGCAGCTGACGAAGGATGGCATACCGGTGGTGTTCCATGACTTCACCCTGAAGCGCATATGCGGGGAGGAAAGCAAGATATGCCAGTATACCTATGAAGACCTGCAGCAGTATCCGCTCTGCGGCACGGACCAGAGGATACCGAAGCTGGAGGAGGTGCTGAAGCTGGTGGACGGCCGAGTGCCCCTGATCGTGGAGCTGAAGACGGATAATCTGGACATAAAAGTCTGCGGAAAGGCGGATGCGCTGCTGGCGGGATACCCGGGGATGTACTGCATAGAATCCTTTAACCCGCTTGCTGTGCTGTGGTACCGAAGAAACAGGAAGGAGGTTGCCAGAGGCCAGCTGGCGGATGCGTTCCTGAGAGAGGGGGAGTATAGGGGAGCCTTGTATTTCCTGCTCCAGAATCTGCTGCTCAACTGGCTGGCCAAGCCGGATTTCGTTGCCTACAACCGGAAATATCCCCGGATCCTCGCAAGAAGGATATGCCGGGGACTGTATCATAACACCGCAGTGGCATGGACGGTGAAGAGTCAGGAGCAGATGGAGGAGGCAAAAAAATATTTTGATGTTTTCATATTTGACAGTTTTGTACCTGCCGAGGCATCCCGTAAGTAATGTCTTATAAGACTATTGGGTGGGCGGACAGTTTTTGTTGTGCAAAATGTTTGCGGGGTTCAGTGAAAAGTGGACAGATTGCACGAAAATAATTTACTTGTCGAAAAACAATACGGTTTGTCTTGATATTTTGCTGGTAAATTGTTACAATAAAGCCAGTACTGGGAGGTCGTCCGACTTTAGGCAGAGTGCTGCCGGGCGATTTTTCGGTTGCCAAAAAATATTGTTAAGGAGAAAATGTATGAAGAAATGGGTGTACTTGTTCACGGAAGGCAATGCGAACATGCGGGAACTTCTCGGCGGTAAGGGTGCGAACCTGGCAGAGATGACCAATTTAGGACTACCCGTACCTCAGGGTTTCACCATCACCACGGAAGCCTGCACTCAGTATTATGAGGACGGCAAACAGATCAATGATGAGATTCAAGGGCAGATCAATGAATATATAGGTAAAATGGAGGAGATCACCGGCAAAAAATTCGGTGATACCCAGAATCCTCTGCTGGTTTCCGTGCGTTCCGGCGCCAGGGCCTCTATGCCCGGCATGATGGACACCATCCTGAACCTGGGCCTCAATGAGACGGTTGTGAATACTATTGCTGCCCAGACCGGCAATGAGAGATGGGCATGGGACTGCTACAGAAGGTTTATCCAGATGTACTCTGATGTCGTCATGGAAGTGGGCAAGAAGTATTTTGAAGAGCTCATTGACGAGATGAAGAAGGAGAAGGGCGTAAAGCAGGACGTGGAGCTTAACGCCGCAGACCTGAAGGAGCTGGCAAACCAGTTCAAGGCTGAGTACAAGGAGAAGATCGGGGAGGACTTCCCTGATGAGCCCAAGGAGCAGCTCATGGGTGCAGTGAAGGCAGTGTTCCGTTCATGGGACAACCCCCGCGCAAATGTATACCGCAGGGACAATGACATCCCTTATTCATGGGGAACCGCTGTCAACGTACAGATGATGGCATTCGGCAACTGGTCCGACGAATCCGGTACCGGCGTTGCCTTTACCAGAGACCCTGCCACCGGCGAGAAGAAGCTCATGGGCGAGTTCCTGATGAACGCACAGGGCGAGGACGTGGTTGCAGGTGTGCGTACCCCTATGCCCATCGCAAAGATGGCGGAGATCATGCCCGAGGTGTTCGAGCAGTTCAAGGATGTATGCGATAAGCTTGAGAATCATTATAGAGATATGCAGGACATGGAGTTCACCATCGAAAACAAGAAGCTCTATATGCTGCAGACCAGAAACGGCAAGAGGACGGCGCAGGCCGCTCTGAAGATCGCCTGCGATCTGGTGGACGAGGGCATGAGGACCGAGAAGGAAGCTGTGGCCATGATCGATCCCCGGAATCTGGACACTCTGCTCCATCCCCAGTTTGACGCTGCCGCGCTGAAGGCGGCTACGCCTATCGGCAAGGGTCTGGGCGCATCTCCCGGAGCTGCCTGCGGCAAGATTGTATTTTCCGCAGAGGATGCAGAGGAATGGGCCGCAAGAGGCGAGAAGGTGGTGCTGGTTCGTCTTGAGACCTCCCCTGAGGATATTACGGGCATGAAGGTTTCTCAGGGTATCCTGACCGTGCGGGGCGGCATGACTTCCCATGCGGCAGTGGTTGCCAGAGGCATGGGAACCTGCTGTGTGTCCGGCTGCGACGATATCACCATGGATGAAGCCAACAAGAAATTTACCCTTGCAGGACAAGAGTTCAAGGAGGGAGATTACATCTCCATTGACGGCTCCACCGGCAATATCTACGGCGGAAGGATTGCTACCGTGGACGCTACGATCGCCGGCGAGTTCGGCAGGATCATGGCATGGGCCGACAAATACAGAGTCCTGAAGGTACGCACCAATGCGGATACTCCTGCAGACGCAAAGAAGGCCCGTGAGCTTGGCGCAGAGGGCATCGGCCTTTGCCGTACCGAGCATATGTTCTTTGAGGAGAGCAGGATTGCCGCTTTCCGTGAGATGATCTGCGCAGACACAGTGGAGGAGAGAGAGGAAGCCCTTGACAAGATCCTTCCTTACCAGCAGGGTGACTTTGAGAAGCTGTACGAGGCTCTGGAGGGATGCCCCGTCACCATCCGTTTCCTTGATCCGCCTCTTCACGAGTTCGTTCCCACAGAGGAAGCCGACATCGAGAAGCTGGCCAAGGCTCAGGGCAAGACTGTGGAGGAGATCAAGAACTTCATCGAAAGCCTGCATGAGTTCAATCCCATGATGGGCCATAGGGGTTGCCGTCTGGCAGTCACCTATCCCGAGATCGCAAAGATGCAGACCAGAGCTGTCATCCGTGCGGCCATCAATGTGCAGAAGGCTCATCCGGACTGGAACGTGAAGCCTGAGATCATGATTCCTTTGATCTGTGAGATCAAGGAGCTGAAGTTCGTAAAGAAGGTGGTAGTGGAGACCGCGGATGCCGAGATCGCAGCCGCAGGCGTGAAGCTGGAGTACGAAGTGGGCACCATGATCGAGATCCCCAGAGCAGCGCTTACAGCGGACGAGATCGCTGCGGAGGCCGACTTCTTCTGCTTCGGAACCAATGACCTGACCCAGATGACCTTCGGATTCTCCCGTGACGATGCAGGCAAGTTCCTCAATGCCTACTATGATACAAAGATCTTTGAGAACGATCCTTTTGCAAAGCTGGACAGAACCGGTGTGGGCAAGCTGATGGAGATGGCGATCAAGCTGGGCAAGCCCGTGAATCCCAAGCTCCATGTGGGAATCTGCGGCGAGCACGGCGGAGATCCTTCCTCCGTGGAATTCTGCCACCAGATCGGTCTGGACTATGTGTCCTGCTCACCGTTCAGGGTGCCGATTGCAAGATTGGCGGCAGCGCAGGCAGCGATTGCGACAGAAGGAAAATAGATTACAAGTATATGTATTTTATGACACTTGTTGCAAAAAGGGCGAA
>CAXHOW010000012.1:25110-92257 GCA_964018205.1 uncultured Acetatifactor sp. | reverse complement strand
TTCCTGCCGCCATTCCATAATCAATTGTCTGTGAATTTTAAGCAAGAAGTCCGAAATCACTTGATTGTCCTGATGATGTAGAATCCTGATAGAATTTTGAATTCTTTGCTTAGAAGCAGTTTAACACATTTAGGGAATAATTGCAATATCCTTTTCAAGTATATTTACTCCAAAAAATTTTGCATAAGCAAATGCCCCTTGTATGCTTTCACCATAGACTGGTGTCATTTTTGTCATACTCAAAGAGGGAACCGGCTCTCGCCAGCTCCCTCTCTCTTTACAATTCTCATCAATGGAAAACCGTACCATACCTTTTCCACTGCTCTGTTGCTTAAAACTCTTACAGATATTAGCCAAGCAGGGACAGAACACCCTGATTTGCCTGATTGGACTGCGCCAGCATTGCCTGACCTGCCTGAGCAAGGATCTGGTTGTTGGAGTAGGAAACCATCTGCGTAGCCATATCTGTATCGCGGATAGCAGACTCAGCACTCTGGGTATTCTCTACTACGTTGTCCAGATTGTTGATGGTATGCTCAAGTCTGTTCTGGATAGCACCAAGGGATGCTCTCTGGTTGGAAACCATCTGCAGAGCGGCTGCGATTGTGTCGATAGCGCCGGTTGCATTGTCAGCAGTATCACCGCTTACATCCAGACCATTGATGCCAAGGGCCCTTGCACTCATCATGGCGATATTCATGTTGATCTTGTTGTCGGAAGAAGAATCCGCACCTACATGCAGGCTCAGGTCAACTGCCTCGTTCATATCGGAGAACATCTCAACCTTCAACATAGTACCTGCTGTTGTAGTTCCACCAAGTTCGTCTGTCTTACCAGCAGCAAACCCTGTACCATAACGATTACTGTCAGTAGTGATGTTGCTCTCATAATAGGAGCTAATGGTCTTGATATCAGTACCAAAATCCTGCTTAATGGCAGCCATCATCTCATCAAGACTTGCATATGCCTTTATTGAGTGATCTCCAGTAGCAGCATTTTTTGTTGCCTTACCATAAGCATTCAGTACATCTATTACCTCGCTTACAGATCCGCACCCTTTACCAGATACAGTTTCTTTTGTAGAATAAACCGCATAATATGAAGTCTTCCCTACTGTAATTACTGCGCCAGTTATATTGGTACTATTTGCAACCTTATTTACAGTATCTGCATCAATCGTAGTAACTGTGTCAGCAATCTTGCCGCCGGCGGTCGTATTAGGGGTCGTCAGACCAGCAGTAGCTGCACCACCAATCGTGGCTGTAGTACCAGCAGCTCCATACACGAAAGTAGCAGTTTGAAGCGCTCTGTTATCAATGTCAGTTACACGCGCAGTCAAGACACCAGTGCCTTCATTTACAGCTTTGCCAGATGTAGTTGTTATAACGGACTTAAACTCACTGGTAGTCTTGTTATTAGAAGCACCACCTATAGCAGTTTTTGCATCCTCAAACTCCAGTTTGCCAACCTCACCGCTCTTGCTGCCCTTCAGCAGATAGGTCTCATTGAACTTTGTGGTGATAGCTACACGGTCAACCTCGGTAACCAGTGCGTTGATCTCGCTCTGGATAGCCTGACGGTCGCTCTCGGACTGGGTGCCGTTTGCAGCCTTAACAGACAGCTCGTTCATTCTCTGAAGCATATCATGCACTTCGGTCAGAGCGCCTTCTGCGGTCTGCACTGCGCTGATGCCGTCCTGTGCGTTGGTGGAAGCCTGTGTCAGGCCTCTGATCTGCTTTCTCATCTTTTCGGAAATAGCCAGACCTGCTGCATCATCTGCTGCACGGTTGATCCTATAACCGGATGACAGCTTCTCAGTAGCCTTAGCCTGAGTCTTCGTGGTCAGTCCTAACATTCTGTTAGAGTTCATTGCTGTTAAATTGTGTTGTACTACCATGATTATTCCTCCTTGAATATATTGCCTCTTCCTTGAGGCCGCTTAGGTCTGCCTTCCGTCTGATCCGCACGTTCATCCATCCGGCAGACAATAAACGAGGATCCTCCTGCAATCGTGCGTATTGATTCGGATTCCCACGTCGTAAGCTAAAACAGAAGTTCTTGCAAGCATTTTCTGCTTTTTGCTTTACTTGATAAGTATATCGGAGTGATTTTAAATTACTTTAGGGTTTTTTTTAATTTTCTCCAAAACTCTGTGTATTTCCAAACTCCCTGACTCTGTCAAGCCATTCGTATACCAGTGTCTTGCTGTATAGATAATTGTCATCATTGTCCTTGCACTGCTCCAGAGTGCAGGCCATCAGCGCATATTCGTTCTCCAGAGAGGTGGAAAATATACCCTTGTCGTCAGTGTTGATCGACACCGAAAGCTGTGCGCATTCCTCCAGCTTCCTCTGGTCGCTCACCAGCCCCTGATTATAAAGCCTGATAATAGGATGTTCGTCATATTTCTGCAGACCGGAAATCATCATATTGGAGGAAGGGTTGGTCTCTATCGCAATCCCCCGCATAGCCACATAGCTCTGCATCTTTTTCTGCAAGGCCGTAATTCCACGGATCCACTGCCTGCTGATATCGATTTCCAGCGCCTTCAATCCCGCACGCTTTACCTCACTGTCATAATGGTACAAATAGTACAAGACGACAGCTTCTTGTACTTCGTTGTAATTATTCTTTTCCGTACCGTCACGCTGCAGCGCATAATCATAATACCGTTCCACACACTCCCCAGGCTGTCTGCACCTGCGTTCCCAGTAGTATTCCGGGCAGTTCCCCCGCAGCCGCTCTGCATAATAATATGTAAAAATAGAATAACACTTATTTCCCTCCGGGATCCTGCTCCCGTACACTCTCCTGAAATGGTATTCAAATTCCTTTTCCAGATAATGCAGCAGAGGCTCCTGCTGTGTAATCTTAAACTCCACGATCCTCCCATACATCCACGCAATATTGTCAATGTAGTCCTGCTCCGTCAACAATATCTTGTAATTTTTCTCCTTGTACCATCTTTCCGGATCGTATCCCAATGCGATCGCATGCCCCAGTCTGTCCCCGCAGTCCAGTTCCAGAAAGCGCACCGCTTCATCGATTGCCCGGAGGCCGTCCGCCATATCCAGGTAATCTTCCCCTACATGATAGGTAATACGCAGCTGAGGCACTACTTCTATCCCGTCCCAGCCCTCTATCCTCAGGACATGTCCCCTCAGGTACCGAAACGCCTGCGCAAATACTTCCGGCCTGCATCCAATCTCATAAGAGCAGGCATCTATCCCCTTTACTCTTTTTGCGGCCGTCGGATATCTCTCACGGAAAAGCACCAGCTCCTCCGCCTGCTTCTTAAGCTGTTTCCTTTTATCATAATGTCTGCAGGCGATATCCTGCATGATCTGCGGCGTTTTGTCTGCCGTCTTGGGGAAATGGAATACATAAAAGCATCTTTCCCTTTGATCCGGCTCCAGCAGACCGTCGAGCATCTTTATGTAATCCCTATTTTCCTGCGCTGTGTCACAAGGTGTTATCCTTGCTTCCAAGGATAACAGATGCGGATTCCTCAACGTGTTCCGAAGCGCCATCTGACCCACATACTCTGTTTTTTCTTCTGGCAGCCCTTTTTTCTTCCTTCTGCTGTATCTCTGGAAGTTCAAAAAGCCTATCTTATCGTTCACCTGTACCAGCTCGCTCCTAATCCCCTCCTTAATCACAAGATAAGCGTAAAACCAGTTGTATTCCTCACGATATGCCGCCACATCCCTGCGTATTTTTTGAAACATCTGACAGAGAAACCATCTCTCCCCACAATAAATCCGCTCTGCGTCCGACAGATGCCCCACATCCTCCAGCCGCAGGCTCACATAGTCCTCCCTTCCCGGACCGAATTCCCGAATCGCTGAAATTGCCGACAATATCTCCGGCTGATAGGCTTCGATGTTCCACGAAGACTCCAGCAGGGTCATCACCCTTCCATAAGCCTTTCTTCGGCATTGTTCTTGGTACCACTTCTCTGGCACCATGCCTTTGACGGCTTTCAAGGGAACAGAAACACCTCTATAACCATAATCCATCAGCCTTTGCAGCTCGTCCGGGCTTATCTGGCCCTGCACTTCCCTGACAGATATGTCATATTCTCCGATCTCCAGCACCATGCCAGTAAGCCATGTATATAGATACGCTCTGATCAGCATGGCCTGAAGGCACTGGATCCGATAGGGCACATTCCCATGCATCTCGTCCAGATTGAAGCTTACATACTGCCTTCTCCTATCCATATCCCGAAACAGCACATCATATCCCTGCGGTCCCCTATTATGATTCATCATCACCACCCAGAAAAGCTGAAAATATGGTGCAGAGGCCCACAAATGAAAGTGGTTCTCACTGATCCCTTGTTCCAGAAGCCTATTCAGGCGCTGGTTATTATGCCCGATCACTGCGTCCCAGCACCAGCCTTCCCATATTCCGTCTCCATTGGATCCTGCTGCCGCAAGATACGCGCAGGTAAAGATATCTTCACTCAGCTGAACTGTAAGCCTGCGCCACTCCAGCAGCTTCTCATAACGAACCTCCAGCTTGTTATCCGAAATCAAAAGCAGGCTGCGAACCAGAAAAAAGATCAAGCTAAACGGATTCAGCCCACCTGTTTTGCCCTTCCGCCCTGATAAGATCCTGAAATCGTTCGTATACCCCTGCAGGCAATGGTGCAGAAGTCTGCTCTCTCCTTCCGTATAATGCTTCAGGTATACGGCAGCAAACTTTACGAATTCCTCTTCACTCCACTGATCATAGGTGATCTCATGTCTAAGTATCTCCTGTGCCGACACGTACTTCAGCAAGATGACCAAAGTCTCTTCTGCATTTCTCATAGTTTTTCTGTTTCCCCTTTTATCGTGTGCCGACTCCTATGATATGTCCTCTTGACTTGTGTCTTCGGATGTACTGATTTCACTCTCAGGATCATACAGCCTGTCATAGTCATTCCTGCTGCAGCACCGCACAAAAACTTTTCCGAACTTTTCAGGGAAGTTTTCACACAGCCCCATACTTCTGTAATCCTTAATGCATTTGATAATAGGACATTTCCTAAAATGCCCAAGCAAGTCCCCATTATAGCCGGAGCCCATATTGCTTAGGAATTCCTCCTTTTGCTCCAGCAATATCTCCATCTGCAGAACCACTTCCCTCAATAGTTCCCATGCATTTGAAGCATTCAGCCTCTCTGATAGGTTAATCATGCTCCATTGCTGCAGCTCCGTCAGAATATTGACATATATGTCCGTATGCTGATAAGGCAGCACCAGCCCCTCGGCCTCCTTGTTCCATTTTTCTATTTGCCCGTACAGTGACAATCCCTCTTTCTTGCGGAACGCCTCTATCGTCTTCTCCGGATTCCCCGTATTTTCCACATGGAAAAAAGTCAGCCAGCTTTGGATAAAAGCCTCATGAAGCTCTCTGTAGAACCCTTCACACTCCAGCAGATTAGTCAGAAAGCCCAGAAGATTGAAATCAAGGCTCCCGTTTTCTATCTTCACTATTGCTATTGACCCATCCGGCTCATCAGTATTGCTCGACGATTCACCAGATCTGTTTTTCCCTTCAGTCTGCACATAGGATTCCATCCGTATTTTATCGTTTTTTATAGAGTTATCATGAAACGCTTCGAAAAACAGCATAATAACTTCTATGGCCCGAACATCCCCTTTATATGCAAACAGCCAGTCGATCAGCCCCTCTTGCACGGGAGGATTTTCCACCTTCCACGTAAAATCAATAATTGCCCTGCAGCCCCTGACGCTTCCTCCGAACCGCATACTTTCCCTCTTCATCCCATCCGGCACCAGAACCGCCTGCGGAAAAATCCGATTTGTCCAAAGCCCTATGACACTTCCGCCAAAGGTATCCTTGCTTAAGCCCTGCTCTTTCCACATCTTTCTGTTCAGCTCAAGGGAATAAAGCGCAATAATACAGTTCTTCCATTCCTTGGTTACCCACGCATTCTCGACACACCAATAGATCCCCCATAGCATATTGCCAAAAGATATCTGGCCTCTCATGAACATATCGATCAGGATTCTATCATTTCTCTCGATCCTCCCTTTCCCTTCCGTCTTAAACCAACGCATAATCCGGCTCAAATACTGATACAAATATGTATTCCATTGAGGAAATTTCTTCCGCAGAAGCCCGTGAACCCCTTGCCGCTCTGAAATCATAAGCCACTCCATTGCATAGCGGTATACAATATCATTCTGGAACTTATCAAGATTGTCTTTTTTGACCTTCTGCCTCTCTTCCTCTGTCATTTCATAGGACGAACCGGCAGACTCCAGACTTACAAGCTCGTCCAAAAATAAATAATAGTCGTTCAGCCCCCGCATGGAAGTCGGCACTAAATAATGCTGCTCGTCTCCGCTGCCGTCAAAACAAACACCTGTTCTACTGAATACCTTGCCCAGAATGGCCGTCTTTACCGGCTGTTTTTCGTTCTCCAGGATCAAGTCGTCTCCATAGCGCATTGCTCCGTCTTCAAAAGCCGGCAGATAAAGCCTATGATAGGACGGAAGCATCTTCTCCAGATACTCCTTTACCGTCCGGTTCAGATATTCAATTTTCCAGTCCTCTGTCTCCTTATCGAGCCGCTCAACCATTCTGGAAAAATATTTCCTTCCCAGAATTTCCAGCTGCTCATATTTAGCAGTGACCATGATAATAACATGAGGCACCAGCATATAACGATGTATCTGCCCCAGCATTTCGAATCCTTTGTCAATATTCATGTCAAGATCATCTATCGCAAAAACTAAATAGGTTCGATCGTATGCATCGTCGCCAAAGCCTGCGTCCAGACCATACAAGATATATGCCCTTACAAGATCCTGAAAATTCTGCCTCAGCCGGGAACTGAATGACAGATTCTTCAGAGATGCCAGCGATGTCAGTTCATCCCTATGATCATTCCTCTTTAAGCTGCGGAATCCTTCCAGCAGATCATAGAACTTTTTCTGGAGCTCCTTTCTGGCATCCCTGCTGCCCTCTCCCCAAGTCTCTCCCCAAGATCTCTCTCTATCATTGTTTTTCAGGAAATCAACAAGCATCTGGGCCAAAATAATTTCAAATAAATCCTCTTCATCTTCCAGCATGGATGCGTCTATTACGTCAAACGTCACAAACTGTATCCTCTCGCAATCTGCCAGAAAGCCGCCTTTCGTTGCTTTACCTTCCTTCAATGCACGCAAAAAAGACAGCATTGCTGTTGTCTTTCCGCTTCCCCGTTCTCCCATGAATGAAAGAAGGTGACCATTTTCGCCACCTTCCTTCTGGCTGCGGACAATATCCCGAACCATCTCTTCCGCTTTCTCATACAACAAGGAAAAAGCCGATTCGTGAAACTCTGCCGTCTTCTCTACTACATCTCCTTTTCTGATCTTGACCTTATGCACTCTCTGATACTCTTTCTCCTCCATGAATTCCCCAATTCCCTTTCTTTTAATAGTACATTCCTATTATTTTTTCAATATCCTCCAGCTCTTCTCTTGTCGGTTCAATAGTCAATCTCTGCTGCATCCCCTCCTTTATCTCCTTCGCCTCGTCACCGGCATAAAATCTTTCAATGAATCTATTATTAGGAATATCCTCCCATATCCGAATCGCCAGTTCCGCCATCTTTTTCGCATAAAAGTTCTGCCCCTGCCGCATACTGACCAGCATCAGCCTTCTTGCGACCTTAAATGCATACTCACATTTACACGGTGTCAGATAGCCGCCTTCTATATAAGGCTCCATCTGTTCCATAATAATATCATAATACTTTTCCGCCCACTGGTCATGCCTCAAAGTCTCATAGGCAAAAGCCACCTTGTAAGTAAACCTATAGTTGAAAGGAGCCGACCTATATGCTGCCTGATAACACTTCAGCGCTTTCTCCCAATTAATATCCACCCTTTCATAATACCTTCCCATGCGATAATGGCTGTATCCCTGAAACCTTTCATCCTCCGGATCCCCTAGCCGTTTCTCCTCATTAAGATGCATCTGGTAATAATTTACAGCCATATATACCTTGTCATTGTCCTCATCTGCTATAAGGCCGGTCAGAGTCCACAAGCAGGTAAACTCTCTGTTTCGGCTCAAATAATTCAGGTTGGTAGCCATCAGGTCCTCCGCCCTATAATATTTCAGTCTTCCCGCAAGCCTGCACGCCAGATTCACCTTACGTCTGCACTCTTGTCTGAAATAAAAAGTGTGGGGGGACTCTTCCAGCCCTTCGGCTTGAGACAATGCCTTTTGAAAATGCTCCACGGCAGCCGTAAGCATACCTTTCCTCTTCTCAGGCCTTACTGTCACCAGACGTAGATGATAATTGTAAAGCAGCAGATTCTGACTTGTATATACATCCGCCAACCACTCCAGTTCTCTAAAGACAGCTTCGTCAAATTCCCCGCCCAAGGGTAACTTCTTCATATCCCTAAGCAGATTACCTATGATATTACGGTGAACCGCAACGTTATTTTCTCCACACAGCAAAGCCTCCATATTTATATGAATCCAATTATACTGCCGATACCCTCTCTCAATCCATGTGTTCTTCCCATTATTATTGATTACGATCACGAAATCCTTATAGGATAGATCAGTTCCTTCGTTGATTGTCTGTGACACAAATGCCAAAACATATGTTCCTATCAGTCGGAAAAAGGTGGACAGAAGCTCTGCCTTTTCCTCCTCGAATCTATTGTAAATCATAACTATATGTTTAATATGTCTCAAAGGTTTCATCCGATCACCCTCTTTGATGCCTGCCATGTCATCCTACAGACTTCTCTCTTTCATAGTATGACAATGGCTCGTTGTAATTGCCAGCTGCATAAGCATTTTATCCGAAAGGAGCTATGTCTTGTCGGGCAACCAGCCCATACATAGCCGCATCTTCCTTCTCTGAGATTGACACATTTTTCAAGGTGTCCGCCCTGCTCAATCCAATTCCCTTAAAATAGGCAATCTCCGACTGGCTCAGTTTCTTATTTACCGTCCGAAAATCCGAGTCTCTTATAACAAAACGGCTCTCCCTCCTTGCGGTTTGTTTCAGTCCGAAAAATAAACTGGCATATTCCGGATACTCCGCAATGATCTCATCAAGCTCCTCTTCTCCGATCGTAAAATCTTCCTGCGAAAAACGCAGATAAGAAAGTATTTCATTCCACGTCTCTCCCTTCAGCCTCTCTCGGCTCATAAAGAGCTTATGGGATACCGGCTGCTTCTGTTCACCGGCCGATACCGTGACAACCAGTCCCATCCGGCACAGCATTTCTTTGACCGCAAAATTGCGAAACCGAAATACAAGGAAACAGATCTCCCCGATCCTGACATTATAAAGGATACAATACATCGCCCTCATCTTGGCAGATATCACCAGTTGGCCATCATATCGCTTTATGACCTCAGTTCCATCCTTTGATTCTCCGGTATGAAGCAGAAAAACAGCCTCACACATTCCGCGGCTGGCCGAGAATGTCATTTCTCCCTCCAAAAGCTTATTTTCATAAAAAGTATCAGTACTTTCGAAGTATGCCCAATACTTGCCTATAATATTTTTGAACGCATCGTCACGAATAGGGTCTATGGCAAAAGAATTATCATCAATAGGCAGAACTGCTTGTCTCTTCCCGTTTCCAGCCAGATAGTCCAATGAAACATTACAAACTGCACTTAAAGCAAGCAGAAAATATAGTGTAGGTTTCACTTTCAGAGACATGATCTTAGAAATTTCAGGCTGCGAAACAGAATAGCCAGCCTCTATGCACCGTGCGGCTAAATCAGTCTGACTTAAAGCTTTTTCATCCAATATATCACGAATACGTTGTACTATCTCCTTGGAGATATCCTCTAACGCATACACAGCTTGTCTCTCCTTTTCAATCGCAGCATGATATGCAATTATGTATACGTTTTATTCCAAAATGCATAATTCTGGTCAAAAACAATAATATCATATATTATCACAAAGAATGCGCTTTTGTCAACCATAAACGTCAGCTTTATATTCTCAATTTGATATAATACATTCAAAACTCTCCATCAATACCCCTATCCCTTTTTTTCGCCCAAATGTCAGACTCTATTCTAAAATCACAAATTATGCCAAATCGCATAATAGAGAGGCAAACCTAAAGCGTTGCCTCCCCGGTAAACTTTACCAGAAGAAAAGTCGATAATGACATAACAATGCTGCATATCAGGCTATATGTATTTTGATGCTTGTCCAGCATACAGCTTATGTCATATATGATTTCCTGCATATATGTCAAAGGAACCTGCCCGGCTATCAATGCATTTGTATCCTCCATGATGCCCCCATAAGGAAGCGCTGTCAAAAACGTTGATATGCAGATGCCAACCACACAAGCCCCTTGCATCACATATTTCAATCCCTTCCTGATACGGCTCCTCACCCGTACGTCTACCGCTCTTTTAGCATAACGTACGTCCTTCTGATTTACCGACTTATCCTGAACAGATATCGATAAAGATGTCAGCATCATATCCGACTTGCTGTCTGGCCACAGCTTAAGCTCAAATTTTCCCTGCTCGCTCTCCAAGAAGCATTCCTTCTTTAGCACACCGCAGATACCTCTGCTGTCTTCCAGGCAAGCCAATACCGAAACCATCGAATCTGCGTTAAAGGACGGAATGATATAAGATAAACGCACAATGTATTCTTTGCCAATAATCAGATCATATCTATATTCTTCCTCAGCTGCGGGCTTCACGGGCCTGCCTTCCCGGTCTGTAAGCTCCATCTTTGTAAAAATGGAATAATACTTCCGGAATAATGATCTACATGACAGCAGTCTTACCGTGCTGCTCCATGATTTTTCGGAATTTTTCTCCGTATATTCATCCTCTGATTCATCGTTCCGAATCACCAGAACACCTTTCATAGCGCCGCTCTCGTCTCTATGGCGGGTTTGTCTCTGAAAAGTGTCCAAAATATGCCTTGAATACGCTTTTTCATCGTCTGTATGGCAATATTCCTGCAGAACTACCTCGTAATAGAACTGCCCTTCAGACAGCTCACACTTCTTCAGTCTTCCATATCGAAGCGGAATATATAGCTGCCCGTCATTCTGAGCTTCCCTATCAAAAAAAGAAACCAGAACCGACTCACCTGAGGAACATGCTTTTTCATTCGCATTTGCTGCCACAGTCAGCGAAATATCCTTGCAAGGATATTTGTAACAATGCCCTGCGCCAAACGGTAAATGAAGCGTAGTAAAAACATCATCCAGATATGCGCTGCTTTTTCCTGTCACAAATAAGTATATCATTTGAATTTCCCCTTTACATCAAAAACTGCCGCATTCACGCTTCATCAACGTAAATGCGGCAGTTAAATTTCACATATAAACGCTATAGTTGTCTATTGCACTCACATATTTACTTTACTATCCGGCATTACTGCAGCAGAGACAATACTCCCGATGTCGCCTGATTGGACTGAGCCAGCATTGCCTGACCGGCCTGTGCAAGGATCTGGTTGTTGGAGTACTCAACCATCTGGGTAGCCATATCCGTATCGCGGATAGACGCCTCCGCACTGGTAGTATTCTCCACAATGTTGTCCAGATTGGCAATGGTGTGCTCCAGTCTGTTTTGAATAGCACCCAAAGCAGCACGCTGATTGGATACTCTCTGAAGGGCATCCGCAATCACGTCAATCGCTGCGGTAGCTGCGTCGCCGGTGTCTCCGCTCACATCCAATCCGTTGAGTCCCAGAGCTCTGGCACTGAGCTGGGCAATGTTCATGTAAATCTTGTTATCAGCCGAAGAATCAGCGCCTACATGCAGGCTCAGGTCAATGGGATCATTGATGTCAGCAAAAGTCTCCACCCTAAGCTCCAGACGGCCCGGATTAACATCAGAGTTGTACACCGAATTGACTGTTTTAATGTCGGTTCCATAGTCTGACTTGATAGCCTTCATCAGCTCATCCATGCTACTGAATGCCTTTACATCATACGTGCCGCCTTTAGTAGCATCGTTAACCGTAGTCGAACCATCACTGGTAACAGGATTATTGTATTTATTAGCAGCATCGTTAATATTATTGACAACCTCACTGACGCTTAATTTCCCTGCGCCGGCAGTGCCGTTAGGATCTTCCTCTGTTTTCTCCACTAATACATAATAAGTATAGGGCGCGGCATCCCCGATGGGGCCTACTGTTTTGCCGGAATATACCGTATTCTTGGCTATATCACTGGCTTCCTGATTTATACCCGCATTTGTAGGATTATTTGTTGCGTCAAAAGGCGTAGTATCCTCATTCACCAGCAGATTAAACATACCTGTGCTTGCACTGACAAGAGGGCTCGGAACAACAGGAGCAGGAGCAGTATTTCCTGCATTCGGATGTGCATCCTTAAATATATCTTCCAATGCAGTGTTTGCATCGTCAAAAGACAGTCTTGCCGCATCCCCATCGTTGCTGCCTCTCATCAGATAGGTCTCATTAAACTTGGTAGTCGTAGACACTCGGTCAACCTCACGTACCAGCTCATCAACCTCATTCTGGACTGCCTGCCTGTCTGTCTCGGAAAGAGTTCCGTTAGCAGCCTTCACTGCCAGCTCAGACAGCCTGTGCATCATATCATGCACTTCATTGAGAGCGCCGTCCGCTGTCTGTACTGCGCTGATGCCGTCCTGAGCATTCAGAGATGCCTGTGTCAGACCTCTGATCTGCTTCCTCATCTTCTCACTGATCGCAAGGCCTGCCGCGTCATCAGCCGCACGGTTGATCTTATAACCGGAAGACAGCTTCTCGGTAGCCTTCGCCTGAGAACTCGTCGTCAGTCCCAGCATTCTGTTGGAGTTCATTGCTGTAAGATTATGCTTTACTATCATACCCATTTTTCATTCCTCCTTGAATTTTGTCTGTTTCCCACAGCTAATATATTCTGCTTGCTTTCCCATTCCATTGAGCTCATATCAAGCTTGAAATAACTATGACTTGTATTATATCACCCTGATCTATAAAGTACAATTGCTGAAACAGGATACACACATAATTATTATCGGTTGCAAATTACAATTCTTTAATCCCTGGATACAAAAATTTTAAAAAGTCCGCAACTTCTGCTGCGGACTTTTATTGATTACTACTTTTTGTCATCCATAAATACCGGCATCACTACAGAAGATTTGTTCATATTCCTATAATAATCAATCGCCGCTTTGGAAGTTTTTCGGTTCATCCGGATGCCGTCCCGCTCTTTTTTGAAATAGTCTTCAATGAGTTTCTTGTTACGGATCTCCTGACTCTGAATAGCCACGCCTGTATCCGTGACCTCCGTCACCAGTCTCTGCAGCGTCTTTATCTGCTCTGCATATTTACTTTGTTTCCCTTCCAGCTCCCGGGCAACATTGGCATAGAGCGCTTCAAAGCCATTGTCCAATGAACTCAGCTCATCAATGAGCCGCCCTTTTTCCGCCACATACTCATCAAACCTGTCAAAATCCACATTCTCTGACCGAAACATTTCCTGCTGATTCAGGTTGTATTTCTTTATTTCAGCCATGACCTGCAGCTTCTTCCTGAGACTTTCCTCCAAGAGAGCCAGATAGTTTTCCGTCATATGCCCTGCTCCTTATTTATCCTCATGACTTCCTTCCATGTATCCCGCATAGTGCGCAGATGCGTATTGACCTCCTCCAGAATCTCCTTGTCCTTCCGCATATTAGCCTCTACCAGCCTTCCGCTCAGATAGGAATACACACGCTCAAAGTCCTCTGCCACCGGATACTTCATATCCAGTGTCTGACGGAAATAATCAATGATGCGTTCTGTTTTCTGAATATTGATATGCGCTTTCTCAATATCCTTCTGCTCCACCGCAGCGATCGCAATATTGCAGAATTTAATCGCTCCTTCGTAAAGCATCAGTGTCAGCTCCGCCGGAGAAGCTGTCAAGACTTTGCTGTTATTATACTGTCCATATGCTTTTGGTAATGCCATACTTGCATCCTGCCTTTCATCACATTTCCCCAGCCGGACACTGACCATGATCACGCATTCTGCTTATTGCCTGCATCCGGGTATCAGCCGCCCAGCAGGGAGGTTACCGCACTGGCATTATTCTGCATCTTAGCCAGCGCCGTTTCCATTGCCGCAAATTTAGCATACCACTTATCCTCGTAATCTGCAAGCTTATCTTCCAATTCCTTTATCTTTGTCGTATAATCATCATAATCCGACTGCATCTTCTTGTCGTCATATGCGGTCATGGCAGAGCTGTAGCCTTCCTTGCTCTTCATCATATCAAACATCTTGTCATACAAGTTCTTTGAAAGCTGCGTAAAGAAAGAAACTACGGTGTCCGGTTCATTGGCTATCATGGATTTCAGTTTGTCTGCATTGCCCGAAGTGCTGTCATCATCAGGATCACCGTCAATATGATAAGCGTTCCTTTCATTTTCCGCAGCACTGAAATAGCTCAATGTGCCGATGCCGAAGTTGGAAAGATACATCTTCGTTCCATTTACTTCCACACCCTCCATCATGATCCTCTTCAGCTCACCGGAAAAGGTTCCGAGCGTGCTGTCCTTGCGAAGGATGGATTCCTTGATCTTGTTCTCCCACTCCTCTATCTGGGAATCTGACATAGCCTCTTTTTCCTCATCTGTCAGAGGATCGTAGCCCTTTGCGGAATCCGCGTTATAAAACTTATCCATCTGGTTGATCAGGGCATTGTATTCCTTTATGAAGTTCTTGACCATGTCGTATACACCGTTTGTATCATCTTCGGTAGTAATAGTAACCACCTCGCCCGGACCGGTCTTTGCGCTTACGGTCAGTGTCAGGCCATTGACTTCAAAAGTATTTCTGGAAGAGTAATAATCAACACCGTTTAAAGTGATGTGAGCATCCTTACCTGCTGTCTTATGAGCCAGATTCAGTCCCTTGACTTCGTTTATGGTCGCATCATCAGCCGTTCCCTCTTCAACCGCTTTAAGCTTAGCAGCCAGAGCGTTCTGATCCGCGATCATCTTATCTACCGTCTGAGTTGCTTCAGCCTTGAATTTCGCCTCCTCACCGGCTCTCCACGACACACTCCCGCTGCCGTCCACCTCAAAGCGAGTGTCCTCATCTAACGCTTTCAGAGTCTTTGCGCTTTCATTCCATCTATTGGTCCAGCTATTCAGATCCTTATAAGCATCGGATCCCTTCCCGGCCTCATTGACTACATCCGCAATAGCATCAGATATATCAGCAAGCTGGTCGTCTGTTATAGTATTTGTACCATTGGTAAAAGTTGCTACTGTAAGGGTGCTTCCGTTCTCTTGTAACTTGGCATCGATTGCATCGCCATATTTCAGCACAAGATCCATCAGATCCTTCTGCTCCGCCAATGCGCCGTTCCTCTTGGCAGTATAGTGATCCAGCTCGTCCTGAACCTTTGCTTCAATTCCTCTTTCCCGGTCAGTGGCGCTAACGCTTACTTCACTGTAATTTAATTTTAACGCCGACAGAGCCTCCAGTCCGGCCACATTGGTTGCCGTGATAGAGAAATCCTGATCCTTGCCCGATGCCTTGGAAGCTATATGCAATCTTCCGTTATTCTCATCGAAGTTTACTGTCAGCCCGATGCTGCGAAGAGTATTGACAAAACCGGTGATCGTTGAATTCCCGTCCACAGAGATAGCTTTATTTTCGCCGTTCACATTTATTCTTATATTTCCGTTGGCGCCGGTCGTAAAGCCCAGCTCGCTGAGCTTGGTGTTACCTGTGACCTTGCCCCCGTCCGACGCTTCAATCTTACCGCCGGTCAGATAAGCCGTCTGTGCCAGATCCTCCACCGTCATGCTCTGCACACTGTTCATGGCGCCTTCACCTGTAATGACAGATACTGCGCTGCTGTTAGATACTTTCGTTGTCTTTTTGATAAAGGAACTCTCAAAACGCATATTGTTCAAGGATTTATTGTACAGATTCAAAATCTGCTTATTCAGATCCTTCCATGCGTCCTGCTTGTATTTCAATGACTTCTGAGCCTTTATCGCTTTTGTTACCTTTACTTTTTTGGCCTCTACCATCTGAGCTATGATACTCTCCGTATCCATGCCGGACATCAGGCCGCTTAATCTCATTGGCATATCTTTATCCTCCTTCTTTCTTTCCCATTTTCAAACGGAATCGCTAATCAAGACAACCGCAGATGCCGCCTGCGAAAGCAGAATTCACTTCCTGAAGATAATGTTCTTACATTCTCTCATCAATCAGAATTCCTGCCATCTCCCACACTCTGGCAATCATATCCAGAGTCTTCTCAGGAGGCAGCTCCTTGATCACTTCCTTGGTGTTCTTATCCACGATCTTGATGGTGACGCGGTTCGTATCCTCATGGATGCCAAACACTGCCTCGGAATCGGCAAGCTTCTTGTTCAGGGTCTCCACTGCCTTACGGATCTTGTCATTGGTCTGCTGATCCTTGCTTCCCTGTTCGCCGCTGTCCGCCTGACCCTTCTCCCGGGAATTTTCCACCACATTAGTAGTTCTGTCCACATACTCCGCGGCAGGTGTATTGCTGGCAGTGCCGGGTTCTGGTTTCTCCGCTTGTACCTGCGGCTGGGGTTTGGGTGCAACAGTTCCTTGTGCCTGTACTGTCATTACGCTTGAAATCGGTTCAATTGTCATTTTTAACGCCTCCTTGCAAAATTGTTTTAAAGCTGTTTCTATGAGAAGCATCCTGCTTCCTCATACTGTGGAGCAAGAGCCCTGCCCTATCGTGCTCCGATGCCTTCCGGCGCTGGCATCACACGAATGCCGGCCATACTCTGCTCCTTAGGTCTTACTTGATTTATCGGAATTTTTTGTCTGAAAATTAACAGTACCGCATAAAAATAAGGTACGATTCGTTACTGATCCGATACTGTTCATACCCGGTTCTGCCTTTCTGCGCGTCAACTGACAAATTCACCGGCAGCTCTGCCTTACAACCTACTGCCGGCAGAGCTGCCGGTGTCCCGATCTCTATATGCGCTACTTCAGCAGAGTCTTCAGCGCCTCCATGCCGTCGGCGCTCATCGACTCCTTGTTGGCCTCCTGAATCTGGAGATAGACCTCTTTACGGTATATGGGGACCTCCTTTGGCGCAGTGATGCCTATCTTTACCTGATCGCCCTTTACCTCAAGGATGGTAACCTCCACATTATTGTTGATTATGATTGCCTCATTCTTCTTTCTCGACAATGCCAGCATCCTATGCACCCGCCTTTCCGGCCTGCAAGATCTCATAGACGGGGAATTTTACAGGATAGCTGCCGTTCTCTACGATGATCTGGCAGCCCTTATGCTCCTCCACGTTGATGATGAAGGGCCCCTGCAGGTTCACGCTCATCTTGGTCAGGTCACTGGGGATGGACACCGTCACCAGTACCAGCATATTCTCCCCGCTGATATTTCCCGTGCCGGCCAGCAGCTCATCCTCTACCTCCGGGTCATAATCCGGCTTAACGATCAGAGGATTCATTACCGGCATGGAGAAGCCTGGCTCCTCCACGGACTGAAGGAAACGGATACCCACATCTGTCCCTCTCTCCT
The DNA here is from genome assembly GCA_964018205.1 of uncultured Acetatifactor sp. GTDB lineage: Bacteria > Bacillota > Clostridia > Lachnospirales > Lachnospiraceae > Acetatifactor. The sequence continues at coordinate 74,709 of CAXHOW010000012.1, read as the reverse complement.
CGTCATGAAGCAGGGCAAAATGCCTCAGCTCCGGGAATCCGATGATCCCGTTTTCAAAAGTGATTATCTTGTCATCCGATATCTCAATCTCGCCAAAAAATTTTGTCGCAATCTTCATAATTTGTCTCCATACTTAAATATAATTCAGAAGCGTGGTCTGGGCCACCTTTCCTGTGGCCATCAGGGATGCATTGTAGGTAAGCTCCGCAGCCGTCAGCCCGATGATTACCTCTGTAATGTCAATATCCTCGTTCTCGCTCTTCAGGGTCTCAAAGGTGGTCTTCTGGTTCTGGGTACGGTTCTTCACCAGCTCCAGCTTGCTGCTTCTGGCGCCGCAGCTGGTAATCGCCAGATTCGCCGCATCCAGATCCTTCTGAAACGCAGTGATGCCCCCCTCGAACATCCTCTGCTCCTTGTTCTTGGCCAGAGTCAGCGCCTTTTCCACCGCCTTCAGCTGGTTCTCCAGAGTCTGCTTAGCCTGTGCGTCATTCTCGTCCACATTATCCATGGCAGTCTCCAGATCAGCCTTTACTCCCTCCAGCTTCAGCACCTCCTGCATAGCCCTCATGATATCGTCCACTTCTCTGCCTATATCGTGGTTGAAGCATTCATCTGCCGTAGAATTCACCTGAATGGTCTGGTTGAAGCCTATGTCGTACTCGATAGACTGACGCTGTACATTGTCCTCCAGATAGTTTGCGTTATAAGTGACAGCAGCATCCGTCGCTGTAGCATCTTCATAGGTTTTGCAGTAGAAATAATGCTCCGGGCGAAGGTCTCCCTTCTTCCAGCTGCTCTTTTCATAGGTTACGCGGATCTCTCCCTCGTTGGCCGGGCTGCCTTCTATATCCTTGGCCTTCATCAGATCATTGTAACGATTCTTTCCCAGAAGGAGCTCTCCGGTATCGGGAAGATAAACCACAGCATCATCATTCTGTGAAACATAGGTATAGGGATCCAGTCCGCCCAGCGCAGCAGGCTTTTCATAGCTGTTGGCCGTCTGAATCGTAACCGCTGTAACACCATCTGCCGCCGTACCGGGCCAGCTGACCAACGTGCCGGGCAGTCCTTGCGACGTATCTCTATACTCTATCTTAGGGGTGGCACCGTCAGAACACGCGTTGTATGCCAGTCTGATCCGATAGCATTCCGCAGCGCTGATATCCTGATCTGTTATCCCCTGAAAATTTGGATCATTATAATTACTGGTATTAAGGCTCAGCAGATCCCCCGTATCCACCTTCGTCACCATGTCAACCGCGCTGCTGTCCAGCTGCTCGGTGATCTCATATCTGGTTTCATTGGCCTCTTGAAAGCTCAGCGGCGTATCCGTACGGTATCCTGTAAAGACATACCTCCCCGCATAATCCGCATCTCCCGTAGAATATACTTCCTCCCCCAGCTTCTCCAGCTGCTCCAGAATGATCTGGCGGTTCTTAGTGTTCAAGGAAGTCGTGGACGTACCGTTGGAACCGGTAGTACACTGCTCGATCATCTTGGTAAGAACCCCTGACAGATTGGACAAAGCATCCTCCGTCACGTTAAGCCAGCTCTCCGCATCGGGGATGTTCTTGCTGTAATACTGGGTGATCTCCGTCACATTGCTGCGCAGGCGGAGCGCCCTGATAGCTACGACCGGATCATCTGACGGACGGTTGATCTTTTTTTCGGTAGCCATCTGTGTGCTGAGCTTATCCTGATATATCTTGTTTGTGTTGATGTTGGAGAGATTGTTGCGCTGCATGATCTTGTTTGTGATTCTCATCTATGCTTTCCTTTCTTGACTCAAGTCCTTTTTATTTTTGCGCTGACCTCCATGTCGCACTCGGGCTCCGTCCTGTCTCAATTTCCGATTGTTTGGCTCATCCGCCGCAGGAATTATATGCCCGTCTGCAGGATCAGCCTGTCATAAACCTCCGACAAGGTCTGTATCATCTGGCAGGCCAGATTGTAACCCTGCTGGAACTTCACCAGATTCAGCGCCTCCTCATCCTCGTCCACGCCGGAGATAGAAAGTCTCTGGGTATCTACCGTATATGCAATGTCCTTGAAGCTCTGGTAGAAGGATTCCGCCCTGCGGGTATTCAGGGCCACATCCCCCAGGATACACTGCAGGAACTCCGACGCCGAGCTGCCCCTATAGCTCAGCTTATCCTTGTTGGTCGCCAGCCTGCTCAGCTCCTCCAGCAGGTCGTTCTGCTCCACACCGTCCGATGCGTCCTTTCTGGTAGCTAAGCGGTCAGGATCATTGCTGACGGTGGAAGAGACGGCGAAGCTTCTGGCTTCCATAAGGTAGTAGCTGACGTCGGAAGCATCTCTGCCGACAGATACCTTCAGGACGGCGTCTTTCTCCGCCTGCGCCCTGGCTGCAGCCTCTGCTGCGGCATCCCATGTGCCCTGCGCATCTTCTACCTTCTTCTTTTCCTCATCTACCAGCGCCTGTACTCTGGCCTGATATGCCTCATAAGACTCCAGATCGTACCTATACTCCCTGAAAAGATACTGTCCGTCCGTTGTAGCCATATCGGCGGTAAACAGCTCGATCCCCTGCTGCTGCCCTGCTATGCCGCTCCTTAATACATCGTTGAATTTCTGGGAAAAGGTTCGCACCCATTCGTTCATCTGCGCCATGTAATAAGGAACACCCTGATAGGAAACGGAAGTCCCTATGTTGGCCATCTTGCCCACTCTGTCGTTGGTAAGCCTCTGAGAACCATTCAGATCTGTGCCGGCAAGAGTAAAGGTATAGGAATACACCGGCTCATTGTTGGCATCGTAGGTGACACTGTATTCCCATGAATCATAGTAAAATTCACGGCCTCCCAGATTGATTACGCCGCCCTGATCAGACAAGTTACATCTGTTCAGGTCTGTCAGATAATGCTGGTTCACTTCTATGGTAACGGTGTCGCGAGTCTCTCCGTTCACCGTAGTTGTACCAACATCAGTGACCTCACCCTTGAAGCTCTCCCCGTTATTGCCGTCCCTCAGATCCACCAGCCCCCGGAGCGCGCCTCCCATGGCGGCATTGTAAAGGTTAAACTTCTGGCCGTCTGCCCAGTACACATCGTACAGTCCGTCCACATCCGTCTGGTTCACCTTTTCGTAGTTCTCTCTGGCCCTGCATTCCAGCCCGTTATACTCGTTGCCGTCCACCAGCGTCTGTCCGCCGGCGATCCTGACCATATATCTGTTGGCCCCGGTCACACGGGACATATCGTTATTGTCCAGAATGGGGATTTCCTTGATCTCCACGTCCACGACCTCGGAGAGTTCGTCAATGAGGAGATCCCTCCTGTCACGCAGCTCATTGGCCTTGATGCCCGCGCCCGAAAGCTCGATGGTGTTGATCTGCTTATTCAGGGTGGCGATCTCGCTGGCAAGGGAATTGATCTGATCCACCTTTACCTTGATCTCCTGATTCAGATCCTTCTGCAGCTTCTCCAGATTGCCTGCGGTGCCGTTGAAATATTCCGTCAGGGCCTCCGCCGTGCCCACGAACTGCTTCTTGGCGGCGGTGTCGTCAGGATTCTTCATCAGCTCCTGCAAACCAGAAATTATCATCTGGTCAAATACGGTCTTGAATCCCGCATTCTTGCCATTGTCGTCAAAATATGCTTCAATCTGCTGCATATAGTACTGCTTCTGACCGTATTCTCCTACCTTCTGGTTGTTGTTCCAATATCTGGAATCATAGAATTCATCCCTGACCCGCTCGATGGCCAGAGTCTCCACGCCTGCGCCGGCACAGCCATAGGTCTGGAAGACCCGCAGCGCGTTCGCCGCCTGCTGGGATACCTGCTGCCTGCTGTACCCTTCCGTCTGTACATTGGCAATGTTGTTGGAAGTAGTGTTCATAGCCGCATTGCTTGCCAGCAGTCCCGTATATGCTATATTTAATCCGAAAAATTGTGATGGCATTTTTAATCTCCTATTCCAGTACCTCAGCAGCCCTGCCGGCACTATCTGATACCTTGCCGTTCCACCCCTCGGAACGTTTCAGATCTGATCCTCCGCCGCCTGCAGCGGGATATTTGATTATGTCAGCGAGTTCAGCAGATGCTCCAGCATCTCGTCAATGACATTGATGTATCGGCTGGAAGCATTGAATGCGTTCTGGAACTTGATCATATTGGACAGCTCCTCATCGGAGGATACCCCGATCACCTGCTCTCTGGCGCTGTCAATGGATTCCACCGTACCCTGCTGGTTCTCGTAGATGCTTCTGGACATATAGCCGGTATTGGCGATCTGCTCCACCAGATCATCATAATACTGTATGAAGCTTGATTTCCTCTTCACATTAGGATTCAGAGTATACTCTTCCTCCATGAAAGCATTCTTCAGCGCTTCTGCGGTAGCCTTGTCCTCGGATCCGTTCGGCAGACGCAGGCCCAGCATGGAAGGCTTCTGGGACAGCTCCGTCTCGATCCGGAGATTCTTTAATGTATACAAGGTCTCCTCCTCCGGCATACCATCTTCGCCTTTCAGGACTTCAGGATTGTATACCCAGTACTCTGAGCCGTCCTGCCCTGTCACCTTCTGATATCCGTCCGTATTGATCTTTGAGAACATCTGGATAGGGCTGCCGTCATCCTTCCGCATATAGCCGCCCGGTTCGTCCTTACAGTAGCTTACATCCTGCAGCACGGTGCCGTCCGCCAATGTCAGATTCCCAGTGGTCACACCCGCCGCCGTCGCCAGTATCTCGTTCACCTTGACAGCCACATTATGGATCAGCTGATCGAATTCCGCCTGTATATTCATGATGACGGATTCCGATATGCTGTCGTAATCGTCCCCTACGACGTCTGTGTAATTCGCCCTATGATCGCCTCTGGCCAGAATCATGGCCTTGAGTCCGCCGATGTCTGTGTTCAGGTCGGTAGAAATCCCTTTACTGAAATCAAACACCTGCGCGCCGTCTATATTAAGATATTCTATACTGCCGTCCGCCAGCGTCCTATAGGTGGAGTTCATGGGCCAGAACGGCGTATAGAAGCCCGTCTTCTGATCCACATCCAGCTCTATGTTAAAAAGTCTGGATCCCTTTACGAAATCCACTCCCTCCAGCTGAACCCAGACCGCGCCGTTCATGTCCTCACCGTAATCAATGTCGGCCATCTGGGCCAGCTCATCCAGCATCTGGTCTCTGGCATCCCGCATATCGTTGGCCCGCTCTATGCCGCCCGCCTCGATAGCGCAGATGGTATCATTCAGGGCAAGGATCTGTTTCCCATAGGTATTGATCTTGCTTACCTGCTGCTTGATCTGTGCGTTCAGATTGTCCTGATAGGCCGAAAGTCCGTCATATACGGCCCCGGCCCGCTGGATAAACTCCTCTGCCCGCTGAACCAGAAGCCCCTGAGTCACCGAGCTGGCAGGATCCTTGGCAAGCTCCTGTACCGCGGTCCAGAAATCCGTGAGGGTGGTCTGGAACGCCTCGCCGTTCATCTCGCCCAGCTGGCTCTCCACCTCCTCCATGACCTCGGTGCTCACTTCATAGAACATACTGCGCCCCGATTCCTTGCGGTACACCTTGTCAAGGAAATAATCCCTTATATGTTTTACTCTGGAATAATTGACCCCTAGACCCGTCTGCTTATTTGCAACAGATTTGACATCGATCGAAAGAGTAAGATAGCTTCTGGAGGACTGCTGCACCTGCTGCCTCACATAGCCTGTTGTGTCCATATTAGAAAGATTATGCGCTGTTGTGTTCAGCGCATTCTGACCTGTCCGCAGTCCGGACGATCCCACATATAAACTGCTCATCAAAGACATAATAATCACCTCAACGTATCATTTACTGTTTTGCGTCAAAGACACCGCTGTTCACTCCCATCTGCGCACCTGAATTATAAGCGCTTTTAGTGTAATTTGCGGTTTCCGGCGCTACCTTGGAGGCCTGCAGCAGGTTCATCTCGAACGCCACCATCTCTAGTGCCTCTTCCAGCAATTCCTTGTTCTGTTCATTCACCCGCTTCAGGTTCTGAACAGTGTCCTGCAGCCTGTCATGGGCCTCCGCCAGCTTAGCCTGCTCCACAGGCCTTCCTGACAGCATCTCAATCAGGCTGGAGAGTTTCATCTCTTCAACATCCTTGTTCAATACGTTGGCGATATCCTTGGTGACTTCGACCCTTTTCTTTTCCAAACGGCCCAGTCGGTCAACCAACTTCTGTTCATCATCCGTGATTTTTTGTAATTCTTCCAGATCGGCGCCGGCTATGATCTGTGTCTTTTTCTGGGACAATTTCAGAAGTCCCTCGTACTCGTCGCTTTCCCGGCCAAGCACCTCTATCAGGTTTTCCATTAAACTGGCCACGGGGACTTCCTCCTATTCCAGTTCCGCATCCGCCCTCCCAGTATCCATACAAGGGGGATTAATTTCTGGCCGCAAGGGCATACGTCCATAAATTAATCCGGACACTGTACGGGCGGATGCTGTTTCCAGTTCCTCAAGTGCCCATTCCGCACCCCAGCAAGCGGGAACAATTTCTGGCCGCAAAGATATGCGTCCATAAATCGTTCCGGGCACGGAATCGACACTTACTGTTTTCCAGTTCCGCATCTGCCCTGCGGATTATATGACTTCGCTCGCCTTCTGCATGAGCTTCTCTGCAAATGTCTCAGTGTCCACGCTGTAGGTGCCGTCCTGTATCCTGCTCTTGATGGATGCCACCACGTCCTCCCTGATGTCAGGAGTAGCAGATATAGCCGCCTGCGCCGCTCCGATGTCCCTGCCCAGATTGCTGAACTGCAGCTGCTCTGTCCGGGACACGTTTCCGGTCTGTTTCGTCTTGTTTACTTTGTTTGTCTGATATAATTGATGAACCTGATTATACGCTTCTACACGCATACCGAATCCCTCCCTTCCGCAAAACCTGACTCTTCTGATTCTTCATTCGCTTATTATGATTATCGGCAACGGCCGGAAATACTTTAGCCTTTCCCCAAAAATTAGGGCATGGGCTTTCCTCCCAAGCCCAGTTCCTGCCCCCAGAACCTTTTATTCACATTTCCTCGGCTTCCGCCCGCAGCTCTTCTTTTCCGTGCAGCAGCCTGCTATCTCGCATTTCGGCAGGAAGAAATTATCCACCAGATACCGCCATTCCTCCGAATACTGGCTCAGGGCACGGCAGATATCGCCCATCAGATCTCTGTACTCCCAGTAGGCTCTGGTGCAGAGCCGCTGGTGGGACATCTCGATCAGGCTGCGGACATTGCGCTTGTCCACGATTCTGGTAGACATTCCCAGCGGCAGAAGCATTGCCGCGTCCTCTCTGGGAATCCCGCACTGGGTCTCCAGACGGCTGCAGGCCTGTGCAATCGTCTCCATGGTGTCTTTGTACAAGGTTTCCGCCTCCGGGTTCCCTGCCACCACAGGAGGAACCACATATGAAAAATCCTTGTAATTGATATAGCGGGTGCTGGCCTGCAGTCTGGTGGGCGCCCCTCCGATATGGGTGTACCATTCCCTGATGACTCTGGCGGAATAGCCGTCCAGAATCATCTCCACGTTGACGTACTCCAACACCCGGTGATGGCCGGACTGAATGCACTCAAGCCCTCTTTTATAATTTTTCCCGCTGTCGGTGATGTCCGCCCCCCAGCAGACCCCGGCCCGCTCTCCCATCAGGGTGATGGGAGTCTTAGTTGTCTCTTTCAAAATGGTAATCATGACAGATGCCCCTTTCTTAAGTTATTATACCCTTTTTCTTTCTGCTCCATAATCCGCTTGTATTTATCGATCTGACTCAGCATATCTTTGCAGCGCCATCTTCAAAGCAGTAGTAATGCGGTCTGTTTCCTGCCTTGTTTCCATTGAGGCATGGATCAGACATATCCTCAAAAATTGTCATCGAAAAAGTCCCCCGCCTTATGGCGAAGGACTTAACTTTCGGCCCAACCACTTATATACTGCATATCGGTCAGCGGTAAACTTTCTTTATGCTTACATATTAACAAGCACAAAAGAGAAAGTCAATAGAACTTCCCACAAAATTCTATGCAAAATCTTCACATAGTTACTTTTCATGGGGCGGGAAAATAGGATGTGATTGCAAGTAGATCTTGATACTCCCTAGCTTCACCTTATTATGGCTCTATCAGTTCCAGAATCTTGGCATCGCTGCTCTCCGGATACTCTTTGATCACTTCATAGGCTTTATTGACCGTGCTGACATCTGCAACAAGCATATTAGCGCACTTTTCGGCCGTGAAGCCTTCTGATGCAAGATTCCGGATCTGTGCAATCAAAGTAATCGAGTCTCGATACTTGTTTTCTTTGAGCTTTTTATTCTTCTCTTCGAGTTCTTTATCCTTCCCTTGAAGTTCTTTATCCTTCCCTTGGAGCTCTTTGTCCTTCCCTCTCAGTTCGTCCAGTTTCTCTCCAAGCTCCTTATCCTTTTCACCCAGTTCATCCTTCACCTTTTTCAGTCATTGGGTAAGCATCATTCGTCCCTATTATCCATCCGGGAAAATGGGCCATCCGCCAAAAACGATCGAAGCCATGCTCCGTATGTATCTTATGCAGAGCTGGTTCAATCTTTCGGATGCAGGAATTGAAGATGCCATCTATGACAGCTATGCCATGCGCAGCTTCATGCATCTTGACTTTCTGGCAGATCAGGTACCGGATGCCACAGCCCTTCTTCATTTCCGCCACCTGAAAGAGAACCGGATAGGGGAAACCATGCCTGTTTCATGTGAGATCCTTTTCATTCTCGATGCTGTCCTTAAGGTAATTCTCGATGTGTACTATGCATTTCCGATAGTCGGATCCATAGCCATAAAATCAGTCATTGTAGTCATAGACCGGTATCCCGCCAAAGGTCTCCACAAGCGTATGAAAGCACTGCAGTTCCAACATATAAAAGCAGCAGCGCCTGTGAGCCAAAAGTTTTCTCAGTCCGCCTGCATCTTCTCGCTGCCTTCCCCGACCCTATACACATAAATCCCATAATAACTTCCCTCCGTCTCAAAGGGCGTCTCGTTCATGAGTTCAAGGCCCTGGCTTTCTGCATTCTGTATATACGCGGCGGAAAGCAGCCAGTCACAGCCCATCTCCCGCAGAGCTTCTGTGTCCAGCTGATAATCCTGAAAGAAAAAGCCGTGCTTTTCTATGGTATAATAGCCGGGACACTCCGCACTGAACAGATAGCAGCGATTGCCCCATTGATCAAAATACGCCTTTAGATATTCGCTTTTTTCCAGCTCCGGGCCGAGAACCTTGCGAAATTCATGCTTGTAATCAAGGGAATAGTTGTTGGAATATCCGTCCAGACAGTAAAACCCATGATAAAGCGCCGCTGCCGGATCGATGCCGAGGCTGACCACTCTGTATCCGTCCTGTCCCGTTCCCGTCTGCTCTGTCAGGAAATCCCTGACCTGCTCCATTACGCCTATTCCATAATAATCGCTGTAGCTGAGAATGCCGTATTCCGGGTTGCGAAGCTTCTGGACATTGGACTTTATGTCACCGGCCAGCAGAATCCTGATTCCCGTGATACCCGCCGCAATACCTGCCAGCATCAGGCATCCTCCTGCCAGAAGCCTCCTGCACCCCTTATGCCCCCTTACCCACAGCTCCCATAATATTGCCAGACCGCAGGCAAAAGCAAGATACCAGAAGCAAGGCGCCATCCATAGAAGCCGATCTATCTGAAACGCCCCTATGGCTCCCATGGACCTGCGCAGACCTGCCAGAACGCCGCTTTCCCAAAGAGCAGCCGTCAGCGCAAACAGCAGATTCCATCCTATGCAGCTGCCCATATATTTCAAGCTTCTCACGCAGTACGGCCATATTGCCGGATTTCCTGCGCCGCTTTCACCTTTCTCCTGAATGCGGAACACAGCCAGTACTATTGTCACCGTTACAAGCACCGCCGGTATCAGCAGTCCGTGATACCCTTCGCTGCTCTGGACGCCCACAGATATCCCCTGCACCAGCGCATCCTGAAACGGCCTTGCGCTTATGACATATTCCGCCTTATGGGAGGCAAAATTGTCTCCGGCCCCCACGAGCTGGGCCAGCAGCCGCCAGTTCTCCGCAATATACACGCACAGCAACAGCTGCCATGCCGCAAGGAAATGCCACGGCTTTCTTCCGCGCCACAGATCCATGGCAAAAAATGCGGCTCCCAGCCCCAGCAGGCCGAACCCCACCAGCACCAGCGAAGATGCCAGACCGAAAAAAGCCGTATAACAATAGGCGAATATCAGGTACTTTCCTTTTCTCAGCTGCAGGGCACACCAGAACAGCAGAGGAATCCCATACTGCGACAGCCCGTATACCGGCAGGAAGGGAAGCAGTCCGTACAAGATGCCTGCCGCGTTCCCTATCCACGCATGGTTCGTCAGCTCTCTGGAAAGCAGATACATTCCCGCAAATCCTGCCAGCCTGCCTGCAAGCTGCATTACCGTCAGCGCCCCTAGAGGGTTCTCTCCCAGAAACAGCAGCACGCATATAGGCGCAGGCATGGTGAGCGCAGTCTTGGAGGCTCCTCCCATAAACTCCGGCAGCACATCCCCGGAAAACAGATGTCTGGCCTGCAGAATATAACCGATCATCTCGCCGTCCAGCTGGTCATGGTAGGCAAAGATCGCATCCTCTCCCAAAATCAGGTTCGGGATAAGGGTAAGCGCCATCACCGCTATCCCTGCCCAAAACCATATCGCCTCATACTTTTTATCTGTTTTCATCCGCTGTTTTTTCCATCCCTTGTCTGCGTTCTCCTCCGCTTCTGATTCCTATGCACAGCAATGCCCATACCGGCCACAGCTCCTGACTCCCTATGGTACATCTATAGTCCATCAGCCCTGCGCCCCTGACTGTATACAGAAGCACCGGAAGCGCTCCTGCAAGGACACATACGCCCCCGCAAACCGCCAGCCGCCTCCAGTCTACACCGTCCCGCAGAAGTCTGACCACAGACAGAAACAGTGCAAAAACCAGACTGCAGCCGTACCACCAGCAGCCGTATTCCACATAATATCTGGTCAGGACAGGCGAATGCCCTCTCATGGCTTCATAATTTCTGCCGGTGTAGGAATCATATGCCCTGCCCTCCATCTGCTGCCGGAAAACCAAAGGAGCCGCCCCATACCCTATCATGTCCCAGCCCACCTGACGTATGATCACAGAGGAACGATTCTGCCATGCCGTCTCCGCCATTTGTTTATAAAAGCCCTTTGCCGCCTCTTCCCCTGCCCGTTCCTTTATAGCCTCCAATACGATTTCCATATTCCCCGGACAGTAGGCCGCCCTCCAAAGCTCCTCTTCCTCCACCAGAGCCAATAGCTCCTCAGGCCAGTACTCCCGGTCATTCCATACGCTGGGCCATGCCAGACGGCTGGCCATGACAGCTTCCGGGCCTCTGCCCCATATGGCATCCCGCTCGTCCGTGCCCGCCTCCCATGCAAGCAGTACAGCCAGCGCTCCGCAGAACACCGCCAGAACCGGCGCAGGAATACCCCGCCGCTTTCCTCTGCGCTGGACATCTTTCATCGTATTTGACTCTTTTCCCGAAGCCGTGGGCCTCCTTTTCACAGCCACGGACATTCCTTCTGAACCTACAGAGCCCTCCGCCAAACACCCATGTCCTTCCGCCGAGACTCCAGAACCTCCTGCTTGCCCCACAGCCTTCTCATCCAAGATCTCAGCTCCCTTTTCCATCTGTCTGGCCTTCCTTCTGAGGCCTCCGGCTCCTCTCCCGGAAACCGCCTCCAGCAGAAAAGAAATCATCAGCAGAAACAGCGAACTCATAACGGAATAGGGAAGAATTGCCAGATGACACTGCATGGCAAAGGGAAATGTGAGCAGTGCAAGACTGCCCCAGAGAGAAAAGACCGCCTTCCGCCGGGCATCCGTTGGAAAGCATTCTGCCACATTCCTGCGCAGAAGCTGATACCCCGCAAAAAAACCAAAGGCAAGCTGCAGCAGATACAGAACCAGAGGAACCTGACCAAGAAAACTGTACAGCCCATAAATTACGCCCTCCGGCACCGTCCTTCCCAGATTACGCCAGCCAAAATCCTGCACCTGCGTAAAATTGCAGCACATCCAGACGACCCCCAGGATGATCTGGACTGTAAACCCTATGAATATCACTCTTTTTATTACACCACAGATATGCTGCAGCAATACACCTCTGACATATCCATGGCGATCCGAATTACCTGCGACAACCTTTTCCATAGATAAAAATCCGCTCCACCGCAGCCCGTCAAACCTATTTCCGGGCTTCCTTCCGCCTCATAAGGCAAATTTCCCTGCGACATGAGCCTGCTCCCGACAGACCAAAACCCTAAATTCCGCCATTAAGCGCAAAATATTCCCAGCCGCCTAAAGCAGGCTCCTATCCCCATGACCTGAAGCCGCAGCGCCGTCCCCGCAAAGGCGGAAACAATTTCCCGTGCCGCCGCTGCTGCAGCCGTCCCGCTGCGCCCATAGGGACAGAAGAACCAGCACAGCCTTATATTACGCATAAAACTTTTTCACATGCTCACAGATGTACCCCACCTGACTCTCCTCCAGCCCATAGTACATAGGCAGACGAAGCAGCCTCTCGCTCTCTCTGGTAGTATACTTGTCCACCCCGTGGAAGCGCCCGAACTTCTTTCCCGCAGGCGCGGTGTGCAGGGGAATATAATGGAATACCGCAAGAATCCCGTTCTCCTTCAGGTAATCGATAAGCTTTGTCCGCTCCTCGATATCCGCCGTTTTGATATAGAACATATGCCCGTTGTGCACACAGCCTTCAGGAACCACGGGCAGCGAGATCCTTCCCGCATCCGCCAAAGGCTTCAGGCTCTCATAATACTGATCCCACACCGCCAGTCTGGCATCATTGATTTTGTCCGCTATCTCCAGCTGGGCATACAGATACGCCGCATTCATGTCGCTGGGCAGATAGGAGGAGCCATAATTGATCCATGTGTACTTGTCCACCTGCCCCCTATAATACTTGCTGCGGTTGGTGCCCTTCTCCCGGATGATCTCCGCTTCCTCCACATCCTTCTGATCCCGGATCAGCAGGGCTCCGCCCTCTCCCATGCTGTAATTCTTGGTCTCATGAAAGCTGAAGCACCCGAAATTCCCTATGGTGCCCAGCGCCTTTCCCTTGTAGGTGGACATGATGCCCTGCGCCGCATCCTCCACTACCGCCAGATGATGTCTGTCGGCAATCTGCATGATGCTGTCCATCTCGCAGGCTACACCTGCATAATGCACCGGCACGATAGCCTTGGTCCTCTCTGTCACAGCCTCCTCTATCAGCTTTTCGTCCATGTTCATAGTGTCCGGTCTGATGTCCACGAACACAGGGGTCGCCCCCCGGAGCACGAAAGCGTCCGCTGTGGACACGAACGTAAAGGCAGGCATGATGACCTCGTCGCCGGGCCCGATATCAGGCAGCAGCAGCGCCGCCAGTTCCGTGGCATGGGTGCAGGAGGTCGTCAGCAGGCACTTTGTCGCGCCCGTCTTTTTTTCCAGCCATTCATTACACTTTTTTGTGTATACGCCGTCTCCGCAGATCTTCTGGTTCCTGACACATTCCTGAATATAATCCATCGCTTTCTCCGCGTAAGGCGGCACATTAAAAGTAATCATTCTTTATCCCTCCCTGCCCGATCCGGCGGGCATATCATCGTTTATTTGTACTGTCCTTATTTTCTCTGGCATCTGTCTGTTCTTTGGGCCTTTATGTCCACTCTTTGGACTCTTATACTGTACTGTCTATCTTACTTTCCTACCTCCAGATTCCCACCGCATCTCCCTGCACGTTCTCTGTCACCCTGCTGATAATATACTTGGGCCGCCCCTTTACCTCCTCATAGATTCTGGCGATATAATGGCCGATGATCCCCAGCCCCAGCATCAGGAAGCCTCCTATGATCAGAATCAGCAGGATCACGGTGGTGAATCCCTCCACCGCCGTCCCTGACAGATACTTCACAAGCGTCTGTACAAACAGCACCAGACTGAACAGAATGGATACCAGCCCCATCACCGTCACCATCTGCAGAGGCAGGGTGCTGAAAGAAGTCACATTGATAATAGCATACTTCATCAGGCTGAAAAAAGACCACTTGCTCATCCCGAACTGTCTCTCCTGCACCTCATAGTAGACGGTCTCCCTCCGAAAGCCTGTCCAGAAGCTCAGTGCCCGGAAGAAGGTATTGCGCTCCGGCAGCGTCAGCAGCACATCCACCACCTTGCGGTCCAAGAGCTTAAAATCCGAGGAGGCATTCATGTCTATCTTGATCAGCTTGCTCATGATCTTGTAAAAAAGCCCGGCGGAAAGCTTGTAGCCAAGCCCTTCCCTGCCCCGATCCTGCTTCACGCCCTCCACCACCTGAGCGCCCTCCTGCCACAGCCTCCACATCTCGGAAATTGTTTCCGGCGGATGCTGAAGGTCACAGTCCATGACAATGACCGCATCCCCAGAGGCCATGGAAAGCCCTGCAAAGATAGCCGGCTCCTTCCCGAAATTCCGGGAAAACTCCGCTCCCCTCACACGGGGATTCCCTGCAGCCGCTTTCTGTATCTCGGAAAAAGTGGCATCCCTTGATCCGTCGCTCACAAATACAAGCTCATATTCTATTTCCTTTTCCTCCAGCAGCGATGACAGTACCTTCACCGTATTGGCAATATTCTCTTCCTCATTGTATGCCGGCAGAACAATGGATAAAAGCGCCATATTCTTACCCCTTTCAGTCTTTGGGAAATCATCTGGTCACGTTCTCTGTCTTGATATACATGACCCCGTCGATGATGCGGATGGAATCTTTCCCCGGAAAGCTCTCCATATCGATATATTCTTCCGAATAATACATCTCTTCCATTGCCTCCGCAGGCAGGATGTTCAGGGTCGCCCCCAGATAGTTCCTGATAAATTCACGGTAGTTGTCTCCCCTATACAGCAGGCTGTCCCCGTTCATGCCGATCATATTGCTTGTGACATCCAAAGTAAAATCCGTGGCAGGATACTGCTCATCCCCCACCACGCCGATCATGGCAATGGGGATTCCCGGATAATATCCTTGCGTCTGCTCTATCCTGTCCAGCAGGCGGACGCAGTAGGCATAGGTCTTTTCATATCTTTTCTGGAGATTGGAATATGCTATATTATCCGTGATTCCGAAGCAAAAGATCAGCACCCACGCCCCCAGACATGCTATCCATTCTGCCCAGAGGGCGAACCTGGGAGCTTTTTCTCCTGCATAAGCTGTTTTTATGTCCTCCGGGTTCCCATTCCCGGCCAGTGCAACCATCCCGATCAGATACAGCACCCACTGATACCGCATCAGCAGATGGTAGGTCACCGACGGGGAGATCAACAATATAATATTGGTAGCAGCAGGCATCACCGCCACCGCCAATCCTATTATAACGAAAGTCACCGGATTCTTCCAGCTTTTTCTGTCCCGGAGCATAAAAAACACCCCTGCGGCCCCTGAAACCCCCAGCAGAACGCCGGCCCCTGCGGAAAAGATATTCTGGAACAGCACATTCCCGTGAAATGTAAAGCCCAGAAAATCCCGGTACATCTGGACGATTGCAGATAAAAGCCCTGCTCCTCCGAGCCCTCCTGAAGCCATCCCGTCGATTCCCTGATAGCCTGCCAGCTCCTTCCCCTGAATCAGGAGCAGCAGCTGCAGAATCCCATAATAGAGCGCCGTCCCAAGCACTCCCATGTAGAGATAACGTAGTGCCCTGCGTATCCTGCATCCCGAGCTTTTGCTCTTATCCTCCCTGTCTTTCAATAAAACTTTATGACACCCTTCCTCACCATCTTCCACGAAGAGCATCAATATGGCAAATAAGGACAAGATCATGGCGAAGGACAAATATGCCTGATAGATACCCATGCTGAAGGCAAGACACACCGCTCCCGGCAGAAATCCCCTGCGCCATTTCTTGGTAAACAGCACCGCCAGCACCGAAAACAGCACCGCCAGCATATATCCGTCCAAGGTAAACACATAGGCAAAGGTGGAGGCCAGCGCCGGAAACACCCCCAGCAGGCCGCCGCAGGCCGCCGCCGCCCAAGGCTTCCGGATCTCCAGAAGCTCGCACAGCGCAGCTGCGGCACAGCCCAGATAAAAAAGCCCCAGAATGCCGATGACCCATGGAAGCGTATAATAAGAAGAAATGCCGCAGGCCACCGTCAGGAACCATCTGCCTGAGGTAATCATATTCTGGTCAAAATACATGCTGTCCAGCCCGTCATGGTTCGGAATATCCGACAGCAGGATGGGCATATGCACCAGAAGCCCCAGAAGAAAACATGCCAAAAAGGCAGTTTTCCACTCCCGTCTGATCTTATGATATAGACTCTGAAAAACCCTTGTGGGCGACTTCAACTGCATCTTAAATATTACCGTTCCTTTCTGTGCCATGTCTGCTTACCGTTTTGCTGCGCTCTCACCTTTCTCGCTTACTGCGCCGCCTGATTTTTGTTCTACTTGCTCCTTGCCGTTCCGCCGGTTTTGCCTTCCGCTTGCTTTCTGCTGCTCCATCGGTTTTGCCTTCCGCTTGCTTCCTGCCGCTCCATCGGTTTTGCCTTCCGCTTGCTTCCTGCCGCTCCGCTGGTCATCTGTCCTGCCCGCCTGCTTTGCGGCTGCCGACTTACTTTGCCGCTCCGCTTTCCACTGCCTCCGCTATGCGCTCCGCCAGCTTCCTGCGCCCTGCCTCATTGGGATGAAGCCCGTCCGTGGTATACAGTTTCCAATCCTCCCACTGCTCATGGGGATAGAAATCATGATACACATCAATGACCTCTAAATCCAGCTCCCTGGCTGCCTGCAGCAGCGCCTCCACGTAATCCCCAAGGACACCCTCCCCCTGATCCACCTCCTGATATGTCCGGGGCGGATCCGAATAAATCAGCCATGCATAGGTAGGCGTCACCAGCAGGATCCGCAGATCCGGATTGATCTCCCGCAGGGACCGCACTCCGGTCCGGAGCGCTCCCAGAAAAGTATATTCATCGTAAGGATCCTCCGGGTCATCAATCCTAGTGCCATTGTGATAATCGTTCAGCCCATATTGAATCAGCACGGTATCCACCTGAGAGAAGTCCACCTCCGCCAGCCCTTCGATCACCTCCGGGAAATAATCAACAGCGTTCTCCCTTATCCTGAGGGTCCTCTGGGGGCCGAAATCCCCGGCTTGAACTGCCTTGACCAGCCCTGCCAGAGACAATGCACTCTTTCCATAATCCATACGCCTGTCCTCTGCCTGTCTCGCCATGGCGGTGCCTCCCAGCGCGGCATTATAAACCCTCCTGCCCAGCAGCTCCTGCAGCTGGGCAGGAATAGCCGTCCCGTCCCGGACCAGCCCGAAAACACTGTCCCCGAAGGCCACGATCTCCGGCTGCTCTCCCTCATTTTTCCCGCCGCTTCGAAAAGTCATAAAAAAAAGAGCCGCAAACAGCAGGACTGCAAGAACAGAATATACTATTGTCCGCCTGCCGGGTTCTTTACTCATAACTGCAACCTCGTCTTTTTATTTTGGGCCCATACAGCCTACCTGCTGATCCTCAGGCAGGCCCTCGCGCCAAATCTGCAATTTCCTGCGCAAGCCGTCCGGCTCCTTTTCCGTCCGTCATGGCCCTCTCGCTTTCGCTGTAGGCGCAGCGAAGCCCCGGATCTGCCGCCAGTTCCTTAAAAAGCCTGCCTATCGCTTCCAGAGTCTTTGGCTGATCCCTATGCCATGCTCCCGCCGATCCGGCAATCCGGCTGCCGCCCACATATTCCACAAGGGCCTCCTGATTTTCCGCATAAGAAAAACAGATAAAGGGCACGCCCAGAGCCGCCAGCTCGTAGATAGTGGAACCGCCTGCCGTCAGCGCAATCTGGCACCGGCGCATCAGCCCCGCCATGTCCTCCACATCATGATGGATATGCACGTTGCCATGCTCCCTCTCCAGCTCCTTCAGTTCCCAGAAAAAAGGATTGAAGCGCCCTGTCACCAGATGAAACGAAAAAGCCTCACTATATATCTTGTCCAATATTCTTCCGGCTATGTTTTCGCTGTCCCCGCCGCCGGTGGTGATCAACACGTCATGGACAGGCTGCTCTGGCTTCGCTCCGTCGCCTGCCCCCCCATCCGTAAACTGCCTCCGAAGCGGCACATACCTGCTGCCGATCAGCAGTCTGGCAGGACTTCCCTGATACAGCCTGTGGTATGCCTCCGGATCCGCCGGGGCATTATAATTCACTATGCAGTCCGCCGGATAACAGTGGTGCCCCATATCATCCATCAGTATGACATATGCCATCCGGCCCAGCGCCGCCAGATAGGAATCTGTCACATAATAGCTGTCCACTAAGATCACGGTTCCGCATTCCCTGACAGCCGTCCTGCCGAGGAAAAAATCTCCTTCTTCCAGAACGGATATCTCCTCCGAACAAGCGAGTTCCTCTGACGTTTCCAGAACAGCCCCCTCCTCCGGCACAGCTTCTTCCTTCAGAGCAGCCCTTTCCTCCGGCGCAGAGCCCCTCCCCAAAGAGACTGACACCCTTGTGACGGATGCCTCCCTGCCCGGCCGCAGTTTCCCCCACAGCTCCTCCCACTGCGGCAGTTCCGATTCCATATCCCGATAATCCGTCCCCAGAACATAGCACCGAAAACCGTTATCCCTGACAAGCGCCGCCGACTCCTCGTCTGCGCAGAGGAAGCAGATTTCTTCTATGCCCCGCAGCAGCGCCAGCTCCTGCGCGATCGTCAGGCACCTCATCAGATGCCCCGCCCCTACCCGAGCGTTTCCGTCACTGCGAATCAAAAACATGCCCGAAATCTACCAGCTCCCAGCTCATGGGGGTTCCCTTCTTTATATCCGCTGCCGCCCGCCTGCCCAGCAGCTCTTCATAATGCTTGGTATGAAGTCCGCATGCCGGTCTCACGCTCCTTAAATTCTCCGGCGTAAACGGCTCCCCTGCCTTCATGTCCTGTGCGATAAACAAAGACCGGGAATGCTCCCTCTCCCTCATCTGTCCCGGGGTCAGGTCATAGGTCACCTTTCCCAGCGCCTGCTCTATGATGCGGATATTGTCCACCATCTCCCTGAATTCCTCAGGCTCCATGGAAAAGGCTGAATCCGGCCCCCCGTCTGCCCGTCTCAGGGTAAGGTGCTTTTCTATCATACGGGCCCCCAGCGCCACCGCCGCGCCTGCCACCGCGCCTCCCATGGTATGATCCGACAGCCCTGTCATGCAGTCAAAGGTCTCGCCCATAGATGGCATGGTTCTCAGGTTTACATCCCCATAAGGCGTGGGATAAGCCGAAGTACATTTCAGCAGGATCACGTCTTCGTTCCCCGCCTCCCTGCAGGTTCGCACCGCCAGCTCGATGTCTGCCAGCCCGGCGACTCCGGTAGCCATGATAACCGGCTTCCCCTTCTCGGCAATCCTTCTGATCAAGGGTATATCGGTGATTTCAAAGGAGGCCACCTTATATGCCGGCACATCCAGTTTCTCCAGAAAATCCACGCTGCTGAAATCAAAAGGGGAGGAGAAAAATTCCAGCCCCATCTCCAGCGCTGTCTCCTTCAGTCCGGCCTGCCACTCCCATGGCGTGTATGCCGTCTCATATAGCTTGTGCAGCGTGATTCCGTCCCACAGTGTGCCCTGCGTGATCTGAAAGCAGGAAGCATCGCTGTCAATCGTAATCGTATCTGCCGTATAGGTCTGAATCTTTATGGCATCCGCCCCGGCATCCTTGGCCGCCCGCATGATCTCTACGGCTCTTCCATAGTCCATATTGTGGTTCGCGGACATCTCCGCCACAATGAACACGGGGGATTCTTTACTGATGACCCGGCTGCCGATCCTTATCTCTTTGTTCATAGCGATTTCCTTTCTCAAACGTTGCTGCAAGTGTCTTCTTTTCATGTCTTTAGGTCTGTGTTTTCAAGTCATTGCTATTTCTCGCTTCAACTGCACAAATACACTTTCGGCTGCTCCTTATCCCTATATGCAATGAGCAAAGTCAATACAGCTGAGCATGAGATCATGAAAATACAATCTTCTCGTACTTCTTGGACTCTCTCAACATAAGCCACTGCTCCGCCGTCATACGCATAAAGGTCACATCATACCAGACCCCTTCCTTACACACATGATGTTTCTTTTCTTCCACGATCTCACAGCCGCAGAGCCTATGCAGCTGAATCACACCCTTGTTTAAAGTGAATACATCGCTGTAAACCGCTTTCCGCCCAAGGCTATCCAGCGCATAATCGTACATGCTCATCTCCAGAGAAAGGGCCGTCCCCATGCTGCGCAGCTTCTTTTCTCCTACATAGTAGGCCCAGCCCAGATTCCCTTCCGGATCGTCCAGCTTCGTGAGGTTGATGACTCCCGCAGGCTGTCCCTCCACCTGAATCAGCCAATACATGACATCGGAATTTTTCTGTATAGAAGCCAGCCATTTCTTTTGCCCCTCCAAAGTCAGCTTCGGATCGGTATTCATATATCTGGTAATATCTGGAGCCATGCGCCAACGCATGATATTCTCCAGATCCTCTTCCCTTATCTCCCTCAGTGTTACGCTCATATATCCTCCCTGACGGCTGCTCTGCGCCCATACGGCATCAGGCCCATGCCTTGTACGGCTTGTCAAACGGCACTATGTTCATGCTTTGCCGCCTGCCCGCTTTTCCTCAGCTCAAGACCCCGCACTTCTCCAGCAGCTCCTGCATTCCCGTCAGCTCCACCGCCTCCTCCAGAGGAACGGATATGCCCAGCTTCTCCTCCAGCTCTCCGATGATCATCACATGGGCAAGAGAATCCCACTGCTCCACATCCGCGATCATAGTGTTTTCTGTTATGGTACCCGCCGGGACTTCCAGCGCTGCTTCTATCAAAGCAATAATCTTTTCTTTCATCCTTATACCTCTCCGTCTGCCTTAGGCGTACATCAGTCCGCCGCTTTTTAAATCTCGTTTTGCTGCCGCACCTCTCCGCCTGTTTCAGCGGGCATTCGGTCAGCTGTCTCCTCCGGCAGGCTCTCCGCTATCTGCTATCTGCTATCTCTATCCTTACATAATACATTCTCTTGGGGGGATTGGCAAGCCAAAGTTCATACACGCTCTCACGCTGTTCTCCCGCTGTGACTTCGTGCCGCATACCTTCCCCTTCCTGCTCCGCAGTTATGTCAGGTGTGGCATTCTCATGCGCAGCACTTCCCTGCGCAGCGTCACATTGCACAGCGCATCCTTGTGTCGCGCCACATTGCGTGATGCCGCCGACCCTCTCATAGCCCAGACTCTCATACAGTCCCTCTACCGGCTTATTTTTTGCCGTAGGAACATAAAGCCCCCTGACACGCTCATACCCGCTCTCCCGCAGGTCGCTCTCGATATCCTCCACAATGGCGTATTCAATATTCTTACCCATGACACGGCAGCTCATGACAAAATCCGTCACCACCGGCACATCGCCGGCACAGTCCGCCACCGCCGCCGCCACCACGCCGTCATCTCCGTATCTGTCCGATACACTGTATAAATATATCCTTTTGTCCGGCGCCGCCAGCTCCTCCTCCATCTGCCTCTGGGTGTAACGTCTGGTAGTCAGATTAAACTGGTTCGTCTTGTTCATCAGCTGCACCAGCCGCTCCATATGCTTCCGGGGATCAACACGCACCGCCTTGATCTCAAGCTGCTGCAGGTACTCCTCGAAGCCTCCCGCAGCCTCCCGCAGCTCCTTCCTCACGGCGTTGGCGGCATATTGCGCCGTCCTCGCCTGATCCTCCTCCGTTACTACAGACTTGGCAAAATATTCCTTGTAAATCGCTGTCATAGCCGACGGCAGCTCCTCCTTCCTCTCCGGGAAATCGGGAACCTCCACCTGCGGCAGCAGCTCCTTCACCAGCTGCCTCTCCTGAGGGCTGTCATCCCAGAACACGAAAGAGTCCAGTCCCAGATTCAGCTCCTCCGCCATCTCTATGATGTTTTCATGCTTCGGCCGCCAGTTGATACGCCTGACGGCAAATGACTCCGGTCGCAGCACCATATGGGGATGTCCGGCCAGTATCTCCATGGCATCCGCCTCATTATTCTTTGACACGATCCCCAGCACCACCCCCTGCTTCTGCATCTGCAGGATGACCCTTTGGAGATTTTTGTACGCCAGCCCCACATGATCCTCCGAAAGCTCCACGGGGACATGGTCGTTTTCTCCTGCCAGACCTCCCCATAGGGTATTGTCCAGATCCAACAATAGCACTTTTTTTGGAGCTATCGTCTCTGTCCTGACATGATCCAGGATCAGCCGGCACAGCTTTTTCTGCGCTCCGTTTCCCAGCAGGATCTTTCCCATATACCACATTTTCGGCGAAAAAGTATTCTCCTCCCCCATCTCTTCCACCATGTGATGATAGGGCAGAATCCGCACGTTCCTCTTTGATCCGAGCAGCTCCTCCAGCCTCTTCTGCCACAGATGCTCCAGCGCCGTCTTCCGTCCGGCATCCGCCAGTACCGGAAGCTCCGGTCCCCAAAGATACCCGTCGGAGACATAATATATCTTCTCGGGCCGGAGCGCCGCCTCCAGAGCGTCAAACCACCCGGCGATCCTCCCTTCCGCCGCCTTCTGGTCCAGATCATGCTCCAGCACCTCCATCAGATCCATCACCAGAAATGTGATCTCCGGGTCAAAGGCATGATAAGCGGAGGCAGGGTTCATCAGCGCCCCCAGCTCGTTGCCATACCCCTGCGCCTGATAGACCTGCGCCTGCTTCTGCAGCAGGCGTATCACGAAATCCATATTCACATTCGACAGCAGGGCGATCTTTACCCCTGCGGCGCTTCTCTCATCCATATCTGCGATCCGTCCTTTTTTATCCCGCTTACTGCTGCCCCATCAGCCTGCGGTATTTTATCTCCGCGATCTCCCAGTCCGTCAGCGTATCGATATCCTGCACCTCCGTCTCCGGCACAACCAGCGGCAGGATGTTGCCCAGCATCAGCTTTCTGTTCCTCCGGAAGGCTTCCGTCCTGAACACATAAAACTGGCCCACATCATGATAATGGGGCTCCAGATCCTGAGAGCGGCTGTCCAGAAACTCAGGATGCCCGAACACCAGCCGTCCCTCCCTCACCAGCATGGCCCTCTGGGGCGGATAGGAAAAACGCACCACAGGAATCAGGGTATCCGCGTCGCTGGCAAGCAGCTGCTCTGCCGCGCCCGCCAGCTTCTGCGCGGTCACGAAGGGCGCCGTGGGATAAATGCAGCACCCCAGATCAAAGCTTTCACCCCGCTTCTCATATTCCTCCAGCACCTCCAGCAGCACATCATTGGTGGTGGCGAAGTCATTTGAGGTCTTCTCGCTGCGCAGGAACGGCACCTCCCCGCCATACTGCTTCGCGATCTCGGCAATCTCTCCGTCATCCGTGGACACCATCACCTTGTCGAATACCCCGGCCCCCAGCGCCGCCTCGATGGAATAGGCCAAAATGGGCTTTCCGCAGAATTCCTTTATGTTCTTCCGAGGGATCCGCTTGCTGCCTCCCCGGGCAGTGATGATCGCTATACTTTTCATATTGCCCCTCTCCCTTTCCTTTTTATGCCCTATATCTTAAACTGTATGCTCTGTACCTGATTCATGCCCCTTCCGGCGGTATTGCCGAAAAGCACTCCCATTCATTTTCACCGCCAAAATAGAGGCTTCTACATCTTGTATAAAAATTCTGTTTGGCGGAAGGTTATCTTTCCCGATATATATTGATTGCCATACATCCTGCCTTTCTGCATCATACACATCCTGTTTTTGAGCCTCCCGCATCCGCCTAAGTCCTTTGCCCCCTCAGCCGCCTCGCCAGCAGCTTCAGTCTATAATACACAAAAAAGCGCAGATCTGACCGCCCCTGCATGGCTATAAGCCGCTGCTCCTCCTGCCCGGTATGCTCCTTATAATAGGGATTTTCCTGAAAGTCCGGGAAACGCTCCGCCGTCCCCCGCCGCAGCTCCCTCACAAAGGAAAGCTTTGGCCGCCTCACTCCCTGCATATAGGAAAACAGCGTGATCGCATAATAAAGCTCTGTGAACCTATACTCCAGCTCCTGACGATATTCCTCCAGAAATCCTCTTTTTTCACACTCCTCATAGAGAAGCTCCGCTGCCCGCATACGGTCGCGGCACTTCTCCTCCGTGATATAATGCACTGTGGAAGAACCATGCTGATAATAAAAATACAAGGGCTCCTCCACCCGCTCAAAACGCCGAAAATACAGAGACCACAGAGACCCAGCGCAATTATCCTCATAAAAGATCCCCTCCGGGAACCCCAGCCCGTTCTCCCGGAGGACACTCGCCTTATAAATCTTGAGCACCATGCTGCCGGGACGCATAAAGAGCCGTTTATGCCTCTCCTTGTCAAGCTCCCCCGTCTGCTCCGAAGTGTTGTTCCGCACCACCCTTCCTGGCACAAAGCACTGCTCAGTCACAAGGCTGTAATCACACCCCACCACATCCGCACCGGTCTCCTCCGCCTTTGCCAGAAGCTTTTCATAATAATCAGGCACCACCCAGTCGTCGCTGTCAATAAAGCCGATCCAGTCCCCTGCAGCCTGTGCAAGCCCCTGATTCTTTGCGCCGCCCTGACGCCTGTTCACCGCATAGCTGACCACCCGGACCTTCCCCGGGTACCTCTTCTCATACTCCCGCAGGATCTTCAGTGAATCATCCGTAGAAGCATCATCCACCGCTATGATCTCATAATCCTCAATTGTCTGTCCCACCAGTGAGTCCATGCAGAAATTCAGTTTACCCTCTCCCGCCATATTATAGACGGGCACGATCACACTCAGCCGCATTTATCTCTCTCCACCACTGCCTTCCCGTTCTCCACCCGGTACACCAGATCACACTTTTCGATCGTCTGCAGCCTATGCGCAATGATCACAAGCGTCTTCCTCCCATGGAGGCTGTTGATAGACTCCATGATAGCGCTCTCCGTATCATTGTCCAGCGCCGACGTGGCCTCGTCCAGAATCAGCACCTCCGGATCGTAATAAAGCGCCCTCGCTATGCCGATGCGCTGCCTCTGGCCGCCGGACAGACGGATCCCCCGCTCCCCTATCCCTGAGTCCAGCCCTTCCGGCAGGGATCTCACAAACTCATCCAGTCTGGCCTCCTTGAGCACCTCCCAGACCCTGTCCTCATCTATCTTTTCGTCATGCACACCGAAAGCCACGTTCCTGCGGATGGTATCGTCCAGCATAAATATCATCTGGGGAATATAGCCTATATTCCTCAGCCAGCTCCGGTAGCGGGTCTTTACCTCCACGCCGTCCGCCAGGATGCTGCCCTCCCTGATCTCCAAGAGCCCCAGCAAGATATCCACAATGGTACTCTTGCCCGCACCTGAGGTACCCACAATGCCCACGGACGCGCCGATGGGAATGGTCAGCTCCCCATGGTCAAAGATCAGCTTGTCCGTACCGGGATAAGCATACACGATATCCTTCATATCTATGGCCCGCGTCAGAGGCAGCTTTCCCTCCTCATCGGTAGCAAAGGACATATCCACCCTGCTGTCCTGGATCTCATCCTGCAGGTTATCGCTGACTCCCATGAAAAAGGGCTCGAAATAGGCGATGGAATTGATCTGGTTGTTGATACGGTTCACCGCAGGCAGCAGCACGAACGCAGCGGCAGCCAGCGTGGAAAGCACCTCCAGCATATTCTCCGTCTCCGTGCCCATGACCGTCAGCACAATCATATACCCCATCATCACCGCGATACAGACCGTCTCGATCAGGAGCTTGGGCACATTGTTGTACAGGCTGTAGCGCTGCACCGCGTCCACATATCCCTTGCCGCATTTGCGGTATTCATCCACGAAATACTGCTCCTTGCAGGTAATCTTCACTTCCTTGATGCCCTGCACCGTCTGGGAGATCCATTTAAATAATCCGCTGTAATAATCCTGATTATCCTTCCCTGCCTTATACATGACGGGCTTCAGAACCCCTTTGATCACCGCCATCAGCGTCAGCAGGGAGACCGCCAGCAGGACGGTCATAAGGCCGTTTGTCATCAGGCAGTACCCCACCACGAACAAGGACATCACCCCATCCGACAGAAGCTGCAGCAGCGCCAGGATCAGGGCGTACATATTGTTCACGTCCGAGGTGATGCTCCTCTGCACCACGGCGGTATCCGCATTCAGATAAAATTCGTACCCCCGGCGCAGGTAATTACGCATCATCCGCTCAGAGGTCGCAAACTGGTTGGTATACACAAAAGCGAAGGTCAGCTTCTGCTGCACGAACAAAAAGATATTCTTTACGGCAAAGATCACTATCAGAAGCACCATCACTGTGACGGAAAAGCTCTTGAAATCACTGCAGCCTAAAAAATCGTAAAAAGCCCTCACCAGACCGCTTTTTTCCAGCGCCTGCGGATTGATGACCACATTCACCGCCTGCACCAGCATCCCTACCCCCGCCGTCTGCAGGAACGCACCGATGATCATCAGCACTATCAGTCCCCCCATGGTGCGCTTTTGCTTTCTGTCCAATAATACACGGAGCTTCTTTATTATCTGTAGCACCTGCCGCCTCCTTCTATTCCCTGCCGGGTTTCCGTATCCAGCCGAATCTTCCCCTATCAGGTTTCCTTCTCTGCCAGATTCCTTTTCCTTGCCATTTATTCTTCTCTGCCGGATTCCCTTTTTCGCCGATTATTCTTCTCTGCCGGATTCCCTTCCCGCCTATATCTGCTCGTTCTGCCTATGAATCAGCGGATCCTCGTAAGCGTCCATGAAATCCTCTCCCAGCCGCACCACCTGATCTGCGAACCTAATTGCCTTGATCTCCGTAAGCACTGCCACTACCTTCTTGAAACGCAGCCTCGGAAAGAAATTCAGCATCTCCATAGGCACTGTGGCATCAAACTGGGGATACTCCGCAAAAAGCCTGCGGTAGTCCAGATCATCTCTGGGATGAGGCTTCAGGAATATAGTCCCCTCCGGCTCGAGCATCTTGATGATGTCCCGGAATATTCTTTCCCGTACCTCCAGCGTACATAGAGGGTCAGTAAGGATCAGGATCTTGTCCCCCACTCCGTCGCTCTCCTCTATCTGTCGCTCCAGCCCTTCCTTGTCCCGGATGAAGGCCTGCAGGATCAGCTCCTTGTCCTTCTGATCCAGCCGGTCTACCAGCTCCTGTCTGGACTGTTCAATATATCTGGGGCAGGGGTAGCGGATGGCTGAGATGTCGTTCACCTCCATGTCGAGACAGTATTTGCCGTAACCGTTCTGCACGAATATAAGGTTCAGGTACATAGAAAGAAACACCTTCAGCTTAAAATGCCCTCTGTTGTCATACCTTGCTGCGTCAAAGTTCTTCAGGCAGTTCAGCCCGTCCTCCAGAGCATGGTAATGTATCTTGTTCTGGTTCAGATAATAACCTATCGGGTCTGAGTCACAGTACACATATACATCCCCATACTCCCTGAAATCCACCGGCACAAAGGGCGCTTCCAGCCTTGCGTATTGCTTTGTGAACCGTATACGGCAGTACAGATTACCCAGAAAGCCTCCGCCGCCCTTCCGCCACCTTGCCAGCTCCGGGAAGAAGTCCTCCCTCTTCTCGTCGAAATCCATGACCCTGCCAAACAGCCCCGTGCTTTCTATGCGGCTCCCCAGAGCTTCAAAGTCATTGGACATTCCGGACAGCACCAAATCCGCTTCTCGCCAAGCCTCACCCTGCTCCCTGCGCAGCTTCAGCTCCTTTAAAAAAGTCACATACACATGATAATAGGTATGGCATACATAGATTCTTTTATTTTGGGAGTCCTTTTTTGCTTTTCCCGTCATCATGAGCCCCTCTTTCTCAGAATATGCACGGCTTTATTAGCTTTTCCTGCACAGATACACTGTATCCCCATGGACATTCTCCCCTGCTTCAAGCAGGATTTCCTCCACTATCCATCCGTGCAGCTCCAGCACCCGCTGCATTCCTTCCTCATCCACATTGCTCTTCCGCAGCACCACCAGCTGCTCCAGCCCAAGCAGTTCCTCTCTGTCCTGCCGATGTTTTCTCTTTCTTCTTTTCCATATTGTACCGCAAGAAACCCCATCGTGCAAGATTTTACTTGTGATACGGTATGAAATATGCTACATTAAAGCTGTTATTTATAGGCTTCCTGAAAGCTACGCCGATCCCGCAGCAGCCTGCGCCGCATCAGAAAGGAACCATGATCCACATGAAACAGCCCTCTTACCGCCGAAAGCTGATATATATTTTCTCCGCGGCCGCCTTGTTCGCAGCCGCATTTCTTCTCATCCGGTTTTTCTGTATCCCTGCCCGGCAGCGGAATGATTATAAGCTTATTTCCTCCACGGAATTCGACACGGCTTTTCTCTCCATGTATCCCCTTGACAACTATCACGAAGAGGACTATGCCCACTTCCGCGCAATGACATTGTTCAAAGCGTCCTACTGCATCCCGAAGCCTTCCGTTCTGGCAAACTATATGAAACGCATTGCCAAGTCGGGAAACAGCGTAACCACCGTCTATCTGGGCATACGCCCCGACCTGATCTCCCCGGAGGAGCTTGGGGCAGTCATAGAGCCCTATCCCTCCACGGCCTTCGAGATCATCCTCGCCTACCCTTCGGCACAGTACTGGCAGGGGCTCACCCAAAAGGAGTACGAACGTGTGCTGGCAGCCTATGACGCATTCCTTTCCGCAGGGCCGGAAATGGCCAATGTCCATATCTATTTCTACAGTTCTCAGGAATGGCTCATCGCCAACCCTGCCAACTACGAGGATCTCTGGCAGCTCAACGAAGCTCTGTCCCTGACTGTCATGCTTCACAGCGACTGGCTTCATTCCTATCTGGTAACGGCCGACAATAAGGCGAAGCTGACGGAGGAGCTGGCAGCGCTCACCTTGCGGCTGCGGACACACATAAACGTCTATCCGGATCTGTCCGATCACTGTCTGGTCTTTTTCGGGGACAGTGTCATCGGCAATTATACGGACAGCGCTTCCATCCCCGGAGTGGTGGCAGGCCTTACGGGAGCAGCCGTCTATAACTGCGGTTACGGCGGCAATTCCGCCGCTCTGGGCGAGGAGCGCACCATCTCCCTGCCCGGTATCGTAGATGCTTTCTTTCAGGGGAACCTGTCTGTGCTTCCAAGCGACTTTCAGGTATATCAGGGTGTATCCTCCTATCTGGACAGCCCTCCCGAAAAAGACTCAGCCCTCTGCTTCGTCATCAATTACGGTCTGAATGATTACTTTTCAGGATACCCCGTTGCTTCCCATGACCCTTATGACATAACCACCTACTGCGGGGCCATCCGGACCGCCGTGGCATCCATCCGAGCCAATGCTCCCGATGCCCAGATCATACTGTGCTCTCCCACGTTCTCGTCCCTTTTTCAGGACGGAACCGAACTGCACGGTCCTATGGGCGGGCAGCTTAGTGAATATGCAGACGCCGTCGCGGCGCTGTCTAAGGAGCTGGAAACCACCCTCTTGGACAATTACCATGATCTGGGAATAACCCATGACAATCAGGGAGAATATCTGGAGGATCAGGTGCATCCCAATGCCAGATGCCGCTACGAGATCGCCCGCCGGCTGACAGAATTAATCCATTGAACATCCTATTGCATGAATCCGGCAGAAGGCCGTTGACTGAAAACCCAAAAACAGTCCCTCCGAAAAGGCACGCTGATAAAAGCTAAAGCACGGAGCATAACCAGAAACAGGAGGAAATCCAGATGGAAAAAAGATCAAGGCGGGAACCCGACTCCCGGATGCATATACAAAAAAGCCGGCTCGTTCTGGCAGGAGCACTTGCGGCGGCAGTCGTCTGCATTGCCGCTGCCGCAATCTATATTCTGACCGGAAAAGCCTCATTCTCCGGCAACAATCCGCAGAAAGACGACGGCAGTATGGAATCGGATCTTATGCTGCTTTCCAGCGAGCCCTATGACAGCGTGCTGCTTTCCATGCACTCCACCCAAACCTTCAGCGAGGAAGATTTTGCCTATTGCATCGGCGGAAAGACCGCGATCACATCCCATGCCGTTCTGGACACCCGCGAGCTGGCAGTTTATCTGGATGCTGTCTTAGGCTCCGGCAATGAGATATCCTGCATTTACCTATGTCTGGACCCGGAGCTGCTGTGGGTTCACGCAAATCAGGATCCCCGGACATGGGAAAGCCTCCTCGAACGTGATCTATATTCTTATATAGCGGCATATCCCCATATATCTTTCCAGATACTCCTGCCTTCACCATACATCGATTACTGGCTGGAGCTGGGAGAAAAGAAATTTGACACCCTGCTGGATGTTTATCATGATCTCGTTGTCAATATGGGGGCATATTCCAATGTAACAACATTTTTCCCGGGATATGAATACTGGCTGATGGTAAACCCCCTCAATTTCTCCGGTTCCATGTTCGATACCAATGAGGTCATCACACAGAAGCTTTTCTTATATACCTTCTGCGACGGAGCCTACCAGATCACCCCTGCAAACGAGGACTTTTTCTGGAATTCCCTCCGGGAAACCATACAGCGGGAAAAAAACACCCCTACTGTCTATCCTGACCTATCCGACCGGTGTCTGGTATTTTTCGGCGACAGTGTTCTGGCACTGTCCCCCGGCAGCTTCTCCATCCCCGGGTACATCCAAGGCTTGTCGGGAGCTGCCGTCTATAATTACGCAGTCGGAGGCACCAGTGCCGCCAATTCCTTTCCTATTGCTGCAGATGTCTTTTTCGGCGATGCTGCCGGGAACGAAGAGCTGAAGAAGGATATTGAAAGCAAAAAGCTCTGCTTTATCATCAATTACGGCTTTAATGACTATTTTTCCGGGATTTCCATTGATAATCCTTTGGATCCTCAGGACACGGGAACCTATAAGGGCAGTCTGCGCGCCTGCATTTCCAGACTCAGCTCATCCTTTCCCGATGCCTCCTTATATCTCATGACCCCCACCCATACCAGCCTCTTTGACAGCGGCAGGATGGTCACGGAACCGGAAGGAGACATATTTCCTGAGTATATCAAGGCCGCAGAGGATGTATCCGAAGAAATGGGGCTTTTCTTCATAGACAATTACAATGATTTCATCATAACCTCAGAGAATCTGGACGAATATCTTGGAGACGGTGTCCATCCCAACGAAAAGGGACGCCTGACCATCGCCGTCAGGATCATGGAATTCCTGAGCGGATCACAAGCTCACACGCCGGCAAAATAGCGGAATCCCCGGGCTGCTACAAACCCATGCTCCGGCAATAGCACAAAATCCCCGGGCTGCTACAAACTAATGCTCCGGCAGCTTCATCTGGCTGCCGGCCGACGGTAAAATACCGTGCCCTCGCTTTCCGCAATCTTCTCATAACCTGCCCGCCTGCACATCTCGTCTATCCCGCCTCCTGCCGCCACCACCAGATAGCGGCTCTCCAGCTCGTCAAAATGCTCCGTCACATACTCCGGCATACAGCAGCTGATACCGAAGCCCTCCGGCAGCGCATACAGCAGCTGCCAGTTCGTATTCACCGCAGTACCGTCCACCTTGTCCTGAAAGACCCATATAACCACATTGTCATAATTCGGCGTGCCTTGCCTTTGCAGCGCAATACTTTCCTTCAGTCTGCCCTGCCACTCCTCCACAGCCGCCATTCTCTCCTCCTGCACGAAAGGAACCTGATAATCATAAGGATTCACTGCCATGTAGGAATAAAAATACGCATAGGTCACTCCTATCAGCACGGCCTTCTTATAGAATTTCGTTTCCATCAGCGAAATCACAAACACCGCCGCCGCCATGAAGGTCAGCAGATGCTTACTGCCCTCCGTGAGCTTATACATGAGGAGCAGGGCAAAGAACATGGCAATAAAGCTGAAGGCAAGATGGGCCTCTATCTGGACAAAGCCGGCTCTCCAGCGCTCCGCAGCCCCCTGCCCCGGGCTGGCAGCCTTCTCTGTGCCTGTTTTCAGTTCCTGTTCTGGGTCGGTCCTCCCCTCTGCGTCCGCTTCCGGCTCCCGCTCTGCATCGGTTCTCCCCGCCGTGTCCGCTTCCGGCTCCCTCCCTGCATCGGTTCCCCCCGCCGCTCCTGTTTCCGGCTCCCGACCTGCGCCGCCGTCCCCCGCTGCGCCTGCCTTCTGTCGCCGGATTCTGAACAGATCCTTAATGCTCTGCACCGTCAGCACACACGTGCATACAAGAGAGCCTGCGAAAAATGCCCCGGAGGCCAGCCCTGTGCGGAATCCCTGCAGGGTATGGCCCAGAAAATCCTTTCCCATATAATAAAGCTTGCCTCCCAGATGCCGGATTCCTCCAACCAGCCCCTGATCAAAAAAAGCCGTGATCCAGTCCGTAAAGAATAAGGGGGCAAAATATTCCGCCCCGAAATAATGCTTGATGCAGGCATAGATTCCCAGCACGGCCCCTATCACCGCTGCGGAGCCCGCCGCTCCCTTCCACCTGCTCCTGCGAAACCAGAACCATGCGGAAAGCAGCATGAACAGCAGCAGATAAGGACGCATCAGGGTCATTACACCGGAAAGCCCAAACAGCATCGCCAGCTTATAACCCTTCTCCCGCTGCAGATAATTGACTGCCAGCGCATAGAAGATGATCAGCATACTGAAACAGATGACCTCCGGCATCACCGAAAGCATATACCGCACGAAAGGCGTATATAGGCAGAAAAGCAAAGTCAGGATCCCTAGCTGCTTCCATGTTGGCCGCACCAGCCACACAAACAGAACGCAGCACAGCGTCATCAGCATAATATTGCATAGTATGGGCGACATCATATTCCATCCGAACAGAAGCCCCCAAAGAATCCACGGAAAGACCAGCACGGGACTCCATGCGGCAAATGAAAGCTTCAGGGCATGGCTCTCATTGAAGCCGAAATACCCCTGCGGAAACCCGTAGTTCACGATGCCTTCTACCTGCTTATAATAAAACAGCTCATCGTTCCACTCCGAGGCCGGCAGATAGACCTCCCTCAGGCTCCTTCCCTGCACCCCGCAGTATACCAGACAGCACACAATAGGAAGCAGCCCCAGAAGCAGGGACTTGACCAGCGTGATATATCTCCGCTCCATGGTATATCCGCTTTTTACTTTCCACCATCCGCAAAATCTCTCCATATAACCTCCCACCGCCTGCCTTTTGCAGCATCCGCTGCCCTATTATCATGCCCAGATCAGCCTAAGCTTGACTTGAAGCATGGCACAGAATCAACTCTCATCTATATTCAGCTTCTCCCGGATCACATACTGAGGAGAATTGTTCAAGCTGATATAAATCCTTCCGATGTATTCTCCAATCAGCCCCAGCATCAGCATGATCATGCCGCCGAAAAATACGAGGGCAGACATCAGGGAACTGAAACCCATAGGCACATTGGGATTCAGGATACGCTTCAAAATGGTATAAATGCCGTACAGAAAACCGATGATGGCACTGCCTCCGCCCAGTGCAGTGGCAATCCTGAGGGGCTTCACCGAAAATGCCGTGAACCCGTTGAACCACAGCCCCACCAGCTTTTTCAGGTTGTAGCCGGAGACGCCCACTTCCCGCTCTCTATGGTTCACATTCACGTTGGCGATATTCTTGGTTGCCCGGAGCACCAGACCTATAACATAGGGGTAGGAATTCTCATAGCACACCATATCCTCCACCACAAAGCGCTTCACCGCGAAATAGCTGGAGACATACAGCGCAGCAGGCTTCCCCAGCATCACCCGGGTCATACGCTCGTTCAGCTTGCTGCCCAGATTCCGAAATGTGGAGTGCTGTTTATGGTCATACTTGGCATATACTGCGTCATAGCCCTCCTCCAGCTTATCAAGAAGCCTGTCCACCTCATCCGCCGGCGTCTGTCCGTCGTCATCCAGACACACCACATAATCTCCGTCCGAGTGGCGCAGCCCCGCCATCAGCGCCGAGTGCTGTCCAAAATTTCTTGCGAAATCCATCCCCTTGATATTCCTGTCCTCTTGGCAGAGCCTGCGGATCACTTTAAATGTATCATCCGGAGAGCAGTCATTGACCAAAAAAATATCATATTCATACTGATCCATCTGCTCCATCTTTTCCTTGATTTCTGCCACTACGTGGGGAAGCGACTGCTCCGATCGGTAGCATGGAATCACGAAGCTGACCTTTTTCCTTCTTCCGCTTATGCTCTTTTCATCAAACCCGTTCTTTTCCATATCCTCCATATGCTTCCTCTCATTCTCCGTGTACCGCATTCTGCCTACATATGCCGCATCTTGTCCCTGCCCGCCAGCGCTTCCGAAACCAGCCGCATCATCCGGCAGGATTAATGGATGCCATCCATATTATATCACAATATTTTCCATCTATAAATACATCATCCTTAAGACATGCCTCTTTCACAAATCCCGCCTTTTCATAGCTGCGGATCGCAGCGCCGTTTCCCGAAAGCGCCCTCAGGTAAACCCTATGAAGCCCTTCCTCCTCAAAACAGTATCTCAGCATCAGCCTTGCGGCGGCAGTCCCGATCCCTTTGCCTCTGGCCTCCGCCTCCCCGATAAAGATACCGTACTCCGCCTTATTGTGCTGCCTGTCTATATCCCTGATATACACGCTCCCCAGCGGCCTTTCCGAAACGATATCGCAGATCATCATCTGCACCGCCCGCCCTGTATCTATCATAGTCCTGATCCACTTTTCATGCCCCTCTCTCGTAAAATCCTCTCTATAAATAAAATTTCTCCTCACTCCGTCACTGTTCCGCCAACTTATAATCAGATCCGTATCCCCGTAATCCATAGCCCTCAGAAAAATACCCGCTCCCTCATCCGCATACCTATATTTTCCCATCACTGCTCCATCTCCCTTGATCCCAGTCATCCTCTTCCACGGCACCGGGGCAGCAGCACTGCCTCTTTTTCCAATCACTGTTCCATCTCTCTTGATCCCGGTCATCCCTTTCCACGGAACCGAGGCAGAAAAACTGCCTCTTTGACCCTCAAAGCCTTCCTCTTCACCGAGCCTCCCCCGCCATCCTTTTCAGCCCTCAGCAAAACCTATTGCACAGCTCTACTACCCGCTCAATCTCTTCTTCCCGCATCTCCGGGAACAGCGGCAGCGTCACGCAATGCCCCGCAAGCCTCTCTGCATTAGGGCAGTCCCCCGCTCTCCCCCCAAGATGCTCATAAGCCCTCTGCAGATGACAAGGAACAGGATAATGCATATTGCACTCCACATCCGCCTCCGCCATATACTGCACGAACCTGTCCCTTTCCTCCACCTGAACCACAAAAAGATGAAACACCGGCTCCGTATTCTCCGGATGCGCCTGCATCATGATCAGAGGATTGGCGATCTCCCTTATATAGCGGCGGCCGATTTCCTGCCGCCTTCTGGTCCATTCCGGCAGAAATTTAAGACTCACGGACAGTACCGCCCCCTGCAGCCCCTCTAATCTGTAATTATAGCCTATTTCATCATGATAATACCGCACATCACAGCCCTGATTCTTCAGTCTTGTCATATGCTTGTAATACCGCTCCTCCCTGCAGGTGACGCTGCCGCCCTCCCCGAAGGCATAGAGATTCTTGCCGGGATAAAAGCTGAAGCACCCCAGCTCCCCCAGCGTCCCCACGTTCCTGCCCTCGAATCTTGCCCCATGGGCCTGCGCACAGTCTTCTGCCACAAACAGCCCGTGCCTGCGGGCGACCTCCTCCACTCCCGCAAAGTCAAAGGGCTGGCCGTACAGATGGACACCCAGAATCCCCTTTGTCCGGGAAGTGATCTTTTCCTCCAGCCCCTGAGGATCCAGCTCCCATGTGTCCGGGGTACAGTCCGCAAATACGGGAATGGCACCTGTATAGCTGACCCCCCATGCAGTAGCGATATAAGTGTTGGCCGGAACGATGACCTCGTCCCCCGGGCCCACTCCCAGCGCCAGCATAGCCAGATGCAGCGCGGAAGTGCCGTTGTTTACTCCGCAGGCAAAAGGAGCCCCTACATATTCCGCAAATTCCTTGTCAAAGGCATCCGCATATTTCCCGCCCGAAAAAGCGGTCTCCCGGCATACCCTCTCTATGGCCTCCAGATACTCCGCCTCATGGGCCTGATAATCCCTTGTCAGATCAATACGGCTGATATGTGTCCCCATCCTCTTCATCCTTTCCCATCATACATACAGCAGCGCAGCCTCCATATTCCGTCTCGGCATAGGCTGCTGCGCAGCGTCCTTCATTGACATCCCGCCCCAGCCTCCGCTTCCTGCATTAACCCCGTACTGCCTGCCGCCATATGCGCAGCACAGTCCTCTTATAGCTATCTCATATATTCTTCCGTATATAAAATTCCTTGAATAGCCGCGCAATCTGCACCAGATAATTGCAGACCGTCTTGAATATTTTGACAGTTGTATTGTAATCTTCCTGCCACTCCACCGGGTAATCCAGTATCCTGACCCCTCTTTTTTCCGCCCGCAGAAGGAATTCGATCATATAAAACCATCCGTTGTCCTGACTGCAGCCCTTCACCAGAGACAGCGCCGTGTCCCTCCGCACAAAAGTAAAGCCGCAGATAGCATCTGTAGATTTCATCCCCAGAAAAATCTTCAGCAAGATCAAAAGCCCCTGAGAGGTGATCTTCCGATACCATTTCCTTCCTTTTGCGTCGGATTCTCTGGCAAAGCGGCTGCCGTTGATATAGGCGACATCAGGCATCTCCTGAAAAATATGCAGCGCCTCTCCCAGATGTCTGATATTAGTGGACAGATCGATATCCATATAGCCCACGATCTCCCCACGGCTCAGCTTCACACCTCTGCGGAATGCCGCTCCCACCCCCCGGACCGAAATCCTCTCAAAATTCACGTTCCTGTATTTTCTGCACAGCTTGGCAGCGATCTGAGGGGTCTCATCCTCCGAACCGTTGTCCACGACAATAATCTCATAATCGTCAAAGCCTATCCCCTGCAGATACTCCACCGTCCGGGTAACTCCGCTTTCCAGACGCAGCCTCTCATTCAATACCGGAAAAATAATCGTCAATCTCATTGTGTCAGCTTCTCTACCCCTTCTATCACATACCGCTGCCGCCTGAAGCTCATGTTCAGGATCAGGGACAAATACTTCAGAATCAATGTCAGCATCACCGACATCATGAAGAACCCAAACGACATCAGTGACATAATGGAAAGCCAGCCCTCCACGGGACGCACCTTGCTGAAAATGGAATAGACCAGATAACCGAACATGACAAGCAGCGCTCCCAGCAGCACCACGCTCACCATCATGGAAAGCTTCTCAAGCGCATTGGTAAAAATAATCAAAGTGTCCACTGCCAGCATACTCCTGCTGCCCCGCTCTTCCTTGTTGCGTTCCCTTTTGACCGACTCCTTATTGTCATAGCAGACGGTATCCGTCTTGAGCCCGCAGTTCATATACATGGCTTTCCGATAGGGAATATAGGTGTTCATCTGGTTGACCCTGTTGACAGCTCTTCTGGAGACCACCCTGAAGCGCTCCTGCCGGATCTTTCCCTGATACCGGCTGCTCCAGTTATACACCAGATAAAACAGTCTGGAAGTCAGAGGGATCCCGAACTTAGGCACCGCCGCCACCACATCATAGCCCTCCAGCGCCCTATGGTATACCTCCATAATAAGAGGTGAAGTAAAATCCAGCTCGCACTGG
Source organism: uncultured Acetatifactor sp. (assembly GCA_964018205.1). Taxonomy (GTDB): domain Bacteria; phylum Bacillota; class Clostridia; order Lachnospirales; family Lachnospiraceae; genus Acetatifactor. The sequence goes on along the minus strand of CAXHOW010000012.1, from coordinate 37,025 downwards.
TCAAACTCAAAAAGGAAATCTCCCACCGCCAGATCCCTGCCTGCGTTCATGGCGCACTCCATCCCCTGATAATAGCTTAAATTGATCAGGCTGACCACCGGCTTATATTCTTGTCTTGCAAGAAACAGCCTGACCTGCTCCACCGTGTCGTCCACACAGCCGTCATTGACACAGACAATCTCATACTTCTCAAAATTCTCCCGCATCACATCGCAAATTCCCTGAAGGAATTCCCCTGCGGCGCTGCCCTCATTATGCAGATACACCACGCAGGACACAAAATTCTTTTCCAGACACGCCTTGGGCGAGCGTTCTTTCGTCACACTTTCTCCCATCTCTCTATCCTCATCCGGCCTTGCTTTTGTTCTGCTTTTGTCTCTTTACCCGGCCTTCCTTTGTTCTGCTTTTGCTTCTTTACCCGGCCTTCCTTTGTTCTGCTTTTGCTTCTTTACCCGGCCTTCCTTTGCTCTGTTTACCCGGCTTTACCGCCCCGCTCCATTAAGCTCTGCTGTCATACCTGACTCTGCCGCCTCTGCGGGTGCTTCATTTCCTGCTTCATTGTCACCTCCGGCCTATTCCGGTCCCCCGGCTTTTATTGATTTCCTGCTGCCCATCCCTATATAGCCTTGCACCATTTGTACCGTCTCTTCTGCCCTTTCCTGCCATGTCTGATATCTTGCCGAATTACACCATTTCTTTATAGTCTTATGCTTTATTGCCATATGCAGCCTCATTACCCCTCGTCCAAAAACGCATCCAAGTCATACACCGTATTGATCTTGCCCGACAAGACACTCAGGAACGTCGGCTTTCTGGATGCGTATTTCACCACGGTAGGTCTGGAATCGTCCACCTCCGCCGCCTTCAGAATGGGTTTCATGGAAAACAAGGATTTTTCGTATGTAAACCGATACTCCTCCCTGACATATTTCCTTGCCAGCGCCGCCATGTACTCCCATGCGCTCTCCGGTCTGTTTTCACAAAGGTTACAGTTGCCCAGCCAGTGCGTCCCCCGCCCGCAGGCACCTCCTGCCATGCAGGGAAATTCCGGCACACTGCTGCGGCTGGTTTTATGAGGCGTGAAAGTGACAGCTGTCAGGGAATGATAACCCGTCTTCCCAAAGGGCATGATGGAGAAAAAAGGCCCGTCCATCACCGTCAGCCCCACCCCCTTCAGCTCATCGCTCACCCTGCACAAAATAATCTCGCACAGCTCATATTTGATCCCGAATGGCTCTGCCTCCCGCAGCTTCCTTCTCTCCTCGCCGGATCCCTCTTCTATCAGGCCCAGTACCTGATTCACAGACGCATAGGCAGCATTCAGCACAAAGGGAGCCTCATAATGTTCTTCCCTTCCCTGATACAAGGCATATACCTCATAGCATTCCGAGCCTTTCACGATCCGCCGGATATCCCTGCCGCAGAGCAGCCGGACACCCGAATATCTCTCCAGCTCCGCCAGAAAATAGTCCCGCAGTATACAGGCATCGTAGGTGTACTCTGTGGTAAGAAAAGCTCCGTCACAGACGTCCTCCCGAAAATACTTGTCCATCGGCAGCGGCTCGCAGGGAATCCCGGCGTCCTGGCAGAACTTCCGAAATTCCTCCGCATTTGTCCAAGAAAAATGCTTCGAGGTGGCATAAATCTGCTGAAAACCGGAATGGATACAGAAGGAATAATCTTCTACAAATCGCTTAAAATACCCTGCGCTCTTCATAGCTGTCGACAAAGAGCGGGGGTAATGGTATCCCATATGTACCCGGGCCTGATTCACATATGTAGCCCGGGAAAAGGGTTCTTCGTCCAGCTCAAGCACTGTGACCTGCTCCCCTTTTTCTGCGCAATGGAGCGCTGCGTACAGTCCATACAGACCTGCCCCGATAATCAGTTTATCCGTCATACTCATGCGCCATAGCCCCTGAGACCATCTCCGGCCTCCTCCTTACTATTTTAATATACTCTCGGAATCTCCAAACCGCTTTATATGCAGCTTTCTGAAATTTGCGTACCTATACATAATTTCAATAATAGCTCGCCCCGCTGAAAATCACCCCGAAATATGCAATCCCGCAGAGCATATGCCACAGATATACCATCCACTGAAGGACAAGCGCCGCCCCGGAACCGTATCTCCCCAGCCACCGATAGACCGCCGGGAGATGCTCCTGCGGTTTCCCCGCCCTTTGGGCCGTCACCTGCAGAAGCGTCACAAGCGCGCCGAAATGGCAGAAAAATATCCCGCACATATATCCCCATGAAAAGTTGAAATCCCACTTACGGAATCCTTTCTCATACAGCAGAAACGCTTCCGCAAAACCTACCAGATACAGCTGCCATGAAAAACGGAAAAGAGAGTTTTTCTTGCATTCCTTCCAGTTCAGCACAAGCACCAGCAGCGGAAACCCCACCGCCAGCCCCACAGCAAGAGGAATGTTGTCACAATAAGCGGCCCATACCTCCCCGAAGCAGAAGCCTATGCCGCCCTCCGCACCCTCTCCGGGCACGAATACCCCCTTGTATTGGTACAGAAGATCAATAAATGTTGGGACAAAGCACAGTCCCAGCTGTACTGTAGGGATGAAATTTCTGAAGCATGACCTAAATAATCGATACAGCATGATCAGCCCGGCAGTGCTTACCATCACGAGCGTGAAGCTGGGCTTGGTCATAGTAGCGACAAGCAGAAAAAATGAAAAAATCACATAGTCCGCCAGCCCGGAGCATCCGCTCTCCCGGCCCTTCTGCAAAATATCCTTCCGAGCGCTTTCTCTCTGGACACTATCTCTTGGGGCGCTTTCTTCTTGTATACAAGCTTTCTGAACCTGAATCCTCCGGCTGTCTTCTTTCCATGCACAGCTCCCTCTCGGAAGCCCTTTCTCGTACATAGACAGCAGTCTGACATACCACAGAAACGCAAGGATCGTAAAAGGTCTGGCCGCCATATAGGTGGCATTATGAAAGGGGTTCGCCGTGAACACCCCTATATATTTGAATTTGATGCCCGGCAGGTAGATTCCCTGAGGCGGATACAGCATGGAGACAAAAAACAGCGATACCGCCGCCAGACTCAAAAAAGCTCCCGCCAGCCAGCTCAGGTCATGACGCCCCCGTCCGAGCGCCTCCTCCAGATCCCTGAGCACAAGACGGTTGAACGCAAGCTTTGTCACAACAATGCCCAGACTGTTAAGCAGCATAGTAGCAAGGGCCACAGACAGCGCAGGATCCGCAAAAAGGTGAAGCAGGGCTGCAAACTTAAAAAACACAGGATAGGGAAAGCTGTACTTGCTCCCCAGCCCCTGCATTTCCAGAATATATGCTTCCATGTCCGAAGGGTACCATTCGGGATTTCCCAACGTCTGGCGGTGAAACAGCACAAAGGTGAACGCTGATGCCGCCCCAAGCAACGCGGCAAACACCAGCCAGTCAATAATGCGGTTCCTATTGTTTCCTGCCCGCAGCCCCTTCTCTTGTTTCATAAATCATATCCTCCATACTGACCATCCGCGCCTGCAGGGCTTTTCCTCTCTGCGAAACGCCCCTCCTCCGGCACAGCATCCGCTTCACTGCCGCCAAAGAGTTCACCGCCGACAAAGGCTTCTCGCCAACAGATCCGCAAAGCTCCTTCCTCCCAAACGCCGGCCGGCGTGCAGCCGCATTCACAATAGGCGGACAGACCCTCCGACACAGAATTCCTTATACCCTATAATAGGCAGCCACCTTTTTCACCGCACTGATGACATCATCCACATCCTTGTCCGTCAGGGAATAATAGAGGGGTATGCTCATGGCCTCCTCATAATACTTTTCCGCATTAGGGCAGAGCCCCTTCTCATAACCCAGCTTTTCATAATAGGAATGCCAGTACACCGGCAGGTAGTGCACCTGCGGGCAGGTATTCTCCGCATACAGCGCATCGAAAAACTGTCTTCTGTCACATTTAAGCCTTTCCGGATTCAGCCGTAGGATATAGAGATGTCTGGTGGTGTCGGATTCCGGAATCTCCCTCTGCACCACGATCTCCGGCATCTGTGAAAATGCCTTGTCATACTTTTCCACGATCTCCCTGCGTCTGGCGGAAAACAATGGCAGCTTGTGCAGCTGGCTGAGCAGCAGAGCCGCCTGAAAATCCGTCATGCGGTAATTGTAGCCAAGCTCCACCTGCTCATTGTACCACATAGCATCCGTAGGATGAACCATTTCATCCATGTTGCGGGTAATGCCATGGGTCCGCACACGCGAAAGGCGGCGGTAAAGAGTCTCGTCATTGGTGGTAATGGCTCCCCCTTCTCCTCCCGTGACAGTCTTTACGGGATGAAAGCTGAAGCAGGTCATGTCAGCGATGCTCCCTATGGGCTGCCCTTTATACTTGGTGCCGATGGCATGGGCGGCATCCTCGATCAGGATGAGTCCATGCTCCTCGCAGATTCTGCGGAGAGCGTCATGCTCCACTGACTGCCCGGTGAAGTCCACCGCCACGATGCCCTTTGTACGGGGTGTGATCAGCTTCTTTACCGCCTCCGGATCTATATTATAGGTATCGGGCCTGATATCCGCAAACACGGGTCTGGCCCCGCAGTACAGAACGCAGTTTGCAGACGCCGCAAAGGTGATGGAGCTGACGATCACCTCGTCCCCCTCGCCGAAGCCTGCGGCCAGAGCCGCCAGATGCAGCGCAGCCGTGCCGTTGGCCACTACTACCGCATATTTTGCGCCCGTGATCTCGCACAGCTTTTCTTCCAGCGCCTCCACCTTGGGTCCGCAGGTGATCAGGGGACTCCTCAGCGTCTCTGCCACCGCTTCGATATCCTCCTCATCAATACACTGCCGTCCATAGAAAATACGGTCCTCCCTCACCGGAGCGCCTCCGAAAATCGCCAACTGTTCCATGGATATTTATCTCCCTTCTCTCAAGTAAGCATTTTATGCTGGTGCCAGCCCGGATCCTGATGTCCCGCCCCTGCGCCGCCAGAGCAGGCCTGCCACAGCCTTTACAGATATTCCAAAGAATACCATGCCAGTATATCATAGAACCCATATCAATGCAAGAATGCCGAAAAGCATTTTCCGGCGGCCGAAGCACCTGCCCTACGCCCTTGTCCGCCTTACGCCCCTTGTCATCTTATAGAGTTCCTCTGTGGCAAGCCGGGTCTTAGCCACCACGTCCCCGCCCCCCGTGGGGAAGCAGTAATAAAGCACCTCTGTGTTGCCGATGCATATCACATCCCCCACCTCATACCAATAATAATCCGAATACAGACTGTAGGACGCAGACGGCCGGAGCCTACCTTGTAGATGCTCTTTGTATTCACCATCATACAGATATCCACCGACACATCCAGCAGATAGCTTCCCTTTTCCAGCTCCTCCCGCACACATTCCCGCTCCCAGCGGTACCAGTCAGGGATATGGGGAAACTCGGTGTTCCCGTCAGCCGCCTCCAGAAATCCGTACTCCGTCAGCTCATACTCCTTTCGGCAGCTGCCGCAGGTCAACATGGTTCCCTTTCCTGCCATATGTCCCTCCGTCCTGCAGCGGAGGCACTTATACAAAGCGCGGTTGAGACAGTCCTCCCGGAAAGCCTCCCCTATGCGGATATTGTTCTCCTGCTGCCAACGTAAATGTCAAAGGAAAACTGCTTTTCCTGAATCCCGTTCAGCTCCTCCGCCGTCTTTGCCGCAATCTCCTCCGGCGACAATAGATATTCCATCTCCGCAGATACATCCACCTTCCGCAGCTGCAGATTGTTGTACACCGGATCCCTTGCAAAGGCGCCTCTGATGCGGATCATCACCACCGGAGCACCCAAGAGCTTCAGGCATTTCCTCAGGCTGTCCGGCAGGGGCGTAGCGGTACCGTCAAAGCTGTAGCTGGCCTCCGGGAACATAAGCACGGAGCATCTCAGCTTCTTCAGCGCATACAGCATATCCCGCACAAGCACCATATCCGTAATGAACTTCTTTGTGGGGATACATCCCACTGCCCGCATAAGCCGGTTCTTTCCCACAAAGCCGTCAGAGGTACAGACGATATTAAAGAGCCTCGGATAAAGAATGGCGACTGCGATCTTCAGATCAATGTCTTCAGATCAATGAATTGTATCCCTGCCTGTTCAACCGCCCTGTCGCAGACGCCAGAATCCTGATCAATCTGCTTTATGAATGCCTCAAAGGTAAAGTGCCGCTTTCAGATCTGATCTCACTGCGGAGGACGCTCAATTCTTTCAGTTTCCCCAAAACTGCCTCCGCGCATTCCTCCGTCAACCCGTCCGCCTCTTTTTCCGTCAGATACGGATATTCCCGCTCCAGATTTTCCCTGCCTCCTCTGTAAAAGCTCACGATATCCGCCACACATAGATGAACCATCCATGATGTCATATGCTTTTCTCATCCTCTCCAACTACATTATTGGCCTGAATCCGGACTTTGTCTGCCAATCTCCTGCCCGATCAGCGCCACTTCCCCTCGAACGCAAAGCCGTATTTTCGGATGCGCTCCAAAACGATACCTCTGACCTCCAGAGACGCGGCCTATTCCAAATAATGCGTTGTTGATATGATAAGTATAACGGATCAGAAAAAATGTGTAAACAAAAAATATTTTATTCGTTTTAATAAGACAGAAGGCTGCTTTTCATAAAACAGCCAGATTTGTTACAGTATCAGGAAGATGTGAAAATACCAATAATCCAGAAGCACTATATCGAAAATGCGGTTTTTGCGGAAATGATGTGTGGCACATCTTGAGAGAGCGTGGGCAAACCGCTATTGCAGAGTGAAAAGAGGCTCGGTAAAAAGGCAGAAAGATAGGTTCTCAGCTTATTGTAATTTGTCAAAAGGCTGTGTATAATGAGAATAGGTAACAAAGTCTTTCAAACATACAAAGTTTTCGGCAGTAATTCGTTTGAAGAAAGCAGGCAGGTAAATGGGAAATAGGGAAGCAACGCAGATAAACGTTTTACTGAAATAGAGAGAATGAAAGATGATAAAGATTATCGCCTGATATTATACAGAGAATATCACACTATCTAGAAGCAGGAACATTACAGGGCGGAGCATTTATATGTGTTCTGCCTTGTTTGACAGAATAATATAGGACTACTTTTCGCACTTAAGGCTGTTATGGGGCAGGGAACATTCCCCGCCCGTCCCGATCAATCGGCGGAAGCATCGGATATCCTCTGCTTGTCCGAAAAACCGATAACAGTCTATTACTCCACCAGCACAGGATTCTCCTCCACTACCCAAGGCAGTCCGTACTCGTTCAGGGCTTCCATGAAGGGATCCGGATCGAACTCCTCCACGTTGAATACCCCCGGCCTCTTCCATGTTCCGTTCATCACCAGCATGGCCCCGATCATGGCCGGAACGCCCGTTGTATAGGATATGGCCTGAGAGCCCAGCTCCCGATAGCATTCCTGATGATCGCACACATTGTAAATATAGACCGACTTCTCCTCCCCGTCCTTGACTCCGGTGAAGATGCATCCGATGTTGGTCTTTCCCACAGTGCGGGGGCCGAGGGATGCAGGATCGGGCAGCAGCGCCTTCAGGAATTGGATGGGCACGATCTCCCTGCCCTCGAACTTCACGGGATCCGTCCGCAGCATCCCTACGTTCTCCAGACATTTCATATGGGTCAGGTAGCTCTGTCCGAAGGTCATGAAGAAGCGAATCCTCTTGACTCCGGGAATGTTCCTGGCCAGAGATTCGATCTCCTCATGGTGCAGCAGATACATATCCTTCCTTCCCACCTGAGCAAAATCGTACTCCCTCTTGATCTCCATGGGCTTCGTCTCCACCCAGCGGCCGTCCTCCCAGTAGGAGCCGTTGGCAGATACCTCCCTGAGATTGATCTCAGGGTTGAAGTTGGTGGCAAAGGGATAGCCGTGGTCGCCGCCGTTGCAGTCCATGATATCGATATAATGAATCTCGTCGAAGTAATGCTTCAGGGCATAGGCCGAAAAGACGCTGGTGACCCCGGGGTCGAAGCCGCTGCCCAGAAGGGCCGTGATGCCTGCCTTCTCAAAGCGCTCCCTGTACGCCCATTGCCAGGAATAGTCAAAATAGGCCGTGAAGCCCTCTTCCCTGCAGCGCTTTTCATATACGGCGCGCCATTTCGGATCCTCCGTGTCCTCCGCCTCATAATTTGCCGTGTCGATGTAGTCGACTCCGCAGGCAAGGCAGGCGTCCATGATCGTCAGATCCTGATAGGGCAACGCCAGATTCAGCACCGCCTTGGGCTTCTCCTTGCGAATCAGGGCCTCCAGCGCCTCCACGTCGTCCGCATTCACCTGAGCCGTGGTAATCTTGGCCTCAGTCCTTCCCTCCAGCTTTTCCTTCAGCGCATCGCACTTGCTGACCGTGCGGCTGGCGATGCAGATCTCCGAAAACACATCCGCCTTTCCGGCGCATTTCTGAATGGCCACGGACGCCACGCCCCCGCAGCCGATGATTAAAATCTTAGACATTTTCTTCCTCCCTGACAAATTTTTATCCCCATGATCCCTCTCAATATGGTTGCACCTCATTGCCCCTGCTTCCGATGCGCCAAGCCCCTGCAGCTTACCGCATCCTTACAGAAAACACTTCCCCAAACACTATCATTTCTGTGCCTTAAGCACCTCGAAGCCTTCGGGCATACTGCCCGGGCCATATATGACCTCAGCTCCCATCAGTCGGCATATATCCTCCATTCTGTCCTCCGCACAAGCATACTCCCGGGAATCCCAGATCCGGCGCAGCCGCTCATGATCTGTCTCCCGACAATATTCCAAAAGAAACGCAGGAAATTCTGCTTTATAGCGCTCCGTGTCATACAGCTCTTCTTCCCGTCCGGGACAGTTTGGTCTGGCACAGTCCGCCGCCGTTCCCTTCTCCTTGTCTCTGTAAGATGCGAACAGAACATCACTGTCCATCACCGCAAAGGACAAGATAGGGGCATTGAAGCGCTGCGCAAGCGCATCATCCTCCAGGCTCCAGGCCGTATGCCCCTCGCACCTGTCAGTCTCAAAAAAGGGGAGCAGCGCCTCCCCCCTCCCGCCAGATTACAAAAGTGCCTTTGTCCAAAGGCTTTGTCGCCTACACCGCTGTCTCTAAAAGCTCCCACAGCTTGTCCCCGCCGTCCATCTTATCTGTCGTCTGCCGTATCTTAGGCGTCAGGGCAAAGTTCTCCCTGGATGATAATTCGGAAAGAACCTCCCGTATCCTTTCTCTTGAAAGCCCCTTGTTCACGATATAGTAAAATGATCGAGTCATACCCATGCCACAATCCACCTTCCGCAGCGCATATCCCTCAATGTATCTCCACCTTCCGCAGCAGCTTCTCCACATAAGCGGGCAGACAGAAGGCCCCCTCATGGAGTCTGGGCGTATAATACCTTGTGTCCAGTCCTCTCTCAAGCCACCTCTCGCCATTCAGATCATGCACCGGATGATATCTTTTGGAGGCAAAGCCAAAGAGCCAGTGTCCCGAAGGGTAGGTCGGAATATGGGCCTGATACACCCTGCTGATAGGAAAGCTCTCCACGATGCGCCTATGGGCTCTCATGCAGGCCATGGCATCTGCCTCGTAAAAGGGACTCTCATGCTGGTTCACCATGATGCCGTCCTCCTTGAGAGCCTTGTAGCAGCTCCCGTAGAACTCCTTGGTGAACAGTCCCTCCCCCGGCCCGAAGGGATCCGTGGAGTCCACAATAATCAGATCGTACTCATTCTCCTTGCGCCGCACGAATTTCAGTCCATCCTCGTAATAAATGTGAAGCCTCTCGTCATCCATGCTGCAGGACACCCGGGGCAGGTACTCCCTGCACGCCCAGACCACCTGCTCGTCTATCTCCGACAGGTCGATCCGCTCTATCTCCGGATACTTCGCCAGCTCCCTGACCACCCCGCCGTCCCCTGCGCCGATGACCAGCACGCTGCGCACCTTGGGATGCACCGCCATGGGTACGTGGGCTATCATTTCATGATATATGAATTCGTCCTTTTCCGTCAGCATCACGAAACCGTCCAGCACCAGAAAACGCCCCAGTTCCGGCGACTCAAATACATCGATCCTCTGAAATTCGCTCTCTCCGCTATAAACCTGCCTCTCCACCCGGACGGAAAGCTTCACATCCTGCGTGTGGGGCTCCGAAAACCATAATTCCATTCCTTGTTCCTCCTATTCCAGTCCCGCATCTGCCTTCACTGCGCCCTTTTAACTGTTCCGGCTCCTGCTAATTCCAGTCCCGCATCCGCCTTCTTAATGCCGGGCTTCAAACCCACGCCTCCTTCAGCACGTTCAGCCTCTCGATCCCCGGATCCTCCGGCCCCGTCATGGAGCAGCCCTTTTCCTTTGCGTAGGCAATGTACTCCAGTATCTGCACTGTGATTTCCTCGCCCGGTGCAAGTATGGGAATCCCCGGAGGATAACACATCACGAACTCGCTGCAGATCCGCCCCTCAGTCTCCATCAGGGGCAGGGCTTCCTTTTCTGCATAAAAAGCATCCTGAGGAGAAACCGCCACCCGTGGCTCAATGTATTCCTGCGTGTACATTCCCGTATTGTCCCGCCCGTACTTGCGTCTGATCTCCACCAGTGCGCCGAGAAGCCTCTCCATGTCCCGTTCCCTGTCGCCGATGGAAATATACGCCAGAACGTTTGCGATGTCTCCCAGCTCCATCTGAATGTCATACTCATCCCGAAGCAGGTCATAGACCTCGATCCCCGCCAGTCCTATGCCCAGCGTGTTCACAGTCAGCTTCGTCTTGTCAAAATCGTAGATGCTGTCCCCATTGATCAGCTCCGATGTATAGGCGTAATATCCTCCGATGCGGTTGATCTCTCCTCTGGCATACTCCGCCAAAGCCGTCACCTTGCCAAACTCCTCCTTCCCCCGGAGAGCCAGATTCCGGCGGGATATGTCAAGACTCGCCAGCAGCAGGTAGGATGCGCTGGTGGTCTGGGTCAGGTTGATGATCTGGCGCACATAACCCGGATTCATGGCCGGGCCCGTAAGCAGAAAGGAGCTCTGGGTCAGGCTTCCTCCCGACTTATGCATACTCACCGCCGCCATATCTGCCCCGGCCTCCATAGCGGAAAGCGGCATATCCGCTCCGAAATAAAAATGAGTCCCATGGGCTTCGTCCACCAGCGCCTTCATGCCATGGGCATGGGCCAGACTCACAATTCTCTTCAGATTGGAACAGATGCCGTAATAAGTAGGATTGTTCACCAGCACCGCAACCGCATCCGGATGCTCAAGAATGGTCTTTTCCACCTGAGACACCTTCATCCCCAAAGCGATGCCCAACTCTGTATCCATATCCGGGTTTACATAAATGGGTGTAGCTCCGTTCAATACCAGAGCATTAATCACGCTTCTATGCACATTTCTGGGCAGAATGATTTTATCCCCCTTCTTGCAGACACTGAGCACCATGCTCTGCACGGAGGACGTAGTACCGCCAACCATCAGAAAGGCATACGCCGCGCCAAAAGCTTCCGCCGCCAGCTCCTCCGCCTCCTGAATCACGGAAATCGGATGGCAGAGGTTGTCCAGCGGCTTCATGGAATTTACGTCTATCCCCACGCACTGCTGCCCCAGCAGCGCCACCAGCTCTGGATTGCCCCGACCCCGCTTATGTCCCGGCACATCAAAGGGGACGACCCTCTCCTGCCGGAATTCCTCCAGCGCCTCAAAGATCGGCGCCCTCGACTGATTGTAACGCCCCATCCCTTGTCTCCTCCTATTCCAGTCCCGCTGCCCCCCATACAATGCCATCCCTCTGGAAGATTTTCTGGCCGCCAAGGACATGCGTCCATAAATTCTTCACGGCATTGTATGGGCGGCTGCTGTTTCCAGTCCCGCTGCCCCCCATACAATGCCATCCCTCTGGAAGATTTTCTGGCCGCCAAGGACATGCGTCCATAAAT
>CAXHOW010000012.1:23326-25010 GCA_964018205.1 uncultured Acetatifactor sp. | reverse complement strand
TCTTCACGGCATTGTATGGGCGGCTGCTGTTTCCAGTCCCGCTGCCCCTAATAAATATTACGCCCGCTGTAGATCTCTATCATCTCCCTGCGGAGGTTGTCCATGATCTCCAGTCTCAGCATCGGAGGCAGCTCATACACATCACTGTTGAACAGATAATTCTGCAGGTCGATCTCCTTTATCAGCATCTTAGTATGAAAGATATTTGCCTCATACACATTTATGTCCACTGCGTCATACCTGCGCAGGGTAGCCTTGTCGATAAAATCCTGTATAGACGTGATGCGGTGATCCATGAAAAGCTTCTGGCCGCTCACATCTCTGGTAAAGCCTCTGACTCGGTAGTCCATGGTGATGATGTCCGAATCAAAGGCGCCGATCAGATAGTCCAGCGTAGACAGCGGCGTGATTTCCCCGCAAGTGGCTACGTCAATGTCCACCCGGAAGGTGGCAAGGCAGGTGTCCGGATGATATTCCGGGTAGGTATGCACCGTGATATGGCTCTTGTCCAGATGGGCCACCGTGGTATCCCCTACCGGAACCTTGCTGTCGTCTGCTATCAGTATGGTCACGGAGCTGCCCTGGGGCTCATAGTCCTGACTTGAGATGTTCAGTACTGTAGCTCCGATCATATTTGTCACATCCACCAGAAGCTGGGTGAGCCGTTCAGAATTATACTGTTTATCGATATACGCAATATAGTCCTTCTGTTCCCGCTGGGACTTGGCATAGCATACGTCATAAATGTTGAAGCTCAGGGACTTTGTCAAATTATTAAAACCATATAAACTCAGTTTCTCGCTCATGTTCTCTCCTTTGTCATTCATCTTCCGAATGCAATTCCGTTCGAAACATAGGATTCCGTTCGAACAGTCCTATGACGGTCTGCAAGCCACGCTCTCGGTGATCCATCCTGCCTTTATCCTACATTGCAGCCCTGCCGGCTGAATCTGCGCAGCATACTCTTCCTACAACAAAAAAGGCAAGTGCCGCCTATCCTCACTTGCCTTGAAAACTTCTATTTTCTTTCATTTTCCGCTTGTACAGCTCCAGCCTCTATGACTATGGTCTGCATTGGCATGAAAGCAACAGATATGTGGTTTTTAGAGTCTATATAGCAAATATTTTACTTTTACTACTCTTATTGACCGTTTCACAAGTTAGATGTGCATCAGCACCGGTTTATAGTAACCAACTTATAAAATTTGAGCTTTTAACTCAATCAATAAGGCAAACATGTTTGCCAAAATATTTGCATGGAAGACTCCGTCTATCTGTTTTCCACACGTTTGTACTATACCATGGTATGAAAATATTATACCATACGCAAAGCTGTTTCGTCAATATAATATTTTTGTCCGATATCCGCATCATCCGGCAATGGTTTACCACCGCTCAGCCGCCTCATATTCCTCCCTTGTACATCTCGTCATCCTGCTGATAACCGATTGGTCAAATCCGCCTTTAATCATCCGCCTGATCGTCCGGAGCTTTTCTTCTCTTTTTCCTTCCTTTCTTCCCTCTTGTCTCTCTTCTTTCATCAATTCTTCAAATGCCACGCACATAGGCAGCGCCTCCTTCTCCATTTTCTTTGCCAGTCTGGCTATATGTAAATGTCTTGCTATCACCTGCTCCGTCTCTGTTCCAAGATGCCTGAACCGTTCTGTCTGAAGCAGCATTCTCA
>CAXHOW010000012.1:0-20907 GCA_964018205.1 uncultured Acetatifactor sp. | reverse complement strand
ATGTAAATGTCTTGCTATCACCTGCTCCGTCTCTGTTCCAAGATGCCTGAACCGTTCTGTCTGAAGCAGCATTCTCAGCTTTTCCCTATCCCTGCGGCATTGCATGGCCTGAAAAAAATCCTTTAAATCTGTCCCGAAGCCCTTCGGATCCATATAATCCGCCTCGGCCAGAGGGAAATCATAGTCATGAAAGGTCTTTCCCAGCAGATTTCCTGCTTCTGCCGAAAGCCGGCACATCTGTGACAGCTTCTGTCTTCCTTCCCAGCGTCCTTCTCCCAGATATAGGACAATCGTCACCATAGGCAGCAGGTGATCACTTTTCTTTATCCTGCTTTTTCTTTCACGGTAATCAGCATAATCTCCCTCATCACGATGCATTTTATCAATTTCCCTCATCTGATATTCGTATTCGCAGGCATCATACACCATCACACGCTCCGGCATCCCATAATCGGCTTCCGTCTCTATCTCCATTCCATAACAGATACTCCGGCTGGTATCTTCCATCAAGACATCTCGCTCCGCTTCGCCGCAGCTGCTCCTCAGAGACGGATATTTCCGCTTCCGCAATACCAGATTCTCAGAATGGACCACACACTCTCCATGGTACACTACAGCATTGATCATCTCCGCAAACCTCCCCCGATCAGAGAAATACGGTTTGTCTACAACATCCTTTCTTCCCATATACTCCTTTCCGGCTGCAGAGTGTTCCACAGAGCCCAATGCGGATCCACTCTTCGGATACATCAAGCTCCTTTTACGTGAGGATACCATAGTCATTTCGTCAGCAGGTACTCCTCTCCAGCCATTATATTTTATTGCAGTGAAATATGGCTGACGCAGCCAGAATCGGATTTATTCAGAAAACGGTTCTTTCTCATAGAAAATATGCTTTTTTCTGCAACCGTCAATATATCCGACATATCGTCTCCCATTGAACAGAAGACCGAACTCTTCACCCGAAAGGCTATCCCTTCCGCATAAGTACATTATATAAATCCTGCTTCTTGTTGTCAACAAGATTTTTCGTCAATCGTATTTTTCCGCAGGAGGCTTTTCAACAGGAGCCGTCAGCGCCTCAGCGTCCTAGCCAGCTGTTCCATCATGCCTTTCGGGAGCGAGGCATCAACGCATTCTGTTTCCCGCTGCCCTTGCGTTTTACGGCATTCGGCATATTGCCTATAGAAGCAGCTCCTCTTCATGAGTCGATTTTACTCTGCTTCTTTATGCTCGTAAAACAAGGCTTTATGCCTCATGTCCCGCCCCCCACACAGATCCATTCCACCGTCTCGTCTCCCGGAGCCGCTGCTTCTCCTTTGTGCCGCATAGCCCCACTCTCTCCATAGAAATTCCCGGGCCATAAGGCTCCTGACAGAGGAATGGTTCGGAGATGCCCACTTGCCTTCCTCCAGTCTGGCGGTTTTTATCTTCCCGATATCGTGGAGAACGGCGGCCGCAAAAAGCAGTGCATACTGCAGCCGGCACTGCTGCCAAAATCCCGCAGCCTTACCAGCTCCTGACAGACCATAGACGTATGTGTCAAGACACTCCCTCCCTATGATATTCCGAATTCTGCCTTATGCCGTCCATTTCCGAAAGGAAAGCACCGAAAACAGCAGCTTTCAGCAGACAACAGCCGGACACAAATCTATTCAGGCATATCACTTTTTGCAAAAAAAGCTTCCCCCAGCTCCTGCTGGATATATACCTCCTCCTCGATGAGCCCGATTCCCACAAAAACCGCCCATACATAGGGAGCCCCATACACGTTCAGGGTCTTGGGACCTACGATTCTTTTTGCCGCATTCTCTCCCACCTGATCCTGAATCAGCTTTTCATAGGCCTTTTCAAAGGTGCTCTTGGTGATGGAACGCTCCCGTCTGTCAGTAAACAGCTCCCCTCCCTTGATGGTGTAAGTAAAGGGGAGTCCTTTTTTCGTCAGAAATTGTTTTCCCTCGTATGCCCGTATCAGATCCCACAGGCCAGAGACATTTGTCTTTGATGTATTAAGTGTCATGTGCTTCCTCCCGGCATACCCCAGAGGGACTGCCGTTTAACGCTCCGGAAGCGAAAAGGGAATTCGCTGACGGAAGCTTTTTATTAGATGGTACTCGAAATGCGGGGTAATGTCAACATAAGAATCCTCACGAGAAGCATATTTTACCGGAACTGCCTGACAAAGCTTTTGTGAACGGACAGCGCCCCGCTGCAGCCTTCCCCTTCCGCAGAAAGCATGATGCAGGGCGTTGCGGCAGGCACTTCCTGAAACACAAATTCCACATCCCCCTTCTGAAACTCAAAAAGCTCGCCGTCAGAATATAGTGCTACCTTATTACAATTGCTGTAGCAGGTCACCGTGTAATTGCCGCTCCCAAGCTTTTTCACACTTTCCGGCATCAAGTATACAAAAGGCTCCTGACTCCATTTCGCCTTGTACTTATAATAAAGAACGGACGGGTAATCCCGGCCATGGGGAAAGAAAGCATACTCCCCCTTTCGATAGGCAGGCACCTTCTCGTCCCCGCTCCCCCAGTTAAGCCTTATGGCATCATTCCGGATATAAGCAAGGTATACCCTGCCGTCTGTTTTCCTTTTCTCGAACATGAGAAAGCCGAAGCGGTCGCAGAGTTCCGTGAGAAACTCGGAAAATCCCTCCTTCTCCCCGCAGATGCTGTTTGCGCCCAGCTTCAGAAGCAGCCGGAAATCCGAAAGCGCCAGACGCTGGCGTTCCGCCTCGGAACCGGCCTCCGGCAGAGAATACTCCACCGCTCTGACGGCGGTTCTCTGGCCGTTCAGCAGGATCTCCTTGTCCCCTGCCGCCTGCACGGTCCGCAGGCAAAGCCGGGTGTATAGCCGATCCATACACCCTGCCTTTCCGTCCAGTACGGCTTCCACAGCATACCGATAAGGATCCTCAGTGCCCTGCCAGAGCCGGGGCTGCACAAGGATTGTCTCCAGAGGCTCCTCTTCGTCTACATTTTGCATACATTCTATAACAACATTTTCCTCTTTGTCCACAACATATATATGAATGACCGGCGGCTCACACCCCTTATGCCGCAGTTCACAGTTCGGTTCCCGCTCTGCGCCTCCTGAAGCGCACTCTTTCTGCGCTCCGCCCTCTGGTATTTCATGCCCTATACACCGTTTTGCGTCCTGCACGGTATCGTCCTGTCTCCCATATGCTGCGTCCTGTGCATCCCGCATCATGCCCTGAACTATCTCCTGCCGCAATCTGTCCTGCTTCTCCTCTGTCTTCCTTACTTCTTTGTCTTCTTTGAAGCGGAATCTCCATTCCAGAAACGCCTTCCCATTCTCCAGCCTATATACTGCCTCTACTCCCCTGCCCGGAGCTTCTCTGTCAAATTTCATTGTCCACCCCGCTTCTCCCGCAGAAGAGCCGTGTTCTTTTCCACCTCTTCTCTGGTCAGCGGATAGGCGAACTGGATGATCAGAAAAACTATCAGATAACAGATTCCCGGAACCAGTGTTGCTACCGTGTAGATTTTCTCCGCTACCTCTGGTGTCTGAGAGGGCGCTTCAGAGATATAGCCGATGGCTGTCAGCACAAAGCCGCCCACGCCCCCTGCCAGCGCCTGCCCTACCTTTCTGGCAAAGGAATAGACCGCATAGACCGTGCCGTCCTCCCTTTTTTCCGTCACTATCTCCTGATAGTCAATAATGTCCGTGATGAATGCCCAGATCACCAGATTGAACAGCCCTACCCCAATGGACGCCAGAAATAATAATACCATGAATACAAGGATGCTCCTCACCCGCAGAAAGAACAGCGCCAGATACATGATGCCCGCCCCCAGCATTCCCGCCGCCCCCGCCTCTTTCTTGCCGAAGCCTGCGGCAATGCGGGAGATGAAGGGGGACAGAATCAGCACGCTTCCGATACTGACAACATTAACAGCCGCCAACGCCTTTGAGTTCTTAAAGTAATCAAGGAAAAGATAATTGTTCATGGTCTGGCCCAGCAGGCTGGCCAGCAGAAGCACCAGAGCGGCACACACCAGAGCCAGCAAAGGCCTGTTCCTTCCCAGCCCCTGCAGCATATCCCATGCGCTCTCCTTCGTCCCTTCCTTTTTTTGGAAGGACACTCTCTCCTGACATAAGAAATAGCAGATCGCATAGCAGCCCACGGACAGTATGCCGAACACTATTGCCGTCACCGTGAAATTCACCGGCCTCACAATCTGATTGCCCTCCTGATCCGATTCATAGACGATCAGGGGCACCAGAATGCCTATGACAAGCCCTGCAAGGCTCGCGCCGATACTGCGGAAGGTGGAAAGGGACGCCCTATCCTTCACATCGGGGCTGATGACGGAAGCCATGGAGCCGTAAGGAATATTGATGGCGGTATAGCAGAAGCTGCTCCATAACAGATAGGTGATTATCACATAAGCCAGCTTTGCCCAGTACACCCAGCCCCGCACGAAATACAGATACATGATGCTGCTTGCCACCGCCACCGGAACACACATCCGCCGGATCCACGGCCGGAACCTTCCGTCCGGCGCAGGCCTGACATGATCCACAATGCGGCCCATGGTCACATCCGTAAAGGCATCCACCAGCCGCGCCCCCATGAAAAGGAGCCCTACCACAAAGCCGGTGAACCCCAGCACCTTTGTGTAGAATACCATAAGATAATTGTTTGCGAAAATAAAGCTGAAATCGTTTCCGAAGTCGCCGAACATATAGCCGATCTTGTCCCGCAGCCCAAACGGGCGCGCTGCGTCTTCTGTCTTTACATTTCCTTCTCCGTCCGTTGCCCTTGCCATAACCGCCTCCCTGAGCATACTAGTATCACATACAAAAACATGAATACAGTTAGTATTCCAGACAGACCGGAAATTATGCGCACAGCAATGCGGCTCCACATATATGACAGCAGTACGTATTATCATTGTGCCTGCGTGTGTCCGCCAAATGTATCCGGTTTAAAATTATAGTGACTTTTCAATATCAGTATGCTAAAATAGCTGTGGCAACATTCTACAATGGTATGAAGAGCCTATATCATGACCATCCTATAAGCTTTCCTGCCTGAAACCGTTAGTTTTTGATCCCGGCCCGTCAAGGCCGGAGCAGGCATTGCCTGCAGCGCAAGGAGAGATTCAAATGTCAATTTTTACCGTGTTTTTTCAGATGCTGGCCATTCTGGTCATAATCGGCGCCGGTTACTTCATGGCAAAAAAGAAAATGATGGATGCCCACACCAACAGCCAGATGTCCAAGATGATCGTGAACGTATTCAACCCCTGCCTGATCCTATCAAGCGCCGCCGGCTCCGTCGGCATGATTCCGCTGGATACCATGGGCCTCATCGGCCTGATCGCGGCAGGCATGTTTGTTATTTTTATTGTGGCAGGCATGATTCTGTCCCCGTTTTTCGACAAAACCCCTGACCAGAGAAAAATATTCCAGATGATGTTTGTCTTTTCAAATCTCGGCTTTATCGGCATACCTGCGGTAGGCAGCATTCTAGGGCAAGAATACGTAGTCTATGTCACGGAATTCCTGCTGATTTATACCGTTGTATTCTATACCTACGGCGTGGCGCTGATGGATGGGAAGTTTTCTCTGTCCTCCCTGAAGGCCATGGTCAACCCGGGAACCGTCTTCAGTGCCATCGCTCTGGCAGTTATCCTGCTGGAATTCCGGCTTCCGGACTTTGTGATGACATCCATCACGTATCTGGGGAACGTCACTTCTCCCATGGCTCTGGTGGCGGTGGGCTTTACCCTCGCCCACACGGATCTGAAAAGCATCTTCGCCAGTCCAAGGCTCTATGTCTTTTCCGCCATCAAGCTGCTGGCGCTGCCTCTGTTGATGCTGCCTCTGCTCAGGCTGGTCACCAAGGATTCCGCCATACTGTCAGTATGCATGATCATGTTCGGTATGCCCATCGGCAATATGCCCCTGATACTGGGAAACCAGAAGGGAATCGACGGCTCCACCTGCAGCGCCGCCATCATACTGACCACTATATTATGTGTCCTGACGATCCCTCTGCTGCTGGCTGTGGTATAAGCCCTCAGGGTACGCCAAGGCAGCGGCCGGACAGCCACTGCTCAATTGCGGCAGAAGGAGTTCCATGACTCAACTCCCATCAAAGTACGAGGCACGGAAGGTGACACATCGCTTCGCCAGCGCAGACAGACGGCCCCTTCCTGCGGCACGGCGCCGAAAGCCAATTCATATATTTTCAAGATAAGCGAGGCCAAATATGGAAGACACTATGAAAACAGAATTATTTGAGAATATGCCCATCCCTAAGGCAGTCATGACACTGTCGGTTCCTACCATCATCAGCTCTCTGGTGATGGTCATATATAATCTGGCGGACACCTATTTCGTAGGGATGCTCAACGATTCCGTCCAGAATGCCGCCGTCACACTGGCTGCGCCGGTGCTTCTGGCCTTCAACGCTGTGAACAATCTCTTCGGCGTAGGCTCCTCCAGCATGATGAGCCGGGCTCTGGGCAGAAAAGACCATGATACCGTGTACCGCAGCTCGGCCTACGGCTTTTATTGCTCTCTGTTCTGCGGCCTATTGTTTTCTCTGCTCTGCACCCTGCTGCGGAATCCGCTGCTTATAATGCTGGGAACGGATGCAGGCACCTCTGCCGCCACTGCGGAGTATATGAAATGGACTGTGAGCTGCGGTGCGGCTCCGGCTATCCTCAATGTGGTCATGGCCTACATGGTAAGGGCAGAGGGTTCCTCCCTCCACGCCAGTCTGGGAACCATGAGCGGATGTCTGCTGAATATCATTCTGGACCCCATTTTTATCCTGCCATGGGGACTGGGCATGGGTGCCGCAGGCGCCGGGCTGGCCACCTTCCTGTCCAACTGCTTCGCCTGCGTCTATTTCTTTATCCTGCTGTATATAAAAAGAGGTCGCACCTATGTGTGCATCCGTCCCAATATGCTGCATTTCAGGAATGATATCCTGCTGGGCATCTGCGGTGTGGGCATCCCTGCCTCCATCCAGAACCTCCTCAACGTCACCGGTATGACGGTGCTCAACAACTTTACCTCCTCCTTCGGCGCAGACGCAGTAGCAGCCATGGGTATTGTACAGAAGATCAACATGATCCCCCTGCAGATCGCTCTAGGCTTCTCTCAGGGTATCATGCCTCTGATCAGCTATACCTATGCCAGCGGGAATGTGAAGCGGATGAAGAAGACCTTCCTCTTCACGGCAAAGATCGCCCTTTCCTTCATGGCCGTAGTGACACTTGGCTATTTTCTTTTTGCAGGCAGCCTGACTTCGCTGTTCATGAAAAACGAAACTATCATAGCTTACGGCACAAAATTCCTCCGGGGCCTATGCCTTGCGCTCCCTTTCTTATGTATGGATTTTCTTGCCGTGGGAGTATTTCAGGCCTGCGGGCTGGGAAAGAAAGCTCTCTTGTTTGCCATACTGCGGAAGATCGTTCTGGAGATTCCCGCTCTCTACGTGCTGAACTACTTCTTCCCGCTGTACGGGCTGGCCTATGCGCAGCCTCTGGCAGAGATAACCCTTGCCGTTGCAGCTATCGTCGTTCTTCTTCGACTGTTCCGAAAGCTGGCCGTCAGACAAGCTGAAAGCAGCCAAAAAAACTGAGATGCAAGCCGCAATAAAATACCCCGCAGCAATCTGCGGAGCATTAGACCTACGAAGGATAAAATTCCCCGCAGTAAACTGCGGGGAATTAGCCTTATAGAGATTAAACATTCTTGCAGCATAACGCAATCCGACATAGGGCACCGACGGAAGTCCGCAAAAGCCGTCCGCCGGCTGCGCCCTCATGGTCACACGCCTACATCCACGGCGCCTCCTGTATCTGCTGCCACGGCTCCGGCATCCGCCCCGCCCATGTCCGCAACAGCCACGTCAATGGCTGCGCCCACATCTGCCGAAATGCTTCCGCCATAGGCATCCATTGCCGACTCCAGTGCGGAATCCTCCGAGGGACCGCCGTAATTGGCTCCCATCCCCATCTTGCTCTCCTCGATATCCTTCCGCTCCTTGGCCTTGCGGATCTTTTTCCGCAGCTCCTTCTCCCGCCGGATCGCCGCTTCCTTGGTTCTCCGCTTCGCCTCTTCCGCCCTTTTACGCTGCCGCTCCAGCTGCTCCTCCTTCTGCAGTCCCTTGACCTTGGCCTTCACCTTGCCCAAGACCTTTTTCAGCTTGCTTACAGCGATTCTGATCTCCGAGGACGAAGCTCCGCTTGACTTCACGGCCCGCATCTTGAACATCAGTCTGGCCTGCATTGCCTTCAGGCCCGGCACCTTTTCAACCTGCTCCAGCAATGTCAGATCCAGAGTGGCATCATACAGATTTTTCTTGTTCTTTGGATCAAAGGCATTTTTGATGGCCTCCGCCCGGGCCTGAAGCTGGGATACCAGCCCCTGCCCCCGCATTTCCTCCTCCTTGGCCTTCTGCCGTCTCTCCAGCCAGTCCTGTACACTCTGGGACAGAGCCGCCTGCTCCTGCACAGCCTCCTGTTCGGAGATCTCTTTCCCTCTCTCCTGCCCATGGCGCCCGTCCGGCTCCTTTCCTCTGCCTTGCCCTGCGTCGGCTCGCTCCTCCGCCCCTTGTCTCACGTTCTTTTCTTCTTCAGTCTCCAGACGCTTAAAAAGCTCCTTGCCCTTCTCTCTGTGCGCACTGCGTCTGTTGCTGACGCGCCCTGCATCATTCCCATAGGAACGCGATACTCCGTTTACTCTATCCATAGATTTTTCCTCCCACATCCTTGTGGCATTTTTCCTTCCTGCGTCCGGCGCCCCATGCGCCGCAGGCTTCCTTGCTCCATCTACGCCCGCCCCGGCCGGATTTATGCCTGCAAGCAAGCGCTTAATTTATATATCGGCTTTTTCAGAAAAAAAGAAAGGCTTCGATTTACGGCAAGTGAGCCTATCATTATGCTTCCCATCGTGTTATATCACTGTATTCCATCTGCTCCCGCACTTTCTCATAATACTGCCGCTGATACAGCAGCCGCTCGGCGATCATCCGTTCGGCAGTCTCTGTGCCGGACTTCTCTCCGAGACGCCGCCCGATCCAGTCCAGCCTCTCACAAAGCCATTTGCGCTTATCCTCTATGCGGGCAATCTCTCTGGCAGCATAAGCAACACGATAAGAATGCTGCAGGCGGTATTCCCCATCGGCAGGATATTCTTTAAAAAAGGCACTTTTGTCAAACTGTTCTTTCAGAAAAACTTCGGTTTTCTGGATATTTGTCATACCTCTTTTCCCTCCTCAGAGCATAAATAGCTTTTCCCCATCGGCCACTGCAGCCGGTGCAGCTCCCCCTGCGTCTGAAGGCTTTTAAAGCCGTTCTGCCGCAGGGCCTCATACAGCACGATGGCTGCAGCATTGCTCAGGTTCAGGGAGCGGATGTCAGGAAGCATTGGAATCCGTATGCAGTTCTCCTCGTGTTCCACCAGAATCTCCTCCGGGATCCCTGCGCTTTCCTTCCCGAACATAATATAATCGTCAGGCCCGTAGGCCACCTCCGTATAGACATGCTTTGCCTTGGTGGTGGCCATCCAGATTTTCGCCCCCGGATTGATCTCCAGAAATTCCTCAAAGTTTACATATGTATGTACCTCCAGCCGGTGCCAGTAATCCATTCCCGCACGCTTGATCGATTTCTCATCCAGACGGAAACCCAGCGGCTCTATTAAATGCAGGGGCGTCCCCGTAGCCACGCAGGTACGTCCGATGTTTCCCGTATTGCCCGGTATTTCCGGCTGATGTAATATAATGTGCATCCCTCTTACTCCCTTATTTGTCCATTCCGGCGGCTTATCTGCCCGTCTTTCGGTTCCGGCATATCGTACTGACTCGTCGGCTTTTTGCCTGCCCCTCAGGCTCCTTACGCCTCGTGCCTATGTCTGTTCGGATTTCCGCCGCCCTTTCGGTTCCGGCCTCTTCCTGGCCCTCCGGCCTTGCCTGCAAATTTGCTGCCTTGTCACAGCTGTGACGCTTCGTCCGATTCCCTGCTCTTCCTCTCCAGCCTGTTTCTCTCCCGCAGCTCTGTAAAGAACCGCTTCAGCAGCCCGCTGCACTCCTCCTCCAGCACCCCCCGGCTCACTGCCGCCTGATGATTGAACTGCGGCATCTCCAGAATATTCAAGACTGAACCGCCGCAGCCTGCCTTGGGATTCATGCAGCCCATTACCACCTCGGGAATACGGGCCTGAATAATGGCCCCGGCACACATCTGGCATGGCTCCAGCGTGATATAGATAGTACATTCCTCCAGACGCCAGTCCCCGATATATTTGCTGGCCTTCTTGATCGCGGTGATCTCCGCATGGGCAAGGGTATTTTTATCTGTGTTGCGGCGGTTGTATCCCCGCCCGATGACCTTACCCTCATGGACGATGACACAGCCGATAGGCACCTCCCCCAAGGCATAGGCCTTCTTCGCCTGCTTCAGAGCTTCCTTCATGTACTTTTCTTGTATACTTTTCACCGCCGCCATATGCTGTCACTCCGTAGTATTTTTGTTCCTGACTGTCCCATTATGATTATAACAAAATTTCCCCGGAATGCACTATTTTTTTGATATATAATTTAGTCTGCTCAGCCCTTCACCGCACCGGCCACGACACCCTCAATGATGTATTTCTGGCATACCAGATAAAACACAATGATCGGGATGATGCTCAGCACCAGCAGCGCCATCATGGCCCCCATGTCTCTGGAGCCGTAGGAGCCCACCAGATACTGTACAGCCACGGGAATGGTCTTGTATCTGGTGCTGAGCCCTATAACCAGATAAGGGAGCAGATAGTCGTTCCAGATCCACATAGCGTTCAGGATAGCCACGGTAATGGAAGTAGGCTTCAATATAGGCATCACCACGCCGAAAAAGGTCTGCAGCGGGCTGCAGCCGTCGATCATGGCCGCCTCCTCGATCTCCAGAGGCACGGATTTTATGAATCCGCAGAACATGAACACGGAAAGCCCTGCCCCGAAGCCCAGATATAGGAGAATCATGCCGGGAGGATTGTTCAGCCGGGACATATTCGCCAGCTTCGACATGGTAAACATCACCATCTGGAAAGGTACTATCATAGAAAAGAGGAACATATAGTACAATATACTGGTAAGGCGGTTCTTCACCCGGGTCAGATAATAAGCGCTCATGGAGGTGAAAAGCAGAATAGCCGCAACGGAAAATACCGTGATGAACAGTGAACAGCCGAAAGCGGTAAAGAAGTCTGTCTTTTCGATGCCGTTCCGATAGTTCTCAAGCCCCACAAAGGTCTCCTGCCTAGGCAGAGCAAAGGGCGCGTCGCTGATGTATAGCTTTCCCTTGAAGGAATTCACCGCCACAAAAAAGATGGGGGCCAGAAATATTACAGCCAAAACGCATAAAAAGATGAATAGGCACAGATCTCCTGCCGATTTTTTCTTGCCGACCATTTTTATTTCTCCCTTCTTTCTTGTCTGATTTTTTGGTTTCCTGCCTCATTTTCCGGTTTGCTTCCCTCCGGCCTTGTTCTGCTTCCTCCCGGCTCTGTTCTGCTTTCTCCCGGCTCTGTTCTGCTTTCTCCCGGCTCTGTTCTGCTTTCTCCCGGCCTTGTTCTGCTTCCTCCTGGCTCTGTTCTGCTTTCTCCCGGCTGTTATAACAGTATCCGTATCCAAGTCTCGCTGCTTTTTTCTGTCATATCGGCACATCAAGAACCTTTCGGCCCTTTACCTTTACGCTCTTTACTCCCTTTACGCCTCTATCTCCCTCTTCCTCGTAATGGCCAGCTGCCCCAGAGCAATCACCGCCACAATAACGAAAAACAGCACCGCCTTCGCCTGCCCCACCCCTTCGTATCCCGTGCGCCCATAGAAGGTATTGTAGATATCCAGCGCCAGCATGGCAGTCTTTTTGCTGGGCGCACCGGCCGTCAGGGCCAGATTCTGGTCAAAGAGCTTGAAGCTGTTGGACAGTGTGAGAAACAAGCAGATTGTAATAGATGACATGACCATAGGAAGCTTTACCCTGATCAGGGTCTGCCAGCCGGTGGCTCCGTCTATCTGTGCCGCCTCCAGCAGCTCCTTTGGGACATTCTGCAGGCCTGCTACATAGATGATCATCATATAGCCGATCATCTGCCAGTTCATCAGCACAACCAGCCCCCAGAATCCGTAGGTCGCATTGGCCACCAGAGTAGTCTCCTGACGCAGGAGAATCGCGTTGATCATCTGCTGCCAGATGTACCCCAGTATGATGCCTCCGATCAGATTCGGCATAAAAAACACGGAACGGAACAGATTCGTCCCCCGGATCTTTCTTGTCAGCGCAAGGGCCAGCGCAAAGGCTCCCACATTGACGGTGAGGACGGAAAGCACTGTGAATTTAACCGTAAACCACAGCGCATTGATAAAATCTCTGTCGGAAAATATCTTGATATAGTTTTCCACACCCGTGAACCGGGCATTGACGATCGTCCTGAAGCTGCAGAAGGACAGATACACTCCCATGACAAAGGGCAGCAGAAACGCAAAAGCAAAGGCGATCAAAGTCGGGAGCATGAAAACAGAGAAATATCGTTTTAAGGTTTTCTGCATTTTATTCTATAACCCTTTCTCCGCAGCCCAGCTTTTAACCACAAGGTTTTTGACATCATCCCAGCTTATGCTGCCAGCCGCATATTCCAGCAACGCTGCGCCGAAATCCTCCTTGAACCTCTCACTGGGAAAAATCGTGAAGTTCCAGGGGATGGATGTTCTGGAATCATCCGCCATATAACGGATGACCTCTCTGGCCAGAGGATCCGCAGGCTTCTCTTCCTCCCCGAAGGTATCGAAGGGCGTGATAAAACCCAGTTCATTGGTGACCGCCTCCTTACCCGTATCAGAGCTGAACAGCCATTCCACAAAGGCAATGGAGGCCGCCTGATCCTCCGGGGAGGCTTGACTGTTTATGGCAAAGAAATTTTCAGTGCCCACACAGAGCCCCTGATTCTCCTCCCCCTGAATCCCCGTATAGATGGGCAGAAACCTGATGTCCTCTTCTTTCACCACATTCCCTGCCACACCGGCCAGCTGTGACCACGCCCAGTTGCCGTTCTGCACCATCGCCGCCTGCCCCAGAGCAAATTCCGCCATGGAATCATCCACGGACTTGCTGCCCAGCAGACCGGGAGCAGTGCAGGAATTGTTCAGATACAGATCAAAAATATTTCTGAAATAGTCCCCATAGGTAAATTCCAGCCGATCCAGATCGGAGGTTTCATTGTCCCACAGCTCATAGGAGACCGGGATATTCGCCAGATGTGTCTGCCATCGCCAGTCGTCCCCGGGAGCCAGAGAAGTGGACGCAAATACACCCTTGATGCCCAGCTCCTCCTTTCGTGCCTGCATATCCTCCACCACAGCCTTCAAAGAAGAGAAATCCGTGATTTCATCTATGGATGCCGCCTTCGCATTCTCAAGGGCAAAATATTTTTCCATGATGGCGTTATTGTAGATGATACCATACCCTTCTACTACATAGGGGATACCATATACCCCGCCGTCCTCTCCCGTGACCGCCAGCCCCTTATCCATGAGCCATGAATACAGTCTGGTATCGGAGAGATCCGCACAATAGTCCTTCCAGTTCTGGTATCCAATAGGTCCGTTGATCTGAAAAAGCGTGGGGGCCTCCTTGTTTGCAATTTCTGACATTAATGTCTGTTCATACGTATTGTTGGCAGCGGTGACCACCTTCACCTGCACTCCGGTCTCACGGGTATATTCCTCTGCCAGACGCTTCCACACAGCGTCTATCTCCGGTTTGAAGCTCAGATAATAGACACTGCCCAAGGCCCCGGAAGATCCGGAGTTACCCAAGTCCTGACCGGCTCCCGACTCATTGCCGCCGTCAGAGGGCTGTGCCCCGGATTCCGAAATGCTGTTACCCGGCTGTCCACCGGAGGCAAACTGGCTGTCGCCGCCGGGGGGATTGTCCGGCTCGGTTCCGCACCCGGTGAACATAGCAATCATCGCCAATAAAATTCCGCCATAAACAAGCCGGCTGATAAACTTTTTTTCCATAATAAACTCTCCTGTCAAAATTTAATCGCAAAAATTTTATAGTGAAGATTTTATAAAGAAAGCATTCCCAATTTTTAGGATTTTACACAGGAAAATTTATTTTCCCCCGTTCGCCAAGTCGTTTTATTAAATCAGCCAACAAAAAAGGAACGCCTCCTACCGAAACGCCCCTTCATGATAATCCATTAATTTTTCTTCATAAATTTCCTGAGTCTCTCTACTTATTCTCCCGCAGCCGACCGATAAACCTCTCCAGCCTGCCCATGGACTCCTTCAGGTTTTCCAGAGAAGACGCATAGGAGATACGCAGATAGCCCTCCCCACAGTCACCGAAGGCTGTTCCCGGCACCACGGCTACCCTCTCCTCCTCCAGAAATCTCATGGCAAAGTCCTCGCTGGTCATGCCGAATTCATTGATGCAGGGGAAGATATAGAAGGCCCCGTAAGGCTCGAAGCACTCCAGCCCCATCTCCTTGAAGGCGTGCACCAGATACCTCCGTCTCTGGTTATAGGCGGTGCACATCTCTGCCACGTCATCATCACCGTTTCTCAGCGCCTCTATGGCGGCATACTGGCTGGTGGTGGGGGCACACATAATGGCAAACTGGTGAATCTTGGTCATCTGTTCAATGATGGGAGCCGGTCCGCAGGCATAGCCCAGCCTCCAGCCTGTCATGGCAAATGCCTTGGAAAATCCATTGATCAGTATGGTCCGCTCCTTCATCCCGGGAATCTGGGCAATAGAGACATGCTTCTCCTTATAGGAAAGCTCCGAGTATATCTCATCCGACATGACAAATATGTCATGTTTCAGGATCACCTCTGCGATAGCTTCCAGATCCTTTCTCTCCATTATGGCTCCCGTAGGATTGTTGGGGAAAGGCAGCACCAGTATCTTAGTCTTTTCCGTAACGGCCTCCTCCAGCTCCTGAGCCGTGAGCCGGAATTCATTCTCCGCTTTCAGATTGATGATCACAGGCTTTGCTCCCGCCATCACGGCGCAGGGCTCATAGGACACAAAGCTGGGCTGGGGGATCAGCACCTCATCACCAGGATTGATCATGGCACGGAACCCTATATCAATGGCCTCCGAGCCGCCTACCGTAACCAGTATCTCCTTCTGAGGATCCTCATAGCGGATGCCCTGCTTTCTCTCCAAATAACGGACTATTTCCTCCCGCAGCTCCTTCAGACCCGCATTGGAGGTATAAAAGGTCTTTCCCTTCTCCAGAGAATAAATGCCCTCGTCCCGGATATGCCATGGAGTATCAAAATCCGGCTCACCCACGCCTAGAGAAATGGCATCCTTCATCTCGCTGGCAATGTCAAAAAACTTACGAATTCCTGATGGCTTGATCTCCACCACTCTATCTGCTAAAGGATTTCTCATGGGGTAATCATCTCTCTTTCGTCTTCTTTTTTCCGGGCAAGCACCGTGCCGTAATCCTTATATTTTTTCAGTATAAAATGGGTGGCCGTGCTGAGGACGGAGTCCAGTGTGGAAAGCTTATCCGACACGAACGCAGACACCTCCCGCAGGGATTTCCCCTCCAGTATGACCATCAGATCATATCCGCCAGAGATGAGATAGACACTCCTGACCTCCGGATAATTGTAGATACGCTCCGCAATGCTGTCAAAGCCCTGCCCCCTTTGAGGCGTCACCCGCACCTCGATCAGCGCAGTCACCTTCTCGTTGGAAGTCTTTTCCCAGTCTATCAGGGCATGGTATGCGCAGATGACCCCTTCCGCCTCCAGAGCTGCCAGCTCATTGGCCACTTCCACTTCTCCTGCGCCCAGAAGCACCGCCAGCTCACTCATGCCGATCCGGCTGTTCTTCTCAATCACCTTCAACAATTCCTCTCTCACGCTGCTCACTTCAACATCCTCCCTTTCTTTTCAATACCCTTCTGAAATCCCTGCGCTGCTATCCTTACCGCATACTCTGCGGAAGAAATCTGATCAGTCCCGCCATCCCAAGATCCCGTCCCGCTTTGGCCTGTCCATATACCGGATCTCATCCCCGTTAATCAGGATCCTATCATTGCTGTCCGTAATCTTCCCCACCAGCGCCGCAGGAATATGCTCCCGCTCCAGCGCCGCCGCCAGTCCCGGCCCGTCCTCTGCGACCATCACAAGACATCCGCCGGCCAGCAGCTCATAGGGATTCACATTGCAGCATTCGCAGACCTCCACTGTCTCCTGACGCAGAGGAAGCTTTCTCATATCGATAGCAAGCCCCACTCCCGCTCCCTCTGCCAGCTCCCACAGCGCTCCGAAAATCCCGCCCTCCGAGGCATCATGCATGGCGCTGACACCGAACCGGACTGCAGTCTCTGCCTCCGGCAGAACGGACAGATATCTGCCGAACGCTTCCGCCTCCTCCACAAGATAAGCAGGATATCTCTCCAAAAGCCTCTCTCTGCTCCCCCTTGCCAGAAGTGCCGTCCCCTCCAAGCCAATCCATTTGCTGAGCACCACATCCTGCCCCGGAATGGGTCTTCCGCTTAAGCTTCCGGCCAAGCCCTCGGTTTCATGGCTCCCATGCCCCTGCTCCGGCTTTTCCATGACCCTTTCCAATGTGCCGGATCCTCTTCCCGCAACACCCTCCGAACCTTTTTGTCCCGAACAGCTCTCTTTCGTGTCATATCTCCACGGTCTGCCGAAACCAGTAACCACCCCAAAGGGAACTGCTGCTCCTTTGGTGACCCGGGTCTGTCCCCCTGCAATCTCCATGGACAGCTCCTTGCACTTTGCCTCCGCCTGAGCCATCAGTCCTTTCACATCCGCTTCCTGCACCGTCTCCGGCAAAAGCAATGTCACCATGGCAGCAAAGGGCCGGGTGCCTCCCGCCGCCAGATTGTTGGCGCATTTCTGCACTAGATTTCCTATAGCTATAGCAGGCTCTGCGGCAGCCCGTTCCTCTGTCACCTCTCCGTTTACCGAGACCGGCCCCTCCTGCATACAGACGGCTATCCCTATTGTTTTCGGAAACGCCAAAATGGCGCAGTCTTTTCCAATGCCTGCGCCACTTTGCACCGCTTCACTTCTGGTATTTATCTGTCTCAGAACGGAACGTTTCAAGACATTTTCCGGCAGCTTTCCTGTCTTCATATGAATTCCTTCATTCTGGTTTCTTATTCTTCCCATTCCTCAGGCTCAGGTTCAGGTGCAGGCGGTGCCAGAAGGAATGCTATCACATTCTTCACATGGTCGATGCTCCCGGTGCCGATAGCCGCCATGATCTGCTCATAGGCTGCCGGATCCTCCGTGGCTACACCTACTACGGCACCTCTGGGCACCATCTTGTAGCTGCTGCTGTTGACCTGCGTACGGCTTACCTCATTGCCGTTCTCCAGCACCACCTTCCACAGCTGCGCCTTTTTGCCGATGAAAGCGCCAGATGTGGTAATGTAGCCCAGAGGTTGGTTCGCATCAGCCTTGATATCATCCATAGGAGGGTACGTCACCTCCAGCACCTTGCTCTCATAGCGCACCTCCCGATTGGGATCTCTTGTCTCCTTGCCGTAGATCGTGACAGTGATACTCTTGTTCTCTGTCGTGCTTTCAATATATATTGGATTCTCCAGATTGTTCTTGATGACAAAATCCTTACCGGAGCCGCTGACAGCCGCGTCTGCCGCCGGATCCACATAGGTCACTACCATGGAATGATTGTATCTGGTCACCACCTCCAGCTCTGCCCGAAGCACCGCATTGTAAAACGTGGTCGAAACCTGACAGACGCCGCCGCCCAGACTGTTCACCAGCCTGCCGGCCTCATAGGAGCCCGCCATGAAGTAACCGTTTGCCACGGAAAAAGGCATGACCGCATCACATGTGGAAAACTCCTCACCGGGATACAGAAGCGTGCCGTTGATATGGTTGCTGCCCGTAGCGATGTTGGCCGCTCTGCCTGCGTCGGAATCATAGTAGTAGGTGGTGTAGGTTCCCAACACATCCTTTACCTGTTCCAGCTCCTCTCTGCTTCCCTTGGGCTTTTCCTCCTTCACCTCCAGCGAAACAGTATCGGCTTCATGGTTCCACTCCTCAGTCAGGAACCGGTTCACCTTATCCACAGAAGCTTCTATGTCCAGAACATAGCCGCTTCTCCCTTCCTCAATCCGGAATTCTCCGTCCACCCTCTTCAGGCCCCAGCTTTCGGCTTCCTGATCATATCCGGTACATTTTTCCTCAATGATGCTTTTTATGGCCTTCAGATCAAAAGACAGCTCGATAGGATAGACCAGATTCTCATGCTCCAGATCCTTCATGATCTTATAGCGCTCGATCACGTTGCCGCTTTTGCCCACCTGAAGGGCTTCAGCCACTATTCCGGTATTTGCCCAGACCAGGCCGAACTCCCCTGCGGTCACTGTTATCCGCGTATTGCCTGATGTCACGAGAGCAATCTCCGTATCCTTCAGACTGTCCACATAAGCCCTGACGGCCGCATCGGCTTCCTCACGGCTCAGGCCGGACAAATCCACGCTGTCGGCAAATATCCCTTTTCTGATTGTATCGTCCTCCTGCGCCCTGACCGTCATGCCCGTCACAAAAAGCATACATACCAGCGTCAGCGCCGAAAGACAGCTCCTCCTCATCCATTTTTTCATAGCCACACCTCCTTGTCCGCCAAGACGGACACCAATACATCATTACTTCTACCTGCAGACAGATTCCCCTCTTGAACTAATAAAATAAATATGATAAAGTTGGAATGATCATCGCAAGCACCAATATGATAATGATCACGGCAGAAACCTTCTGTTTCGTCTTTTTATTATTCATGTTGAACATGATCTGACTCCTGACTGCCCAAGGGGCATACACATGGTGAACTACCATGGCAAAATCTCTCTCTACGAAAGGATATTATATATGAGTTTCGGACTTTTGGCAAGCTTTATTATATTCGCGATCACCATATCCCATGCCATCAGAAAGCAGGCAAAAAAGAAAAACAGTTTGGAGCAGGATTTCTGGATCAGAGAATCTCAGGCCAACTCCGTCCGCCGCAAACCTCTGGACGGGCTGAATTACATCAGCATCCCTCTGGAGGCATTCCCCACCCACCTGCTTAATGATGATCCTGAGGTGATGGACTGCATCAGCATTCTGGAATCCCTTACCTCCCAGAAAATCGTAAACCTGACCGGCTGGTCCAACACGGATCTGAAGCTGGAATACGGCACCGCAAATATCACCGTCCTCTCGGAATACGACCAGAATTATACCCTGCTGGCGCGTACGCTGCAGAAGTGGGCAGATGCCTTGGCCGCTGCCGGGTATAGGTCGGAAGCCGCTGTCTTGCTGGAGTTTGCCGTCAGCACCCAGACCGACGTGAGCCATACCTATTATCAGCTGGCAGACTACTGGATCTCTCAGGGCGAGGGGTTCCGCATCGAGCAGCTGATACAAACTGCCGAAAATCTGCGCTCCTCCAACAAGGACGCTATCCTCCGGCATCTGAAGGAACTGCTCTAATCATCATATTCACATTCGTGTTCCAATATGTCTCCGGTAAAGGCATCTATGGTATATTCATATTCCATACGGCCCCTATAGAACTTGATTTCATACTCGGCATATCCGTGTTCCTGCTCCAGCTTTGTCTTGGTGAAAACCACATCAGACACGTCAAGCCCGGCATGAGCGACCGCAGCAGCTTTTGCCTGATCCATCCCTATATAGCTGTCGGCATTTCCCGTATCTCCCTGAGCAGGCTGCTGGGATGTTCCCGGCCGGCCGCTCTGATCGCCTGAAAGCTGCTCTTTCTCTTTGCTCATGATTGTGCCCGTTTCGGCGTTAACCTCGTATTCATACTTCGCCTCCTGAGTATGGAATTCTATTTCGTATACCTGCACTCCGTCGTCCCAGTCCAGCTTGCTCTTGGTAAAGACAGCATCTGCGGCATCCACTCCCGCATCGGAAAGCGCCGCCGTTCTGGCAGCCTCCAAATCAATCCGGCTTTCCTGACTGGCCTGAGCAGGCTGCTGGGGCTGGGATGTTCCCGGCTGGCCGCTCTGACTGCCCGGAAGCTGCTCTTTCTCTTTGCTCATGATCGTACCCGTTTCGGCGTTAACCCCGTATTCATACTTCGCCTCCAGAGTATGGAATTCTATTTCGTATACCTGCACTCCATCGTCCCAGTCCAGCTTGCTCTTGGTAAAGACAGCATCTGCGGCATCCACTCCTGCATCGGAAAGCGCCGCCGTTCTGGCAGCCTCCAAATCAATCCGGCTTTCCTGACCGGCCTGAGCAGGCTGCGGCGACTGAGTTATGTCCGGCTGGCTGTCCTGCTCCTGCCGGGATTCTCCTATGTCCTGCCGGGTTCCTCCTGCGTCCTGCTGGGTTCCTCCTGCGTCCTGTCGGCCGTCCCCGGCCACCGCAGCTCCCGAGGCTGCCAAAGGCTCAGAAGGTCTGTCAAAAAGCGCTTCGATATTCACACCTGTCACAGCGCCGGTAATAGCATCTATCTCATAATCATATGCATATTTGCCGCTGAAAAACTCTATGTCATAATATTGTCTTCCATTTTCTTTCTCCAGCTTCTGTTTCGTGATCGTCACATCCGATGACGATACTCCGGCATCTGCAAAAGCATGATCCAATGCCTCGCTCCGATTCATGATCGTCCCATTCTTTTCGGTTCCCGCTGCCAGCGCAATACCCGTCCCCAGTGCCGCCAGCACCGCCGCGCACACAACAAAAATCATGACATTCCGAAATGAAGAAAAAAACGTTCTCACTGTTTTCATATACACACTCCTTCTGTATCTCCTGAATCCGTGAACCTCGTTACAAATTGTTTTCCAAACACCGCATATTTTCGGTGTTTGTTGCTTGTTTTA
>CAXHOW010000011.1:0-95552 GCA_964018205.1 uncultured Acetatifactor sp. | reverse complement strand
AATTAGGTAGTTTATATGCTATTGACAACTCTGAATATTCTTGATAGAATCAGAATGTCTTTATTGGACGCGAATAACGACACTCAGGATGATTCAGCCCTCCCCGGGGCCGGAGGGGGCGCACGGGACGGGATGGCATTATGTACGGCAGGAAGGCTGACGGGAACATCTTAATACTGGCCCTGGACCTGGCCTGCGTGGCCGCGAGCCTGGGCATCGGCTTCGGGGCCAGGTACGGCCGCCTGTACGGGGTGCGGGGGCACTGGGACATGGTCTGGATGCTTGTGCTGTTCCTCGTGGCCTACACCGCGCTGGCCCTCCTGCTGGACTTCCACAGGCACTTCTTCAGGAGGGGCGCCGTGGACGAGCTGCGGCAGGTGCTCAAGGGACAGCTGCTGCTCTACCTCGCGATGCTGGCGATACTCTACGCGATGCACCGCTCCGACGACCTGTCCCGGATGGTGTCCGCCTATTTCCTCGTGCTGAACACCGCGCTGACCTATGCCGCCCGTCTGCTCTTCCGCCAGCTCATGCTCAAGGGCTACCGCAGGAGCCGGTACAGCAGCAGGCTGCTCCTGGTTGCGGGCATGGCGGACGCCGAGGGGGCCATCGGGGACATCCTGCGCTACAACGAGTGGTTCCGGCAGCTGTCGGGCGTGGCCCTGGTGGACGACCCCGGGCTGGACCTCGTCGCGGGCATCCCGGTGGTGGCGGACGGGCGGACGCTCCTGGACTATGCCGTCCACAACGGGGTGGACGAGGTGTTCATCACGGGGAAGGGGCTGTCCGACAGGGGCCGGCTGGAGGAGTGGGTCCGGCAGCTGGGCCAGATGGGGATCACGGTGAACGTCGACATCAGCGCGTTCGACTTAGACTACGGGGGCAGGAAGACGCTGGGGCGGGTGGGGAAATACGCGACCGTGGCCTTCGCCAGGAACCTGTTCTCCGCCGGGCAGCTGGCAGCGAAGCGCGCCATGGACATCGCGGGCGGCCTCGTGGGTATGGCCCTTCTGGGCGCGGCGGCGCTTTTCGTGGCGCCGGCCATAAAGCTGGACTCGCCGGGCCCGGTGCTCTTTAAGCAGACGCGTGTCGGCAGGAACGGGCGGAAGTTCACCTTCTACAAGTTCCGCTCCATGTACGTGGACGCGGAGCAGCGCAAGCAGGAGCTGATGGCCAGCAACGAGGTGGAGGGGCTGATGTTCAAGATGAAGGACGACCCGAGGGTCACCCGGGTGGGCAGATTCCTGCGCCGGACGAGCATCGACGAGTTCCCGCAGTTCTGGAACGTGCTGCGCGGGGACATGAGCCTGGTGGGGACGAGGCCCCCGACGGTGGACGAGTTCGAGCGTTATGAGGCGTCGCACAGGTGCCGCCTGAGCATGACGCCGGGGCTGACGGGCATGTGGCAGGTGAGCGGGCGGAGCGACATCTCCGACTTCGAGGAGGTGGTGCGGCTGGACATGGAGTACATAGACAACTGGTCCATCTGGAAGGACGTTAAGATACTGCTGATGACGGTAAGGGCCGTCGCCACAGGGAAGGGATCCCGGTAATAAACAGCGCCGCTGCAGGAGGGCGGCAAGGAGGGAAAAATGAACTACGAAGGACAATACGAGCCAGAGATAGACGTGAAGGATCTGGTTTTCCATGTCTTATATAGATGGCGCTCCGTTTTAGCCATGGGGCTGATATTCTGTGCCTTGGCCAGCGCATATAAGGCCGTGCATGACGCGGGGCTTACCCCGGAGGAAAGGATACCCAAAAAAGTCAGGGAATATGAGCTTGAGCTTGCAGCGTATGAGCTCAACAGCTCCGCCTATAGCCGGGAGATACAGAACAACTCCGAAAGAAGCGAGCATCAGCAGGAATACATGGAAAAATCCGTGCTGATGCGCATTGATCCGTACCGTGTGCCGATTGCGGCCGCAGATATCTTCATACGTCTGGATGATGCGGAATGGGAAGGCCTGCCGGACAATCTCGGGACGGACCCGACCGACAGCATCCTCAAGGTATATACCTCCAACTTCTCCTCCAGCCTTGACTGGGGGCCCATCGAAGAGCTGACCGGCAGCGAAAAGATATACCTGGAGGAGATCCTGAGCATAAGCGCAGACTACAGCAGCAACACATTCAGCATAAGAGTCGTGTATTCTGACGGGGAAACGGCACAGCAGATACTGGGCATCCTGCTGGACCAGATTCTGGGCAGGCAGGAGGGTCTGGCCGCATCGGTGGGCAGGCATACCCTTACGGTCAGCAGCCAGACCCTCACTTATGTTATCGACAGATCGCTTGCAGAAAGCCAAAGAAGCAATCTTGCCGCCATAACAGACTATGAACGCTCTATTATTGAGCTTCGTACGGATCTGGAGGAACTGAAGGAAGACGAACCTAAAAAACCTTTTGTATTAGGTTTTGTCAAGTATCCTATTGCCGGGCTCGCACTAGGTATTCTATTGATGGCATTTTTTTATGGTGTATGCTATTTCCTTGGCGGAAAGCTTCATGGGGATCGGGACATCCAAAGCAGATATGGTTATCGGTTGCTTGGTGCACTTCCACAGCCTCGTCAAAGAAAGACCATGCACGGTATCGACAATTGGCTGGCCAAACTTTCTGGCACCCCTGCCATTTCTGAGACAGAAGGAATATATAGGCGCATTTCTCAGAATGTAGCAAATTTGGCTGGTGAACATAAAAAGATTCTGGTTACTGGTACAGTACAGTTAGAAAAACTGCGTATGGTTGCGAATGCTATAACGGAACATACAAAGGATTTCGTCCTAATAGTTGCCGAAAACATGAACCGATATCCCGATGCCCTGAAATCTCTGGCAGAATGTGATGTGGTACTTCTAATAGAAGAAAGAGAGTGTTCTTTCCTTTCTGACATAAAAAAAGAATATGAAGATATCACTGCACTGGCGAAGCCGGTGATAGGATATGTTTTATTATAGCGACTCTCCCCATCCAGAAGAGAAGGGAATTGAAAAACAGCGGAAACCAATAAATCTGAAACCACTATTAGATATGCTGTATCTATCAGCAGTTGCACTATATGTTTTGAAGACCTCTTTTGATACCACACTGTTTTACCTCACGTGGCTCATAGGATATGAAAATATTTTCCGAACCCTAGCCTATATTGTTATTTTCTTAAAGGCCGGATACTTAGGAGCGTATAGGCGGATCGAAGGTGTGGCAGGACTTTTAATGTTTATCGTGTTCAGGAATTCATGGCTTTCTAACGACTATGACTTCCTGCTGGACACCGCTCTGCTGATTGTGGGTGCCACTGGCACATCCTATAGGAAAATACTGAAGACCGGCTTTTGGATAAGCTTATGCGTGCTGGCACTCGCCATGCTGGGGAGTTTTACCGGCTGCATCCCTGATTTGATTTATATGGATGACAGTTTATTCAAACATTCCTTTGGCATTGTATATCCGACAGATTTCGCCGCACATATAGCTTTTCTTTTTTTGGCAGGATGGGTTCTATATGGTGAAACACTGAAAGCTATGTATTTTGTATATGCGTTAGGATTGTGTATATATGTATATCGCTATACAGATGCGAAGTGCAGTACAATCGTTTTGTTTCTGTCTGCCATCAGCGTTTTATATGTTTTGCTGACAGAAAAATATAGGGAACAGGCTCCAGCTGTACAGCGGCTAGCAAAATGGGGTGACAGATGTCTGGCATATGCAGTCCCCCTCTGCGCCCTTGCAATGATATTTCTGACACTGCTCTATAATGCAGAAAGCAGCATTATGAATGGGATCAACTCTTTGCTGACCGGACGGCTTTATCTGGGCAGAAGGGCAGTAGATGAATATGGAATTAAGCTGTTTGGAACGGCTTTCCCTCAGATAGGATTTGGGGGAACTACCGCATGGTCATGGGCATCAGAATATAAATTTGTAGACAGTTCTTACATACTGATATTGGTTAGATATGGAGCCACGGTCCTGGCAGCCATATGTACCTTGTCAGTGTATATGAGCAAGAAAGCAGTCAGGCATAAACAACAGCGGCTCCTTATGGCTGTCGTCTTGGTAGCCATACATAGTATGATAGAGCATCATCTTCTGGAAGCTGAATACAATCTATTTTTATTACTTCCATTTGCGGCATATGATGTTTCTGACGGGGACAAGGGAAAGTACCCTTACCCTATGGGCGGCAAAAGGTATGCCCCATATGCCATGGGG
This sequence comes from uncultured Acetatifactor sp., assembly GCA_964018205.1. GTDB lineage: Bacteria > Bacillota > Clostridia > Lachnospirales > Lachnospiraceae > Acetatifactor. Next base: position 91,334 of record CAXHOW010000011.1, on the reverse strand, counting down.
CTGTGTGCAGGCCTCCTGGCAGTAGCCTTTCTTCCCAGATTTGTAACACGCATGAAGACTATCGTGGATATATATCAGCTCAGTGTTTATGAAAATCGTATATGGTATGTTGTGATTACCACCGAATGCCTGCTATGGGTCTGTCTGGTTATACGGTTATTATTTAAAGGTATTTCCGCGTTTGTCATGAATCTGCCCCTGCCCCGGATAGTCCCTATAGGACTGGGGGCTCTGCTCATTATTTTTGTCCTTTCCATACTATGGAGCGAGACCACACTTTATCAATATCAGGATGAATACAAGTGGACACTTGATGCAGACCGCCCCATAATAGAACTGCTTCTGGCAAACGACGCATCCGAGAAGTTGTACGTTGACCATGTTCCAGAACTCTATAAGCGAGAATTTAAGGGTATCTCAGATAATGTCCTATCCGCAGAGGGGCTGGCGACTCGAGATAGCATTACATTGATCACCACGGATGAAAGCGAACTGCGGATACTCATATCCGCTGGATATGAGTATGGACAGCTGGAATCAGGGCATGCAGTTTATACGAACAGCAAGCGGGCTAAGGCGTTATTGAAAGAAGCTGGCATCGAACTGACAGATTATTATTCCAAAAAGCAGTTTATAAACTTAGATAAAGCAGCCCAGCAGAATAATTTTGAAATTGCCAGAAATGGGGGACTTATTCTATCCAAAAATACGAAACCGTTTTGGCACGGACCTGGAAGCACAATATGTAAAGGGATCTTACAGATTTGGTATACAATTCGGTTGGTCAATGCAGTAGAGACGGCAGAAAATGCTGCTGTTTTCAGCATCTATTCAGATCAAAGGCAGCATATGTGGAAACAAGAAGAAATTTATTTGACAGATTTTGATCAGAACGGAATGCTCTCCTATACATTAGAATGTGAACTTCCATTTGATTGTCCTTATGTAGAATTCTGTCTGTCTGTCTCTGGCGATGTGACACTGGAGATTCAGGAGATTGGCTATGGTAAAGTAAAATGAATCACGACACACTTCAAAATTATGTTACAAAATGAGAGGCATGGGGTAATAGAAATGGGAAAAAAAAGCAAAAGAATTAAAATCTGCTTCGCCGCTTCCTCTGGAGGGCATTATGAACAGCTCATGATGCTAAAACCACTCATGGAAAAATATGATAGCTTTATCATTACTGAGAAAACTCTCTACAGCGTGGATGTCAAAGGAGGAAAAAACTATTATATAGAACAGGTTAACAGACGCGAAAGAACCTTCCTTTTGAAGATGTTAGTCAATTCCTTTCGTTCGCTGTATATTTTTCTCCATGAACGACCAGATATTATCATTTGCACCGGTGTATTGGCTATGATACCAATGTGCTTGATTGGAAAGATAGCCGGAAAAAAATTAATCTATATAGAGTCATTTGCAAAAGTAACATCTCCGACAGAAACAGGAAAGCTTCTTTATAAATATGCTGATCAGTTTTATGTGCAATGGGAGCCAATGCTGCGGTTTTATCCCAGAGCTCTCTATTTGGGCGGCATCTATTAAATATGTCCGATATTGGTATTTTCAGCATATATTGGACAAACCAAAGTAAAAGCAGAGATTTTAGACCTTGTATATCAAATATATAGCCATGGAGGGAACTATGGAGACTACTTTCTGGGCATTAATGCCGCCAATTTTAGCTATTATTTTTGCGTTGATCACAAAAGAGGTTAATCTTTCTTTGGTTGTCGGCATCATTATCGGCTGTTTGTTGTATTGTGACTTTAATCCTTTTATGACAACGTCTACAATGTTCGATATCATGAGCGCAAAAGTTTATGGGAATATGGGCGTGCTTATTTTCATTATTTTGCTGGGTATGATTGTTCATCTTATGAATATGTCCGGAGCAACTCACAAATATGCGAAATGGGCAGGAAGGAAGATACATACAAGAAAACAGTCCTTGCTTGCAACTATGGCACTTGGAATCATAATTTTTGTAGATGATTACTTTAACTGCTTGACTGTCGGAACTGTAATGAAACCAATAACAGATAAAAACAGAGTCTCTCGTGAAAAGTTGGCTTATGTTATTGACTCCACCGCTGCGCCAATATGTATTATAGCACCTATTTCATCTTGGGCTGCTGCGGTCAGCTCTTCCCTTCCTGATGGCTCCTCAATAGATGGTTTTCAGCTTTTTATGAAAACTATTTTTTGTAATTATTATTCTTGGCTATCCTTGGGCATGATTCTGTTTACTATCCTTTTTTCCGTTGATTTTGGAAAAATGCGAAATTATGAAAAAGCTGCGCTGGACAAACTTGACGGGAAAGGTGAGGAAACAATTATCGGCACCGATAAAAAAGGAAAGGTAATAGACCTTCTTTTACCGGTTATAGCTTTGATTGTACTCTCCATTATTTCTATGCTGTATACAGGCGACTTTTTTGAAGGCGGGATTTCAATCGGCGATGCTTTTGCAAACTGTGATGCAATACTGGGACTGGCCATGGGAGCCGCATATACGATTATAATAGTTGCAATCTTATATCTGCCAAGAAAAATTGTTACAGTGAAGGAATTTCTTGACGGACTTGTTGAAGGTTTTAAAAACATGGTTCCTGCGGCACTTATCTTGACTTTTGCATGGACACTCAGCGGAATCTGTGGTGCCGATTATCTCAATGCAGGTGGGTTTGTCGCTAATATGGTTAATAAGTATTCTATTTCTTTGCAGTTAATGCCTGCCATTTTCTTTGTGGTTGCGCTGCTGTTGGCATTTTCAACAGGAACTTCCTGGGGGACATTTGCTATCCTCCTGCCGATTACAATCTCTGTATTTAATGACCAACTACTTCCTTTGACTGCCGTTACTACTGCAGCAGTCCTCGGAGGATCGGTTTGCGGAGATCACATCAGCCCTATTTCGGATACAACTATATTAAGCTCTACCGGTGCTGGATGCAATCATATCAACCATGTATCTACACAGATGCAGTATGGTTTGGTGGTGGCGATAATTACTATGATCAGTTATGTAATAAGCGGATTTACAGAAAATATTTTGGCCGGATTTATTTTGGGTTTTGTAATGTTGGCTGTCTTTCTTTCAATTATTAAAGCCTATAGTAAAAAGAAAGTTTTAGACTAGAATGCTTACTAATTATAACAGATATATCTTAACAATTAAGATATATTACACAATGTAGCACATGATTGGTATAAACAAGGAGCAGATTGTGGTGAAAAAATATACAATTGCGATTGCAGGAACCGGATATGTCGGTCTGTCTATTGCCGTACTGTTGGCCCAGCACCATAAAGTATATGCGGTAGACATCATCTCAGAAAAAATAGAAATGCTTAATCGGCACAAGTCGCCGGTTCAAGATGAGTATATTGAAAAATATCTTGCAGAAAAAACACTTGATCTAACCGCAACTATGGACACACAGCTTGCATATGGCAATGCAGATTTTGTTGTAATTGCGGCCCCGACAAACTATGATCCACAAAAGAATTTTTTTGATACATCAGCTGTCGAAGCAATCATTAAGCTTGTCACAGAATATAACCCCAACGCTATGATGGTTATCAAGTCCACTATTCCTGTTGGATATACAGTCTCTATTCGCCAAAAAATAGGCAATAAGAATATCATTTTCAGCCCTGAATTTTTACGGGAGTCCAAAGCACTTTATGACAATCTCTACCCCTCCCGCATCATTGTAGGTTGTGATAAGGAGTCCAGACCTCAGGCAGAGCTTTTTGCTTCCATGCTTCAGGAGGGGGCTGTAAAGAAAAATATCGATATTTTGTTTATGGGGTTTACAGAGGCGGAAGCCGTAAAACTGTTTGCCAACACTTATTTAGCAGTTCGCATATCTTTTTTTAATGAGCTGGATACCTATGCGGAAATGAAAGGGCTAGATGCACAGCAAATTATTGACGGAGTGTGTCTTGACCCTCGCATCGGCTCGCATTACAACAATCCCAGCTTTGGCTATGGAGGTTATTGCCTGCCTAAGGATACAAAGCAATTATTGGCAAATTATCAAGATGTTCCTGAAAATTTGATTGAGGCTATTGTAGAATCCAACAGAACACGGAAGGACTTTATTGCTGACAGAGTACTTAAAATGATTGGATATTATGGATATGAGGAAGATGTTCTCTGCAGCAGAAGCCGAAGGGAACCGCCCACAATCGGGGTTTACCGCCTGACCATGAAAAGCAATTCTGACAACTTCCGGCATAGTAGTATTCAAGGGGTAATGAAACGCATCAAATCTAAAGGTGTAATAGTTGTAATTTATGAGCCAACATTAGAAGATGGAAGCACTTTCTTTGGAAGCAAGGTTATAAATAACTTAAATGACTTCAAAAAAATATGTAACGCTGTTATTGCAAACAGATATGACAGCTGTTTGGATGATATAAGGGAAAAAGTGTACACACGTGATATATTTATGAGAGATTAACAAGAAATTATAGAGGTAATAAAAGTGAAAATGCTTACTGAGGATTCAAAAATGATTTTCGTTACTTTAGGTTCACAGAAATTTCAGTTTAATAGGCTTCTCAAAGCGGTTGACCAGCTTGTCGGCGACGGCCTAATAGATGAAAAAATATTTGCACAAATCGGACACAGCGATTACAAGCCAATTCACTATGCGTATAAAGACTTTTTAGACAGAGATGAGTTTTCCAGACAGATGAGTATGGCAGATATTGTCATAACGCATGGGGGGACAGGTGTTATTATTGGCGCTATAAAAAAAGGGAAAAAGGTTATAGCTGTCCCAAGGCTTGCTAAGCATGGAGAACATATTGACGATCACCAGCTGCAGTTAGTGAATCAATTTGATGAACTTGGCTTAATATGCCAATGCCAAGATGCTGACAAAATCGGCGATGCACTGGAAACAGTAAAACGCACCGAATACAAAGCTTATAAAAGCAATACACAAACAATCGTTGAAAGCATTATGCAGTTCATAGAACAATGAGGCACGAATATGGCTAGTAAAGAAGATGTCCTGACATTTATTAAAAAGAGCTTAAAGCTGTTACCAGATAAGCTTTATATCCGCCTTTATTATCGTTTACGTATCGGCAGATCTCTGGAAACCAAAAACCCGGTGACTTTCAATGAAAAATTGCAATGGATGAAGTTTAATTATAGATTTCCATTGCAAGTAATTGTTTCAGATAAATTATTAGCAAGAGAATATGTAAAAGAAAAGATTGGTGAAAAATATCTTATCCCCTTGCTAGGAAGCTGGAATATGTTTGAGGAAATTGATTTTCGTAAGCTGCCGGAAAAATTTGTTCTGAAATGCAATCATGATTCTGGTGGTTTAGTTGTATGCACAAGCAAAAAAGCATTAAATTACAAAAAAGCAAAAAAGAAAATACAAAGAGCTTTAAACAATAATTTTTATTATATCGGCAGGGAGTATCAATACAAAAATATAAAGCCTAAAATCATTTGTGAAAAATTCATATCTGATAACGGAAATATACCTATGGATTACAAGATATATTGCTTTAATGGGGAACCTGAAGTCGTATTAGTATGCCGGGATCGATTCAGCCTGAATTCTCATAGAGCTTCTTATCTCTTTTTTGACCTTGACTGGAATTTTCTGCCGCTTGACAAAGGTGATGAGAATATTATGAATCCCGACGTTGACTGTCCTTCTAATTTGTCAGAAATGCTACATATAGCCAGATTGCTCTCCGAGGATTTCATTTTTGCAAGAATTGATTTATACAACATAAACGGAACTATCTATTTTGGCGAGATTACATTATCTCCAAATTCAGGATTTGATTCTGATATTACAGAAGAAACAGATAAAATGTTTGGTGATAAATTAAAGATACCATATTGGGATGAAATCAACAGATCCCTTTAATGACAGAGGAAATTATTTATGAGAATTTTGGAAATAGGGCCAAGCATAACCCGTTCCAGAGGCGGTATGGCTACAGTAATAAATGGAATTAAAGATAGTGAAATATTAAATAAGCAATTTGATATAAAAATCCATGAATCTTATATTGATGGTTCTAATGTAAAAAGGGGATTATTTTCAATCTATGCTTATTTACACTTTCTATTGATTTACAAAAAATTTGATATTTTTCACATTCACATGGCATCTTATGGAAGCACATTTCGCAAGGGATATTATATTCGTTTTCTTAAAAAAAGAGGAAAACGAATCATATTACATATTCATGGCGCAGAATATATTGTTTTTTACAATAAACTTTCTCCTCAGAAGAAAAAAATTGTAAATGACATTTGGGAAAAAGCAGATGTTATAATTGCTCTTTCAGAGGAATGGAAAAAGGCATTTTGCAGACTTTTTAACCATCAAAACATCATTATAGTTCACAACGGAATAGATGCATCACAATTTAAAGGCGCCTATTGTAATGTTGAAGAATATAGGAATAATTTTTTGCTATTAGGCCGTTTGGGAAAACGCAAAGGTGCTTACGATATCATTAAAGCTGTCAAAAAGCTTAAAGAGAAATATCCTGAGATAAGGGTTTATATGGCTGGAGATGGAGAAATTGCTGAGATTAAAAACCAAATAACAAGAGCAGGTTTAAATAACCAAATTAACGTTGAAGGTTGGATAGATTTTGATGAAAAAATAAATCTCATGAATAAAGTTGCAACAATATTGTTGCCATCGTATAACGAAGGACTTCCAATGACCATCTTAGAAGGGATGTCCGCCGGGAAAATTATAATCAGTACAGATGTCGGCGGAATTCCAGAAGTAATCACCAATGATATAAATGGCATATTGATTAAGCCTGGAAACATTGATAGTCTAGCATCAGCAATGGCACAAGTAGTCAGAGATGTTGATTTTGCCCAAAAGTGTTCTAGGAATAATATCAATAAAATAGAACAGCTTTACAGCCTATCACTTATGCATAATAAAATAGCCCATATATTTAGTTTACTTGCAGAGGACGAAAAATCAAATGATATCAAATCTTGTAACAAAATTGGTATATAAAAGAAAAAAGGCGAAATCAATGTTCTTTAGAAAAATTTACACTAAGCTAATTTCTCTTTGCGGAGCAGACATCCCTAACAGTGTAATAGTTGGGGAAAATGTGAGCTTCTGCCATAATTGTTTGGGCAGTGTAATTTATGACGGAACAGAAATCGGTAATGATGTCCTCATTTACCAAAACGTGACAATAGGGCAGGCTGATGTATTTACAGCAGAACCTGCATCCTTTGAGATCTGTGACGGGGCCATATTATGCGCAGGCGCAAAAATCCTTGGAAAAAAACGGCTGGTTGTAGGAAAAAATACGATTATCGCCAGCAATGCTGTACTTTTGTGTTCCACTGGAGAAGACGAAGTCTGGTGGGGTATTCCGGCTAAATTACTGAAAAAAAGAGACAAAGGCAGAATATAAATGATGCGCTATAATTTAAAGAAAAAAACCGATTTTACATCTATTCTGGTGATCGTGTCAGTATTTATAATCATGTTTCAGTCGAATATAGCAGAGTTGTTTCCGACTATTGATTATTATGATGAGATCATTGCACTAGTTTTGTTTTTTTTATGGATGTTAAAAAAACATTTCTGTATAACAATAAGAGATTTTCGCATTTTATTATGTTTTATAGGGATTGTTATCATAGGATGCATGGGCAACATATGCAGCCATATCAATGCACAGCTCAGCATAATGATGATTGATGCTTTTGGTATATTAAAAATTTTTTTGACCGTACTTTCCATAGAAAATATTTTTTCAGAGAAAAAATGTATAAACACAGTGTTGCTTTTAGGAAGGTTTTTACAGATATATGTTTTTGTGGCCGCCTTGTTTTACGTGTTAGGCATGGTCTTTCACTTAGACTGGATGTTCAAGCAGGTTCGTTTTGGGCTAGGAACCTATGGATTCGTTCATGGATATGCCGGAGATGGATGGCTAGGATATTATCTTGAGGCATGCTACGTAGTTTTTGAAATCTGCGGAAATAAACTTAAATATTGTCGTTTTACTAAGACAATCTGTTTAATACTAACCATTTTGACTTTCAAAGGTCCTGCACTACTGTTTGTCGCTTTCATTGTTTTCTTTAATTTGTTTATTCGTCGAAAACAATTCAAATGGTATCATGTTGTAGCAACAATTGGCGTTGGGGCCTTTGCTGGCAGCTGGTACATTGTAAGGTATCTTTTGACGAAGGGCGAAGCAAGAGTTTATTTAAATGTAACCGGCCTAAAAATTGCAGGTGATTATTTCCCGATCGGCTTAGGGTTTGGCACATTCGGAAGTAGTATGTCTAAAAAGTTTTATAGTGCAGCCTATTATATGTACGGACTAGACTCCGTATATGGCCTAGGCCCGCAAGAAACTCCCAATTACATTACTGATAATTATTGGGGTATGGCATTTGGACAATTAGGTGTGATAGGCACTGTTTTAATAGCATATCTGCTTTACGATATATTCCGAAAAATCATTAAAAAAAGAAATGTGCCGCAAACGACAAAATATGCTGTGCTAGCAATGTTTTTTTCATTTATGGCTGGCAGCTTAGGTTCTGCTTATTTAACCAGTCATTTAGGTGTCAGCTGTTTTATGATTTTGGCTTTATATTTATGTTTATAAGGGAGAAAACCATGGTTAAGGATATGATTGCGTCATGGCAGAATACAGAAGGTAATGTTAATACCACAAAAGAATTAATGGACTGGATCAGCAGCCTCAACAAATCTACATATGTGAATATAAGCGAGTGCAGTATTAATGATGGAAATATGTGGTTTTATGATGATTATAACGGGGAGGTTCTTAATAGAAAAAGAAGTTTCTTTTCGATAAAAGGAATGCGCTATTTTGTCAATAATGAATTTGTGTCTGAACAGCCAATCATTATACAGCCAGAGATAGGATATCTGGGCATTATATGCAGAAAAATCAATGGTATCCTCAACTTTTTGATGCAGGCTAAGATTGAACCCGGAAATATCAACTGTGTACAGATATCTCCTACAATTCAGGCAACAAAAAGTAATTTTACGCGCGCTCATGGCGGACAGCTTCCTACGTATTTTGAATACTTTGAAAATTCGGATAAATATTATGTTATTTATGATCAAATTCAGTCAGAACAAGCGACCCGTTTTTATAAGAAACGTAATCGAAATATGATAATGTTGGTAGAAGAAGACATTGAACTGCACCCTAATTTCAAATGGATGACATTAGGACAAATCAAAAAAATGATGGAAATCGACAACTTAGTCAATATGGATACAAGAACTGTTTTAGCCGGAATACCACTAATTTCTGAAAAGGTGGCAGATGCCGATTTAAAAGAAATAAAAGAAATGTTTCGGGACGAGGGACTTTATCGTTCTATATTTGAGACATCACCCGCTGATACAATTCCTAAACTCTATCAGCAGCTTAATAATTATAAAATGTTTCAGGAAATCACAGTGGCAACAGTTCCGCTCAACCAATTAGTCGACTGGAAGATAGACGAATATGGCATTACCTGCAAAAAGCAGGCTGATTTCATGGTCAGATATTACGATATTGAAATATCAGGCAGAGAAGTAAGAAAATGGATGCAGCCATTATTCAGCGCAATCGGCATGGCTACTTTTGGACTTATAACCAAAAAAATTGATGGGGTCAGAAAATTTTTAGTTCGAATAAAGCCGGAAATCGGTTCTTTTGACAGAGTAGAATTAGGGCCGACTATTCAGTGGGAGCCGACACACTATCTATATAATGATAATGAAGTTGAAAAGGTGTTTCGTAGAGCAGCAGAAATGAAAAAGGGGATTTTATGCGATGTAATATTGTCGGAAGAAGGTGGACGATTTTATCATGAGCAAAACAGGAATATGATAATAGAGGTTGAAGATAATATTTTGGCCAACCTCCCAAAAGACTTTTTTTGGACTGATTATTGCGCCTTAAATTATCTTATACAAGTAAATAACTGTTTGAATATACAGCTTCGGAATTTATTGTCATTAATAAAATTGTAAGGAGACCAGCTATGAAAATTGGAATTATTTGTCCTTCTGAAATTGCGCTTAGACGTTTTATGCCTGCATTACAGAAAATTAAAGAGGCGGAATATATCGGACTTGGCGTGTGCTCAAAGCAAGAACGATTTGCAGAGAATTTTTCAAATGAGGAAGAAATCAACGACATTATGAAAAATGAATATGCAAAAGCAAAAGTATTTGCAGATCAATATGGCGGAAAAATTTTTGATGGATACCAAGAAATAGTTACATCAGACGAAATAGATGCAATTTATATTCCACTGCCTCCTGCATTGCATTTCAAATGGGCTAAGCAAGCACTGGAAAACGGAAAGCATGTACTCGTGGAAAAGCCATCCACGACTTCCGCAAAAGACACTCTTGAATTAATTCGGCTGGCTAGGCAAAATAAACTTGCGCTTCATGAAAATTATATGTTCAATTTTCATAACCAGATGGATGCCCTTGAGGACATTATAAAATCTGGCGAAATCGGGGATATACGATTGTATCGAATTTCTTTCGGCTTCCCGATGAGAGCTGCGAACGACTTCAGATATAATAAAACACTTGGTGGCGGAGCTCTAATAGATGCTGGCGGTTACACCATTAAATATGCTGTTCGGCTATTAGGAGCGTCAGCCAAGATTCGTTATGCCCAGATGAATTATCTCAATGAATATGAAGTAGATATGTATGGATCTGCGGCAATGACAAATGATGAAGGTGTAACAGTTCAAATTTCTTTTGGAATGGATAACGATTATAAATGTGAACTGGATGTATGGGGAAGCAAGGGCTGCCTGATTACGGGAAGGGTTTTAACCGCTCCAGCCGGTTTTGTGCCTCAAGTTATCATTAAAAAAGGAGCTGTCACAGAAACAAGGAACCTTCCTGCGGATGATGCATTCGAAAAATCTATTAGAAAATTTTTGGAATGTATAGATAACTATGGAGAAAGAGAAAAAAATTACAGCGCAATAGAAAAACAAGCAAAAATGGTTGATGAATTTAAGCATCTTGCAAATTTTCCCATTAAATGAAAATCTCTGCAAATTAAAATTTATAGATAGATGAAAGGAAAATAATGAAAAAAATTACTATTATCGGGGCTAACAGTTATATTGCAAGAAACTTAATACATATTCTTAAAACGGAGGATTGCGAACTTAAGCTTTATGATTATGCAGAGAATCATTTTGACAGAGAAAATAATTATACCCACATAAATATACTAGATTGCGAATCTGTATCAAAAATAGATTTTCAGTGTGATATTATTTTTATGTTTGTTGGCAAAACTGGCAGTGTTAACGGATTTGATGAATATGATGCTTTTATTGATATAAATGAGAGAGCTTTGCTAAATGTATTAAATGAGTATCGAAAAAGTAAGTCAACAGCAAAAATTATTTTTCCTTCTACGCGTCTTGTATACAAAGGAAAAAGTGGTTTGCTGAAAGAGAATGCTGAAAAAGAATTTAAAACTATATACGCAATTAACAAATATGCTTGTGAACAGTATTTAGAACAGTTTCATAAGGTTTATAATGTAAACTACTGTATTTTTAGAATATGTATTCCATATGGAACAGTTATTAGAAATGCATCTTCTTATGGTACTGCAGAATTTATGCTATCCAAAGCCGCTAATGGCGAAAATATTTCCTTGTACGGAGATGGTACAATGCGTCGAACCCTAATATACATTGAGGATTTGTGCAATATTCTGATAAAGGGCGCATTTTGTGATAAATGTATAAATGATGTTTATAATATTGGTGGAGAAAATTACAGTTTAAAGGAAATGGCAGAACTGATTGCAGAAAAGTATGGTGTAAATGTCGATTATGTACCGTGGCCTGAAATAGCCTTAAAAATCGAATCGGGAGATACAGTATTTGACGATTCGAAACTGCAGGAAATTATTAAATTTCAATATAAAAGGAAGTTTGCTAACTGGTGCAAAGAATTTTATGGGAAACAGTATAGCATATAATATATGATAAGGAGCTTTCTGCTGAATGAATATCGTGTATACATTTGATGATGGGTACTCAGAGATAACGGCTGTATCAATCGTGTCATTGCTGAACAATAATCAGCATATTGAAAATTTGAAATTATATATTATTGACTGCGGAATAAAAGAGGCCAATAAAATAGCTTTGACAGAACTGGTTCAAAGCTACGGCAGAAATGTGACATATATCCCAGCGATAGATTTATCCCAGAAAATCTGCGTTGAACTTGATACTTCCTATTGGAATCAGGTTTGTTACATACGACTTTTTTTTGCAGAGCTGTTGCCACAGCTTGATAAGGTTATGCATATAGACTGTGATACAATTGTACGAGGAGATATAAGCTGTATCTATGATATTGATTTGAATGGTTATGTGTATGCAGCTTGTTATGACTGTAGTCCCTGCCCTAAAATCAGTGCTGGATTTGAAGAATGTGATCCTTATTATAGCAATGGATTTTTAATATTTAATCTTAAGACAATCCGAGATGAAGGTATTGAAAAAAAATTTGTTCGGTATATTGAAGAAAAAAAAGGAAAACTGCCACATTTAGATCAAGATGTTATCAATGGGGTTGCAAGAGATAAAGTCAGGGTTCTGCCTCCGCAATATAATCTTATGTCAATTACTGCCCTATTTAGCAGAAGATGTATAGAATTATTTTCAGAGAATGAACCTTACTATTCGATTGACGAACTTATTAACGCAGTTAAAAATCCTATTGTCGTACATTTTGTTGGTTATCAATTCATAAGCAGACCATGGGCGCAGCCATGTTATCATCCTTACAACGATGAATGGATCCAATATTATAAACTCACTCCCTATTGGTCAAATAATAGAATGCTCAAATATAAAAAGAAAAAATATGGCATGGCCAGAGAAGCTGTGTGTTGGCTTTGGAATCTTGGATATAAAAGCAGACGAATACGATTATTACTTTTTGTATGGGAAAAAAAAGCTACTTGGAAATATAAAAAAGAATTGCTGGCTAAAAATACCCGACAATAAAAATCTTTATGTGGAAAGGGGTAATTTATTTGCACAAAGAACCAAATGTACTTTCAAACTATTTATATAACTTATCCTATAAGTTATTAGCTATCCTGATACCTATTATTACAACGCCATATATTTCTCGGGTACTAAAGGCAGAAGCAATAGGGGCGTTTAGTTATACTCAATCTATTGTCACCTTTTTTTCAATGTTCGGTATCATGGGACTGGATCTGTATGGACAACTACAAGTATCAAAGACACGCAACGAAAAAGAGATATTGGCTAATATTTTTGGAGAAATTTTCATTGCTAAAGTAATCACATCTCTATGTAGCCTTATCATATATGGCGCAATGACCTTCTTTTTTAAAAAATATCAATTTCTACTGATTGTAATGGGCATATTGTTAATTGCCAACATTTTTGATATTTCATGGTTGTTTCAAGGACTAGAAGAATTCAAAAAAATAGTAATAAGAAATTATATCATAAAACTTTTGGGGTTGATATTGATATTATTATTTGTAAAAAAAGAGGAAGATGTGTATTTATATGCATTTATCATTCAAAGCTCTACACTTCTTGGAAATTGTTCTTTATGGTATCACCTGAAGAGATATTTCAATTTTACTAAAATTAACTGGAGGCATGTGCACATTCATATAAAAAACTGTTTGATATATTTTCTTCCAACGATTGCCACAACAATTTATACATCTACTGATAAAATCATGCTTGGATCAATCATAAATTCTGATTATGAAAATGGTATTTATGATCAAGCCCATAAAATTGAGCAAGTAATAATTACAGTGGTATCCTCTATCAGCACTGTTTTACTGCCTAGATTATCGTATCTACATAGTAAAAACGACAAAAAAGAATTGGACAAGTATATAGGAAATGCAATTAAAATTACGGGGTTTCTCACAATTCCTATGATGTGTGGGCTGATTGGAATATCAGATATCTTTATCCCTATTTTTTTGGGAAGCGAATTCCATGAATGTATTGGATTGATTAGAATATTTAGTATCTTACTGCTGTTTAGCGGAATTAATTCTATGCTTGGAGATTCCTGTCTTGTCGCCCAAGGAAAACAAGGAAAATATAATATCGGTGTTGTTTTAGGAGCAATCGCCAATATTATTTTAAATGCTTTTTTGATTCCAATATATATGAGTTATGGAGCCGCCATGGCATCATTGGTTTCAGAAATTATAGTATTTACAGTGTTTATATTTTTTTCACATAACGAATATATATCATTTTTAACGATTTTTAAAGGATGGGGCAAATATTTTATAGCAGCTGTACCGATGGGAGGTATTGTCTGGCTGATAGGTTGTTTTGGAACCTGCAATATCATAACTATGATAATTCAGCTTTTTGCGGGAATCACAGTTTATGGTTTTTTATTAATTATGCTAAAAGATAAATCAATTATTTTTTTGTTAACAAGTGGTCGTAGAGCAAAACATAATATACCGTAGGTCTTCAAATTTTATCAACAAATGCTCAACCACATACATCTGGAATCTGCCGGTCAGGCAAGCAGCCATGATATTTTTGAAAACATTCAGGATACATGGCATCTGGAAGCAAAGCAAGAAGGTAAAAATTTCTTCTATATTAATGAAGTGGCTCCGAACCAATATATCACAATAATTGTTGCGCTGGGGTCCAGATCCCTTCCCTCTGTCAGGGTCACATTTCCAGAAAGGTCACTGGTTCTATTCGCCGCGCTGAAGGTCTCTCTCTCCGGCAGGATACGTGATCTCCACTACCACATCCGTCAGGCTGGGAACCGCATAGCGAGAGGGATTCAGGAAAATCGACCATGGCAGCTTGCTCTCTGACAGCTCCAGCGGGAAATTGAAGACGGCCATGATATGAAATCGTAATCCAATTCCCCGTTGTTCCTATCAAAAACCTTATAATCAAAATAATAATTACCTTTTTGTATACGGTAGATAGTGAGTACCTATACAAAGTTTCTAGCAGCTTCCTTGGCTTTCTTCAATTCACCGTCCTGCTCACCGATTTTCCGTTCTTCCATCCGAATTTCCCGTATAGCCTGACACACATTAACCACCTCTTCACTTTCATCATATTTTATTCCAGAATTCGTGATTGCCTCAATCACATCTGCCGCCCTACGCTCCACTTCGTAACCGCTTAATAAAATAACGGATATAAAAAATCTCGCAGTTCCTGTATAATGGAACAAGAACTGCGAGCATTTTCCTTTATTCATAGTTAGCAGATATATGCTACATTGCCCCAGAACAGTTAGCCTTTACATCCTGATCCCATGGGGTCAGTTTTGCCAGGGCATTGTCATTCATTTTCGTACCGGGCAGACGATCCAGCAGGTATTTCAGATATTTATAGATATTCAGTCCATGTGCCCTTGCCATCTCAACCATGGTATATACGGCTGCACTGGCCTCAGCCCCTTTAGGAGTATCACTGAACAGCCAATTCTTGCGTCCTACTGTAAACGGACGAATCGAATTCTCGCTCAGTTATTCACATATGAAGATAAGCTGCGGAACAGTCCATCCGCGGATTCTGTATCGGCAAGAAAAACTGGGTGATGATTGATACCATTACCGGAGCAAAGTCCAGCGCCATCATCTACAGCATTGCGGAGACTGCAAAAGCAAACAATCTGAAACCGTATGATTACTTTGAGTATCTGCTTACCGAGATTCCGAAGCATCTGGAGGATACCGACCGCAGTTTTCTGGATGACCTGCTCCCCTGGTCACCAAGCCTGCCAGCGAATTGCCGCAAGCCTGATAAAAGTGAAGTGAAATAAAGACTGGAGCAAATCTGTTTTTATCATACAGGTTTGCTCATGTTTTGTATAGGTACTCACTATCTACCGTTTACGTTTCAGGGATTAGAGTCTGCACCAGAGGTGGTAAAAAAATGTTATGATTCCTTAGTGAAAAATTTGTCAAAAAAAGAAATTATAGTGATTACGTCAGAGAATATAAATCAGTATGTAGAATTTCCGGATTATATAATAGACAAATGGGAAAAAGGAATTATAACCAACACACATATGACAGATCTGCTCCGTTTGGAATTGCTGATTAAATATGGCGGTATGTGGGTCGATGCAACTGTATTGTGTGCTTGCCCTGAAGAAGAAATACCACATTATTTTTTTGATTCAGATTTATTTATGTTTCAATGCTTAAAGCCGGGAAGAAACGGGCACAGTACTTATATTTCAAGTTGGCTTATGAGCGCCAAGTCAAACAACAAAGTGCTTATGGCAACAAGGCATCTTTGTTATGCATACTGGAGAAAAAACATGAAAATGATGGACTATTTTTTGCTTCACGATTTTTTGTCAATTGTGCTGGAATATTACCCTGATGAATGGAATAGGATAATTCCTTTTGACAATGCAACACCGCATTTGTTGTTATTACGTTTGTTTGACGCTTATGATGAAACGATGTGGTTAGCAATTAAGGAGCAGACCCCCTTTCACAAACTGAGTTATAAGTTTGATAGTGACAAGTTCAAGTTATCTGGAACGTATTATGATAGAGTTATTAACAAAGGATGTATATAATTAGGCTGCAAAAATGCAATCAGATAATACTTAATGTATGATGACATATTATTGCAGCAGCACACTGTATACTTGTCAGTTTAAGTATGATAATTGAGCATCAGATTGATGGTGATGATTAATGAACAAGCCCCTCTTTTTCCAAATGCTTCAAGCTCCTGCGATAATAATTACATCCACACTGCAAAACTATTGCCAAAAAGAGCAGTGCCATCGCACTGACCGCCCCATAAGCGAGCATATAAGCAAAAAGCAAAGCATACAGAACTGCCAATTTGTCACCCAAAATCCTTCTTAAATAGATGATTCCAAAGAATGCAGCTATAATCAGTATAAACAAAATACTTGTCCATTTTCCCAAAAGGGCACTGCAGCTTTCCATCAGTATTGTGGGCATAAATTCATCACGGTGAATTGCCGCCATGCGAGTAATAAATTCGTCTCTAACGGTTTTCTCTAAAATAAAAAATTCACAATCATCATTGTAAATTCCTATATATAGACCGTAATTTTCTTTGTACAATTTATTGTAACATAATGGCACCTCATAACTACAAATAAACTTACACTGATTGGGCTCGCTGTCATGAAATTCCTTTATCCAATACTGTGATGAGGAATATGCATCTAAATCGGCATACGGTATCGTCTGGTTACTTTTTACCCCTATTGCACTCTCTGGAGAAAGAAATATGAGCTGATACATTCCATTCCCTGCATCATGCAGATGTACTTTCTGGTTGTTTGTCCCCATATATTTTTTGAAAGAAAAAGCATACTCTCCCGTGTCTTCATCTTCTTCCAGAGTCAGTACAAGAGAAGGATCTTCACAGTGCTCCAGCAAATATACCTCTTCTGTATTCTGTGATATCTTCTGAGCGCCGATGCCTACGGATATGACAAAATATAGAAAAAGCCCCAGCGAAATTATACATATAGCACTGCCTATCCAGCGGGTCAATCGTATAGACTCTGTGCGGCACCATGATGAAAAGTTTTGCAGTATAACTGGGAACTTAATTTTGCTCCATAACGTATTTCTTTTGCTTTGAACATTTTCACCATCCTCTGTACTCACGGTGTGAACTGTAATATGGTATAAAAAAGCCGCCCCTGCTAACAGCACATCCGGCCATGGGGATTTCAAAAAGGCTTCTACACCGGCATATGAGCTTTTCTCCTGCATCAGTAGGACAATGCTGTAAATTTCTATACCAGCACAAGCAAGCAGCAGCGTCAAGGCGGCTTCCCTTGGGGGGCATTTTCTGGAAAAACCGCTGACAAGAAAATATCCTATTAACAACAGCAACATGAAACAGAGAGATAGGTTGCATATAGAAACTACATCTGCTGCAGCAAGTGCCATTGCATAAGGTCTGATTTTATTCAAAATTTTGTTTCCTTTGTTTGAGCGTATCAGACCATACTGAAGAAGCAGCAGAGTCAATAAACTAGCGCCAAAAAATGTAGGCTTCATGAAAACCGAATGGAGACTTGTGATTTCCTGAAGATTAAGTACGTTTACAATCGTTGTTATGATGACCCATATGTCAATAATATATTCGACCGTCATCCAGATAATCTCCGGATTTGTTCGTCTTAATTTGTCCTTTACGGTTTCCATGCAAACTCTCCCTGATTGGTATTTTATGGGCATATATCTGACAATATAAAGCAATACTAACATATTTTATTGGACATTTCAATCATGCTTGTTTTGGGTTTTCAGGTAATCAGCACTGGTTTATAAGTAGACGGTTACGAATGCTATTACAGATATGAGTCTATAGAGAAAAATACAACGATTGCAGATATAGAGTAATAATGTCATGAGTAGGGATTGACGGCTTTCTCGGCCGACGATACAAGCAGCAAAAAAGGAGGCAGGGCGAATCCCCGCCTCCCGACCACACAGTTTGTAAAATGTAGTCAGTCAAAATATGAAAGGAAAAATGTGTGGTCAATATTATTATAGACAAAAAAACAATATTTTTCAAGGGCTTTGAGCAAATAGTTGAATTATATTTTCAGATGCTGTTTAGTCTGTCTCATTAAAATACAGAACCGGCCCCCTGACGTTAGTCAAGTTGCCGGTTCTGATTTCCCTTTTATTGACAAAAGCGTTGATGCCGTTGGCATATGCCGCATCTGTAAAATGTCGACTGCTATGTTTTCATTATAAAGCATTTCTGATGAAAATGCAAGTGTTTTATCATATTATTTTAATAAAATCTTATTTTTATCTTATTTTTTTGTAACAGTACAGACACCCCGTCTGCATTAGCATATAGAGGCACACAAAACGAATTAAAAACTCATTGTTGCACTTTCAGATCTACTTCTGAAGACGTCCATACCCCATAAAAATTCAGAACCGGCTCCCTGACATTAGTCAAGTTGCCGGTTCTGATTTCCCTTTTATTGACAAAAGCGTTAATGCCATCGGCATATGCTGCTTAAGTGAAATGTCGACTGCTATGTTTTCATTATAAACCATTTCCAAAGAAAACGCAAGTGTTTTACCATATTATTTTAATAAAATCTTCGTTTTTTTATTTATTTTCCCAAAACCGGCTAAAATAAGGAAAAGCAGAAGGAAAAATTAATTTTAGGTATTCTCATTTGGGACATCTTAGTATATGATAAAATAGTGTTTTATAAATTCCTGACTGTAGATAGATTTGGATTATTAATAAATGATTATAAATAAATAATAAAAATATAATTATAAACCAATAATAAGCAAACAATCACAAACAAATAATAATAATCCAGACAGATTAAGAGCCAGACAGATTAAGAGTAAATAGATACATTAATTCACGAAGAGGAGGAGTCCTATGTTTGCAGGCAAGACATTATTGATCACCGGCGGCACCGGATCGTTCGGCAATGCCATATTGAACCGCTTTCTGGCGACAGACATCGGGGAGATCCGTATTTTTTCCAGAGACGAGCTGAAGCAGGACGAGATGCGCCATCATTATCAGAGGGAATATCCTGAGTACAGCAATAAGCTGAAATTCTATATCGGGGATGTGCGGGATCCCCAGAGCATCGGCAAGGCTATGTACGGTGTGGACTACATTTTCCATGCGGCGGCACTGAAGCAGGTGCCGTCATGTGAGTTTTTCCCCCTTGAAGCGGTGAAGACGAATGTGCTGGGTACGGAGAATGTGCTGCAGTGTGCCGTGGAAGCAGGGGTGAAAAAGGTAATCTGCCTGTCTACGGACAAGGCGGCCTATCCGGTCAATGCTATGGGAGCCTCCAAGGCAATGATGGAGAAGGTCATCGTGGCGAAGGCCCGCACGGTGCCTGCGGAGGAGACAAGCATCTGCTGTACCAGATATGGTAACGTGCTCTGTTCCAGAGGCTCAGTGGTGCCTCTGTTTATCAGCCAGATCAAGGAAGGCAAAGAGCTGACAATCACGGAGCCCTCTATGACCAGATTTGTCATGAGTCTGGAAGAGGCGGTGGAGCTGGTGATCTATGCTTTTCAGAATGCGGAGAGCGGGGATATCATGGTGCAGAAGGCACCGGCCTGCACAATAGGAGATCTGGCACAGGCGGTAAAAGAGCTGTTCCATGCGGAAAATGAGATCAAGGTGATCGGCATACGTCATGGGGAGAAGATGTACGAGACCCTGCTGACCAATGAGGAATGCGCCCATGCCATCGATATGGGGAATTTTTACCGTGTTCCCGCGGACAAGCGGGACTTGAATTATGATAAATATTTTATTCAGGGCAATCCGGAGAGGACGACGCTTTCGGAATTCAATTCCAGCAATACTCAGCTCATGAATGTGGAACAGGTCAAAGAAAAACTGCTGACATTATCCTATATAAGAGATGAGATCGCCGCATGGGAGAGCCGATGATGAAGGTGCTGGTTACGGGAGCAGACGGGTTTATCGGAAAGAATCTGACAGCGGAGCTGGAGAGGCGGGAGGGGATAGAGCTCCTGCCTTTTGATCTGGACACACCGGCGGAGCTGCTGGAGGAATACTGCAGTGAATGTGGATTTGTCTTTAATCTGGCAGGAGTCAACCGTCCCGAACATGACGAGGAATTCATAAAGGGAAATTTTGGATTTGCAGCCGGTCTGACAGAGCTTTTAAAGAGGTACGGCAACGCCTGCCCTATTGTGAACGCATCGTCTGTTCAGGCGGCACTGGAGAATCCTTATGGCAGGAGCAAGAGGGCAGGAGAACTCAGGATGCTTGCCTATGGGAGGGAGACCGGGGCGAAGGTGTATGTCTACCGTTTCCCAAATGTGTTCGGCAAGTGGTGCAGGCCCAATTACAACAGCGCAGTGGCGACGTTCTGCCATAACATAGCCCATGGCCTGCCTATACAAGTGAACGACCCCGGCAGAGTCATGCAGCTGGTCTATATCGACGATGTGATAGAGGAGCTTGTGCGGGCGCTGGAGGGACATCCCCATGTGGCCCCGGACGGCTATTGCTTCGTGCCTATGGTTTATGAGGTCGCTCTGGGGAAGATTGCAGATATGCTGTATGATTTCCGGAAGAATAGGGAGAGCCTCATGGTTCCGGATGTGACGGAGGGAGGTTTCGAAAAGAAGCTGTACAGCACCTATCTGAGTTATCTGCCAGAGGACGGATTCTCTTATCCTCTGGTGATGCATGAGGATGCGAGGGGGAGCTTTACGGAGGTTCTGAAGAGCCTGGACAGAGGGCAGGTTTCCGTCAATATCCTGAAGCCGGGTATCAAAAAAGGAGAGCACTGGCACCGCACGAAGAGCGAAAAATTTGTGGTGGTCAGCGGGAAGGCGCTGATCCGTTTCCGCAGGCACGGCAGCAGTGAGATCATTGAATATCATGTGGACGGGAAAAAGCTGGAGGTAGTAGATGTCCCCATTGGGTATACCCATTCTATCGAAAACGAGGGGGATGCAGATCTGACGATACTGATGTGGTGCAATGAGTGTTATGATCCCGGCAGACCGGATACAATCTACGAGAAGGTGGAGCAAAGGGACTGACAGATGAGGGGATTCATCCGCCGTCACGCTGACTTTTGGAGGCAGAAGAACGGAATAGTGTACAGAAAGCACATCTTAGGGGATGGCGGAAAAGCGGTTCGCGAAGGCTATGATAAGCAGGGGGACAAGGAGAGAGCAGCATAAAATGAGTAAATTAAAGGTAATGACTGTGATGGGGACAAGGCCTGAGATTATCAGGCTGTCTCAGGTAATTAAAAAGTGTGATAAATATTTTGACCAGATTCTGGTGCACACCGGCCAGAATTATGACTATACCCTGAATCAGATTTTCTTTGAGGATCTGGAGCTGCGGCAGCCGGATTATTATCTGGACGCAGTAGGGGCCGACCTGGGGGAGACCATCGGCAATATCATTTCCAAAAGCTACAAGCTGATAACACAGATCAGACCGGATGCCTTTCTTGTGCTCGGCGACACCAATTCCGCTCTCGCGGCGATCTCCGCAAAACGTCTGAAAATTCCCGTTTTTCATATGGAGGCCGGCAACCGCTGCTTTGACGAGAATCTTCCTGAGGAGACTAATAGGCGTATCGTGGATCATATTGCGGATGTGAACCTGTGCTACACCGAACACGCCAGAAGGTATCTGTATGCGGAAGGGGCTGCAAGAGAGAGAACCTTCGTGACCGGCTCACCCATGGCGGAGGTGCTTTCTGCCAACATGGACAAGATCGGGGCAAGCGGTGTGCTTGAGACTCTGGGACTGGAAAAGGGAAAGTATATCCTGCTGTCCGCCCATAGGGAGGAAAATATTGATCAGGAAAAGAATTTTTTCTCCCTGATGGAGGCAGTGAACAGTATGGCGGAAGCCTATCATATGCCCATCATCTACAGCACACATCCCAGAAGCAGGAAGTTTATCGAGCAGAGGGGCTTTCAGTTCCATCCTCTGGTGAGGAGCCTTCAGCCCTTTGGCTTTTCGGATTACAATCATCTCCAGATGAACGCGTTCTGTGTGGTATCCGACAGCGGCACCCTGCCGGAGGAAGCATCCTATTTCAGTGCAAAGGGGCATCCGTTCCCGGCGGTATGTCTCCGGACCTCAACGGAACGGCCGGAGGCTATAGACAAAGGGAATTTTATACTGGGGGGCATTACCACGGAGCAGGTGCTTCAGGCTGTGGATATGGCGGTAAAAATGAACGAAGCGGGCGATTTCGGCTCGGATGTGCCTAATTACGTGGAGGAGAATGTCAGCGTCAAGGTGGTAAAGATCATTCAGGGCTATACCGGAATTGTGAATAAGACAGTCTTTAGAAAGGAAAATTGAAGGGAGGGCGGATTGGCGATGAAGTATGATTATCTGATAGTGGGCGCAGGCCTCTTTGGAGCGGTGTTTGCCCATGAAGCGATGAAAAGGGGCAAGAAATGTCTTGTAGTGGAGAAAAGGAACCATATCGCAGGGAATATCTATTGTGAAGAGGTTCATGG
Source organism: uncultured Acetatifactor sp. (assembly GCA_964018205.1). Classification (GTDB taxonomy): domain Bacteria; phylum Bacillota; class Clostridia; order Lachnospirales; family Lachnospiraceae; genus Acetatifactor. The sequence continues at coordinate 68,189 of CAXHOW010000011.1, read as the reverse complement.
CATTCAGGTGCATAAGTACGGCGCGCATATTTTCCATACCTCCGACAAGGCGGTCTGGGAGTATGTCAACCAGTTTGCGGAATTCAACAATTACATCAATGCCCCTGTTGCCCGCTATAAGGGGGAGCTGTACAACCTGCCCTTCAACATGAATACCTTCAGCAGGATGTGGGGGATCGTCACTCCGAAGGAGGCGCAGGACATCATTGCAGGCCAGATCGCGGATCTGAACATAACGGAGCCCAAGAACCTGGAGGAGCAGGCGCTGTCTCTGGTGGGCAGGGATGTGTATGAGAAGCTGATCAAGGGCTACACGGAGAAGCAGTGGGGGAGAGAGTGCAGGGATCTGCCTGCTTTCATCATCAGGCGGCTGCCTCTGCGTTTTACTTATGATAACAATTATTTTAATGACCGTTTTCAGGGGATTCCCATAGGCGGCTACACCAGACTTGTGGAGAAGCTGCTGGAGGGGACGCCGGTGCGTCTGGGCACGGATTATCTGGAGCACAAGGAGGAGCTGGACGGGCTGGCAGATAGGATTCTCTATACGGGCATGATCGACCGCTACTATAACTACGCTCTGGGTGTATTGGAGTATCGGAGTGTCCGTTTTGAGACGGAGGAGCTGGAGGTAGAGAATTATCAGGGAAATGCGGTGGTGAACTATACGGAGAGAGAGGTGCCCTATACCAGAATCATAGAGCACAAGCATTTTGAATTCGGCAGGCAGCCCACCACGGTCATCTCCAGAGAGTATTCCAGCGAATGGAAAAAGGGGGACGAGCCTTATTATCCAATCAATGACGAGAAGAACAATGAGCTCTATGAACAATATAAGGCGCTGGCGGAAAAGGAGAGCCGGGTCATCTTCGGCGGAAGGCTCGGCAGCTATCGCTATTATGACATGGACAAGGTGATCGGAGAGGCTTTGAGGGTATGTGAAAGGGAGCTGTGACATAGGCAGGAACGTTTCGGTCTTGGCGGATAATCAAAAACAATCAAAAAATGATTTTAGGTATTCTCATTTGCGTTATCTTAGTATATCCTGAATCCGTGAACCTCGTTACAAATTGTTTTCCAAACACCGCATATTTTCGGTGTTTGTTGCTTGTTTTATAGTTCAAAATTGTGTACCCAACGGGTGAAAAATAATGCAGTATCTTGAGGGTCATGGTATACTGGGATTAATGAAAAAATAAATCCCGGAGGTCACCATGAGAAAGAATATCACGGTTGAGTTTACAAATGAGCGCATCATTCCAAGCGGCGGGCTTGCTGTTGTGGGCGCAATCCTTGGCAAGAGCGATTTCGTCAAGAACTGCAATAACATGAAGGTTGACTGTAACCATCCCCAGCATCAGATAAAGAACGGTGATGTCATGCTGACATATATCGGCATGCAATGCATGGGCAAGCCCTCTTTTGATGCCGTGCATGAAATGGATGACGACCCGGATTTTTATAAGGCGGCCCTCGGCGTCTGCTACGCCATCCCCTCTGCGGAGACCCTGCGCCAGCGCTTTGACTTGATCGGCAGCTCCATCCGCAGGCAGATCCTGGACGAGAACATTAAGATGCTAAAATCCAACGGCGTTGTCCCGTCGAAGCTGCCCTGCGGATATGTCCCTGTAGACATGGACGTCTCCCCTTTCGACAATTCGAAGACCTGCAAGGAGGGCGTGTCCCGGACCTACAAAGGCTGCGACGGCTATGCGCCCATGTTTGCCTATATCGGCAGCGAGGGATACCTTGCCAGCCTGGAACTGCGCGAAGGGAAACAGCACTGCCAGAAGGGCACGCCCCGGTTCCTGGAGGAGACCATCGGCCTCTGCCGCCAGCTGACGGATGAACCCCTGCTCTTCCGGCTTGATTCCGGAAATGATTCCACCGAGAACATCGGCATCCTCCTGGAGCGTGGGTGCCATTTCATCATCAAGCGCAACCTCCGTAAAGAAAGCAAAGAGGACTGGCTCAGGATGGCAAAAGACAATTCTCTTGACATCACCCACCCCAGGGACGGCAAGGATGTCTATATCGGAAGCGACTGGAAGGAGATCACATACCAGGCGCAGGACGGTACCACGAAGCATGCCACGATCCGCATGGGATACGAGATCATCGAGCGCACCATTGACAAAAAGGGGCAGTTCCTTCTTATCCCTGACATCGAGGCCAATGTGTGGTGGACCAATACCGGCTTCACTGACCGGGAAGTCATCGGGCATTACCATGCCCACGGGGAGAGCGAACAGTTCCACAGCGAGCTGAAGACGGACATGGATCTTGAGCGGCTCCCATCCGGTAAGTTCGAGACCAATGAGCTGGTGCTGGAGCTTGCCATACTGTCCTACAATATACTGCGCATGATAGGGCAGGAATCGCTCGGGAAAAGGAACCCCCATTTGAAACATGCTGTGAAGCGTCGCAGGCAAAGGACGGTCATCAATAACCTGATCAATATGGCATGCCATGTGACGGAACATGCCCGGAAACTGATCATAGGCTTAGGAAAAAGCAATGTCTGGCGCGATGTCTTCCGGCATGTGTATTATGCATTTGAATATTTTGCCCTCTAACCCGGATGACAACAGGATATCTGTCATTCTCGTCCCTATAGGAACGGGGCTTGTGAATTGATGCCATTTTTATAGAACAATAGGCATTACTACACAAAAATGAGGCATGCCGCCTATGTTTTTACCGGATAATTCCATCCGGTTTTAATTTGAGGTCAAGTTCACGGATTCAGGTATATGATAAAGACAGTGATTTATGTACACTTAGTTTGAGAAAGGATGGAAGAGATACATGAAGATTCGTATGAAAGATGAGGGTTTTGATTATGAGGCAAACAAGACCATGATTCTGAGCGAGATGAAAGACGGCTATACCGAGCTGCAAGGATCGTCGGCGGAGGAGCTGGAGGAAATGATCCGGAACGATGCCAGATGGAAGGATATATTTCTGGATAAGCTGTTCGGGCGGATCGTGGAGTATGACCCGGATGCCAGCCTTGTGCAGGAATAGGGCTGCGGGAATCGACAGTATTATAGTGTACGGACTGCTGTGCATTGCCTCTAGGAGGCAGGGTGAAAGCGGAGGGCTGGCTTCGGGCGGCCCTCCGCTTTCGGATATGGCTGTATGGCGGCGTGAAAATCGGGTTTTTGAGCTTATTTATTCCTGCATGAGTCTGATCCCCCCTGCAGAGGGGGCATTGTATTATGTCAGAGCTGGCAAAGCGGTTCGACCGTAAATTGTCCCTGCGAGTGCAGCAAGGGCTAATGTCGGCGCAATGGGTCACGAAATCGCAATATCATTCTGCCCCATTTAGCCCTGCAGCGCAGCAGGGATGATGCCCTGCCGGTCAGCTGCAGGGCATCTGATCAACGGGCAGGATTCCGCTTGGCCGTTACAGGTGGGCAGGAGGACAGTGCCCCCCGCCGGGTCAGGCGCCTGCCGGGCTCCCGCCCAGACGTATCCGGCATTTCTTCTTATAACATGCGACGCCGTACCTGATGACGGTCTCCGCCCCGTTCTGCCGCAGAGCCGCCTCGTACCCCATCCTGCCTATCTGCGCCAGCGCCTTTTCGCAGCCCGCTTCCATATCGCCGTCCTCGGCGTACTTGACCTCGATCACGATGCCCACAGCCTTTTCTTCGTCCTCCACGAGGATGTCGCTGTAGCCGTCCCCCGACTCCGCGTTGGAGCTGACGATCCAGTCATCGCGGTGGCCCAGCAGCCCAAGCGGGATGCCGTGGTAGAAGTGCTCCTTCCTGCCCCTCCTGTCCCCCGTGTCCCGGATGCTGATGGTCCTTGCCAGATAGGAGCAGAACAGCTCCTGGTTGACCTTCCGGGAGACGGCCCCGCCGTCCACCAGGCATTCGATCTCCCGCCTCGTCCGTGGCGGCGCCATGCCGATGAAGCGCCGTATGATGTCGTTGCCGCTGGTGTTGGCCCGGAACGCCCTGGGAGGCGCGTCCGGCTCGGAGCGCAGCAGGCCCGTGTAGCTGATCACGTCCCACGGGCAGTAGACCTCTGTGCTGCTGAAGCGGTAGCCGTCATACCATTCCCTGACGGTATCGAAGCGGTCTTCGAGCCCGTAGTACGCAAGCATCGCCATGACCTCTTCGCCCGTGAAGCTACCGATGGGAAGTTTGATATTTTTTTTCATAAAGCCCACTCACTTTCTTTTCGTGAGATACAAACCTACAGTCCATATTCAGTCTACCATATAAGTAAGTAAAAAGGAAAGTTTTTTGTGTCAGCATGGGATGAATGCCGGGGGCAAAGTGTTTCCGGCATAAAATGCGTTCGACGGCTCCCTGGTTGTCGATGTTTGTAAGTATTTGTCGACGATATTTCCTTTACAAATCCTTATTACTATACTATCATTATACATGAAAAGGGGAATTATAGAAGCGGCAGTTAGTTTTCGGACTAGCTGCCGTTTCTATTGTGCGCTTATATTAATATCGCAAGAATGCTGCTTGAGCGACTTTTTATACTCGTGAGGGCATTTATTTACCGCCTTCTTGGTTTGCATTGTGGAAGCGCTTACCCGTTATACATATATGTTGTCAAGTGTTTATGGCTATGGGTATAAATTATTAAAAAAGCAGTTGTACTACATCGGCAAGAATGATAGAATATAAAAAAGGGGAAAATCAGAAAAATATGAAGAAAGTCGGCGATCTTTGGACAAGGAGCAAAGTAAATAGGCCGGATAAGCGATATAAGGAGACAGCTGTCAATTATGTAAGATATCTGATGGTTGTCATTTTTTGGTGCTGTCTGATATTACTGGCCATGCAAGTGGATGAGGCTTATCAAAATAAATCGACAGGATTCTGGGGTTATCTTGTGGGCTGCTTTGTATATGTGGGGCATGAGTGGGGGATCACCTATGATTTTCTGTATGATGCGCTTGGAGGGTATTCAAGTATCTTGCTGACGGTCATAGGAATGATCGTTACCGGATGGGTCAATCTGTCGGAGCGGCTGGAAAAAAGAGTGTACGGAATCAGGAGAAGGGAACTGCTCTCCAATAAATGGTGGGCAAGGTGTATGGTGGATTCCTTCATAGGCGTGTTTATCACCCCGGCATGGATGGTGTACGCCATAATAAGGAGATACTGCTTCACAGCATATTTCATAATGGCAATGATATTCGCAGAATTCCTGGTCAGCAATGTCCTGATTGCCACTACATACAACGACAATCAGGACTACATAAGACTCCGAAGAAAGATATCGTATAGTCTAAAAAAAGTCACGGATATGAAAAGCTTTGACAAGTTTGATGAACTGTTGGGCAAGATCGGGGCCTCTACAGAAACAAACACCAACTGGAAGGATCTCGGAGAGCTCTTTTTGTATATTCTGTGTCAGACTGAGAAGGAGGATCCCCTGAAAGCCTACAAAGCCGGTCATGAGTTTCTGACCAAAATATATGGAACAAGAAACCAAGACCGATTAATAAAGCTTGCCATTCAGCGCATCCAGACAATAAGCGGAGAAGGCAGGAAAGAAGATACGAAACTTGCTGACTGGATATTGCTGGACTGTCTATAGGCAGCGCCGACGAAGAAATATGACTTTTTTTCGATGTATTATCCTCTGGTAACATTGGTGCATATTCTGAAAGACGTGTGCTGCAGGAAAGAGGAGGCGGAAGAATTTGCAGAAAATGAGTGCCTATATGATTTTATCCATAAAGTCAGCATGACCTTGCATGGAACGCTGAGGACGGACATACAGTTTTTCCAGATAAGGGACTTTAACGCAGTGGTACATTATGCCCCAGCGAAATTGAGGGCATATTATACGCTGCTGGTCTTTATGATTTCAGTGCATATGAAGGAGATCAGTCTGGAAACCAAAAAGCATAGCTATATTTTTTGTCCGGGTATGTTCAAGGATATTGCGGTGAAACAGCTGCGCGATCATCCGGCGGACATGGAGCGCCTGATGTTGATCACGGTGCCGGAGCGATACTTGTATTTTCCTAAGAATCTGTCTATTATTCTGGCCCATGAGGTAGGACATCTTGCAGGGGAGAAGATTCGCAAGAGGGAAAAACGGCATGAGGTTTTTTTGGAATGCAGCTATCGCATCTGGTGTCTGGAAGCGACAAAGTTTGCCAATGACGTATTAAGTAAAAAGATTGACTTTAAAAATGAGAAGGGCAATTATAAGAAAGATTTGATATATAAGGAAGAAGAACTGTGGGAAGTGCTGCAGCGTGTGAATAAACGGGCGGACGCAGAAGAGAAGGATCAGACACATAAGTATTATTCATGGCCGTCAATGAGACGGATACGGAATATTTATGGACAAGTCAGCGATAAATATGGACATATTTTTTGGGAGAAATATGGCAGCAGTCTGCAGAAGGCATTCCAAAAGAAATTAGAAAAAAGTCACAAGGGGCAGAGCAGTGATTATAGCAATCTGGCGGAAAGCGTTCGAAGCAAATTTTTTTTCTGTGAAGCTCTGGTTGAAGAACTTGGCAAGCTGTTTGACCTATATAGGCTGGCTGTATTGCCGAACCTGTTAAAAATTCTTCATCATCTGCTGTCAGAGCCGATATCTGACGTTTTGGCTGTTCTGATTCTAGGGCTGAGTCCGTATGAGTACCTGTGCTCCATGGCGGACGAAATAAAGATAAATGAATCGGAAGAGCGGTTTGGACAGGATATGCATAAGGTTCGAATAGCTCTTGTGGTTTCTGTGATGGGGCAGCTGCAGGAAAGTCATTGTAATAACGAGGAGCTGGGCGATCTGCTGTTTCACTGGGAGGGTGTGTACCAGCGGCTGATGCCGAAGCTGAAGGATGCTCCGGCGTTATTTACCTTGCTGATGGAAGCGCATGACTATGAGGACTCTCTTGCGGACAAAATTGTCAATGTAGATAACTATAGGGATTTTATCAATGAAGAAAGAAGAGCTGTCGGCACACGGAATTATGATTTCCTGAATGACAAGGCTGTTTTTGAAAAGATGTGCGGATATCTGATGTCGTGCGGAGAGGAATATATCAGGCAGCTGACGGAGAACTCGGAATATAAACATACCAGACAGATTGTCGCTGATTCTTTCAGAAGGTGCACGGATAATACGCCTGTGGAGCTGATGGAAGAGATAGAGGCTTTTCTGGAACATTTTGAAAACGAGTGGATGCGAGAATATTTCTGAGCTTCTGGCAATATAATAAGAATAAAATGCTTTGAAGCTGCATAAGTTTAGCGGAGACGAAAGCGCAAAAAATTGTTGCAGTCCCGCAGAACTTGTGGTATGATAAATAAAGCTTCTTTTCAGATGACAGTGTCATCTCGGGTCGGTAATATGTCTGCTTGGAAAAAGGTTTTGTTGTTGTTCCAAAACCTCAGGGCACTATACCGGCAGCTGACACAGTGCAGTGAGGAGGGGTGAATTGGCAACGAAGTGAGATCCTAGGAAGGAAATTGATGAAAAAAAACACTTTGTCAATCCTCTCAAGTAATATTGGTGAGTATGTAGGCATATCGCTGTGGGAACAGGAGGATAATAAGAGCACTTATTATGACCGAAAACTGGACACTCAGGGGGTTGTGCCGGGACATACCATGGAGGAGACTAAAAAAGCGTATGAACAGAAATATGGCATCAGGCTATGAGGCAGTCATGCTTGGGCTTATAGTCGCGGCATTGCACCGGTGTAGAATGTGCCGGGCCGTTGGTGCTTCTGAGTATGCTTGGGATTTCTGAGAGGCATTGAAACAGACGATAGGACAAAAGCAGGAGGGGATTGTTTGACAAAAAACAATCCAGCCTGCTTTTTTGTGTGGTGAAAAAGGTATATATTAATATTATATTATTTTATTACTTTATTTTATTTGCAAAAATAATAGTTTTGTGGTAAAGTTAAAAGGCAGGGTGTTTTTCCTAGGGGCACCTTGACAATGCTATAAAATAGCAGTACAAAAAGTGCATATAGGGAGGTGACTGCAATGAAGGAAAGCTATAGGATAACGAAGGCCGAGCGCGAGGTAATGGAAGTGATCTGGGAAGCTGCGGAGCCGGTCAGGACGAAGGCTCTCTTGGACAAGATGAAGGAGAGAGGACGTGACTGGAAGAGGCAGACTCTGAACACTTTGCTTTTCCGTCTGGAGGAGAAGGGTATCGTAAGCCGCAGGCGTGCATACGTTGAGGGCGCTTTGACTGAGAAGGAACTGCTGCAGAAGCAGACTCAGGAGATACTTGATGATTTTTATGGCGGAAAGCTTGAGAATTTCTGCGCCGCTTTGGTTGGAAACAGAGTTACAAAGGATGAGGACGTAGACAAGCTGTATGCTCTGATCGATGAGTGGGGTACTAAGTAAGAGAGGTATTTTACGTTATGAAGTACCTATTTCTGATGACGGCAGCAGGAAGCGCTCTGTTTTTAGGGTATTTGTGCTGGGACAAGGCGTTAAAGCCTTGTCTGAGCCATACCATGAGATATAGGGCTCTGATTTTCGTGCTGTTAGTCTATGTGATTCCTTGGGTCTGGCTCAAAGGGATTTATGGTTATGTGATCAGATGGTTCATGCCGGTGAGGGTGCCGGTGATCAGCGGGCATCCGGTAGCCATTGCGGATATCGTGACAGAAAGGGAAGCTTATAGGACTCCGGATTATCGGTGGCAGCTGCTGGCTATAGGAATATGGATGATTGTGGCATTGAGCCTTCTGGTGTATAAGTCAGCAGTATATTTCCACAATAAGTACAAGTTCCTTTCGGTGTCAGAGGTATGCACGGACAAGGAGCTGGATGATATTGTAACGCGTCTGAGGAAAGAGCTGCATTATAAGGGCAGGCTTGAAGTCTTTATTACACCGGGCAAAAATACGACATTTACCTTAGGGGCAATCAGGCCGGTGGTGTTTCTTCAAGAAGAGTATTACGAAGGTCAGCTGTATTATATCCTGAAGCATGAGATGACGCATATCGTCAGAAAGGATCTGCTGCTGAAGCTGTTGATGGAAATAGTGTGCTGTCTGCACTGGTTCAATCCGCTCATCTATTTCCTGAACAGTCGGATGGATGATGTATGCGAGGCTTCTTGTGATGAAAGGGTGCTGGTAGGATGTACGCAAGATGAATGCAAGGCATATTCCAGACTGCTGGTAGATAACCTGAAGAAAATGGAGCAGGAGATGGCTGCCAGACGGAAGAGGGTAAAGAAGATTCCGTTTAGGAACGGTCTGGGAGATGCTTACGACAAGACAAAAGAAAGGGTGAATTTGATCGTGAATGCAAAAGAGATAAAGAATTGGAAGAAGAGGCTGGCAGCAGGTGTGTTTGCGGGGCTGCTTGTGGCGAATTCGTTTACAGCGATGGCGTATCCGAATGTGTATCATGTGGAAGATAATGAGGCAAATGTGGTAAAGGGTACGGTGGTTGGAGATGGATTCTGGACAAGTGGGTTATATGAAGAAGATGGGTATGATGAGATTTCGACAGAATCAAATCTCATGGCTGAAGTTCTTTATGACGAGGAATTTATTGATGAAGACGGCAATATACATCCGATAAATTCGCATAGTCCATATGTATTCTGTTTTAAGCATGATATTGTGTCTGGTTATTATCAGACTCACCTAAAGGATGATAAAGGTGGCTGTACAGTAGAGATATATGAAAGCACAAAATGTTTGAATTGTAATACTATATGGATTGGAGATTGGGTTAAGACACTTATGTATGCTATATGCCCTCACTAACTAATCTCTTATGCATAGAACGAAAATAATCCTCTTTCAATCTCGCCAGAGATATCCTGCAGGGGATTATACAGATGTGCTAAATGACATAATTATTTTTACTTTGCTCAGAAGCCGTAAATGCGGCAGCGATTATCGCAATGCACCAAAGTAAAGATTTTAAATTACATTGCAAGGCAAAAACAGCGCCGGTGACCCGTTTCTTGGATTCCCGGCGTATTATTTATTCCTTCACGGATCTAACGCCCCGCTGCCTGCAGCGTTCAGGAGGAAGAGGCCGGGGCTGATACCCCCCTGCCTGCGGCCCAATTTGTCCTTGAATATGAAGCGCTTGACTGTTCCGTAAAAATCTGAGACCATCATGTAAAATCTGAGACCATCATGTAAAAACTGAGACCATCCCGTAAAATGCTGAGATCACCTTGTAAAATTCTGAAATCATCCCATAAAATTTTGAAACTATCACAGATTACACAAGCTGGGCCATAAAATAATCTGTTTTAAGCATCACCAGTATATTATGGCGTATAGTATCCGTGGCATAGAAGCCCATGTTAGGGGCATTTACTATGAGTTGTACAATTACATTCCGTTACGCTATTAAGGGGGATGGTCTATCCCCCCTGAGTAGATTCATTCCTGCAAGCAGGGACAATGTCTCCAGACGCTTGTATTCATAATCCCTTCCGACGGTACCGTCTGTGCCTGTGCCGGCGGAAGGTTCGGCATAGTGAAGATACCCTCACGATATATCCAGCTCTGGCGGAACGTCCAGCTCATTTGGCACGTATTTGCCGTTCTTCTTGCGCTGCCTGACACATTCAGTCAGCAGGTATTCGATCTGTCCGTTCACTGAGCGGAAGTCGTCCTCCGCCCATGCGGCGATGGCATCGTATAGTTTTGTGGACAGCCTCAAGGGTACCTGCTTCTTATTGTCTGCCATATTAATACAGACTCCCTGAATTTACCACGGGCTGCGCATCGTGGTTTCCGCACAGCACCACCAGCAGGTTGGAGACCATCGCCGCCTTGCGCTCCTCGTCCAGCTGCACTATACCGTTCTCGCCTAGACGTTCCAGCGCCATTTCTACCATGCCTACAGCACCGTCAACGATCATCTTGCGGGCATCTATGATTGCGGAAGCCTGCTGGCGCTGCAGCATGACGGCCGCTATTTCGGGGGCATAAGCGAGATAGGTGATCCTTGCTTCCACGATCTCGATTCCGGCGTCCTTCACCCGAGACTGGATTTCGTCCCGTATCCTTGCCGCCACCACATCGCTGGAGCCTCTCAGGCTCCCTTCATCAGCCACCCCGTCCCCGGTGGTGTCCACATTGGGGGCAACATCATAAGGGTAGATGCGGACTACATGGCGCAGGGCGCTGTCGCACTGCAGGGACAGAAATTCCTTGTAATTGTCCACATTGAACACTGCCTTTGCGGTATCTACGATACGCCATGTGACGGCGATGCCGATCTCAATGGGATTGCCCAGACAGTCGTTGATCTTCTGGCGGCTGTTATTCAAAGTCATGATCTTCAGGGACAGCTTCTTGTTGGCCATCTCGCCGCTGTTCAGGTTTATTCCCTGAGTACCTGCCACGATGGCGGACAGCCCTCCGGCTTCGGAGACGTCGCCGCTCTGGCTCAGCCGGGTCTTGGCCGCGGGATTTACTCCCACACAGAAGGGGTTCACATAATAGAATCCGTTTTCCTTCAGGGTGCCTACATACTTTCCGAATAATGTCAGAACGAGAGCCTCCTGAGGCTTCAGCACCTTAAGACCGCAGAGAAAGATCCAGCCCAGAGAGACCGCGACGATGCTGATCACCATGCATATGGTATTCAGGACACTTGCCTCCTGCTCCAGACTGATGGCAGAGAGTACCAAGGCGGTGATGGCCACGGCATACAGCAGGATAACCCCCAGCAGTACCGCCATACCATGTTTTTTGCCGTTCAAAATTTTTTCAGTCATAATGCTACCTCCATATTCCTTTGTGCTTTGTAAGATTGATCAAACCTGAATACTGAGCGGCCATGCTGCGTGGTATTTGATTTGATATCATTATGATATCATAATGAAAGGCAGATTGCAAGAGATATTTTTGGCTTTTTTGGGGCGGAACAGTCGATCCGGGTTATCGCCGTTATTCTTTTTGTTGCATTTCTTCTTGCAGATGGTATAATGGAATCAGTGGCAGAGATTTCACATGAAAAACCATGATGAATTTGCAGACTACAAAACGGAGGTTACAAAGATGATCAAAGGATTCAAGATGAAGCTGTATCCGGGACAGGAGGCGGAGTACGAGAAGAGACATAATGAGCTCTGGCCTGAGATGCAGGACATGATTCATGAGCATGGCGGCAGGAATTATACGATTTTTTTGGACAAGGAGACCCTGACCTTGTTCGGCTATATTGAGATTGAGGATGAGGAGCTGTGGGCGAAAGGGGCCGACACCGCCATCAACCGTAAATGGTGGGATTTCATGGCGGACATCATGGAGACCAATCCAGACAATAGTCCTGTGAGCATTGACCTGCAAAACGTATTTCATTTGGACTGATGGGGCAAAGGGCAAGGGGGCTGCTGCGGCAGCCCCCTTGTTTATTCCTTCATAGGTCTAATGCCCCGCTGCGTGCAGCGGGGTGGTTCATTTCTGCACCGACGCCAAGGAGCGGTATGCAGGAGATGGATCAGATATATGCAGAGGATTTCGCAGGAAACCGATTACTTCAGGCTTTCACGTCGTTGGGGCTTTCTTTGCCTGCCAAGAAGTCCTCGGCATTCTGCAGCGTGGTGGCGGCGATGGATGCCAGCGCCTCTCTGGTGAAGAAACCCTGATGGGAGGTGATCATCACGTTGGGGAAGGACAAGAGCCTTGCGGTGGTGGAGTGCTCCAGGATCTCGTCGGAGCGGTCCTCGAAAACGTTGGCTGTCTCTTCTTCATACACATCCAGTCCTACCCCGGCGAATTTATGCATACGGATGCCTTCTATCAAATCGTTGGTTTTTACCAAGGCGCCTCGGGAGGTATTTACCAGAATCACGCCGTCCTTCATCTTCTGGATGGTGTCGATATTGATTATATGATACGTGGAATCCATCAGCGGACAGTGAAGGGAAATGACATCGCTGTCAGAAAGGAGACGGTCAAGGGAAACGTAGGTCACAAAATCCTTTAAGGATTCGTTCTGGTACACATCATAGGCGATGACTTTCATGCCGAAGCCCTGACAGATGCGGCACATGGCGGCTCCGATCTTGCCGGTGCCGATGATCCCGGCTGTCTTCTGGTAGAAGTTGAAGCCCATGAGGCCGCTGAGGCTGAAGTCGTTTTCCCTTACCTTGTTGTAGGCCTTGTACAAGCGCCGGTTGCTGGCCAGAGCCAGAGCCATGGCGTGCTCTGCCACGGCCTCGGGGGAATATCCGGGGACGCGCATGACACGCATATCATATTTGGCGGCGGTGTTCATATCCACGTTATTGAAACCTGCACAGCGCATCAGGATCAGTTTCACGTTCTTGGAGTGCAGGATGTCCAATGTCGGGGTTCCCACATCGGAGTTGACGAAAGCACATACGGCATCAAAGCCATCCGCCAAAGCGGCGGTTCTGGAATCCAGATCGGATTTTGTGTATTCGATGGTGATGCCAGGGAAGTCCTTCAAAGCAGACTGAAAAGATTCCTTGTCATAATTCTTTGTATCATAAAATAGTATTTTCATCATAATACCTCCCTGCCCGGTTCAGCGGGCATCCAATCGATAGTTTGTGACGACAGAAAGTGATTTTGGCGCAAATGTGCCATGTTAAAACTATTGTTGCTTTTTTCAATGATATCATGCATCAGGAAAAAAATAAATCCATTTTGCATAAAAAGATTGATGAAAAGAGTTCGGGATGATATAATAGAACTTGGGAGAAGACGTTCTATTAATCAAAAAAGGAAGAAGTGTAAGATGACATACTACTATTATGATAAGGTTCTGGTCAGCAACTGCAAGCTGAAGAGCTTGCCGAGCTATGCCGGAAAGATGACTATGGACTCTGTGGTTCAGCTGTCTGTACAGCAGGCAGAGTGGGGAGCTGCCGTTCCGGAGGCTTCTGAAGGGATATCCCTTGCGGGGGATTTTTATCAGGTTGTGATACCTGAGAAAGTGACATATCAGATACATAAAGAAGGAAATCTGGTCAGGGCATATGTGGAGGATTTTGTCTGGCTGGAAAAAACGGTCATGGGCGTACCTGCGTCGATTCTGGCCCTCCTCAAGGGGAAGGTTCTGCTGGGAGGCTCGCTGCTGCATGCCGGTGACTGGGCGTATGCCGCAATCGGGGAGAGAGAAAGGACAGCTGACAGTGCAGATGGCGGCACAGGTGCGTATGACACAGATACGTACAGCTCATACATACGCTATGCATCTCCGGGAAAGTCTGTAATGGTGCTGGAGCGCGAGGAGCGGATGGAGGGAGTGGCACATATCGCTTCTATCTATTCGGATTATGCCATTGAGACTCTGGGGATGCTGGGAATTTTTGTCCTGCAGAGAGATCCGGGCAGGGAGGCTATTGAACCTATGGATGAGCCGGAGCTGAAAAAGAATGCCATACTGGAAAATATTGTGGGATATGAGCTGTTTCCGCAGGAACTGAAGCAGCGGGCAAGCAACAGCAGGATAGTAAACAGGATCAGTCAGGAACTGTATATGGCTTCAATGCTTGCGTTATAAAGGAAGCTGTTTCAGCGTGAGCGGCCTCTATGGTGAGCCGGTGTTTTAGGAAGCCGCTTCAGAGGATGTCGACTTTCGGGAAGCCATCTCTTTGGCAACTGCTTCCTATGACAGCCATCTCCTCACGGATGTCCGGGAAATTTTCGGGCATCCGTTATTGAGTTATGTGTGAAACGGCTTTCGTATAATGGGATAGTATATGCCCGGTGGAACAAGCCGCACATAATGGGAGAGAGCGTATCGATCTGATTTCAATCGATACGCTCTCTCAAACTTCCTGGTCCAATGGACTGTACCTCCTTTTCTATTCAGCTGTTTTCTGAATGATTGTTTCTTCCATTTCTACCCTTGTGCTTTCCACATTTCTGTCTTGTCAGGATGCATTCTTGCTGTGTACTTGCACCGATGATATGCGGCAGCTCCGTATGTGGATGCGCTTTATGGAAGATGTCTTGTCCTTTCTTTGTGATGATTTCATTATAAAGCATAACGTTTGATTTGTCAACGCTTTTTTGAAAAATATTTTAAATTTTCAGATAAAACAAATAGCAAATAACAAAATACAAAAAATAAAAGAAAATTTTCAAAAAAGTATTGACAAATAAAAAACTGCAGCATATAATGATATCAGAATCAAGAAAACAAGAGACAGAGCAAACGACTTCCATTCATACAACTGAATAGGGAATACAAACATTACAAAATCTGCAAGTACACACCAACAAAAAGTAACGGATTCCAAAAAGCGACAGCAGGCCGTTACAGTACATCAGGTACAAGGGATATGTGGAAGAGGCAGGGATCAAAATGGAAGGGCGTGAAAAAAGAGAGAAGGGAAAGGAGGTACAGTCCGTTGGATCAGGAGTTTTGAGAGGGTGTATTGATTGAAAATAATCAATACACCCTCTCACATTGTGCCGTTTTTAGCTTATAAAGTGCATAAGGCTTTTTTATATTTAAAAGCTTTATATCCTAAAATAAAAAACAAAGCGAAAAACACTGTAAATTTCGAAGAATACGTGATAGAATAAGGATTATAAGATTTGCCAGACAGCTGATGCCTGAGAGAGGGCATAAAAAGAGGAACGGGCAGAGGTGTCATCTGCCGAAACGGCTGCGGCGGGACAGGAGGAGATTATGGAGACAGAAAACAAAAACAGCATTGCAGAAGCTCAGGCGGCTGAGACTGTAGAGCAGACGGAAGCCCCGCAGGCAGGGGGAACGGCGGAAGCGGATGCTGCTGCGGCAGGATCCGTGGAGACCATGGAGGATTACAGTAAGGAGCTGGAGGCATCCTTCCGCACAATCAAAGAAGGGGATGTCCTGACGGGCAGCGTGATTCATGCAGATGAGACGGGCGTGACTCTGGATCTGGATTATTATGCGCCGGGCGTGATCAAGGCTGCGGATCTGAGCAAGGATCCGGCATTTTCTATCTTGACAGACATACACGTAGGTGACAAGCTGCAGGGTGTCGTGGTGAAGAAGGACGACGGAGCAGGCAATATCCTGCTGTCCTGCGTAGAGGCATCGGAGGTTCTCGGCTGGGACAAGCTGAAGACATATCTGGATGAAAAGACGATCCTCACCGTAAAGGTAAGCGAAGTGGTGAATAAGGGCGTAGTGGCCTATCTGGAGGGGATCCGCGGCTTTATACCGGCGTCCCATCTGTCGCTGACATATGTGGAGGATCTGAACAGTTTCGTGGGAAAGAACATGGATGTCCGTGTCATCACCGTGGAAAAGGGCAGGAAGAAGCTGGTGCTTTCAGCAAGAGACGTGCTGAAGGAGAGGGAGGCCGAGTCTCTGAACCACAAGATCGCGATGATGGTTCCCGGCACCGTGATGGAAGGAAAGGTGGAGAGCCTGATGCCTTACGGAGTCTTCGTGGATCTGGGAGACGGGCTCAGCGGGCTGGTGCATATTTCCCAGATGAGCCAGAAGAGGATCAAGAGCCCTTCTGAGGTGGTTGCTGCAGGAGATGCGGTTAAGGTAAAGATACTGAACACCAACAATAACAAGATCAGCCTGAGCATGAAGGCAGTCGAGGAGGAAGCAAAGCCGGAGCCCGTGGATGCCAAGCTGACGGCACAGTACAGTTCGGGGAGATCTGTCGGCACATCGCTGGGAGATCTGCTGAAGGGGCTGAAGCTGTAAGCGCTGAAGGCTTTATGATCTGCTATAGGTAAAAGCAAGAGCCGGGCCGGTGCAGAAGAGCAGGATTTGACGCTCTGCTGCGCCGGCCCTTAAAACACTTTCAAAATTACTGTTTCTGTGAAATATTGCGATATAGATTAAGATAATGTATCAGGCGCATAAGAACTCACGGAAGAAAATCCGTGTGGAATAAGAGGCGGAAGAACTGCCTGCGGAGGAAGGGAATCATGCATTTTGTAGACGCAAAAGGAATTCTGTCTGCCCAGAACGGGATGAATATATATAGGGGATGCACCCACGGCTGTATCTACTGCGACAGCAGGAGCAGGTGCTACCAGTTCACCCATGCCTTTGAGGACATCGAGGCAAAGAGGAATGCACCAGAGCTGCTGGAGAGGGCGCTGCGCTCCAAGAGGAAGCGGTGCATGATAGGGACGGGGGCCATGTGCGATCCTTATATGCACTGCGAGGAGGAGCTGGGGCTGACGAGGAGGTGCCTTGAGATCATTGACCGTTATGGTTTCGGTGTGGCGGTACAGACAAAGTCCGACAGGATCCTGCGGGATCTCCCTCTCTTAAAGAGCATCAACGAAAAGGCCAAATGTGTGGTGCAGATGACCCTGACAACCTATGATGAGGAGCTGTGCGGAATACTGGAGCCCAATGTCTGCACCACCAGAAGGCGGGCGGAGGCGCTGCGGATCTTTCGCGAGAACGGGATTCCCACGGTTGTCTGGCTGTCCCCGATACTGCCCTATATCAATGATACCCGGGAGAATATAGAAGGGATCCTGGAGTATTGTGTCCGGGAAAAGGTGTACGGCATTATCTGCTTCGGCATGGGAATGACTCTGCGGGAAGGGGACAGGGAGTATTATTATGCGGCATTGGACAGGCATTTCCCGGGGCTGAAGGAGAGATACCGCAGAAGGTTCGGAAATGCGTATGAGGTGCCCAGCGACAAGAGCAGGGAGCTTATGGCGCTGTTTTATAAGACTTGTAAGGAGAATAACATTGTCAGCAGCGTGGAGGAGTGCTTCAGATACCTGCATGAGCTTCCGGAGAAGTATGAACAGCTGACATTTTGTTAAAAAAATATAAAATGTATAGAATTCGGGCAAAATGGAAAACTTATATAATTGAAATATTTCGAATATCATGGTATCATAAGCGTGTGGGTGCAAATGGCCGCATTTTATGAGGTAAATGATATGAGAATAGAACGAATAGATGAAAAGACGGTAAAGTGTTTCCTGTCCAACCAAGAGCTGGAGGAATATGATATTGATTATAAAGACTTTATCATGCGCAGCGAGAAGGCAAAGGAGATCGTGCAGGAAATCATCGAGCAGGCCGAGGAGGAGGTAGGCTATAAGCCGCCTCAGTTTGCCTTTGACCTGCAGATCATGCTGCTGCCGGAGCAGGGGATGATTCTGACCTTTTCCGAACGGGATTCCGAAATCCGCGAAGGGGAGCAGTTCATAGAATGTCTGAAGGAGATGAAGCGGATCCTGCAGAGGACCAGAGAGAAGCTGAACCAGAAAAGCGGGGGCGGAGACGACGGGAACGCCCAGATGGAGCAGCAGGAAGACAAGGGCGGCGGAGAGAAGCAGCAGGAGGCCCGTCCCGGCTTTGCAGTCTTTGCGTTTGCCGGCATCGGCAGGGTCATGGAGTATGCAGCGGTGTTGCCTTCCAATCTGCAGGTGGAGAGCGCACTGTATGAGATGGATGGTCTGTATTATCTGTACCTGCTCAAGGGACGTGCGTCCTATGAGCGCTACAGTAGGGCATGCATTCAGGCGCTGGAGTTCGGCAATCTTTATGCCGCTGAGGAGCGGCAGGCAGTGCGGCTGAAGGAACACGGGCAATGTCTGATTGAAGAAAAAGCAGTCAAGAAGCTGCGGGGGTAATCAGCCCCCGCTGTTTTGTTATTGGCCTATGCCAAAATAGCTATTGCAGAGGATAGAGGGCTGTGGTATCTTAAGTCTATGCCCTTTTGAGGGACAGGAGGAGAAATCATGTATCAGTTTCAGTTCAAGGATGTAACATATGGGCAAAAGGCCGCCGGCTGGGTGGACGGGGTATACTATCCAAGGGTGCCCAGGGTCAGCAGCGGCAGCAGTTTTCTGGAGGAGCAGGAGGGCGGCTGGAGGATTCACAGCCGTGTCTGGCAGGAGATCGAGGAGACGGGCTACGGAGTCTACTATTATGAAGAAACCACCTTGATTTCCGCTGTATTGCCCGGCAGCAATTATGTAGTGAGCCTGGTGCTTATTAATCCCACGGACAGCGCCTATACCTGCCATGTGCGCCTGAACGGCGTGGTAAAGAGGCCGGAGGTCGCTGTGGAACCCGGGGAAGAGCAGGAGGTGACCTTTATCGCCTGCATGACGGACGGGAGCTTTGAACTGGGGGTCACCGCAGGCAAAGTTGCCGATATCCACAGCGATCTCATAGAGGGGGATGTCTATATTAAGGACATCACCGTTACACCGGAGGCGGCAAAGACAAAGCGGGAGAAGCCCCATGTATTCCTGATCGCGGACTCTACGGTGCAGAGCTTTGAGAAACGCTTTTACCCTCAGGCAGGATGGGGGCAGGTATTTTATCAGTTTTTCCGGGGAGCGGACCAGTATAGGATGTATCGTGCGGAGAAGTGCGATTATTCGCTGGCCAAGACTTATGAGCTGCCGGAGATAGCCGTGGAGAACCGGGCCATCGGCGGAAGGAGCGCAAGGTCTTTCTATGATGAGGGGAAGCTGGATCAGGCGCTGGAGGTGATTTGCCCTGGCGACTTCATGTTTGTGCAGTTTGCCCATAATGACAATACGGCCATTCGGCCCAACCGTTACATAGCGCCGGATGAATTCCCCCGTTTCCTGCAGAGGTATATCGATGCCTGTGCCAGACGAGGGGTGCAGTGTGTATTCGTGACCCCGGTCACCATGCGGATCATGGACGAGAACGGAAGATTCAAGATTGCGTTTAATAATTACCGGGAAAAAATGATGGAGCTGGCGGAGGAGCAGGACATACCGCTTCTGGATCTGGCGGAGCGGAGCACTGCCTATCTCAACCATATCGGTGAGGAGGAGAGCAAGGACATATACCTGTGGCTGGAGGAAGGGGAGTACCCTGACGGAGCCTATGCCGCAGGAGTGTCGGATAAGGCCCACCTGCAGGAGTACGGCGCAAAGGTATATGCGAACATCGTGGCGGGACTGATCCGGGAATATAATAAGGATCACAGACTGGACGTGCTGAAGGAGCTGGTGGCTCCCAGACCGGTAGAGGAGATCGAAAAGCCGAGGAAGGTAAGGGACAGCTCCGGCAGGGTACGGGCGGAGGCCCCGGACGCAGTGACGGGCTTCGTGGTGCAGGAGGTTTCCGTAGAAAACGGAAGAGGGAGCTTCCTGCTGAACTGGAACCAGCTTTCCGGCGCGTCGGCTTATAGGGTTTATGCCAAGAAGAAGGAGGAGCTTACCTTCGAGGTGGCGAGGACTGTCACCAGAGAGGAAAAGGAAGCTTTAGCCACATTGCCTTTCAGCGCGGAGGCGGGATTCTTGTGGCAGTATTATGTGGTGGCGGTGTTTGAGAACGGAAGCGAGGGGCATGCCAGCCCTATGGTTGAAGTGGATCTGTGACGTAATAGGAAGGCATAAGATGGAAGGACATATAAAAACAGACGGATTTTTGTACGAGACTCATATGCACACCAGCGAGGGCAGCGCCTGCGCCTTTAATAGCGCGGCGGAAATGGCCGGAGCCTACGCGGAGAGCGGTTATACCGGAATCATTGTCACGGACCATTTCTTTTACGGCAATACGGCGGTGGACCGGCGTCTTCCATGGCAGGAGTGGGTGGAAAGGTACTGTCTTGGTTACGAGCATGCCAAGGCGGAAGGCGACAGGCTGGGACTGCAGGTATTCTTCGGATGGGAGTCTTGTTACAAGGGGACGGAATTCCTTGTGTACGGTCTGGACAAGGAATGGCTTCTGGCCCACCCGGAGATCAAGGATGCTGCCGTGGAGGAGCAGTTTCGGCTGGTGCATGAGGGCGGCGGCATTGTGAGCCATGCCCATCCTTTCCGTGAGGCCTCTTATATTGACAAAATTAGGTTGTTTCCAGAGTATGTGGATGCGGTGGAGGGCGTGAATGCGACGCATTCCGGACTGACCAAAAAGTGCCATGGACATCCGGAGTACAATGATATGGCCATCGCCTACGCCGAAGAGCACGGTCTGCCGTTGACGGCGGGAGGTGACCAGCATACCACGGAGATGATTTATGGGGGCATGGTGTTTCCCCGGAAGCTTGAAAATATCCATGACTTTATCCGGGCGGTGAAGGACAGAGAGGCGGTGCAGATGTTGGATGGGACGTCTGTGGTATAGAACCGTAGGGCTGTAGGGTATCCAGACCTTGCATTTTAAAAGAGAAAGGGAACTATAGGTGCAGAATCGATATGGAGCAGAAAAAGTTTTCGCTACTTCCTTATATTCTGAAATACAAATGGTATTATCTGGTGGGAGTCGTCATACTTCTGCTGGTGGACATGGCAAATCTGTATATTCCCCAGTTTACGGGAGAGATCATTGACGGGCTGACGGAAAACACCCTTGATTTTGGCGGAGTGGTGCCTCTGCTCTGGAAGATATTCGCCGCCGGGGCAGTGATGATGCTGGGGCGGTTCGGATGGCGGTTTTTTATCTTTGGCGCGGCCAGAGGCATCGAATACCGGCTGCGGAACGATATGTTCGGACATCTGGAGACACTGTCCGCCCGCTATTTCAACAGTCACAAGACCGGGGACCTGATGGCGCATTTCACCAATGACCTGCAGGCTCTGAGGATGGCAGTGGGGCCTGCGGTGGTGACGGCCTTTGACGCGGTGGTCATGACTGTCATGGTGCTGGTAAAGATGATTTTTTATGTGGATTTCAAGCTGACGCTTCTGGCCTTTGTGCCCTTGACGCTGGTGGCAGTAGGCTGTTATTTCTACGGAGGGGAATCCAAGAGGAGACAGATCAAGCGGCAGGAGGCTTTCTCAGCCCTCTCCGACAAGGTGCAGGAGAGCCTTGCGGGAGTGCGGGTGCTGAAGGCCTTTGTGCAGGAGGATGAGGATTTCAAGGCATTTGAAAAGGCCAGCGTGAACAGCATGGAAAAGAATCTTTCCGTGGTAAAGCTCCGGGCGGTATTCGGCCCTGCGCTGGATACGGTCACGGGCCTGAGCCTTGTGCTGACGCTGCTGTTCGGGGGGCGGATGGTGCTGGCAGGGCAGATTTCCGTAGGACAGTTCGTGGCTTTCAACTCCTATATCGGAATGCTGGTCTGGCCCATGATCGCCTGCGGGGACTGTATTAACAGCTTCAGTCAGGCCATAGCGGCCTTTCAGAGGATTGCGTGTATTTTCCGGGAAGAACCCGATATAGTGGATAAGGTGACAGATGCGTCGGAAAATAAGGATGTACATATCAGAGGAGAGATTACTCTGAAAAATCTCACCTTCACTTACCCTGACGGGCAGGATCCGGTGCTGAAAAACGTGAGCCTGCATATAAAGGAAGGGGAGATGCTGGGAGTACTGGGCAGGACAGGAAGCGGCAAATCCAGTCTGGCGGATCTGCTGCTGCGTGTCTATGACTGTGAGGAAGGGACACTGCTTCTGGACGAAAGGCCTATCACGGATTATCCTCTGGCAGTGCTGCACCGGGATATGGCATATGTGCCTCAGGACAATTTTCTCTTTTCGGACACGCTGGAGGAGAATATTGCCTTCGGACTGGAGGAACGGATCAGCGATCACCCGGAGCTGAGGGAAAGCATCAAGAGAGCTGCCAAGGCGGCCTGCATACATGACAATATCATAGAATTCCCTGAGGAGTATAGGACTCTTGTGGGAGAGCGGGGGGTGACCCTGTCCGGAGGCCAGAAGCAGAGGAGCTCTATTGCCAGAGCCCTGCTGATGGATGCCTCGGTACTGATCCTGGACGATTCTCTCTCGGCGGTGGACACGGACACGGAGGAGCAGATCCTGGAGAACCTGATGGAGCTGCGCAGGGGCAAGACCACCATAGTCATCGCCCACCGCATCTCCACGCTGCAGAAGGCGGATCATGTGGCGGTGCTGACGGAAGGGGAGCTGACGGAGTACGGCACCCATGAGGAGCTGCTTGCGATGCACGGCTTCTATGCCCATATTTATGAGAAGCAGCAGCTGGAGCAGGAGCTGACGGCGATCTGAATAAGGGATGACCCTGAGACCGCAGTGAAAAACGGAGGGAGACTTAGAGTATACCGGGAGGATATTTATGAGCGCATTGACAGAGGATAAGATAGAATCGAATTATAAAGGAAACGCCCTGCTGCACCTGCTCTCCTATATGAAGCCCTACATAGGCTGGGTGGCTGTCTGCCTGCTTCTGGTGCTGGCACTGACGGGCATTGATCTGTACCGTCCTACGCTGATAGGGGATGCCATAGATCTGTTCCAAAAGCAGGGGAATTACGATATCATCATAGAGACGGCAGTCAAGTACGGCATTGTGCTGATCCTGAGCTTTATATTCAATATTACCCAGACATGGCTGCTGCAGAAGACGGGGCAGAGCATCATACTTACCGTGCGCAAGGAGCTGTATGCCCACATCCAGTCCTTAAGCAGCAGGTATTTTGACCTGACGCCGGTAGGGAAGCTGGTGACCCGTGTCACCAACGACGTGGAGGCACTGGACGAGATGTATTCCGGCATTCTGGTGAGGCTGTTCCGCAATATCGTAAAGATCATCGGCCTTGCGGCGGTGATGCTGGTGATGGACTGGAAGCTTGCCCTGATTTCCTTTGCGCTGCTTCCCTTTGTGGCGGTGCTGACGGTGGTATTCCGAAAGATCGCCAGAGAGACTTATCGGATTTCCAGGACCAGACTGACGGATATCAACACATTTTTGTCCGAGAATATCTCCGGCATGAGGATCATCCAGATATTCGGCAGGGAGAAGAGGAAGTTCGAGGAGTTCAACGACAAGAATTACAAGCTATACCGTGCTTTCTATAGGGAGATGATGGTATTTGCCGTTTTCCGGCCCCTTATTTACATATTGAGCATTATCTCCCTGATGATCGTGCTGGGCGTGGGCAGCAGGGAGGTACTGGGCGGCGTGATCTCCGTCGGCACGCTTTATATTTTCGCCCAGTATATCCAGTCCTTTTTCGAGCCGATCCAGGAGCTGGCGGAGCAGTTTTCCACGCTGCAGTCCTCCATCGCTTCCGCGGAGAAGATATTCACCATCATGAGCGAGGAGCCGCTGGTACAGGAGGATGAAAATCCGGTCATTCTGCCTCAGATCAAGGGGCGCATCGAATTTTCCCATGTGTGGTTCGCCTATGACAATGAGAATTATGTGCTGAGGGACGTGTCCTTCGTCATAGAGCCGGGCCAGAGTGTTGCCTTTGTAGGGGCTACCGGCGCAGGGAAGTCGTCCATCCTGAACCTGATCGGACGGTATTATGATATTCAGAGAGGGAATATCTATGTGGACGGGGTGGACATCCGGCGGCTGTCCAAGAAGCAGCTTCGAGGCGCCATCGGGCAGATGCAGCAGGATGTTTTTATCTTTGAGGGGAATGTGGAGCAGAATATCCGCCTCCACAATGAAGAGATACCCTTCGAGGATATCAAGGCCGCGGCGGAGTACGTGAATGCCTCCCATTTCATCGAAAAGCTTCCCGGGGGTTATCAGGAGCCGGTGTCCGAGCGGGGAGCCACCTTTTCCGCAGGGGAGAGGCAGCTGCTGTCCTTTGCCAGAACGCTGGCACACAAGCCCAGTATCCTTGTGATGGATGAGGCCACGGCAAATATCGATACGGAGACGGAGCTGCTGATCCAGGAGGCGCTGGAGAAGCTGATGAAGGGGCGGACTACTATTATGGTGGCGCATAGGCTTTCCACAATCCAGCATGCAGACTGTATCATGGTCATGCATAAGGGGAAGATCAGGGAGAGGGGAACCCATCAGGAGCTGCTGGCGCAGGATGGGATCTATAAGAAGCTATATGAGCTGCAGATTCATCATGAGGCCAGTGCATGAGTGGGAGCTGGGGCAAATTATACTGCAGACCGCCGGAATTTACAGTGGTATTGCTGGGAAAGTATCTGGCCGGCGGTCTGCAGTCGAGTTGTACTGCAAATTTAACCAATACGCAGTATAAAATAAGCAGAAAGGATGGATGAAGAAATGAATGTGTACATATGTTTTCCGGAGGGGAAGGCAAAGGCGCTGACCATGAGCTATGATGACGGGAGGTCTCAGGATGAGAGGCTCGTGGAGATTTTTGACAAGTATGGAATCAAGGGAACCTTCAATCTGAACTATGGGCTGATGGAGAGGGATTCGCTCCATATCCCGAAGGATCGGGTGAAGGAGCTGTATAAGAATCATGAGGTGGCTACTCACTGCCTGATCCATCCTACCATTGCCCGGTGTCCGCTGGTGGAGGTGGCAAGGGAGATCATTGAGGACAGGAAGGGGCTAGAGAGCCTTACCGGAGGTCTGGTGCGGGGGCATGCGTATCCCAACGGCTCCTACAGTGAGGAGATCAAGCAGCTGTTTGGGCAGCTGGGCATCGCCTATGGCAGGGTGGTGAGCTCCAGAGCGGATTACGAGCTGCCCAAGGATCCGCTGGAGTGGCATCCTACCTGCCATCATACGGATCCGGAGCTGATGAAAAAGGCGGAATATTTTGTGAATTTCAAGAAGCAGCAGTATCTGAAGCTGATGTATGTGTGGGGGCACAGCTACGAGTTTGACAGTGCGGGGAACTGGGAGGTCATTGAAGAATTCTGCAAGTATGCAGGGGGCAGGGATGACATCTGGTATGCCACCAATATCCAGATCATCGATTATATGGATGCGGCGAAGAACCTGAAATTCTCCGGCAATAACGAGATGGTATACAATCCTTCCGCGATCAGCGTATGGCTGCAGTGCGATGACAAGAAGTATGTGGAGGTAAAGGGCGGAGCGACTGTGGATCTGAACGCATAAAACAATGGATGCGGAACTGGAAACAGCAGCCGCCCGAGAAGTGCCCGGAAGGATTTATGGATGCGTCACCATGCATCCGGAAATCCTTCCTGAGATGAGGGGATAGGGAGGACGGATACGGAACTGGAATAGGAGGCAGGAGTATGCGGAAATATATCATGGCGCTGGATCAGGGGACTACTAGCTCCCGCTGTATTCTATTTGACAAGGCAGGCAATATCTGCTCCATGGCCCAGAAGGAATTTACGCAAATTTATCCCAAGCCGGGCTGGGTGGAGCATAATCCCATGGAGATCTGGTCCTCCCAGCTGGCGGTGGCTGCGGAAGCCATGGCCGTTCTGGGGGTGGGAGCGGAGCAGATAGCGGCCATCGGCATCACCAATCAGCGGGAAACCACGATTATCTGGGATAAGAATACCGGAGAGCCGGTTTACAATGCCATTGTATGGCAGTGCCGGCGTACTGCGGACAAGATCGAGGAGCTGAAAAAGGACGGATTTGACAGTAAGATTCTGGAAAAGACAGGCCTGATTCCGGATGCCTATTTCAGCGCATCCAAGATAGCATGGATTCTGGAGAACGTGCCGGGAGCCGATAAGCGGGCGGAAGCAGGAGAGCTGCTTTTCGGCACGGTAGATACGTGGCTGATCTGGAACCTTACCAAGGGCGCGGTTCATGTGACGGATTATACCAACGCCTCCCGCACCATGCTGTTTGACATCCATAGGCTGGTGTGGGATGAGGAGATCATGGAGCGGTTCAGCATCCCTGAAGGGATCCTGCCCAAGGTATGTCCTTCCGGGTGTGTTTTCGGCCAAACGGCGGCCTCCGTTCTGGGAGGCGAGATCCCCATTGCGGGAGCGGCGGGAGATCAGCAGGCGGCGCTGTTCGGCCAATGCTGCTTTGAGAAAGGCGAGGTGAAAAACACCTATGGCACAGGGTGTTTCCTGCTGATGAATACAGGTGCAGATGCCATTGTCTCCAAGTCGGGACTGCTGACTACCATTGCCGCCGGGACTTCGGAGACGCCGGAGTATGCTCTGGAGGGCAGTGTGTTTGTGGCGGGGGCGGGGGTACAATGGCTCCGGGACAGCATGAGGATGCTGCGGAGCGCCGCCGAGTCCCAGAGATACTGCGAAGCAGTGGAGGACACGGCGGGGATGTACATTGTTCCTGCTTTCACGGGCATGGGCGCACCCTATTGGAACCAATATGCCAGAGGCACGGTGGTGGGGCTGACCAGAGGCTGCACCAAGGATCATTTCATCCGGGGAGTGCTGGAGTCCATTGCCTACCAGACCGGAGACGTGCTGCGGGCCATGGAGCAGGACAGCGGTATCCGGCTGAGGAACCTGAAGGTGGACGGCGGTGCCAGTGCAAACGATTTCCTGATGCAGTTTCAGGCGGATATAGTAGATACGCAGGTCCATAGGCCCAAGTGCATCGAGACCACGGCTCTGGGGGCGGCCTATCTGGCCGGACTGGCAGTGGGCTATTGGCGCAACAAGGAGGAGATCAAGGAAAACTGGCAGATCGGCAGGGTGTTTGAAGCCTCCATGGCAGAGGAAAAACGCCGGCAGCTCCTGAAGGGCTGGCAGCGGGCGGTGAAATGTGCCCTGATGTGGGCTGAGAGTGAGTGATATGGGGACAGGCAGCGCAGGTCGGGCAGCGCTGCGGAACGGATATATATGATTGTTCTGTGCCCGGAACAAGATGAAGACAGGCGCCGGCGGATCTTGTGTGTCGGCGCCTGTTTTATACGGTTTATGATAAAATCTTTTTCAGGATCGTCCCGATGCCTTCGGCCATGCACATAAAGCCCAGATCGTTGGGATGGCAGGTGTCCACCGTGCCGCTGTCTCCGCCGAACCGGTGCAGCAGCATGGTTCCGTCTACGAAATACACATTTTTATCCCCTTCGGCCAGAGCCGCCTGATAGGTGGTCATAATGACGCTGCGGCGGGCATAGTCCTCCTCGCTGGGATTGGGCTGGGGTCTGGTGATCATCACCACCGGGAGAAGAGGGTTTTTGGCCCGGATGATCTGGAACATCCGCTGATGGGTTTTCTTCAGGTGCTCCACATCAGGCGCGTTATGGTCATAATCATAGACAAACACGGACATGGGAAGGCCTGCAATGTAGTCTGCGATGCTGTCTTCTCCCCGGGCCGAACCGGAGAAGCCCAGATTGATATGGTCGCAGTCAAGACGGCGGGAGATGATGTTCTGATAGCAGTTACCGGGCCGGGAAGCGCATCCGCCCTGTGTGATGGAGGAGCCATAGTATACCACCGGAAGCTTGTGCCGGTAGTCTGTCGCCGGCAGCAGGGAGGCTCCGGCACATAGGCCGATTTCCAGCGACAGTACATCGCTGTACAGAGGGAAATGGATGGTGATTTCCCGTTCTCTGACATCCGGCAGCGACAAGGTGGATTCATAGCCGTCCTGAATGTCGAAGGGAGGTATGAAGGTGCCCCGATAGACATTGCTTTCGTAAAGGTCGAATCCGGCGCAGCCGGTGAGGGCGAAATGGGGCATCTTGCCGATGTTGGCCATTTTGGCCCGGACGGCGATTTTGGGAGAATCGGTCCGGAAACGCAGCCGTCCTCCGGCGGTGTTTCTGGAAAGGATCGAAACTCCTTCGTTTACCGCTGCCGCTGTTTCCGCAGGCATACGGACAAAGCCGTCCTGGGTGGAGATCAGCCCGTAGATCCGAAAAGGCGTGTCAAGGCAATTGTGGAAGACGATGTCATCGCTGACCATGTTCTTTACTTTAAAATTCTTATCAATTTTTTCGATTGAACTCATGTTTCTGCCCTCCTGAGCAATCATGATTTATTGGAAAACAAGCCGTGCCGCAGACGGCAAGGAACAAGGCAAGTGTATCAGATTTGTCTGGCAAAGGCAATAGCTGTTCCGGGGAAATTCATGAGCAGATTCATGGAGATTCATGGCAGGTAACAGTTTAGACACCCTTCATGCGAAACTAAAATTGCCTCTCTATGCAATTTGAAAGATCTGAAAGATCTTGGCGTTGAGGATCCGGAGACAGGTGAGCTGGTTCCGTCATCAGGAAAATCTTCGTCCCGCTGTTCAGCATGGGACGGTATATAGGATACAGCAAATATATCCGATTCCGGCGGTATCAGCCATATTTCACAATCATAAAGAGTAGCTGAAGGGCATTGCGGTCTGTTTTTGGCGCACTGCGTGCTTTGGCTGGAAAGGGGTATATCCCGAGGCATATAGGACGGATCTGAAGCGATTTTTCCAAGCGATGCAGTGCCGTAAAGATAGGAAGAAGCTTAAAGAACTGTTTCATACAGAGAGCTTCAGCCGCCTAGGAGCCGAGACGGAGCGTGCGATAGCGGGCCATAGCGGATTTGACGAGTCGGTTATCAGACGGATGACGAATTGTACGAAGGAAGATCTGAGGGCAGCAGTGGAGCATAGCTGACAGCCATTTAAAAAGCGGCTCTTGTAATGAAATCAAAACGTGATATAATTCCTAAGTAGAGATTGTGCCAAGCTTCCGTCAGACATTATATCTGGTGGGAGCAAAGCGGCCATCTCCGCAGAGCGCAAGCCAGAGACATGGCATAAAAGATGTGAATAGGAAGAATGAGCTTGTGCAGAAAGGATGATACTATGCTGGTTCAGAAATATAAGGATATGCTCTCAGGGAAATCGGTGATCAGGACGCTGTCGGAGTTTGCCGCGGCCCGAGGGCAGGAAATCGGGTATGAGAATGTATTTGACTACAGCCTAGGCAATCCCTCGGTTCCCGTTCCTCAGGCATTTACTGACGCTATGATTCATATGCTGATGGAGAGGGAAACCAATGAACTCCATGGTTACAGCCCCAGTCTTGGGATCACCGGTGTCAGGGAGGCGGTGGCGGCGTCTCTGGAGAAACGCTGCGGCCTGCCCTACCGCAGGGAGCATATCTTCATGGCATCCGGGGCAGCAGGGGCGCTGGCCCATGCTTTCCGGCTGGTGACAGAGCCCGGTGACGAGATCCTGACCTTTGCGCCTTTCTTTCCGGAGTATAACCCTTATGTGAATCTGACGGGAGCGAAGCTGAAGGTGGTGCCGCCGGACACGGAGAGCTTTCAGATCCACTTTGGAAAGCTGGAGGAGATGCTCACGGAGAAGGTGAAGGCAGTGCTGGTCAATACGCCCAACAATCCTTCCGGCGTGGTGTATTCCGGAGAGACACTGCAGCGGCTGGCGGAGCTCCTGAGGAAAAAGTCCAGAGAGCATGGGCATACGATCTATCTGATATCAGATGAACCTTACCGGGAGATCGTGTTTGCCGGGGTGGATGCCCCCTGCGTCTCCGGGTTCTATGATGATACCATCATGTGTTATTCCTTTTCCAAGTCCTTGTCCATTCCGGGGGAGCGTATCGGGTATGTGGCGGTCAATCCCCGGTGCGGCGAGGCGGAGGATATGATTAATATGTGCGGGCAGATTTCAAGAGGCATCGGACACAACTGTCCGCCCTCCATCATCCAGCTGGCGGTGGCGCAGGTGCTGGATGAGACAGCGGATCTGGGAGTGTATGAGACCAATATGGAACTGCTCTATAAGGAGCTGTGCGCCCTTGGGTTTACCTGCGTGAAGCCCGGCGGTACCTTCTATATCTTCCCCAAGGCATTGGAGGAGGATGCCAAGATATTCTGCCAGAAGGCGCTGCAGTATGATCTGGTGCTGGTGCCGGGGGATACCTTCGGCGCGCCGGGGTATTTTCGTATGGCCTACTGCATTGAGACCGAGAAGGTGGAGAGATCATTAGAGGCGCTGCGCAGATTCGTAAGTGAGGTTTATGGGAAATGCTGAAGGGTTCAGCGCTATAGGATATATGCCGGGATGGGGTTTGGAAAAAGCCGCATACGGAAAGTGAGATTCATGTTTTAGACAAGAAAGGTGGGATCAATATGTATCAGGCGGGCCTTGTTTTGGAAGGCGGGGGAATGAGAGGAATCTATACCGCCGGGGTGCTGGACTTATTTCTGGATAAGGGGATCATGTTCTCCAGCGTGTACGGGGTGTCGGCGGGGGCTGTCAATATGTGCAGCTACTTGTCCGGCCAGCGGGGCCGGGCCCGGGACGTGACGCTGGATTATCTGGACAACAAGAAGTACTGCAGTCTGGAGAGCTTGATAACCACAGGGGATCTGTTCAATGTGCAGATGTGTTATCATCTGATTCCGGAATATTTAAATCCCTACGATTATGCCGCTTTTGACAGATATAAGGGGAAGGCCTTCAGTGTTGCCACGGATATCGTCACGGGCAGGGCGGAATATTTCCGCATCCGGGATATGAAAAAGGACATAGACAAGGTCCGTGCTTCCGCATCCCTGCCTCTGGTCTCCAGAAACGTAAAGATCGACGGAGGACTTTATCTGGACGGGGGCATCAGTGATTCCATTCCGCTCCAGCGGTCGGTGGTGGACGGAAACAGGAAGAATGTGGTTGTCATGACCAAGGAGGTGGGGTATGTGCGCAGGCCCTCCTCACAGCTGGGGCTCGTTAAGCTCAGGTATCTGAGGTACCCTAAGGTGGCCCGGCTGATGGCGGAGCGCCATGTCTATTATGCCCAGCAGGTGGCCTATATCGAGAGGATGCGAAAGAACGGGCAGGCATTTGTCATACGCCCCAAGGTAGACATAGGAGTAGGCAGGGTGGAAAAGGATGTGGAGAAGCTTACGCGCTTGTACCGGCAGGGCTATGAGGATGCGGAGCGGCAGTATGGGGAATTGATAGAATTTCTGGGGGAGGCATAGAAATGGCGGAAATCATAAAAGCGTTTCTTTACGGCATTGTGGAGGGAATCACGGAATGGCTTCCCATCAGCAGCACAGGGCACCTGATTCTGGTGGAGCAGCTGATTCCCTTTGAGGGTACCAGCGAGGATTTCTTCGGCATGTTCGACGTGGTGATCCAGCTGGGGGCGATTCTGGCGGTGGTGGTGCTGTTCTGGAACCAGATATGGCCCTTTGCCCTGACGAAGCGGGAGAGGGAGAAGGAGGGCGGAACAGGCATTATGGCCTGGTTCAAGAAGGATATCTGGACTCTGTGGTTCAAGATTCTGGTATCCTGTGTTCCGGCGGCAGTCATCGGCGTGCTGTTTGACGATGTGTTTGACGAGCTGTTCTACAATCCTCCCTGCGTCGCTATTGCGCTGGCGGTGTTCGGCGTGGCCTTTATCCTGATCGAAAATTGGAACAAGGGGAGAAAGTGCAAGGTGACGGCATTGTCGGAAATCACCTATCAGACCGCATTGCTCATAGGTGTGTTTCAGCTGATTGCGGCAATCTTTCCCGGAACCTCCCGGTCCGGAGCTACCATCGTGGGTGCCCTGCTCATCGGTGTGTCCCGGACGGTGGCGGCGGAATATACCTTTTTCCTTGCCATTCCGGTCATGTTCGGGGCAAGCCTTCTGAAGGTAGTGAAGTTCGGCTTTGCGTTTACCAGTCTGGAGCTGCTTCTGCTGGGCATCGGTACGGCAGTGTCCTTTGTAGTATCCTTGTTTGTCCTTCGGTTCCTGATGGGGTATATCAAGAAACACGACTTCAAGGTATTTGGATGGTACAGGATCGTGCTGGGGATCGTGGTGCTTTTGTACTTCGGTGTTCTGGTGAAGTGACGAAAAAGATATAGTGTTGTTGCATACGACCTGATATATTTTTCAAGGATTGCTGTTTAGTGCGGCAGTCCTTTTTTAATACACCGCGGTTTACTGCGGCGAATACCTTATAGCCTGCTGTAATCAGAATTTTATCGGGCAAGGCGAGACTGGGGCAAATGCCCCGCAGTCTGCTCAGAGAAAGCTTATACCGTCTGCTGAGTAGCTTTGCGGAATTCACTGGGTGCCATTCCCGTCAGTTTCTTGAAGGTCTTGCAGAAATACATGGGAGAGTTGAAGCCGCAGTCCGCCCCGATCTGGGTTATGGATTTTTTTGTGCATTTCAGCATATTGCAGGCCTGGCGGATCTTGATATGGTTGATGTATTCCACCAGTGTCAGGCCTGTGGAGGCCTTGAAGGTATGACATAGATGGTATTTGGTAATATATAATCTGTCGGCGATCTCGCTGATGCTGTTGATGGAGCTGTAGTTCTGGTTGATATACTGCAGAGTCTGGGCCAGCTTTTCCTGCTCATGGGACAGCTGGACAGAGCGGTAGGAGCTTTTGCTCTCGTTCAGCATGGTGAGGATGGCGGTCAGGTGCATAAAAATATGATTGTTTTCCGCTTTTTGATTCTCCGCCTTGATTGCCGGGAAGAGTCGGGTTATCTTTGTAAAGGTATTGTTGTCCAGCGAAATGACAGGATTTTTAAAGCATTCTGTCAATGTGCGGATTGCCCGGTCGGAAAAATATTTTTTCAGATAGTCCGTGGTAAAGTAGATGCAGGTCCTTGTATAACCGTTTGTATTGTGGCTTTTGTGCAGGATGTTCGGTGTATAGAGAGCCACGTCCCGGGGGGACAGATTGAAGAGCTTATCCTCTATTATGGTGCTGTGGAAGCCTTCTTCAAGGAAATAGAGCTCGTAAAAATCATGGTAGTGCAGGTAGGACATCTGCCAGTTTGGCTCCCGGATCACGGACTCGATAAAGAACTCCGAACCGGGGCTGTAGGAACGTATTTCCATAGGGGCACCTCACTTTCCGTATTGATAGCAATATAATACATCTTTAGAAATAAAAACGCAATATAATAGATGAATTTTGGATTAAATTGTCGTATACTGATAACAAGCCGCAGGAAAGAACCAGCCGATATGCAGCAGTGATTCTGCCGGCGAATAGCAGCTGCATCCGGCGTATGCGTGAAGGGAAGTATATGGGGGATTGGTTTCCGCCTGTGGAGGACTGTGGCGGTTTTGGGTTTTAGGCCATGGGGTTTTAGAAAGTAAACTGACGGTTCACGAGGGATGCCGGAGATAAGCTCTCGGAATCCCGGCAAGCAAGATCAGGATCCGGTTCAAAGATTCTGAGGGGCTATCAGAGTGTACAGGGAGGTATGATAATGAGAAAGAGAATAGTGCAGAAATTAATTGCGGGGTTATTGGTTTCCGCCATGATATTCAACACGGCGGCATGCGGCAGCGAAGACAATCCCTCTGGGGACAGCCGGGGGGGCAGTTCATCCGAAGCTCCTGATGCAGGCAGCGGGGAGACGCAAGGTGCGGAATCGCAGCAGTCTTCAGAGACACCGGAGCCTTCCGAGGAAGCTGTCCAGAAGCCGGAGATTGATATGTCTCCCTTGAAGATCACGGTATCTCTTACCGGCAGCGAGGACCATTCGACACCCAATGCGGCTTATGACCGTCTGGTAAAGGAGATTAACGAGTACACCCAGATGGATGTGACGTGGCATTGGACGAACTCGACCGACTATTATAAACAGCTGGATCTGAATATTATTTCAGGCAATCTGGACGATGTGGTGATTGTGCAGTATGATGCCACGTTTATCAAGGCGGCGAAGGAGGGGGTTTTCTGGGATCTGACCGACTATATTGACGATTATGACAATCTGTCCACCATCCCCGAGATGGTACGGCAGAACGCCTCCTACAACGGAAGGATGTATGGGCTTCCCCGCTCAAGGACGATTGCCCGCCATGGCTTCGGCTACCGCCTTGACTGGCTGGACAAGCTGGGGCTGGAGGAGCCTACTGACTGGCAGAGCTTTTCTGATATGCTGTATGCGTTCACCTATAACGATCCAGACGGAAACGGAGTGAATGACACAGTGGGGCTGTATCTTGACGAGTGGACCGGGGCATGGGACATTATGATGACATGGTTCGGAGTCCCCAATATGTGGGGAATCGATGAGAACGGCGACCTGATCCATATGTCCCAGACGGAGGAATACAAAACGGCTCTGAAGGCTTTCCGTGAGCTGTATTCCATGGGAGTCATTAACGACGGAAGCAACGGCATGACTGCTTTCTGGGAAATCGCCGGGGGGAAAGCCATGGACGAGGGGCTCAAGACCTCCAAGGGCGGCTGCGGCGTGCAGGTGCTGGACAGCCTGCGCAAGGTTCAGACCTATTTTGAGGGCGAGGGACTGACCACGGAAGAGGAGCTGATGTTTACCATGGCGGGCTATGTGGATACCGGGAAAGGCCCCTTGTGCTATCCTACAAGCGGTATGAACAATATGCTTGCCATCACCAAAAGGAACATCAAGACAGAGGAGCAGCTGAGAAGGGTGCTTCAGTTCCTGAATGATCTGAATGACGGGGTGTGCATGAACCTGCTGGAGTACGGCTGGGAAAATGAGACTTACTCTCTGGATGAGAATGGATATGTGATAGACTTTGATACAGAGACAAAGGAAGCCAACGGGATCCCCAAGGGCCATAATACCGGTTTCCAGAATGTGCTGACCTATTTTACGGCGGAGGAGAACGCAAGACCTGTTACCAGGCCTCCGTATACCAGCCCCATCAGGCTGCTGGAGGAACAGCTCTATGCTGACGATATTCCTTACTGTGTGCAGAACTATGGTGCAGGCTTTGTCTCCGAAACCTATACGGCTAACGGCAAGGATCTGGATGCCATTATTACAGATGCCCAGCTGAAATACATCACCGGCGAGATCGATGATGCGGCTCTGGAGGAAATACTGAATAGCTGGCTGACTGCCGGAGGCGAAAAGGTCACTGCGGAAATGAACGAGCTGTATCATGGGGCGGGAAACTAAGGAAAGCTTGTGTAAATACTTTCTGAAGTGATCGCTGAAGACACAGAAATAATTCATGGAAGGATTTGAGAAGGTCCCGGGCCCAGACGGCCGGGGCCTTTTCCGCTTACAGACATAGAATGCGGGAGAATCGCTGAAATGGCGGAATGCAACGGTACAGCATGTGCTGATACAGAACGATAAAGATAGGATAGTACTCCTGCCCGCCCTGCCAAAGCAGTGGACGGAGGGCGAGATAAGAGGCGTGACGGCGGCGGGAGGCATTCGGGCGGAGCTGGCATGGAAGGACGGAAGGCTGGCGAGATGTCTGCTGAGCGCAGAGCGGAATGGGGAAGTGACAGTGGTGTACGGGGCACATAAAAAGCGTCTGAAGCTTGCGGAAGGGGTTCCCGTGGAGGTAAATTTAAGTTAAAATGACAGATAAGGAAGCTATATCAAAGGGAGGACAACGAATGAAGGGCAAGGTCTACAACTTTAATTACGGATGGAGGTTCCGGCTGGCGGACACCTTTCCTCTGGGCAGCGCGCTGGAGGCTACTAAGGATGCCGCAGGGCATTATTTTTACGAAACGGACTATGCGGAGGAGGGATGGAAGGAGGTAGGGCTGCCTCATACCTACAATGACGAGGACCTTTTCCTTGACCGGATACAAGATGCAGGAAGCGGGCAGAAGAGAACCTTTTCCTGCTACCGCAAGTGGTTTGACGCGCCTCAGGGGGCGGAGGACGCAAAGTTCTTTCTGGAATTCGAGGGCGTGAGGCAGACCTGCTACCTTTATGTGAACGGAACGCTGGCGGGGTATTATGAGGCGGGCGTGGCCCCCTTCGGGTTTGACCTGACGCCCTACATGAATAGGAGCGGAAGGAACCTTGTGGCCGTTGCCACGGATAATACCTCCAGCAGGAATCTGGATTATTTTGCTGCGGAGACACCGAACCATCCGGATGCCGTGCCGGGAGAGTTCATTGCCTCGCTGACGGCAAAGGAGCTGCTGCCCGGGACGAAGCAGGGCGTGCCTTATTTCTGGAACTGTAATGACTTCAATCCCAGCGTAGGCGGTCTGTCCAGAAACGTCCGCCTCCATGTGAAGCCCAAGCTGTACCTGACTCTTCCCTTGTACAGCAACCTGCGTACCAAGGGGGTCTATGTATACGGAAAGGATTTTGAGATTTCCGAAGGAAGGGCGCGGATCCATGCAGAGGCGGAGGTAAAGAACGAGACGGGGCATGACTGCAGAGCCTGGCTGGAGGTGCTGATCCTGGATAAGGGGAGAGAGGTGAGCCGTTTCAGATCGGAGGAAAAGACGGTGAGGGCTGCTTCCCATGAGGAGTGCAGGCCGTTCCGCACGATTATCCCTGAGCATGCCTACCGGAAGAAGGGGGAGGGATTTGAACCCGTTCCGGAAGAGGAGGCCGGGGAGACCATGACGGCCTCCGTGGGCACCGTCCTGCTGGAGGCGGAAGAGCAGGTGGAAGGGCTTAAGTTCTGGCATCCTGACAGCCCCGGCCTATATCAGGTGCAGGTAAGGCTCATCTGGAATGGGGAGGCGGTGGATCAGGCGGACATGGAGACAGGCTTCCGCAAGGTGGAATATATCGGAGGCAAGGGCCTGTTTGTGAATGAAAGTCAGGTATGGCTGAGGGGGTATGCCCAGAGGGCGGCTAATGAATGGGCTGCTGCAGGGACCGTTCCGGACTGGCTCCGGGATGCGGATGCAGGGTGGATCCGGGAGAGCAGCGCCAACCATATCCGGTTCATGCATGTGGCAGGCTCCCCCGGGGATGTCCGTTCCTATGACAGATACGGCGTGGTATGCACCCAGCCCGCAGGGGACAAGGAGCGGGAGAATTTCGGCAGGCAGTGGGACCAGCGGATGGAGCTGATGCGGGATGTCATTATCTATTTCAGGAACAGCCCGTCCATCTTTTTCTGGGAGGCAGGAAACAATTCCATCAACAAGGAGCATATGAGGGAGATGCGCCTGCTGAAGGAGGAGCTGGATCCCTGCGGCGGCCGTTTCATGGGCTGCCGGACTATTAATACGGAAGAGGTGGTGAACGAGGCGGAGTATGTGGGAACCATGCTCAACCGCCATGCCGCGCCTTTCATTGCGTCCAAGGTGCCGATCACGGAGACGGAATACCTCAGGGAGGAGTCTCCCAGAAGAGTGTGGGACGACTATACGCCGCCTTATTATGACTATGACAACCTCTGGCTGGGCAAGATGGGCAGGAAGGCACCGGGAGGAGACTGCTATGATCTGACCGCGGAGGACTTTGCCCTATGTGCCGCAAGGGGCTACGAGGAATTTTTCCATGACCGCGTCGGCGGGGCCTCTGGAAGAAATCTGTACTGCGCCACGGCGGCCCTGTGCTGGACGGATTCCGCGCAGCATGGCAGGCAGGCCTACAGCGAGAATGCCCGGATGAGCGGGAGAGTGGATCCGGTCCGGATAAAAAAGCAGAATTTCCGCGTCTTTCAGGTGATGCAGTCGCCGGTGCCCCGAATCTGTATTCTGGGACATTGGAATTATCCCAAGGAGGGGGACGGCGCATACCGCTATGCGGAGAAGGAATTCCGGGACGGGGCATGGCGCAAGACAGGGGAATACGGATACCGGAATCCCAAGGACAAGACAGTCTATGTGATCGGAAGCTATGGGATCGCCAGAGTGGAGCTTGACGTGAACGGAGGAGAGCCTTATGTCTGTGACAAGCCATGGCACACCTTTGTGTTCTCCTTTCCCCATATGGATATTACCGAATGGGGAACCGTTACAGCGAAGGCCTTTGACTATGAAGGCAGGCTTGTAGCTTTAGATAGACTGGAGACGGCGGGGGAGCCTCATGAGATACGGCTTTCCCTCCATACCGGTGACGAGGGCTTCTGGGCGGACGGCGCCGATATCGCTTATCTGGATGTGGAGGTGAGGGACGCGGAGGGGAGGATATGCCCCTTATGCGACAGCAGGATTGATTTTGAGGTGAACGGTGAAGCCGTGTTTCTGGGAGGCTATAACAGCGGGCGTTTCCGGGGCTTCGGCAAGGATGACAGCGTGATCCACCAGAAATATGTCTTTGCGGAATGCGGTGTCAACAGAGTGTTCCTGCGCTCCACCCCGACACCGGGAACCGTCGCGGTGAAGGCCCGCATGGAGGGGGTCCCGGAGGCAGAGGCGGTATTTTCCACGGTGCAAAAGCAGACAGATGAATTGTCGGTATTTATGCCCCAGCGTCTGGCGTACCGTCAGGAGGCAGGGGACATATTCTATGGTTTTGACGCAATACCGGAAGCGGACGCCGCCAAGTTCATCCCTGCCGACAAGCTGTACTGCAAGGTGCTGGTGAACGGGCAGGAGCCCAATACCTACGGCACCTTGAGCATCGTGGACCATGAGAGCGTGTACAGCCCAATTCTCTATATCTTGGAGTCCATGCATAAGGGCAGGCCGGAGGCATTTGATTACAGCTACAGTGACGGTGTCCTGCGGCTGCGCTCTGGAGGGCATGAGGTGACTGCGGAGGTGGGGAGGACGCATCTGCTGGTGGACGGAGAGGAGAACCTGATGAACGGGCAGCCTTATCTAAATGAGGACGGAACCCTGATCGTGGAGATCAATGCGGTCATCACCTATATCAGCGGGGTCAGGGCGTCTTATGATTATAAGGCGAATGTTTTCCGCATTGAATGGTAGGAGGAGAGTCTTTGCCGGAAAAAGGACGGATTTTGCAGCCGAATGTGTCGGACATGCTTGAAAAATGGGGAAAATCCTATTTTAGTTGACATTTCATCAGAAATGGATTAAAATGCAATAGGCAGGTTCAGATAAGAGCCTGACAGAGGATATTTTTAGACATAGCATGTAGGGAAAGGAAGTGCGTTATTATGGCAAGGAAGTCTGCAAAAACGGAAGTAAAGGCTACAGAAGCGGCTATCGAAACCAAGGTAGAGGACATAAAGACAGAAGATAAGGCAGCAGAGACCAAGGTGGCGGAAGAGACTGCGGCAGGCCGGAAAAAGACGCCTGCGAAGAAGACTGCATCCAAAGCAGCAGAGACTGATGTGAAGGAACCCAAGGAACCCAAGGAGGCTAAGGCAGCAAGTGTGACAGCTGTAAAAGCAGCCAAGAGCACAGCAAAGAAAGAGGATGTGAAGTGCTCTGTGCAGCTTCAGTATGCCGGAAAGGCCTATACGCAGGAGGAGCTTCTGAAAGTCGCAAAGGACATCTGGAAGAATGATCTGAAGCAGAAGGCCGGAGACCTGAGCAGCGTGGAGCTGTATGTGAAGCCTGAGGAAAACAAGGTCTACTACGTGATGAACGACGAGTTCAAGGGCAGCTTCGACATCTAAAGTCGGCTGAAAGAAACACCGGCATACCATTATGCCGGGACTGTCCGGACAGAAGCCTTCGG
Organism: uncultured Acetatifactor sp.; assembly: GCA_964018205.1. Classification (GTDB taxonomy): domain Bacteria; phylum Bacillota; class Clostridia; order Lachnospirales; family Lachnospiraceae; genus Acetatifactor. Next base: position 28,366 of record CAXHOW010000011.1, on the reverse strand, counting down.
AGGGCAGCAGTACCTGCTTAGGCGAAAAATGAAACAAAAGGAAATGAAAGGATCGGCATCCGGCGACACGGGAGACTGTGGAGGCAGGGTGCCTATTTTTTGATTTAGATTTTTTTTAGAATTATTTTCTGTGAAATCAGTTGACAATAGATAGGGTAAGTGCTATTTTATGGTTAGTAGATGTTAGCACTCTTCTTGAACGAGTGCTAACAAAGCTCTCGGATCTCATAAGCCTAACTGGCTCAGGAGACAAAAGGGCGACAGATGAAAGGGAGGCAGCTTGGATGGAGCTGGATGAGAGAAAAAAGAAAATCCTGCAGGCAGTCATCCGTAACTATCTGGAGACAGGGGAGCCGGTTGGCAGCAGGACCATCTCCAAGTACACCGACCTGAATCTCAGTTCTGCCACCATCCGAAACGAGATGGTGGATCTGGAGGAGATGGGATATATTTTCCAGCCTCATACCTCCGCCGGCCGGATTCCCTCCGACAAGGGCTACCGCCTCTATGTGGACACCATGATGGAGGAGAAGGAACGGGAAATGGTGGAGATGAAGGAAATGAAGGAGATGCTGGTGGAGCGTCAGAACAAGATCGAGACGCTGCTGAAGCAGGTGGCCAGAGTGCTCGCCCAGAATACCCAGTATGCCACCATGATCTCCGCACCCCGGGCCAAGCGCAGCAAGCTGAAGTTCATTCAGCTTTCCAGAGTGGATGCCTGCCAGCTGCTGGCGGTCATCGTCATCGAAGGGAATGTGATCAAGAACAACATCCTGCCGGTGGAAGAGGAGCTGAGCGATGAGACGCTGCTGAAGCTGAACATCCTGCTGAACACGCATCTGAACGGACTGTCCATAGATGAGATCAATCTGGCCATGATCGCTGTAATGAAGCAGCAGGCAGGAATCCACAGTACCATCGTCAGCGAGGTCATCGATGCGTTGGCGGAGGCCATCAGGGCGGAGGAGGATCTGGAAATTTATACCAGCGGCACCAACAATATCTTCCGTTATCCGGAGCTGGCGGATCAGCAGAAGGCCAGTGAGCTGATCAATACCTTCGAGGAGAAGCAGCTGCTGGGAGAGCTCCTTCAGGAGACCCGATCCGGGGAAGAGGAGACCGGCATTCAGGTGTATATCGGTGAGGAGACACCGGTGCAGAGCATGAAGGACTGCAGCGTGGTCACGGCCACCTATGAATTGGGAGGCGGCATGAAGGGAACAATCGGTATCGTGGGGCCAAAGAGGATGGATTATGACAAGGTGGTAGGGACGCTGAGAACCATACAGTCACAGCTGGACGAACTATATGGCGGCAACAAGGAAGAGGGACATTCCATGGAAGAGGAACATTCCATGGAAGAGGAACATTCCATGGAAGAGGGACATTCCTGATCTTCCTTTAAAAATTGAGAAAGGACCGGGAGAGTGGCGATATGGCAGAAGAAAAGGAAAAAGAGATTGAAATAAGCGAAGAGGAAAAGCAGGAAGCCGGGGCTGCCGATCATCAGGAGGAGCTGAAGGGTTCCGCACCTCAGGAAGCCGGAGAGGCGGAAGAGGCCGGGAACTGTGAGGCCGGGGAGAGCTGCGGAGAAGGTGCGGAGGAAGAGCCCCCGGAGGGTGAGGATCCCAAGGGCTGGGCGGAAAAGAGAGCCGCCAAGAAGCAGGCAAAGCAGGACAAGAAGACGCAGGCCTATAAGGAGCAGATAGAGCAGCTGGAGGACAAGGTAAAGCGCCAGCTGGCAGAATTTGAGAATTTCCGCAATAGGACGGAAAAGGAAAAGCAGGCTATGTTCGAAATCGGGGCAAAGAGCGTGATCGAGAAAATGCTTCCCATTGTGGATAATTTCGAGAGAGGCCTTGCCACGGTGCCGGAGGACAAAAAAGAGGATCCCTTCGTGGACGGCATGAACCGGGTCTACAAGCAGCTGCTGACGGAGCTTGAAAATATCGGTGTCAAGCCCATCGAAGCAGTGGGGCAGGAGTTCGATCCTAATTTCCATAACGCGGTGATGCAGGTGGAGAGCGAGGAGTACGAGTCCGGCGTGGTGGCGCAGGAGCTGCTGAAGGGCTATACCTACCGGGGCGGCGTGGTGAGACATTCCATGGTGGCGGTAGTAATGTGAGGCTTAGGATTCATATTTAAACAGGCAATAATGTATTAAAAAGATAAAGCTAAGAACAAATCTCAGGAGGACATAAAAATGAGCAAAATCATAGGTATTGACTTGGGTACGACAAACAGCTGCGTGGCAGTGATGGAGGGCGGCAAGCCCACCGTCATCGCAAATGCGGAAGGCGCAAGGACCACACCCTCCGTAGTGGCTTTCACAAAGACAGGGGAGAGGCTGGTAGGCGAGCCTGCAAAGCGTCAGGCAGTCACCAATGCAGAAAAGACCATCGCCTCTATCAAGAGGGACATGGGTACAGACAACGGCCGTACCATCGACGGCAAGAAATATTCTCCCCAGCAGATATCTTCCATGATCCTGCAGAAGCTGAAGGCGGACGCAGAGAGCTATCTGGGCGAGAAGGTGACCGAAGCGGTCATCACGGTACCTGCTTATTTCAATGACGCACAGCGTCAGGCTACCAAGGACGCGGGCAAGATCGCCGGTCTGGAGGTAAAGCGTATCATCAACGAGCCCACCGCTGCCGCTCTGGCCTACGGCCTTGACAATGAGAAGGAGCAGAAGATCATGGTATACGATCTGGGAGGCGGTACCTTTGATGTTTCCATCATAGAGATCGCTGACGGCGTTATCGCGGTAATGGCTACCAACGGTGACACCCATCTGGGCGGCGATGATTTCGACAATAAGATCATCCAGTGGATGCTGGCTGAGTTCAAGAGGACCGAGGGCGTTGACCTTTCCGGCGACAAGATGGCTATGCAGAGACTGAAGGAAGCGGCGGAGAAGGCAAAGAAGGAGCTTTCCAGCGCCATGACCACCAATATCAACCTTCCGTTCATCACAGCTACCGCAGAAGGCCCTAAGCATTTCGATATGAACCTGACCCGTGCGAAGTTTGACGAGCTGACCCATGATCTGGTGGAGAGGACCGCGATCCCCGTACAGAACGCCATGAAGGACGCAGGCCTGACCAATGCGGATCTGGGACAGGTGCTGCTGGTAGGCGGTTCCACCCGTATTCCGGCGGTGCAGGACAAGGTAAGGCAGCTCACGGGCAAGGAACCCAGCAAGACCCTGAATCCTGACGAGTGCGTGGCGATCGGCGCTTCCGTGCAGGGCGGCAAGCTGGCCGGCGACGCTGGCGCAGGCGATATCCTTCTGCTGGATGTTACGCCCCTTTCTCTTTCTATCGAGACCATGGGCGGCGTTGCTACAAGGCTGATCGAGAGGAACACCACGATTCCCGCAAGGCACAGCCAGATATTCTCCACCGCAGCCGACAACCAGACCGCAGTGGACATCAACGTGGTACAAGGCGAGAGACAGTTTGCCCGGGACAACAAGTCCCTTGGACAGTTCCGTCTGGACGGCATTCCTCCTGCAAGGAGAGGTGTGCCTCAGATCGAGGTTACTTTCGATATCGATGCAAACGGCATCGTAAACGTGTCCGCAAAGGATCTGGGCACCGGCAAGGAGCAGCATATCACCATCACCGCAGGCTCCAATATGTCCGATGACGAGATCGAGAAGGCTGTGAAAGAAGCGGCAGAGTTCGAGGCGCAGGACAAGAAGAGGAAGGAAGCCGTAGAGGCAAGGAACGAGGCGGACTCCTTTGTATTCCAGACCGAAAAGGCCCTGACCGAGGTGGGCGACAAGATCAGCGACAGCGACAAGGCTGCGGTGCAGGCCGATCTGGATGCCCTCAAGGCTATCCTTGACAGAACCAGAGATCAGGAAATGAGCGACAATGATGTGGATGAGCTGAAGGCTGCCAAGGAGAAGCTGATGAACAGCGCCCAGAGCCTGTTCACCAAGATGTATGAGAATATGCAGCAGGCGCAGGGCGGTGCGGCAGGCCCCGACATGGGCGGCGCAGCGGGTGCGGGCAGTACGGCAGGTCAGGATGACGATATCATTGACGGAGACTTCCGTGAGGTATAAGCCGACAGAAGCGCACCTTGAGACGCTTGGATTGATGTCCGCTGGAGCGGGCAGGGAGCGTAAGCTTGAAAGAGGTACGTCTGCAGACCACAGAGCGGATTTCCGTCAAGGTGGGCAAAGAGATAGAAGGCCGTAAAATGTTTAGATAGGGATGAAGGAACACAGAGTATATTTTCCTCTGTGTCCTTTCTCTGTGTTTTCAATATTTTATGTTACAATGCGGAAATCCGTGGCGGTGTGTCGGGGGAGAATGATGACGAAAGAGAGATATGACTATATAGATACTTTGCGGCTATTTTCTATACTTTTTATTGTTCTTTCCCATTTTGACGGAGAGTGTTTTTCGTATATGACAGGGATTTCCATGATTCAGACGCATCTGGCGAAGAATGGGAGTCTGGGCCTGCTTATGTATGGGTGGACGGGAAAGTATGCGCTGGCGCTTCTCTGTGTCATCAGCGGATTTCTGGCGGCGATGAAATATGCCGACAGGGAAGTATGCGATGTGGGAGGATTCATCATAACCAGATATTTCAGGATGATGCTTCCGGTCATGGCGAATAACCTTGTGTTCGGCATCTGGCTGAAGATATTGGGCGAGAATGTCAATGTGTCCGCCTTTTTCAGGGAGGCAGTGATTCCGGGCCTGAACGGGGTCAACCGTAATTTATGGTGCATCGGGTCGTTTCTGGCAGGGAACATTCTGATCTGCCTGACCTGTTATCTGCAGAAGCAAAAGCCCCGGGCGGTATGGCTGTATGCCGTGCTGGTTCCGGTGCTGGTGTGCCTGCAGGAGGTCTGGCTGCTTGCCACTGTGGCGGGGGGCATCTGCTTTGAGGCAGCCAGCAGGCTGAAGCGGAAAGGTCTGGTCAATAACTGGTGGCTGTTAGGCATAATACCCATAGTGTGGCTGCTGGCCAGAGGAGAAGAAAGCACCATAATATATTATCGGGACATCGTGGCGGCAGTGCTTATCATGACAGCCTTTTACTGTCTGCCCTTATTGCAGAGGATATTTGCCTGTAGGTTTTTAAAGCCTTTGAAGAAGTGCTGTTATTCGTTATTCGTGGTACATGGAATGACTCTGTTTCTTGTAGGCCCCACATGGAACCTTGTGCAGGGATGGGGTATCAGGAGCGGTGCGGGTTTTTTTATCAGCTGGTTTTTAATCCTGTTTTTGATTGACCTTGTGATAGCATATGTGGTATATTATCTGTCTGAGGTTAAATTATATAAAGCAATCATAAAGCGTTTTTCGCCTGATGGATGAGCCGGGCGGTTTACGGGTTCCGTGACTGCTTCGGTCTGAAGGCTGTCCGGGATCAGCATAGAGGTATGCGGCATAAGGAAGCATGGCAGGGCGGTAAAGCGTTGTTTAGACTAAAAATGAGGTGTTTGTGATGGCAGAGCAGAAGAGGGACTATTATGAGGTTCTTGGCGTGGACAAAAATGCGGATGACGCAGCGATCAAAAAGGCATACCGCGCTTTGGCGAAAAAGTATCATCCCGACATGAATCCGGGTGACGCGGAGGCGGAGAAGAAATTCAAGGAGGCTTCGGAAGCTTATGCCGTACTGAGCGATGCGGATAAGAGACATCAGTATGACCAGTTCGGCCATGCTGCTTTTGACGGAGGTGCCGGCGGAGGCGGATTCGACTTCAGCGGTGCGGATTTCGGCGATATATTCGGGGATATATTCGGAGATCTCTTCGGAGGCGGCCGCCGGGGGAGCCAGTACAACGGTCCTATGAAGGGGGCAAACATACGCACCAGCATCCGGATCAGCTTCGAGGAGGCTGTGTTCGGCTGCAATAAGGAAATCGACCTGAATGTGAAGGAGACTTGTAAGACTTGTAACGGATCCGGAGCAAAGCCCGGAACCAGCCCGGAGACCTGCTCTAAATGCGGCGGGAAGGGTCAGGTGGTGTTTACCCAGCCGTCGCTTTTCGGAACCATCCGGAATGTGCAGGCCTGCCCGGACTGTCAGGGAACGGGCAAGATCATCAAGGACAAGTGCGCGGACTGCCGGGGAACGGGATATATTTCCATGAAAAAGCGTTATTCCGTGGATATCCCTGCGGGAATCGACAATGGACAGTCCATCCGCAAGCCCGGTCTGGGGGAGCCCGGTACCAACGGGGGGCCCAGAGGAGATGTGCTGATAGAGGTGATTGTAGGGCGGCATCCTATTTTCCAGAGGCAGGATTTTGATATTTACTCCACGGTGCCCGTATCCTTTGCCGTCGCGGCGCTGGGCGGTGAAATCCTGATCGATACGGTAGACGGAAAGGTCATCTATGATGTGAAGGCCGGCACCCAGACGGATACCAGAGTACGCCTGAGGGGCAAGGGTGTGCCGTCATGGAGAGACAAGAATGTCAGGGGCGACCATTACGTGACGCTGGTGGTACAGGTTCCCGACAAGCTGAAGCCGGAGGCGAAGGAGCTCCTGCGTCAGTTCGACGAGCTGACCGGCGATACCCTGAATGCCGCAAAGGCGGCCACGGAGCCGGAGCAGCCTGCGGGGGAGACCAAGGAGAATCCGAAAGAGGGCAAGAAGAAAAAATTCTGGAAATAAAAAGCAAAAGCAATGCAAGGATTTCCCGTGCTCAGTCGTATTATAGGTGAAAGCATAAAAACAAATCCATAGGAAATCGGAGGGAAATCAAAATGAGAAAGGTGTTTTTGGCCGGGATTGCGGCAGTATGTATGCTGATGATGGGAATGACGGCTTTTGCCGCGGAGCCTGCGGTGTCCCGCAGAGTCAGGGCTCACGGAGGCTGTCATCAGCAGACGGAGTCTTTTTTGAGGGACGGGGTCAGACATGACTGTACTTATGCGGATGCGGACGGCGACGGAATCTGCGACAGCTGCGGCTGGCATCAGGACCGGCATCATTGTGTGGACGAGGACGGATATTGCCTGAACAGTGCCTGCAATTATGAAAACTGTGGGTACGGGCACGGAACCGGGTACTGCAGGGGATACTGTAATTCGCTGGCGGCAGGTGTAGGAGCGGCTGTTTCCTCAGAAGGGATTTCTGCAGGGATGGCTCCGACAGATTCCGTTCCGGAGGGAAGAGAGCCTGAAAATCAAGGTTCGGCAGGCATGGAGCCCGGGACCGGAGGCTTGGCAGGTATGGAGTCTGGAAATGGGGGTCTGGCAGGCACGGAACCCGGGAATCAGAATGCGGCAGGCGGGACAGCGGAATATACGGCCCCGGCAAACGCAGTGCCGGAGAGCGGAGGCGCAGGATATTACGGCTACGGCTGCCACGGCGGAGGTCATCATGGAAACGGCCATCACGGCTGCAGATAATGATATAGGATCTCAGAATCCGGATGAGCAAGGGCAGGTCTGAGACCGATGTCTGAGATTCCGGGTGACTATTGATGAAATAGAGAGGAAAATAATGCGGCAACGATCTCAAAATCGCTGCCGCATTTCCGATATTTCAGGAATACATAGTTTCAGGGTACATTTATAGGATTTCTCGCAAAATGATTTGGTTTTCAGGGGATATGTTTTCTCAGCGTCCGTTTGGACAGGGGTATTGGGCAGGAAGGCTGAGGCGGGTACAGAAGGTGGTGGGCTGGTGCGCAGCGAAGCAGAGACAAATCGTGCAATAGGGCAATATTCTGACATGATACGGCGAATCTGTCTGTATCATCTGAAAAATGCGGCTGACACAGAGGATGTGTTTCAGACGGTGTTTCTGAAATATTTATTATATGAGGGGGATTTTGAAAGCGCTGAGCATGAGAAGGCATGGTTCATACGTGTCACTGTCAACGCCTGCAAGGATTATCTGAAAAGCTTGTTCCGCCATAAGGCATTATGTCTGGAAGATCTGGCGGAGGAGGCCGCGTCCATTCCGCCCCGGCAGCATGAGGTTCTGGATGCGGTGCTGGCGCTGCCTGCCAAATATAAGGATGTGATTTATCTGCACTATTACGAAGGCTACTCTGCCGCAGAGATAGGAAAGCTGCTCCACAAGAAGGAAAATACAGTGTATTCGCTTCTGTCCCGGGGACGGTCGATATTGAAAGAAACGTTGGGAGGTGATCTGTGATGGATGCAAAGGGCAGGATCAGACAGGCTTTTGAGTCCATTGAAGCAGGCGAGAAGCTGAAAGCTTCCACAGAGAGCTTCCTGCGGGAGGCTCGCCGGAAAGAGGAAAGAAAGCAGCGGCGGAGTGTGCTCACGCACCTGCTTCGCCGTGTGCCTCAGCTGGCTTGTGCTGCATTGGTGCTGGCGCTTGGAATCGGCGGATATGTCATGCTGCTGGTTCCGGTCTCTTATGTGAGCATAGACGTGAATCCTTCCATTGAGCTGGAACTGAACCGGATGGATCGTGTCATCTCCGCCAAGGCGTATAACGAGGACGGAGAGAAGGTGCTGGAAGGTCTTTCACTGGAATGGAAGCATTATACGGATGCGGTGGATCTTGTGGTGGAGAGCGATAGGATGCAGCCTTATCTGGAAGGGGACGCAGCGCTTACCTTTACGGTGGCCTCCGGCCGCCGGCAGAGGGAGGAGCTGCTGACGGGAATCAGAAACTGCCATGGCTGCACAGAGCATGGCGGAACCGGCGTGGGAACGGATGTGGACATGGTGGAGGAAGCGCATGAAAGCGGGCTTTCGCTGGGAAAGTATGCGGCTTACAATATTTTGCGCCAATATGACGATACGATTACCGTTGCAGACTGCCACAATATGACCATGGCTGAAATACGTGGCTTGATCAGGGAGCATGAGAGCTGCGGGGAGCATGATCACGAGATAGGCGGACATGGGGCAGGAACCGGTGAGGGAAGCGGAAGCACTGGCGGACATGGGGCAGGCACCGGTGAGGGCAGCGGAAGTACCGGCAGTCATGGAGGCGGCAGAGGTCATGGGGCGGGAGGCAGTCAGGAGGGCCATAATGGTCACGGAGCCGGTATGGATTGATGAGAAAGAGGCAGGATCAAAGCAAACGGTGCTGCCCGACCGCAGGAGAAGGCCCTGCCGGATTTTGCAGGATACCCTTTTCAAATGGGAAAATATGGGGTATAATCCATAATTATGAAAAACGGAAACAAGGAATTCTTAAATCTATTGTGTAATTTATATGCAGCGGCGATGCTGACGGCGCTGCCTCTGTACACGGGGCAGGGCTACTGGCAGCTGGGGAATACGAAATATATATTGTTCCGAAATATCACGGTGCTGTGTCTGGGCTGCTGGCTGATCATGGGGATGCCGGGACGGCTGCGTGCGATGATAGGCAGAGAGCGGGGCAGGAAAGTATTCGGGATGACAGACCGGGCTGTGGCGGCCTACGGCGCGGCGGTGCTGCTGTCGGCGGTTGCCAGCTCCTATGGGCAGCTGGCATGGCGGGGCTATGAGGGATGGTTCACAGGGGCATTTTTTCAGCTGCTGCTGGTGGGAATTTATTTCTTTGTGTCAAGGCAGTACGACGGCTCCGGATGGCCGCTGTACCTGGGGGAGGCGGCACTGGCTGCTGTGACTGTATTGGGGCTGCTGCACCGTCTGGGCATCGATCCGCTGGGGCTGATGGAGGGCTGGAACAGCGGGGACTGGGAATACAGCCATATGCTGTCCACTCTGGGGAATATCAACTGGCTGTGTGGTTACTACAGTGCGGCGCTGGCACTGCTGGTCAATCACTTTCTGCAGGAGGAGAGAAAGGGCCTGCGTTTTGTTCTGTACATAGCATCGGTACTGGCTTTTGTGCTGCTGGGCATACAAGGCAGTCAGGGAGGGCTGCTGATTCTGGCGGTCTGTGTGCTTGTATGTCTGGTCTGTGGGGTACTGGAAGGCCGACCGACGGTGCTGAAGCGGGTGGGCCTGCTTACGGCAGGGTTTTGCCTATGTATGCCTGTGATGTGGCAGCTGATGAGAATGAGGGGAAAGAAAGCGGCAATTGTGCTTGACGGCAATGTGTTTGAAGCCGTGGAATGGTATGTATGGGAGCTGGGGGCGGCAGTCTGCATTTTGTTCTATTTTTTGGTTGATAAAAGGAGGGGTGGCCGGAAGGAAAACTTGGATTTCTGCATGGGGAAAAGTAGATTCATGGAGAAGAGCGGAGCCATGGAGGAGAACAGATCCATGGAGAAGGGCAGACCCGTGGAGGAGGACAGATCCATAGAAATCCGCAGTAATAAGGGGATGCTGAATGGCCGGAGGTATATAGGGCATAGAGAAACCGCAGGAATCAGGGAAGACATCCATCAGGAAAGCAAGAGGGGAAAGGGGCTGGCTGTGGCAGGATGCGCTGCTGCTTTCTGTATTACAGCCGCCGGCATAGCGGTGTTCTGTCTGGCAAGCCGTCATGTTGACGATGGATTCGGCAGCGGCAGGGGGCTGCTGTGGCGGATTGCCGTGGAAAGTTTTGAAAAAGCGGACTGGAAGGACAAGCTGCTGGGAGCCGGGCCGGACTGCTATGCCGAGGCGGTTTTTGCCGGACCGGGGACGGGCACAGAGGTGTGGAACGGAGATCATTGGGAGGGCGCCGTCTTTACAAATGCTCATAACGAGCTGCTGAGCCAGCTGTGTAATGTGGGGATTCTGGGGACTGTCAGTTATGTGGCTATCTTTTTGACAGCTTTTTGGCAGTATGACAGAGAACGGCGCATGATTCTAAGGAGCCGGAAGGGCAGCGTTCAGAGACAGATTGGCCGGACTGCCGGAAGGCGCAGGGACGACCGGATCGCCGGAGAGGACAGAGAGCGCAGGGACGACCGGATCGCCGGAATGGGACAGTTTGGCCGGCTGGGTCTGCTGGCCGCGGCAATGTACGGCGCACATTCCCTGATCAGCTTTCAGCAGGTGCTGAACACTCCGCTGCTGTTTATCATATTGGGGCTGTGCGAAGCGCAGAGACGTAATTTCACTGCCTGAGGGGGCATATATTATGGAAAATTCTTCTGTGAACCTTGTTTAAACATAGAAACGGAAATTGACGGAGAGTCAGGAGGCAGATACCATGAAATGGATGAAATTTAAAATAAAGACGGTCACGGGAGTGGAGGATATCATCATAAGCACACTGTATGACATCGGTCTGGAGGGTGCTCAGATCGAGGATAAGATTCCTTTGACGCCGCTGGAAAAGGAGCAGATGTTCGTGGATATACTGCCGGACTGCCCTGAGGATGACGGCATGGCATATCTGAGTTTTTTCGTGGAGGAAAAGGATGACGGCAGTCTGGAGGTCATGGGAGAGACGATGGATGCGGATACTGTCCTTCAGAATGTGAATCGGGAGCTGGAGGAGCTTCGGCAGTTCTGTGATATCGGCGAGGGTTCTGTCACCGTGGACGAGACAGAGGACATAGACTGGATCAACAACTGGAAGCAGTATTTCCATCAGTTCTATATAGATGACATTCTGGTAATTCCCTCATGGGAGGACGTGAAGTCTGAGGACGGGGAGAGGATGACACTGCATATCGATCCGGGCACCGCTTTCGGCACAGGGATGCATGAGACCACCCAGCTGTGCATCCGGCAGCTGCGCAAGTTCGTGAGACCGGGGACAAGGCTTCTGGATGTAGGAACCGGCAGCGGGATTCTGGCGATCCTTTCTCTGATGTTCGGGGCTGAGCACGCTGTGGGGACGGATCTGGATCCTTGCGCGCTGGAAGCGGTGGCGCAGAACTGTCAGGCCAATAATATAGAGCCATCCCGGTTCGAGATGATGATCGGCAATATCATTACGGACAAGGCGGTGCAGGATAAGGTGGGGTATGGCTGTTATGATATCGTGGCAGCCAATATTCTGGCGGATGTGCTGGTGGCCTTGACCCCGGTGATCGTGGCGCAGATGAAGGAAGGCGGGATCTATATCACCTCCGGAATCATCGACGACAAGGAGGAAACAGTGGTGGAGGCAGTAAAAGCTGCAGGCCTTGAGGTGTTAGAAGTCACCCGTCAAGGGGAATGGGTCAGTGTCACGGGGCGGAAGAAGCGCTGAAACCATAGATAGACGGTTCTGCGCAAACTCATAAACCATAGGAGCCAGATAAGGTTATGTATCATTTTTTTGTGGAAACCAGCCAAATCAATACATCTGACAAAAGTGTCATTATCCTTGGCCCGGATGTGAACCATATCAGGAATGTGCTTCGGATGAAGCCGGGGGAGGAGATTGCAGTCAGCAACGGTCAGGACGGCAGGGAATACCGCTGCGGCATCCTTACCATGGAGGAGGACAGGGTGCTGTGTGAGCTGCGTTTTATAAAGGAGGACAATGTAGAGCTGCCGTCCCGGGTGTATCTGTTTCAGGCGCTCCCCAAGGCGGACAAGATGGAGCTGGTTATCCAGAAGGCTGTGGAGCTGGGGGCTTATGAGATTATTCCCGTGGCCGCCAAGCGGTGTGTCGTGAAGCTGGACGAGAAGAAGGCTCAGAGCAGGATTGCCCGCTGGCAGGGAATCGCAGAGGCTGCGGCAAAGCAGAGTAAGCGGGCAGTCATCCCGAATGTGACAGAAGTGTCAAGCTTTGCTCAGGCTGTCAAAAGGGCTTCCGGGATGGATGTCCGGCTGATTCCCTATGAGCTTGCGGAGGATATGGCAAAGACCAGAAGACTGCTTGAGGGAATCGGGCCGGGGCAGGAAATTGCCTTGTTTATAGGCCCGGAGGGAGGCTTTGAGGAATCGGAGATCAGTCTGGCTTTAGAGAGCGGTCTGGAGCCCATTACTCTGGGCAGACGGATCCTGCGGACAGAAACGGCGGGGATGACGGTGCTGTCATGGATTATGTATCTGCTGGAGAGATGATGATCATAGGATGTTTTTCGAGAAACAAAAGCTTCTGCCCTGACAGCAGCAGAGTATGGCAGGGTAATATAATATTGTGCCATGAGTTAAGCTGTTCTGACTCGATATGGCATATTGATGAATGTTGTGGATTAAGATGCAGGAGATGGTATCAGGATGCTGGGAGAGAAGATGCAGGAGGGCGATTATCACGGCAGATAAAGCAGGGACAGATAGGGGGCACAGATCAGGCAGGGACAGATAAGAGGGGGTCTGCATATGATAGAATAGGATTTTAATAACTGCCCGACGGTTATGTATATAAAAGGAGCGAAACGATGGAAGTATATTTGGACAATTCTGCTACGACGAGAGTGTTTCCTGAGGTGGCAGAATTGATGACGAAAATCATGTGCATTGATTACGGTAATCCCTCCAGTCTGCACGGGAAGGGCGTACAGGCGGAGCAGTATCTGCGGGAGGCGAAGGAGACCCTTGCAAGGATACTCAAGGTAAACGAAAAGGAGATATTTTTTACCTCCGGCGGCACCGAATCCGACAATATGGCTATTCTGGGATGTGCTCAGGCCAATTACAGAAAGGGTCGGCACCTGATCACTACCCGGGTGGAGCATCCGGCGGTCATGAACACCATGCGCCATCTGGAAGCAAAAGGTTATAGGGTGACTTATCTGCCGGTGAATTCCTATGGGCAGATTTCTCTGGAGGATCTGCGGCGGGCCATGACGCAGGATACTATTCTGGTGTCTGTCATGCATACCAACAATGAGGTGGGGGCGCTGCAGCCCATCGCAGAGGCGGGGGCCCTGATCAAACGGATGAATCCGGCCACGCTGTTTCATGTGGATGCGGTGCAGGCCTTCGGCAAGGCAAAGATTTATCCGAAGCGGATGGGTATCGACCTATTGTCAGCCAGCGGACACAAGATTCACGGTCCCAAGGGCATAGGCCTATTGTATATCGGGGAGAAGGTAAAGATTCAGCCTATCCTCTACGGAGGAGGGCAGCAGATGAATCTCCGTTCCGGCACGGACAATGTGCCCGGCGCGGCAGGGCTGGCAAAGGCGGCCGAGCTGCTTTATGAGCATTATGACAGCGACATGGAGAGACTGTACCAGTATAAGAAGGCCTTTCTGGAGGGTATCAGGAAGATCGAGGGAATACAGATCAACGGGCTGCTGCCGGGAGAGCCGGAGGGAGCGGGGACTGCCCCCCATATCGTCAGCGTGTCCGTGAGCGGGGTGCGCAGCGAGGTGCTGCTGCATGCGCTGGAGGAGGACGGCATCTATGTGTCCGCAGGAAGCGCCTGCGCGGCCAGAAAGCCCCAGCCATCCGTCACCCTGCAGGCCATGGGGATACAGAACCCCATGCTGGGCTCCACCATACGGCTCAGCTTTTCAGTTTATACTACCATGGAAGAAATAGACTATACATTGCGGGCTATGTATGATAAAATCCCTATATTACGTAAATACACCCGGAGGCGATAAATAGAGTATGTTTACAGCTTTTTTGATAAAATATGCCGAGATAGGCATCAAGGGAAGGAACAGATATCTTTTTGAGGACGCGCTGGTGCACCAGATCAAGTTTGCCCTGAAAAAGTGCGAAGGGAAATTCCTCATCCACAAAAGTCAGGGGCGCATCTATGTGGATGCGGAGGGGGAATTTGATTTTGAGGAGACCGTGGACAGTCTGAAGAATGTGTTCGGCATTTCCGGCATCTGCCCGGTAATGTATGTGGAGGACGAAGGCTTCGAAAAGTTATGCGACACGGTTGTCAGGTATGTGGGAGAGGTATACCCTGACCGAAACAAGACCTTTAAGGTGCATGCCCGTCGGGCCCGCAAGGATTATCCCAAGGAGTCCATGGAGATCAATGCGGATCTGGGGGAGGCTATTCTGAGGGCTTACCCGGAGATGTCCGTAGATGTGCATGAACCGAACATTCTGCTCAGCGTTGAGATACGGGAAAAGATTTATATTTATTCGGAAACCATTCCGGGACCGGGGGGGATGCCGGTGGGAACCGGCGGCAAGGCCATGCTGCTTCTGTCCGGCGGCATCGATTCCCCCGTAGCCGGATACATGATCGCAAAGCGGGGCGTGAAGCTGGATGCGGTCTATTTCCATGCGCCGCCATACACCAGCGAGCGGGCGAAGCAGAAGGTGGTGGATCTGGCAAGGATCGTGTCCGCCTATACAGGCCCCATCTGGCTCCATGTGATCGACTTCACGGCTATCCAGCTTTATATCCATGAGAAATGTCCCCATGAGGAGCTGACCATCATCATGCGGCGCTATATGATGCGGATTGCGGAGCATATCGCCAAGGAGACGGACTGTCTGGGGCTTATCACCGGGGAGAGCATCGGGCAGGTGGCCTCACAGACCATGAATTCCCTGATCGCCACCAACGAGGTCTGTGAGCTGCCGGTCTATAGGCCGCTGATTGGCTTTGACAAGCAGGAAATCGTGGAGGTGGCCAATAAGATAGGGACATTTGAGACATCCATCCTGCCCTACGAGGACTGCTGCACCATCTTTGTGGCCAAGCATCCCGTGACCAAGCCCAATGTGAACATCATCCGCCGTCATGAGCATAATCTGGATGAAAAGATAGACGAGCTGGTGAACACGGCGCTGGAGACGAAAGAGCTGATCGTGGTGTCGGGTTAAGATCAGAGACGGTTTCGGTGACGAGGCCTCAGGACAGCAAACAAAAAAACGCCCGGCTCCGTACTGCGTATCTATGCGTTTTCCGGAGCCGGGAGATCCTTATAGTTATGTATGGCAGATGTACGAAAGGAATGAAGCGGAGCTGCTCATAGAGAGCCATTCGTGGAATGTTATACCATGGAATGTTATTCCATGGTATAAGGCTTCAGAAATTCCATTACCTCTTCTACACCATCTTCTGTATGGATGTTCAGATCCAGAGGCTTTGCCAAATCCAGACTGAAGATGCCCATGATGGACTTGGCATCAACGACATACCTGCCGGATACCAGATCGAAATCATAATCAAACTTGGTAATGTCATTCACGAATGATTTTACTTTGTCGATCGAATTCAGATAAATCTGTACTGTTTTCATTTTCCATACCTCCTTCTTAAATATTTGGCGCTATGGATTCGCCGTCCACATACATATTAACGGCTGGATTATTAAAAGTCAAGGCGAAAACAGTACAAAAAATATGGGGAATCAATATGAAAAATGTGGCATTGTTTAATTTAGGCTGCAAGGTGAATTCCTATGAGATGGAAGGAATGCGGCAGGCGCTGCTGGAAAAAGGGTACAATATTGTGCCCTTTGATGAAACGGCGGATATCTATGTAGTGAATACCTGCACAGTCACCAACATTGCGGACAGAAAGAGCAGGCAGATGCTTCACCGGGCAAAGCAGCGCAACCCGGAGGCCGTGGTGGTGGCTGTGGGCTGCTATGTGCAGACAGGGCGGGAGGCTGTGGAAAAGGACGAGAGTATAGACCTTGCCATCGGAAACAACAGGAAGAAGGATATCGCGGAGATTCTGGAGAAGTTTCTGAGAGAACGGGAAAAGGGCGCGGTTCCCTGCGGTCCGGAGAAGAGCTTGGGACAGAAGGAAGCGGAAGAGGGCCGGAAGCGGAAAGTACCGGAAGACAAAGAGGAGCAGACGAATTCGGAGATAGGAGCAGATAGGGGCGGTTTAGAGGAACGGGAGAACATATGGACACCGGACAAGACCTTACAAGGAACCACGATCCTGGACATCGCCCATACCCGTGAATATGAGGAGATGCAGCTGAAATATACAGCGGAGCATACCAGAGCCTATATCAAGGTTCAGGACGGGTGCAACCAGTTCTGCTCCTATTGCGCCATACCATATGCCAGAGGACGGGTGCGCAGCCGTTCTGCGGAAGATGTGCTGCGGGAGATCCGCGGACTGGCGGAGGCAGGGTATAAGGAGGTAGTGCTCACGGGCATCCATCTTGGCTCCTACGGGATTGACTTTGACGGGTATCAGGGGCATGGGAACTGGGGAAGGCTCATTGCCCTCACAGAGCAGGTGCATGAGGTTCGGGGGCTGGAGCGGATCCGGCTGGGTTCTCTGGAGCCGAGGATTATCACACCCGATGCGGCGGCCAGGCTGGCGGCGCTGCCGAAGCTGTGCCCTCATTTCCATCTGTCTCTCCAGAGCGGATGCGACAAGACACTGAAAAGGATGAATAGACATTACACTGTGGGGGAATACTATGAAAGCGTGGAAATTTTAAGAGAATGCTTCGATAATCCTGCCATAACCACGGATGTGATCGTAGGGTTCCCCGGGGAGACGGATGAGGAATTCAGCTGTACAGAAAGCTTTCTGGAGAAGGTGGGGTTCTACGAGATGCATATTTTTAAGTTTTCCAGACGCAGGGGCACTGCGGCGGACAGGATGCCGGATCAGGTGCCGGATCAGGTTAAGACCCTGCGGAGCAGCCGGCTGCTGGAGCTGGAGCGCAGGCAGTCCGTGGAATTCCGCAGACAATACATAGGCAGAGAGGCAGAGGTGCTTCTGGAGGAACGTATCGAGACCGCCGGAAAAGACTACTGGGTAGGGCATACGAAGGATTATGTCAAGGTGGCGCTGGCGGCGGAAGCGGACCGGAGGCTTGGCGGAAATATCATTGTAAGAGTGCCGGTCAGTGGGTTTCTCACGGATGAAATACTGACTGAATAGTTTTTCTTGAATTTTGTGTACAAATGAGTTATAGTAATTGGAAAGGCAATAAATGGGTTTCGGATTATTTTGCGGCAGATGTGTATGGCGCAGGGCAGCGGGGTCTTTGCATGAAGCATGGACAGAGTGAGGTTTGCATATGCAGAATTTGGAAAACACACAATACTTTAAGGTTGGATCGGACTCTGAGGACGGAGTAAAGGGTGTTCTGTCTTCGGTATATGAGGCGCTGACGGAAAAGGGCTACAACCCGGTGAACCAGATTGTGGGATATGTCATGAGCGGAGACCCTACCTATATTACCAGCCATAAAAATGCCAGAAGCATGATCATGAAGGTAGAGCGGGATGAACTGGTGGAGGAGCTGCTGAGGGAGTATATCCGCACCAGAGGATGGGAATAGAGAAGGGCAGGAGGCACATATGAGGATTATGGGACTGGATTTCGGCTCCAAGACGGTTGGGGTCGCCATCAGCGACAGTCTGCTCATAACGGCGCAGGGTGTGGAGATCATCAGCCGCAAGGAGGAGAATAAGCTTCGCAGGACACTTGCCCGGATCGAGGAGCTGATTGTGGAATACGAGGTGGAGGAGATTGTTTTGGGCCTGCCCAAGAACATGAACGGTACAGAGGGCGAGAGAGTAGCGCTGACAAGAGAGTTTGCGGAGAAGCTGGAGCGCCGGACGGGGATCCCCGTGATTTTCTGGGACGAGCGTCTGACCACAGTAGCAGCAGACAAGGCTATGATAGAGGCCGGCATCCGCAGGGAGAAACGTAAGGACTATGTGGATAAGATAGCGGCGTCTTTTATCCTGCAAGGATATCTGGACAGCCGGGGAAGGTCGGAAGCGCCTTAGGAGAGCATAGAACGACCACCTGTATAAGAAGCGGAGAGGGAGCAATATTCGAATGCCGGGCTGCTCGGGGCCGGAGGAGAATGAGAGGAATGGTCCGGGGTAAGCAGGACGGCGGAAGCGGAGGATTTGTGACAGTGTCCGCAGGCGGGAATGAGAGGTGTGCAGATGGAGAAGCTGGAGAAGGTTACATTCAATCCTGAGGGTGAGGACCCGGTGGATTTTTATGTGTTGGAGCAGACCAGAATCGGGGGCTTCAACTATATTCTTGTGTCCGATTCCATGGAGGGAGACGGAGAAGCGCTGATCCTGAAGGATCTGTCCGGGGACGGGGAAGAGGAAAGCGTATTCACCATTGTGTCCGAGGAGAACGAGCTTGCCGCAGTGGCGGGAGTGTTTGAAGAAATGCTGGACGACATTGAATTTGAGCGAGATTAGGATATGGCGGTGGACAAGAGACCATTGTGTCCAGTCCGGAGATCGGGCTGGCCGCTGTTTTAGAACAATACAATTGCTGAACGAGCTGCGTCTGATTGACAGGATCAATTTTGATGACGGTTTTGCGCGTTATGAGATGGGGAGTGCTCAGGACGTGGACATAAAACACCGCCATCACCATTTGATTTGCATAAAATGCGGCAAGGTGATTTCCTTTCAGGAGGATCTGCTGGAGGAGCTGGAAGCAAAAATCGCCGCAACAACCGGATTTTGTGTGGTGAACCACGAGGTCAGGCTCTATGGCTGTTGTGTAGAATGTGGAGGAGATTTGATTGAAGAGAAAAGAGAATAAGAACAGCTCCGGCCTGAGGGTCATCCCTTTGGGAGGTCTGGAGCAAATTGGCCTGAATATTACTGCCTTCGAGTATGAAGACAGTATTATTGTGGTAGACTGTGGTCTGTCCTTTCCGGCGGACGATATGCTGGGAATAGACCTTGTGATTCCCGATGTTACTTATCTTAAGGATAATATCGATAGGGTAAAGGGATTTGTGATCACCCATGGGCACGAGGATCATATCGGTGCCCTGCCCTATGTGCTGAGGGACATCAATGTGCCCGTCTATGCCACCCGGCTTACCATGGGCATCATTGAAAACAAGCTGAAGGAGCATAATCTGCTCAAGAACACCAAGCGAAAGGTGGTAAAGTTCGGCCAGTCCATCAATATGGGGCAGTTCCGGGTGGAGTTTATCAAGACAAACCACAGCATCGTGGATGCGGCGGCGCTGGCAATCTATTCCCCGGCCGGCGTGGTGGTGCATACGGGGGACTTCAAGGTTGATTACACCCCTGTATTTGGAGATGCCATCGATCTGCAGCGTCTGGCGGAGCTGGGCAAGAAGGGTGTACTGGCGCTGATGTGCGATTCCACCAATGCGGAGCGCCCCGGCTTTACGCCCTCCGAGAGGACGGTGGGGCATACCTTTGACACCTTGTTTGAGGAGCACAAGAATACGAGGATATTCGTGGCCACCTTTGCATCCAATGTGGACAGGGTTCAGCAGATCATCAATACGGCATACAAGTTCGGCCGCAAGGTGTGCGTGGAGGGCCGCAGCATGGTCAGCATCATCGAGACGGCAAGAAATCTGGAATGCATCAGAATCCCGGACAATACGCTGGTGGAGCTGGAGCAGCTGAAGGATTACCCTGATGAACAGCAGGTCATCATCACTACGGGCAGTCAAGGGGAGAGCATGGCCGCTCTGAGCCGTATGGCGGGGGGGATGCACCGCAAGATCACCATCGGGGCAGGGGACACAGTCATCTTTTCTTCAAACCCCATCCCCGGCAATGAGAAGTCTGT
This sequence comes from uncultured Acetatifactor sp., assembly GCA_964018205.1. Taxonomy (GTDB): domain Bacteria; phylum Bacillota; class Clostridia; order Lachnospirales; family Lachnospiraceae; genus Acetatifactor. Next base: position 8,134 of record CAXHOW010000011.1, on the reverse strand, counting down.
CACCAAAGTGATCAATGAGCTGCTGCGGAAGGGCGCTGATGTGATCTTTCAGGATGCCCATGTGTCCGGACATGCCTGTCAGGAGGAGATCAAGCTGATCTATACCCTGATACGTCCTCAATATGCCATCCCTGTGCACGGGGAGTATAAGCATCTGAAGGCGCAGGCAAAGATTGCCCAGAGCCTCGGCATAGATAAAGAGAATATATTTATGCTGTCCTCCGGGGACGTACTGGAACTGAGGGAGGAAAGCGCAAAGGTTGTGGGGAAGGTACCCGTGGGCGCCATTCTGGTGGACGGCTTAGGCGTGGGCGACGTGGGCAATGTGGTTCTGCGGGATCGCCAGCATCTGGCGGAAGACGGTATCATGATTGTTGTTATGAGCCTTGACAAGGCCTATGGAGAGCTGGTGGCAGGGCCGGATATCGTGTCCAGAGGCTTTGTGTATGTGAAGGAATCGGACGAGCTGATGGAGGAGGCCCGGCAGACCGTGGAGGAGGCGCTGCAGAAATGCATCGACAGAGGAATCACGGACTGGGGCAAGCTGAAGAATACTACAAAGGATGCTCTCAGCGACTATGTCTGGAAAAAAACAAAGAGACGGCCTATGATACTGCCGATCATCATGGAAGTGTAGGGTATGTCTATAGTTTAAAGTCCTGCAGGGCCGGGGGTGCTGCAGGACCGCAGTGCAGAGGATGGGAAAGGCGTGGTTTGGGATATGAAGGCTACGAATATAATTGGTGTCGTATGCGGAGCGATTTTCAGGGTAGTGATGCTGGTGGCGGTGATTTATGTGATATGCCGGGGAGCGGAGATATGTTATGACTACGGATACCGCATTTTTACCGAGCCGGCTATGACGACTCAGGAGAACGGAAGGGCTGTGACAGTGACCGTGAGCCAGAATATGTCGGCGCTGGATATTGGCAAGCTTTTTGAAAGCAGGGGGCTGGTAAGGGACGCCAAGCTTTTTGTCCTGCAATATTACCTTTCCGAGTATAGGGAGGATGTGAGGCCCGGAGTGTTTGAACTGAACACGTCCATGACGGTGGAGGACATGATGGAGGTCATGGCTAAGGGGGCTGATGAAGAAGAGGCTGGAGAGTGACAGCAGGGTGCTTTACAAGCTGGACAGCGTGCCGCCTGGCGCAGGCTGAAGCTGCCGGGAAGGACAGGATGCCTTGCGGGGGTGTACAGGGCGTTGTCCGAGACAAGCGGGAAGGTGGGGCTGAAGCCGCCGGGAAAAATTCGGAGCCGTGATGGGCACGGCTTCGCAGGTTAGGAGACGGAATGATTATAGACGAGAGAATGGCTGCCTTTATCGATTCGCTGGATAAGGGCAATTCTCCTTTTTTGAACGAGATAGAAAAGGCAGCTCTGGAAGCACAGGTTCCTATTGTGCGCAGATCTACCCAGAGCCTCCTGAAATTCCTGCTGGCCCTTATCAGGCCGGAGAAAATTCTGGAGGTGGGTACAGCGGTGGGATTCTCGGCGCTGCTGATGAGCGAGTACGGCCCGGAGCATTGCCGGATCACCACCATTGAAAAGCAGGAGCAGAGGATTCTGGCTGCCAGAGAGAATTTCAGGCAGGCCGGCAGGGAGGACAGAATCACGCTTTTGGAAGGGGATGCGCAGGACATTCTCGGCAGACTGACAGGCAGCTATGACATGATTTTCATGGATGCCGCCAAGGGGCAGTATATTCATTTTTTCCCGGAGGTTCTGCGGCTGCTTGTTCCCGGAGGGCTGCTGGTGTCTGACAATGTGCTGCAGGACGGGGACATTATCCAGTCCCGCTTTGCCGTGACCAGACGGAACCGGACAATCCATGCCAGAATGCGGGAATACCTTTATCAGCTGAAGCACCATCCTATGCTGGAAAGCGTGGTGCTGTCGGTGGGAGACGGAGTGGCGCTGAGCACGAAGCGGAATCCGGCAAAAGCCTTTGAGGGCAGAAACTGATTGTCAAAAATATATGTATTGTATGCCCGCCGAAGCGGGCGGGAGGGTACAGGTATGGAACGGCGAAAGAAGCCGGAGCTTTTGATTCCTGCCGCCAGTCTGGAAGTGCTGAAGACGGCGGTGAATTTTGGAGCGGATGCGGTATATATCGGCGGGGATGCTTTCGGGCTGCGTGCCAAGGCGAAGAATTTTTCCCCGGCAGAGATGGCGGAGGGGATTGCGTTTGCGCATACCCATGGTGTAAAGGTCTATGTCACAGCCAATATTCTTGCCCATAACGGGGATCTGGAAAGAGCCGCTGCATATCTCCGCCAGCTGAGAGATATGCAGCCGGAGCCCTGCGACGCGTTGATCATTTCGGATCCTGGTATGTTTGATATTGCAAGGGAAGTATGGCCCGCTGCGGAGATTCATATTTCAACGCAGGCAAATAATACAAATTACCGTACCTTTCTGTTCTGGTGGAGGCAGGGGGCGAAGCGGGTGGTTGCCGCCAGAGAGCTGTCTCTGGAGGAGATTATTTCCATCCGGGAGCGGATTCCCGAGGAGATGGAGATCGAATGCTTCGTGCATGGGGCCATGTGCATCTCCTATTCGGGGCGCTGCCTGCTGAGCAATTATTTTACGGGAAGGGACGCCAACCAAGGCTCTTGTACCCATCCCTGCCGCTGGAAATATGCGGTGGCGGAGGAGACCAGACCGGGGGAATATATGCCGGTGGAGGAGAATGAGAGAGGGACTTTTATCTTTAATTCCAAAGACTTGTGTATGATTGAGCATATTCCGGAGCTTGTGGGGGCAGGCATCCATAGCCTGAAGGTGGAGGGGCGGATGAAGACCGCCTTGTATGTGGCCGCAGTGGCGAGGACTTACCGCAAGGCGCTGGATGATTTTTTTGTCTCGGAGGAAACATACCGCGGCAACATGGAATGGTATCAGGAAGAGATCGCCAAATGCACCCACCGTCATTTCTCCACGGGATTTTATTTTGGGAAACCTGATCAGGAATCGCAGATTTATGACAGCAGCACCTATGTGAATGAATATACTTATCTGGGGACGATTGAGAGAGTGTGGAAAGGCGGCGGACTGCCGTGGCGGACGGAAGCAGGAGGGGATCAGAGAAGAGAAGAAACCCTGAGGAATACGGAAATGCCGGCAGAGAATGGCACCTTGGTACATATAGAGCAGCGCAACAAGTTTGCCGTGGGAGATACGATCGAGGTCATGAAGCCGGACGGCAGGAATGTGGCTGTCCGGGTGGAAGCTATGTATACGCAAGAGGGTGTTCCCATGGACAGCTGTCCCCATGCGAAGCAGAAGCTGTGGGTCAGGCTTTCCGGGCCTGCAAAGCAGTACGACCTGCTGCGCGTCAGGAACGGGCAATAGAAAATCCGATCAAGAAAATCCAATCAAGTAGGGAGATAAGAGGATGAAGGAAGTTTTGAATGTGGAGGAGATATTTGCCAGCAAGGTATTTACCTTCGGCAAGATGAAGGAACGGCTGCCCAGAAGCGTATACAAAGAGGTACAGAGGCTCATGGAGCAGGGTGGGGAGCTGTCTCTGGAGACGGCTGACGTGATTGCCAAGGCCATGAAGGACTGGGCGGTGGAGAACGGGGCGACCCATTACACTCATTGGTTCCAGCCCCTGACGGGCATCACTGCGGAAAAACATGACGCATTTGTCACTCATCCTGATGAGGATGGCAAGATGATCATGGAGTTTTCCGGCAAGGAACTGATCAAGGGCGAGCCGGATGCCTCTTCCTTCCCTTCCGGCGGGCTGCGTGCTACGTTCGAGGCCAGAGGGTACACGGCATGGGACATCACGTCTCCGGCGTTCCTGAAGGAGGATGCCACGGGAGTGATTCTCTGTATTCCCACCGCTTTCTGTTCTTATACCGGCGAGGCGCTGGACAAAAAGACACCTCTGCTTCGTTCCATGGAGGCTCTCGGCCAGCAGGCTCTGCGCATCGTGCGGCTTTTCGGAAACACGGCGGCTACCAAGGTAGTGCCCAGCGTGGGGCCGGAGCAGGAGTACTTTCTGGTGGACAGGGAAAGATATCTGCAGCGGGACGACCTGATTTTTGCGGGACGTACCTTGTTCGGAGCGCCTGCGCCCAAGGGGCAGGAGCTGGAGGACCATTATTTCGGCACCATCAGAGAGCGGGTAGGAGCTTACATGAAGGATCTGAACGTGGAGCTGTGGAAGCTGGGGGTCACAGCCAAGACCCAGCACAACGAGGTGGCGCCTGCCCAGCATGAGCTTGCCCCGGTGTACGAGACAGCCAATATTGCAGTGGATCACAATCAGCTGGTAATGGAGACCATGAAGAAGGTGGCTGGCAGGCACGGCCTGACTTGTCTGCTGCATGAGAAGCCCTTTGCCGGGATGAACGGTTCAGGCAAGCACAATAACTGGTCTCTGGGCACCGACAATGGTGTCAATATGCTGGATCCGGGGGATACACCCAATGAGAATATCCAGTTCCTTCTGGTGCTGGCCTGCATCATGAAGGCTGTAGACACCCATGCGGATCTGCTCCGCCAGAGCGCCGCGGATGTGGGAAACGATCACAGGCTGGGTGCGGACGAGGCGCCACCTGCCATCATCTCCGTCTTTTTGGGAGAGCAGCTGGAGGATGTGGTGAAGCAGCTGGTAGAGACGGGGGAGGCTGCCCATTGTCTAGAAGGCGGCAAGCTGGAGACAGGAGTCTCCACCCTTCCGGAATTCGAGAAGGATGCCACTGACCGCAACCGTACCTCGCCATTCGCTTTCACCGGCAATAAATTCGAATTCCGCATGGTGGGCAGCTCGGACTCTGTGGCCAGCCCCAACACTACGCTGAACGCCATTGTGGCGGAAGCGTTCTGTGAGGCGGCGGATGTTCTGGAGAAAGCGGAGGATTTCGAGCTCGCTGTACATGACCTGATCAAGGAGTATATGACGAAGCACCAGAGGATCATATTCAACGGCGACGGCTATTCTGAGGAATGGGTGGAGGAGGCGAAACGCCGGGGACTTCCCAATATCAAGTCCACTATAGAGGCAGCCAATACCCTGACCACCGAAAAGGCCATCCGGCTGTTTGAGAAATTCGGCATCTTTACGAAGGTAGAGCTGGAGTCACGGGAGGAGATCATCTACGAGACTTATGCAAAGACTATCAATATAGAAGCACTCACCATGATCGACATGGCGGGAAAGAAGTATATTCCGGCTGTGATAAGGTATACCAAGACACTGGCGGATACGGTGATCGCGGTGAGAGAGGCCGGGGCGGACCCTATGATTCAGGCTCAGCTGCTGGCGGAGGTGAACGGGAAGCTGACGGAGGCGAAGGGCGCTCTATCCAGACTGGAGAAGGCGGCAAGGGAGGCTGCTGTCATAAAGAATGTGAAGGAGAAGGCATTCTTTTATAAGGATGCCGTCAGAGAGGCCATGGAGGAGCTGCGCGCGCCTATCGACGAGCTGGAGCAGATGGTGGATAAGGAAGTCTGGCCCGTGCCTTCCTACGGTGAGCTGACCTTCGAGATATAGCGAGAAATCCGGGGCAGGGGGGCTTTGGGCGGCTCTGTCCCGGTTTTTGGCCCTGTCATAATTCCTGTCAAAATTTTGCTGTCAAAAATTTTAAAAAAATTTGCATTAGGGTATTGCAAAATGGAAATACTTCGTGTATAATACATCAAGTGGTAAGGAAATAGAGCTGGTTTGAAAAATGCTTTGAACCGAGCCGCAGAAATGACATATGTATAAATAGGGCTATCGCCAAACGGTAAGGCAACGGACTCTGACTCCGTCATTTCAAGGTTCGAATCCTTGTAGCCCTGTTCAGGAACCCCGGTGGAGAGATTCATCGGGGCTAATTTTTGCTGTAAAATCAAGGGTTTGCGGAATTTGGAGCTACAAATTATTCTCTGGGCATGAAAAATGCCACCAGTAACATTTTACTGGTTTTTCGGTAAAAATCTTCCTTTTTGAGAATGGATAGGTCAATTCATAGGTCAATTTAAAATGGCAGGGAGAGCCGGATAACAGCGGGATTCCTGGTGTTTTTCAATAGTAGTTCCTTTAAATGGGCATTTATCTGTAAGGCAGACGGTTGATAAAGTCAACTATATCCTCTTTTTTGATCAGATACCGTCCGTCAAGGACCAGGGCGCGCAACCGCCCGGATTGGATATGGTCTAATATCCGGTTCTTCCCCATGTGCAATAATTCCTGTGTCTGCTTCCTTGTCAGCAGTTTTCCAAGGTGGAACCGCTTCATAAATTTTGTGGCAAAATCAGAAACGCTGTTTCCATTATCGGTTGTTTGTGGTATACTTGACATGGCATAAATCTCCTTGCTGTGTAATTGGTTTTTAGACAACTCAATTATACCACAGACAAGAAATTTGTGCCTTTTTTATGGGTTAAAGCATTGATTTTTCAAGGTTCAACATACCATATGGTGTGGGAAGTTTGAGTTATGGTGTTTTGCTTCTATAAACATCGTACAAGGGACTAAGATGGAAATTGAGAGCAAGGTGCTTTTGACAGTTTCAGACTTAAGGAAGATGCTCCATTTGGGACGGGACAGATGTTACCATTAAGAAAGTGGTGGATGTACTGAATGCCGCATATGCCTGGGCAGTTTTGCGGGGAAAGGCTTCTACAAACCTGGTTGCTCCGATTAAGGAAACATTGATGAAAAGAATCATGAGGAAACACGCTAAAACGGTAGAAGAGCCGGATGTTATTGTCCTGTCAAAGGAAGAAGAAAAAAATTCGTAAAGGAAGCTTTTGCTGTAAATGATAAGACCGGCGGTTATAAGTATCCTGCAGGGTTATATGGCCTGCTATTGCTCTACACGGGAATGCGTGTCGGCGAGGCGTTGGTGTTAAGGTTCCGAGATTATGAGCACGGAATTCTTAGAATCAATAAAAGCGCTTCTATGGTTCAAAACCATGACGAAAAGGCGGATAAGCGACAGATTATGGTAGAAGGGACAACTAAGAACCAACAGGCCAGAAACATTATGCTGAATTCGGATGCGAGGAATATCCTGAAACTTATCCGCAGGAATGCAAAGGACAGCTCGCCGGATGCGCTGGTGATTACGACCAAAACAGGGAGACAGAACACGGCGACCAATCTGCAGCACAGGATGAAGGTGATTTTCCGCAATGCGGGGTTGGATTCCTATTCGGGGGGCCTGCATATATTCCGTCGGACCTTTGCGGCACGTGCTTTTGAGGCCGGAGCCCGTGTGGAAGAAATTGCCGCTTATATCGGAGACCTGGAGTCCACGACACGGTGGTATTACATAGCTATCAGGAAAAAGGTGAGCGTACAGGGCATAGAAAAGCAGATCGTGCCACTGCCCGATTCCATGAGGGAAAAGAAGTAAAGCTTGCCTTTTGGCAACCCATGAAGGCCAGCAGTCAGGAGTTTTAAATGATAGCATATAACATAATAAGGAATTACCTGTAATCCGAATGCCAGGTAATTCCTTGTTTTTGTTGTATTTCATGGTGTTTTAGATTATAATTTAAGAAGAAGTCACAGTGGATTCAATGAGCTGGTTCTTTGAATAATCATAATGTCGGAACAGGTTGCAATACTAATTAGGCAGAGTTGTTTAAGGAAGAATAAGGAAAGCCTTAAGAGAGCGACAAAAATGGAGAGGCAATTTACATGATTCTAACAAAGCAGAAGTACACAATAGACGATTTGCATAAGGATATGAGAGTCCGGGTCTCACAGTTAAGTGGCATTATGGATACTTGCATGATTTTGTTGGATGCAGAATTATTGGCTGATAATGATGTGGAGGGGACATTGGTTTATTTCGGCAATGGTAATACGGAAGAATATACAAGATGGTTCCAGCAGGAAAAAGCAATTACCCCGGTTTTCTTTGACAGTGTGGAATTGAGAGATGGAGTAGTTTACGATGAATAAATATATTGGGAACGTTAAATCTGAAGCGCATAAAATTATGGTATACTAGGAAATATGGGGAAGGAGATGCGCAATGCGTGAGAAAAAGCAGGCTTTGAAGCCCGACACTGTACTGAAAAAATATTGGAACGATAATGAACGATTTGCTGATTTTTTCAATGCTGTGTTGTTCCATGGAGAGCAGAGGATATTTCCGGAAGAATTGGAGGAACTTGACAC
>CAXHOW010000010.1:0-96295 GCA_964018205.1 uncultured Acetatifactor sp. | reverse complement strand
GGCGCAGATGGGCCTCAATGCGGGCAAGCAATTCCTGCAAGCCGAAAGGCTTGGTGATATAATCGTCCCCTCCCGCCCGCAGACCTTATCCTGCTCTGTAATCCGCGCCGTCAGGAATAGGATAGGGCAGCCGGAGTTATGATATACTTACACGCAGAAAGCATTTCATCAGTTCCGATTGCCATACGCAATAAAGGTTGCATTTATCGAAAGGAGAAACGATTATGGCAAAAGAATCAGTGCGGAAGAAAGGAAAAAAATGGTACTATCGCTTCTATGTGGAGGACGCAAGTGGAAATCACCGCTTGCCAAGCTATGCAATCAGTTTTTGGTACTGCTCAAATGACAGTGGCTTAACCTTGCCGTTTTCGGTGTCCGTTTCCTCCGCAAACAAGTCCATATCGTCCTTTTTATGCCGCATAACCACATACTGCATAAGAAACAGTTAATTTGAAGGGAGCATGAGAAATGTATTGCATATTAGTGGCAGGTATGCCGGCAGTATAAATAAGGTATAACACATTTGGCTTTTATGCACAAGTTATTGATCAACAGTTCCTTACCCTATTGGAGTTAAACAAAATACATGATAATATAGCTTATTTTACCAAATCATGTTATACTATAACAGATAAAGTTTTCAGAATATTCTAATTAGAAGAGAGGTTATTGCTATGGCAAAAACATTGTCCACAAGAGATCAGGTGGCCGCGGAGGATACCTGGGATTTAAGCAAGATGTACGCTGACCGTGAAAGCTGGGAAGCAGACCTGAAACAAGCTCAGGAGATGGGCAGAAAGCTGGCGGATCAGGAAGGCCATGTATGCGAGAGCGCCCAAAGTCTCCTTGAAACTCTGCGTCAGGAGACGGCCTTGTACCGCAAACTGCACCATCTGGGTGTATATGTATCCTGTCTCAGCGATCAGGATACAGGCAACGACACCCATCAGGAGATGAGCCAGCGATTCGGCAGCATCACAGCTGGCATTGGGAGCAGCATCTCTTTTATCACTCCCGAGATTCTGGAGCTGGAGACTGCTCGGCTGGAGGACTATTATCGGCAATGTCCCGAACTGGAGGACTATCGGATTGCTTTGGGGAATATCCTGCGCCTGAAGCCCCATACTTTGTCCAAGGAGATGGAAAAACTGCTGGCCGATGCTTCCGAGATCTGCAACAATCCTGACCAGACCTATTCCATCTTCAATAATGCGGATTTAAAATTTCCTGAGGTGGAGGATGAGAACGGTGAGATGGTGCAGATTACCCAAGGGCGCTTTGTGCCGCTGGAGGAATCTGCAGACCGCCGTGTCCGCAGGGAAACCTTTGAAAAGTTCTACAGCGTTTATAGGCAGTATTCCCACACTCTGGCCAGCATCTACAGCGGCCATGTGAAACAGTTGATCTTTAACGCCCGGGCCCGCCATTATGAAAATACTCTGGAGGCGTCCGTAAGCAGGGTTAACGTCTCTTCTCAGGTGTACCGGAATCTGATCGATACGGTCAATAAGAATCTGGACAAGATGCACCGCTATGTGCGTCTGCGCAAACGCCTGCTGGGTGTGGACGAGCTGCATATGTACGACATCTACACCCCCATTATCGCCGGTGTGTCCAAGGAGATCCCCTTTGCCGAAGCCAAGGAGACTGTTCTGAAGGCGCTGGATCCTCTGGGAGAGGATTATCTTCAGGTGGTTCGGGAGGGCTTTGCCAACCGTTGGATCGACGTGTACGAGAATAAGGGCAAGCGGAGCGGTGCCTACTCCACCGGATCCTATGACAGCTGTCCCTATATTCTGCTGAACTATACAGGCAATATGGACAATATGTTTACCCTGATCCATGAGATGGGCCACTCCATGCACACCTGGCATTCCAACCATGGCCAGCCGCCCATGTATGCCAGTTACCGGATCTTTGTGGCGGAGGTGGCTTCCACCTGCAACGAGATCCTGCTGATGGAATATCTGCTGGCTCACACCACTGATAAGAAGGAACGGGCCTTCCTGCTGAATCATTATCTGGACAGCTTCAAGGGAACCGTGTACCGCCAGACCATGTTTGCGGAATATGAGATGATCACCAATAGGATGGCCGAGGAGGGACAGAGCCTGACGGCAGAAGCTCTGACAAAGGTATATTATGACCTGAACTGTAAGTACTATGGGCCGGATATGGTATCTGATCCGGAGATTGGTGTAGAATGGGCGAGAATCCCTCATTTCTACTATAATTTCTATGTGTACCAGTACGCCACATCCTTCTCTGCGGCTGTGGCCGTCGCCCGCAATATTCTGAAAGAGGGTGCGCCTGCCGTAGAGCGTTACAAGAAGTTCCTTTCCGGCGGCTGCTCCATGCCTCCGGTAGAACTGCTGAAAATCGCCGGTGTGGATCTGACCAGCGCCCAGCCTATTCAGGATGCGCTTGATGTATTCGGACAAGTGATCGAGGAATTGGAAGAGCTGACGAAATAAAGACAAATAAAATAACCTGCTAACCTGCGCCCGACAGCACTCCGCTGCTGTCGGGCAATGTGTATTTGAAGGGAAAGCTTCTGGCTGCCGCGGTAACGCTTCTGGACGCCTATTACCTGCTTGGCCTTCCTGCGGCGGGAAGCGCGGAGTGGCTGGGAAAGTGGGATCATAAGCTTTCGGCCGTCCTGCGGACTTTCATTCAGGAAGGGTACATCAGCCAGTCTGTTTACGGGGAGGAAGACTATATCGGCACAGATCTGGAGGAGTATATCAGTGAGCGGAGGAAGGAAAAGATCCGGCTCGCATTCCTGCGCCTCCTCCATCCCCGAGGGCTGGCTCCTGCCTTGAAGGAAGAGCTGGAGACGCTTCTGCGAAGCCTGACCAGAGGCTGCGGCGGAGGGGAGACATGGCAGGTTCTCCTTGGGGAATATGGCGGCGACAGAGAGTATTACCGCATCATTGCGGAATTATCTTGTATCAATGCAGATAATTTTGACGGAATTCTTCAGGATATCGGAGAGGATCATCCTGAGATGAAGGCGTTTTTCCTGAAGTATCAGGAGGAACAGCGTGACATAGAGGATTTTTTTCAGGGGCTGGAGCTTTTGAAAACAGGAATATTCCAATAACATCCCCAACCGTTTTTCCATGTGCGGTACTTAATAAGTAACAATATGTTGTGTAAAAGTTCTGCGAGGTGAAGCAAGTGAACGATGCGGAAGCGTTAAAGCGGTTTGAAGAAGAATATCTGGAAAAAGTCCTTGGATTCTGCTATCAGAAGCTCAACAACCGGGAGAATGCGGAGGATCTGTCCATGGAAATCGCATTGGAGGTTCTGAGAACAATCCGTTCCGGGAAAGAGATTGAAAATCTGGGGGCTTTTGTCTGGAGCGTGTCCAACCATACTTTTTTCAAATGGCTGCGGAGCAGGAAATACGGATCCACTGCGTATCTGGATGAATTATTTGCATCTCTGGAGGACATAGAGGACGAGTATATCCGCAGGGAGACAGAAAATATTCTTCATCGGGAAATTGCGCTGCTGTCGGAAAAGTACCGTAAGGCCGTGGTTTTGTATTTTTTTGAGGGGAAAAGCTGCAGCGAGATAGGCACCCTTCTGGAAAAAAGCGGCGGTACCGTCAAATGGTAGCTTCACAATGCCAGAAATTATATTAAGGAGGCTGCCCCAGAACATCCTGCTTTCAGCCTATCAGGAACCGATGACTATCGAAGCACTCTGTATGGAACTGGGAACGCCTGCGGCCTATGTGGAGGATGAAGTGGAAAATCTGGTTTCGAATCAGCTGATGAAAGAAGTATCATCCGGGAAATACCAGACGGATTTTGTAATTCTGCCTTGGGAGGAACCTAAGGACAATACGAATATTGCCCAGAAGATTTACGGGGCTTGTTTTCCGGGATATTTTGACGCGCTGACGGCATTTCTGGAAGGGCATAAGGCGCTTTTATCAGGTGGAAAGTTCAATACGGCAGGCTTTTCCTGGGATAGGCTGCTGTGGGTATATCTTCATGTAGTGACGGAATTTGTATTGGACAGGTTCCGTGTGGAGGAGTTTAAAATCGTTCCCTATTGTGATATGCCAAAGCGGCCTAACGGCGGGAAATGGATCGCCTTGGGATCAATAACAGCTGCTTTTTCAAATGCGGGAATCCGGAGCAGGATCGGAAGGGGTATAGCATCTGGCAGGGTCCTTTGCACAAGGGAACCAAATGCTTTGTTCAGGGGTATTTCCATTATTGGAGCGGCCTTGGCGGCGATGTATTCTTTGAGATACCGGACGATGTGTTTGCGCTGTGCAGAGACATGATCAAAGGAGCGGTTTCGGTTCAGGATCTTACAGAGGAGCAGAAGTATCTGTTCAGCATTGCCCTTGAGAAGAAGCTGTTCCTCCGGGAGGGAGAAAGGTTCCGGCAGAATTACTATTTTCTTGCTCGGGAGGAAGTGCAGCAGCTGCACCACATAGCCATGGAATTCTATCCGGCTGTCATGGAATTTCTGCAAACGGCATACAAGATAATTCTGGAGGAATACGACATGTCTATACCGAAATGCCTTCACTGGCAGATGGGCAATTTCTTGTCGAATAATCTGGGTGTTTTTGTGACCGGTTCACTGTATGAGGGCATGAGGAGGCATATCTTGTCGGTTCCGGATGAAAAAAAAGACTGGCTGAGCTTGTTTGCTTCCGAGTAATGTGTTTTCAGGCATGGTAAGTTTCAAACAGAATACAGCTTTGCAATGGCGGCGCAGTCTCCTGAGCCGTTTTGTCTTGTATGACGGGTAGGAGTCATGACACCGCAGGGGTATGAAGAAACAAACCTCGGCACACTCATCAGGTCTGTGAGGCGGCCAATGCTCATAGGCAGGCCATGAAGAAATCAAAATTGGAACAGCCAGATAATATACAAGAAAAAGGGGAACCAACAAACGGTGAGTTTCTAAGCGGTTTCTGGAAGACAGACCGCCTTATTCCTATGATTACCCTTGTGATATATTTTGGCTCAATATCTATCTTTTCCATGATAAAAATTTCTTTCTTCCATGGGAGGTTCTTTCCCATTGATAACAGTATACGCTGAAAAAGAGTTTTTCTCAATAGGCTATTAAAGCTTTTAGGGTTTCTGTCTGTCAAATAATTTCAGGATAGGCGATTTGAATTATTTATCCTTATCCCCTTTTATTTTGAACTCCAAAGCAAGCCGAAAGCGCCGAATTTACGGCATCTCCTGTAAAATACCCAAATCGTGCAGTACACAATCTGGGGGCGCGTGAGGCGCATCATGAGACTGCGTTGAATATTGCCAGAAAGTCAATTATGATGCATCCCATATGATAACGGTTCCGGACGGCATCCGGCAGATGGCGGGAAAAGACAAGACGGTATTGTATAAAAAGGGCTACAGTCAGCCCCAAAGTGCCTCAGGCACCTTGGGGGCTGATCTTATCAGGAAACAGTCTTATTTCACTACGATATTCACGATTTTTCCTTTTACATAGATTTCTTTTATAACCGATTTTCCCTCTATGGCAGCCTTTACGGAAGGGATTTCCTTGGCTTTGGCGATGGCGGAAGCGTTTTCCTCATCCAGCGCCAGCTCTACGGTGCCCTTTACCTTGCCGTTTACCTGAACGCCTATTGTGACGGTATCTTCCTTAACGGCAGCTTCGTCAAACACCGGCCATGGCTCATAGGCCAGAGTGGAATCGTGGCCGAGGATCTGCCACATCTCCTCCCCCGCATGAGGGCAGATGCAGGAGAACATCTTCACAAAGCCCTCCGCGTACATCTTCGGGCACTTCCCGGCCTTGTAGGCGGCGTTCATGAAGATCATCATCTGGCTGATGGCGGTGTTGAAGCCCAGCTGCTCAAAGTCGCCGGTGATTTTCTTCACGGTCTGGTGGTATACCTTTTTCAGCGTATCATCCTCGGTTTCCGTGAGATTCTCGTTGTTTGTGAAGAAGGTCCATACCCGGTTGATGAATCTTCTGGCACCTTCTACTCCCTGAGGGCTCCAGGGCTTGGACACCTCCAGAGGGCCCATGAACATTTCGTAGAGACGCAGGGTGTCTGCCCCATAATCCCGCACGATGTCGCTGGGGTTCACCACGAACTCAGGAAATCTCTTGCCCATCTTGATGCCGTTTTCACCCAGGATCATGCCCTGATGGACCAGCTTCTGGAAGGGCTCCTTCACCGGGGAGAGCCCTTTGTCGTATAGGTAGCGGTTCCAGATCCGGGAATACATCAGATGTCCCACGGCATGCTCGGGGCCGCCGATATAAAGGTCTACGGGCAGCCAGTGCTTCAGCAGCTCCTGATCGGCGAATTCCTCCTCATTGTCCGGATCGATATACCGCATGAAATACCAGCTGGATCCGGCGCTGCCGGGCATGGTTGAGGTCTCGCGGACGCCCTTTATGCCGTTTCTGTCATATTGCTTCCACTCAGCGGCGTTTTCCAGAGGGGCCTTGCCGTTTTTGCCCTTGTAATCCTTAAGCTCCGGAAGCACCAGAGGCAGCTCCTCGTCCGGGAGGGCATAGATCTGGCCGTTTTCCCCGTGTACCACAGGTACCGGCTCGCCCCAGTAACGCTGCCTTGCAAAGATCCACTCTCTGAAGTGGTAATTTACGGTGCGGCGCGCCACGCCCTTGGCGGCCAGCTTGTCGGTGATGGCTTCCTTGGCCTCCTCCACGGTCAGGCCGGTGAATTCCTCGGAATTCATCAGTCTGCAGCCCTTGCCCAGATAGGAGCCCTTCTCGAAGGCATGCTCGCTTACATCGCCGCCGTCTATGACCTGGATCATGGGGATATTGTGGGCTATTGCGTATTCAAAGTCGCGCTGGTCGTGGGAGGGAACCGCCATGACGGCGCCTGTCCCATAGCTGGCCAGTACAAAATCGCCGATATACAAGGGGACTTCCCTGCCGTTTGCCGGGTTGACAGCGTAGAGGCCCTTCAATGCGCAGCCGGACTTGGTCTTGTTCAGCTCCGTCCGGTCCATATCGTTCTTTTTCAGTGTCTCATCGATGTAGGCCTGAACCTCCTCGGGGTTCTGTACTCTGGGCATGAGATCCTTCACAATCTGTCCGTCCGGCGCCAGCACCATAAAGGTGATACCGTAGATGGTCTCGATGCAGGTGGTGTAGATGGAAAAGCTGCCGCCTCCCACAATCTGGAAGTCCACCTCCACGCCTTCTGATTTCCCGATCCAGTGTCTCTGGATATCTTTGGTGGATTCCGGCCAGTCGATGCTGTTTAAGCCTTCCAGAAGCTTTTCCGCAAAGGCAGGCTGGTTGATCACCCACTGCTTCATGTTCTTGCGCACCACAGGATAGCCGCCCCGCTCGGATTTGCCGTCAATGACTTCATCGTTGGAGAGCACGGTGCCCAGCTCCTCGCACCAGTTTACGGGCATATCGATATATTTGGCATAGCCGTCCAGATAGAGCTGTTTAAAGATCCACTGGGTCCATTTGTAGAATTTCGGGTCGCTGGTGGCGATCATCTTGGACCAGTCGTAGTCGAATCCCAGCTCCTTGAGCTGCGCGGAGAAGGTTTCGATGTTAGTCTGGGTGAAGCCGTTGGGATGGTTGCCTGTGCTGACGGCATACTGTTCCGCAGGCAGTCCGAAGGAATCGTAGCCCATGGGATGGAGCACATTGTAACCCTGCATACGCTTCATGCGGGATACGATATCGGTTGCGGTGTAGCCTTCCGGGTGCCCTGCGTGGAGGCCTACTCCGGAGGGATAGGGAAACATATCCAGCACATAGTATTTCGGCCTGGAAAAATCCCATACATCGGTTTTGAAGGTTTCATGCTCGGCCCAGTAGGACTGCCATTTCTTTTCAATTTCTTTTGGATTGTAGACGCGTTCCATTTTTTACTCCTTCCTTATTATGCAGAATTGTCTGGAAAAACGGCATGACGGATTCCGGGAATCAAAAAAATCCTCCGTCTCTGCCGGGCTTCCTGCCATGGAATCCTGCCATTCCATGACGGAGTCTAAGAGACGAAAGGACCATTGGCCTGCCGCGGTACCACTCTCATTCAGGAGCCTGCTGTCAGTGCCGCATTTACGGTTCGGAGACTGACGGCTGGGAGTCCTGCACTCGTATATTCTGTAACGGGAACTCCCGCCGGAATCTACTGTTGCCGTTCCCGGTGGTCCGGGGAAAGCAAATGTTCAAATCCGGGGCTCGCAGACGAGTTCAAAGCTTTCCGGGTTGCCTTTCACCGGCCGGCAACTCTCTGAAACCGAAGAATACTTTTACTGCTTCTGTTCACAGCCTTTTCTTATGTGCCCTATCTTACCTTGTTTTGCGGGAAAAGTCAAATAGTAATTTGCGGATTACGGGGAGGTATGGTATCATAGCCTTATGAAAAATGCAGCAATTATTTTACTGGCCTACAGCCGGAAAGGAGAAGCGATTCGGATGGCGCAGACAATCGGTGAAAAAATAGCCTTCCTGAGAAAAGAGCGGCATATCACGCAGACGGAGCTGGCGGATAACAAGGGGATGCTGCAGGAGTGTGTGAGAGAATTTGCGGAAGCCCCGGGCATTGATACTCTGCAGATTTATTTTGAGGCGCTGCTCATTCTGGGACGATATGAGGATATTCTGGAAATCAGTGAAGCAGACCCTAAAGCCAAGGCGCTGATGACGCCGCCGGCACAAGAAAATATGGACGTCTGGATGCAGCGTGTCAGAGCGGCGGCGGGGACGGGAAATGTCCGTGCGGCGGAAGAATACGCTGATATCCTGCTTCTGCATGGGAGCAGGCAGGAGAGATGTGAGGCTCTGTGGACTCTGGCCAAGCTGTATAAGGAAAAAGGGATGGGGGAAAATGTAAGGGGCTGAAGGAGCAGCTGGCAGACCTGATGTCTCAGGGAAACCAAAATCCCTATGTCGCCGCCCGAAACCGTCAGAGCGTGGAACGGCTCTGATAATTGCCGCAGAAGACGACTTTTTCAACCGATTTTCGTCAATTTATTTGAAAAATAAGGCGAAACGATTGACAAACACCCTGATATCCCTTATAGTTATCTCATTGCGTTTGCATCTGAAAAAAGGCTGTGCTTCTGGAGGTAAGTGCGGCCATAAAAGCGGCTGGGTTTCTTTGCCACGGTTCTTTTCAAGCTGTCGGGAGCAGCGCGAAATAACACACCATCCTTTGCGGGAGGCAATCAGACAAAAACCGAGCCGGGTTATGTGTGAATAACATAGACACGCAACTTATTTCGGCGTACGGACACGCCACCGCAAAGGAGATGCATCAATTGAAAAATACCATTATTTCCTTGAAAGACATTACTGTTTCTTATGATGGCGAGCAGATTCTGGGAGACTTCAACCTGAAGATACACGACGGGGAGTTCGTCACTCTCTTAGGGCCCTCCGGATGCGGAAAGACCACTGTGCTGCGCACCATTGCCGGCTTCATCAAGCCGGATGCAGGGGATGTCTTTTTTTATGACAAAAAAATCACGGCCCTGCCTCCCCACAAGCGGGAGGTCAACACTATTTTTCAGAAATATGCCTTGTTCCCTCATCTGAATGTCTATAATAATATAGCCTTCGGCATGCGTCTGAAAGGCCGCAGTGAAAAGGAGATCAAGGAGACGGTGCATAGGATGCTGGCTATGGTGAACCTGACAGGCTATGCCCATCGGGGTATCAGCCAGCTTTCCGGCGGGCAGCAGCAGAGGGTGGCCATAGCCCGGGCTCTGGCCAACGAGCCTAAGGTGCTGCTGCTGGACGAGCCTCTGGGCGCGCTAGATCTGAAGCTGCGCAAGGATATGCAGTCAGAGCTGAAAAAGATACAGCAGCAGACGGGCATCACCTTTGTGTTTGTCACCCACGATCAGGAGGAGGCTCTGTCCATGTCCGATACGGTGGTGGTGATGGACGGCGGCGTGATACAGCAGATCGGCACGCCCACGGATATTTATAATGAGCCAAGGAATGCCTTTGTGGCGGATTTCATCGGGGAGTCCAACATATTGGACGGTATTATGCAGGAGGATTATTTTGTGAGGTTTGCCGGGCACAGCTTCCGCTGTCTGGACAGCGGCTTCGGCAAGGATACCCCTGTGGACGTGGTGATACGTCCGGAGGATATCAAGGTGGTGGAGCCGGATTCCACTCTGATAGCCGGGGATGTGACGGCGGTGACCTTCAAGGGAGTGCACTATGAGATCATCGTGGATGTGTCGGGCTTTAAGTGGATGATACAGTCCACGGAATGCCGCGAGGTAGGCGACCGCATAGGTCTGGTTCTTACTCCGAATGATATCCATGTCATGCAGAAGTCCGAATACTCCGGTATGTACGGGGACTACAGTACCTTCAGTGACGAGATGGATGAAGATATGAGTGCGTCAAATGAAGCAGAGGATTCCGCAAAGGGTAAGGCGGAAGAGGAGGGCGGCGCCGATGAAATCTGATTCCAAGCTCCTGTCCGCTCCTTATACTGTCTGGATGACGGTATTTATCGTGCTGCCTATGCTGCTGGTAGGGTATTTCGCCTTCACGGATAAATCGGGCAGCTTTACGCTGGAGAATATTTTAAGCGTAGGGCAGTATTCCAATATATTCCTGCGTTCCATCTGGCTGGGGGCAGTGGCCACCATGATCTCTCTGGGACTGGGCTATCCTCTGGCGTACATCATTTCAAAAGTAAACGTCAGGCGGCAGAATGTCATGGTGATGCTGGTGATGCTGCCTATGTGGATGAATTTCCTCCTGCGTACTTATGCATGGATGACACTTCTGGAGGACAACGGCCTGATCAATTCGCTGTTATCGGCTGTCGGCCTGCCCCGGGTGCATATGATCAATACTGCGGGAGCTGTGGTGCTGGGCATGGTCTACAATTATATACCCTACATGATCTTGCCCTTGTACTCAGTGCTGACCAAGATCGACCGGAGCGTCATAGAGGCGGCGCAGGATCTGGGTGCCAGCAGCAGGGAGGTCTTTCTGAAGGTGGTGGTGCCTATGAGTATGCCCGGGGTCATTTCTGGTGTGACGATGGTATTCGTACCGGCGGTCAGCACATTTATCATCTCGAAAATGCTGGGGGGAGGCGGGAACCTGCTCATCGGGGATCTGATTGATATGCAGTTTCTGGGCAGCGCCTACAATCCCAATCTGGGTTCGGCGGTGTCGCTGGTGCTGATGGTGATCATTCTGATCTGCATGGGTATCATGAACCAGTTTGATGACGGCGAGACGACTGAGGGGGGAGGTATACTGCTGTGAAAAAGGTCGGCGCACGTATTTATACCTTTCTCATTTTCCTGTTTTTATATGCCCCGATCCTGGTGCTGATTGTATATTCCTTTAATGACACGGAGACCGGCAGCCGCGTGGTATGGAGCGGTTTTTCCCTGCGCTGGTACCGGAAGCTTTTTGAGGATCGGCTGATTCTGGAAGCCCTGCGCAATACGCTGATCATTGCGGTGGTGTCCGCGGCGGCATCCACAGTGCTGGGCACGATGGCGGCTATCGGCATCAATTCCATGAAGCGCCTGCCCAGACGTATCATGATGAATGTGACGAATTTCCCTATGGTCAATCCTGAGATCGTCACCGGGGTGTCGCTGATGCTGCTGTTCGTGTTCGCCGTGAGGCTGTTCGGCGGCAGGAGCCTGGGGATGGTGTCGCTGTTTGCGGCTCATATCACCTTCTGTCTGCCCTATGTGATTCTGTCGGTTCTGCCCAAGCTGCGCCAGATGGATCCGAATCTTTATGAGGCGGCTCAGGATCTGGGCTGCCCCCCGGTGAAGGCATTCTTTAAGGTGGTGCTGCCGGAGATCATGCCCGGAATCGTGACGGGGATGATAATGGCGTTTACGCTTTCCATCGATGACTTTGTGATAAGCTATTTCACCAGCGGCACGACCCAGACCCTGCCCATTTATATCTATTCTATGACCCGTAAGAGGATCAGCCCGGAGATCAATGCTTTATCCACAGTGCTGTTCGCAGTGGTGATGGTGCTGCTGATCGTTATAAATGTCCGCAGCTTCAAGGATCAGGGTGAGCATCAGAAGGAAGAGGTCTGAGGAAAACTGATCGGAGAGGGCATCGGAAGGAAGAAGTCTGAGGGAACCTGATCAGAGAGGGTATCGGAAGGAAGAGGTCTGAGGAAACCTGGTCGGAGAATGTATTAGAGGGAAGCAGTCTGACCGGATGCTTGTCGGGCATAGGCGGAAAAGCACCAGTATTAAAGAAAGGATACTTGCGCATATGAGGGAGGAACATTTCACGCATATGAAAAAGGGCCGCTTTGCAGTTTGGGGCTTGTGTACAGCGCTCTGTATGGCCTTGGTTCCGGTTCGGCCGGCGCTGGCCGAAGGGGATAGGGCTCCTGACCGGGGCGTCACCATAAATGTCTACAGCTGGGGCGAATATATCGCCAACGGCACAGACGGCTCGCTGGATGTGAACGAGGAGTTTACCCGGCGTACGGGGATCCGGGTAAACTACACGACCTTTGACAGCAACGAGTCGCTGTATTCCAAGCTGGCCGGGGGAGGCGCGGATTATGATGTGATCGTTCCGTCGGACTATATGGTGTCTAAGCTCATCAGCGAAAACATGCTGGCGGAGCTGGATTTTTCGAATATACCTAATTATCAGTACATTGACGAGCATTTCCGGGATCCGGACTATGATCCGGGTAGTCTTCATTCAGTGCCCTATACATGGGGAGTGGTGGGGCTGTTTTACAACACGGATTTTATCGAGGAGGAGATTACTAGCTGGTCAGCATTGTGGGATGACCGTTATGCAGGAAAGATCCTGATGTTTGACAATCCCAGAGATTCCTTTGCCATTGCGCAGTTTATGCTGGGACAGTCTCTGAATACCACCGACGAGGAGGACTGGGCGGAGGCGGCAGACCTTTTAAAGCAGCAGAAACCCTTGGTGCAGGCCTATGTGATGGATCAGATCTTTGACAAAATGCAAAGCGGTGAGGCATGGATCGCTCCATATTATTCCGGAGACGCGGCGATCCTGGTTGACAATAATGACAGCATACGGTTCGTGGTGCCGGAGGAGGGCACAAACTATTTTGTGGATGCCATGTGCATTCCCATAACCTCCAGACACAAGGCAGAGGCGGAGGAGTATATCAATTTTCTGTGCGATCCCGAGATCGCCGGCGCCAACATGAACTATGTAGGGTATTCCACACCGGAAAGCGCCGCAAAGGCCTATATGGATCAGGAGATGGTGGAAAACCCCATTTACTACCCGGATGAGGAGACCTTGGAGCGTACACAGGTATTTGTGAATCTGCCGGAGAACTTCAGCAAGATGGTGGATCGTCTATGGGCCGAGGCAAAAATGGGCGGGCCGGGGGAGTCTGCGGTGCTGGTTGCGATTATCCTGGGCTTTCTGGGGGTATATATCGGGATTCTGGTTTATAAGAGGCAGAAGCGCCGGAGGGAGCTGGCCTGATCTTAGTTTCATATACGGGATGCATATATAGGGTGAATAAAGGTATTAAGAAAAATAGTGGTCTTAGATAATCTTTCGGCGTGGTGCAGGCCTTGCCGAAAGATTTTTTTGTATGCCCGCACATTCGCCCCCCGAAATCCGTTATACTTTATGAAAGCAGCTTCTGCGGAGCACAATGTCGGAGACATGGTATAATGTCGGCAGACATTAGCAGGCTCTGCGTTGTCTGTACGCCATGCGGGGAACCTGGGGTTCGCCGTCGATATGCTGTATGATAAAAGAAGCAGCATCAAAGCGGTAAACGAAAGGCAGGGAAACCGTTCAGCTTTCCCTGCCTTTGGCATATAGCGGGTTAATCGATATCTTCGATGGAAGGCACGTCCTCCTCTGCAAAGGTTTCCTCCCCCAGCTCATTGACGGTGGTTTTGCCGGCTTTTCCGTACTGGTAGAGCTGATCAAGAAATTCTATGGCGGCACGGATCTTTGTCCGAAGGAGATATCCTCCTGACTGGGTGGCCTCCGCCAGGGAGGCAGGGGAAAGATTCGGCGTCCATCCGTAGGCCCTGCCGTGGAAATCCTGAATCTTACACAGCACCTCGTTGATTTCATCTCTGGTCAGAGGGAGGAGCTGGGGCGCTTTTGCCAAAAGATCCAGAACCGTCCTTATAGGCTCCGGCTCATCAGGGAAGAGCTCCTGCAGATTTTCGGATTCATGCTTTCCCTCGATTACATCCTCCACATAAGAGGCGCTGAGGGCAAACATAGTGAAGGTGGATTCCGGACATCTGTCGGGAAGGAGGAAGTCAGCCATATTGCGGTAAGCATTAAGCCGGGCCTTTTTTCCCAGCCGTCCCATCAGCTCTGTCTCATCCAGCAGGATGACCCAGCCGTGATATCCCATCTGGGTGAACAGATGGCTCATAAATGAAAAATAATCACGGCAGTGCTTTGTCTTTGTGAAGTTCACATTATATTTTACGGGCTGATTGAATATACGGCGGTAGATTTTTTTCAGGGGAGCGTTTGCCATGAAGTCCCCCTCCAGATCTGCCTGCAGGAGAAACTTTTCGTCTGCGTCCTCTGTGTTCAGGTAGGAGCGGAATAAATAATAGAGCTTGTCTGTCTCCAGCTGCTTTACCGCATAGAGCAGCATTTCGTTGGCGATAGGGCTGCCTGCGGATATCTTCTCCAGCTCATGGATGAACCCCGGCTGACGGCGCTTGGGGAGATAGGTGTTCCGGAGGATCTTCTGGTAGACCAGATAGAGCTTGTCCATCGGGGTTTCCTTGCTCAGGGAGAGGTAGGAGACCACCATATTGTTGGAGCTGGCAAGGTTGAAGACGGTGTTCAGCAGGTGGGTCTTTCCCTCTCCGTATTTGCCGCTGACGATCATTCCGCCGGACTTTCCCTGCTCGCATACGGCGTCCAGCCTGCCGGATATCTCCTTCATGATCCTTGGCCGGGCTTCGGAAAAATACTGCCCTACTGCCCGGGAAGGGATCCCGGAGCGCAGAGCTTCGATGATATGTCTTGCCTCAAAATCATACATTGCCCGTCACCTCCTGCATTTTTGTCTGAATCAGCTGCGGGATGCCCACAGCTCCTGTGCGCGCCTGAGAGAGAATCTCCCTTGCGGATTCCTCGCTCAGGGGAGAAAGTGAAAATTTATTTTGCAGGTTGACAAGACTCTGGGAAATGGATACAATGACAGCAGGGGTGTATTCCTGAACCGCAAGACGGTCCAGATCCACCATGTCTGCGAAGCGGTTGAACCGTTCGCCCACCACTTCATTCTGTATCCGCATCCACAGCGCCTGATAGGATTTCAGGCCGGCATTCTCGTTGTCTATCAGTTCCCGGTCAAAAGCGTATACAAAAAGGATGTTCCGCATACTGTCGATATCATCGATGAGCTGGCGGATGCTTTCATAGGTATCCTCCCGCTTCATCTTGGTATAATGCACCGGCTCCAGACTGGAACGGCTGGTGAGGATCTCCAGATCATCAACAGCGATGAATAAGCCGGAATATCCCCCCATGCGAACCAGCTCCGCCAGAGAGCGGAGCATATGTCTGGCGTTGTACTTGGTGATACGGCTGGGATAGAAATCCAGTGCCCGAAGCTGGGAAAGCTTGACGGAGCGGTCTCCTTCCAGCCATGCCAGAAGAAGATCCCGGTTCTGCTCCTCCAGCACCGGGTAGCCGAGAATACTCCCTGTGAGCATACTGCAGGCCAGCGCGAAATTATTGTCCAGAAGGGAGTTGTCCAAAAATATCTGTCGAAGCTGTGAGCGGATTTCCCGCTTGGTGATGGTATCCCCTAAGCCGTTCTGGGAAAGATAGTCGATGAACTTCATTCCCTCCGGGATATCATTGCAGGAAAATCCCATCTCTTTGATCAGGTGGCGGCTGATGCCCTCCAGGCATGTGAGAATGCGGCACTGGCGGAAGATTTCCACATAGATTTCCTTGAAATCGTGCATCCATATGTTTTTTGCGGAAAATCGGACGACCTTGTAATTCTTTCTTTCGGCCAGAGAGGACAAGAGCTGCAGAAGATGGGTCTTGCCGCTGCCGGGACGACCGGTCACGAATTTGATTTTGCTGCCTCCGTCCCGGATAAACTCCTGCAGGTATTTTTCGTCCCAGAAATCCGTCAGGAAACGGATTCCGCAGGTGAGCCGGTCCGCGCTTAGGCTGCTGCAGGGCTCTGGTGTATCAAAATTTTCGTTGTTTTCGCTGCGTTCAGGATTCATGGCTGTCCTTTCCCTTGTTAAAGTCAAATACCTTATTAAAGTCAAATACCAGTACCATAGGAGCGCATTCAGCCCTTCCGTGGGTATCCGGCCTTATGCTATTCATAGAAGCGGATTGTAGCCAGAAACTGCTCCTGCCCTTCCTTGTCCAGAATACGGATGGATTTGCCGCTGATGCGGCTGGGGCCGAACTGGAATTTCCGTCCGTTCTTCGTCTCCTCTATTTGGGAAATATACAGCCTTGCCAGATCGAAGGCGAAGCTCTGCTGGTCATAATCCTTGCGGAAGCGGCTCATGGGAGCAAGGAACTTGTATAAGCTGGTGAGATAGATGTCCGCCTCAGGCTGTTTTTTCAGCTTCAGAACCGCCAGATCATATGCGTCAGCCAGTTCGCCTGCAAAGGTAAGGGCGTTAAAGGGAGCCTTGTTGAGCTTTTCCTGACCGGTTCGGACAGTTTCCACGAAGCTCTGGGGCCGTACGCACTGTATCTTTTTGCGGTCAAGATAAATGTCCTGATTCTCCGTGTCCAGCTTTACCCGGTAGGGGAACATCTCATAGACGGGGAAATCGCCCCGTACATCAACGCCCTTTTCCTCACAGAGAGCCAGCATCTGCGACGCGAACTCCCCGTTTTCAAAATAGGCTCTGGTGTCGAATGACTTCGTTGCTTCCTTCATGTCCTGCAGGGTGGAGGATACGGCGGCCGCAGCCTCTGCCATGGCGTCCAGATCCCGGATAAGGCTCTTGATGTCTCCGCCGTCCGTCTCACGGGAGACCGCTTTGAAAAGCTTCTGGAGGGTTGTAAGATTATCTTTTATGGATTTTTCATGGGGCTGCAGGGACTGGTACAGATCTTCATAATTCATGATTGTTCCTCCTTGCCCGCTTCAGCAGGCGCTTAATCAATATGTCAAAATCATAATAAGTATATCTGATAAGGGGAAGATTTTCAACAATTTGTTTCATAAAACAAGGGATTATGATAGAATATGGACATAAAAAAGCATTACTGCGATCTTGGATTCCATATAGGCTGCTGTCTGGGAGTCTGCGAGAGACAGTATAGGCCGGCGGTGAGCGGTATATTCGGGATGTTTTCGGCGTCGTATGAGGATATTATGGGGCGCATGGACAGTCGGCAGGGAGAGACGGGGGTATGGAGAGGGAGCTTTATGAATGGCAGGAGAAATGTCTGGAGCGGTGGGAGGCGAACGGCGGGAGAGGGATGGTGCAGGCTGTTACCGGTTCAGGGAAGACCCTGCTGGCTCTGACGGCAATGGAAAGACTGGATAGGAAGCTGGGGGGCAGGCTGCTTGTCAGGATCGTGGTTCCCACGGCTACGCTGATGCTGCAGTGGAACAAGGAACTGCGGGAGCATCTGGAAGCCTCCCAGAGAGTGTGTTCTCGAAGAGATTTATCTCAGAAAGATATATCGGAGGGAGAGGCTGTCCGGGGCAGGGAATATTATGAGGAAGGCCCGGATGGCTGCGGTAAAGGGGAGCTTTCCGGGAAGATACCGAATCCGCAGGCTCTGATCGGCCTGAGAGGAGGCGGCTATAAAGGCGTTCAGGAATGTAAATATATGATTTATGTGATCAACTCCGCAAGGTACGAGCTTGCCAGACAGATTCTGGCAAGGCTTCGGAGCGGCGATGCGGTGCTGCTGGTGGCGGACGAATGCCATCATTATGAAAGCGGCCAGAACAGGCTGATTTTTGAATTTCTGCCTTATGTGAAGGAATGCAGGGGCAGATTCTTCTCCATGGGGCTGTCCGCCACCTTGCCCTCCGGGCAGGGGGAGCGCTATCTTGCGTCCGTTCTGGGGCGGCGGATCTACAGCTATGGAATGGCGGAGGCCTCGAAGCTGCGCACGGTATGCCGGTACGATGTCTATCATATCGGGCTTTCTTTTTTGGAGGACGAACGGATGGAGTATGAGGAGCTCAGCGAAAGCATGAATTTGCTGTTTCGCAGGCTGCTGGGCGCATATCCGATGCTGGAAAGGATGGAGCTGAAGGAGAGGTATGAGCTGCTGCGCAGTCTGGCCGGCGACAAATCCAAAAGGCTTGCGGAGACGGCGGCAGGATATATGGGGCTTTCCTATAAGAGAAAGAATCTGGTCTGTCTGGCTGCCGCAAGGGTGGGCTGTGTTGTAGATCTGGTAGAAAGACTGGGAAGGGATGAAAGAGTGATTGTCTTTGGGGAACGCATACGGCAGGCCGACGAGCTGTACGGGCTTCTTCAGGAGCGGTATCCCGGCAGGGTTGGGCGATGCCATTCCAAGATGGGGCAGCAGGCGAACAAGAATGCGCTGGAGCGCTTCCGATTGGGGGAGACCAGAATCCTGATTGCCTGCAAGGCCTTGGACGAAGGGATGGACATACCGGAGGTCGCTGTCGGGATCATCTTGTCAGGGACGTCTGCCCAGAGGCAGAGGATCCAGCGTCTGGGACGCATAATCCGAAGGAAAGAGGGAAAGGAAGGAGCGGCGCTCTACTATCTGCATATGGCAGAATCCTCGGAGGACGCCTGCTTCCTGCCGGAGGGAGGAAACCGCATTTTTGAGCTGGAGTATGATTCGGAGGTTTCGCGGTTTTTCCGTCCCGATTATGATGATACTGCCGAAGAGGTTCTGGAAAGGCTGCAGAACAAGGGGGCGGACGAGAGGACCCTGAAAGAGGCCTGCCGCTGTCTGGAGCTGGGCTGTGTCCGGTCGGACTGGCTGCTTGGGCGCAGGGAGATAGACCAGAGGATAAAGGAGACGAAGGACGTCAGGGATAGGAATTACTGGATATGCATGAAACGGCTGGCAGCAGTGAGGGAAGAAGAACAAGCTGCATTCGCCGCTTCGGAATAGGCAAGAATTGCTGTGGACAGCTTGATAAGACTATGCCAAGAAGGGCCAGAAAGGTATGACTGAGGAATAATTATGGAAGATAAATTCACCGTACTAAAGAAATATTTCGGCTATGACAGCTTCCGGGAGGGGCAGGAGCTTCTGATCGATGCCATATTAAAGGGACAGGATGTGCTGGGCATCATGCCCACCGGCGCAGGGAAATCCATCTGCTATCAGGTTCCCGCATTGCTTTTGCCGGGAATTACGGTAGTGGTCTCTCCTTTGATCTCTCTGATGAAGGATCAGGTGCAGGCGCTGAATCAGGCAGGCATCCACGCGGCCTATATCAACAGCTCCCTGACAGAGACCCAGATTGCGAAGGCGCTGGGATATGCGGCCCAAGGCAGGTACAAGATCGTCTATGTGGCGCCGGAGCGGCTGGAGACTTATGGATTTCTGCAGTTTGCCGCACAGGTCAGGCTGTCCATGGTCACAGTGGACGAGGCCCACTGCATCTCCCAATGGGGTCAGGACTTCCGGCCCAGCTATCTAAAGATTGTGCAGTTTATCCGTCAGCTCCCTGTCCGGCCGGTGATCAGTGCCTTCACGGCCACAGCAACGAAGGCGGTGAAGGAGGACATCGTCTGTGTTCTGGGGCTGGCGCAGCCTCAGGTTCTGGTCACGGGATTTGATAGGAAGAACCTCTATTTTGCGGTGGAGACGCCGAGGAAGAAGGACGAATATGTGCTTCGTTATGTCCGGGAGCATGAGGATGAGGCCGGAATCATCTACTGTGCAACAAGGAAGAATGTGGAAGCTGTCTGTCAGATGCTTCTGATATCCGGCATAGCCGCTGCAAAATACCATGCAGGGCTGGAAAATGAGGAGAGAAAGCGCAGTCAGGAGGATTTTACCTATGACAGAAGGCTGGTGATGGTGGCCACCAATGCCTTCGGCATGGGAATCGACAAATCCAATATCCGCTATGTCATCCATTACAATATGCCCCAGAGCATGGAGAATTATTATCAGGAGGCAGGCAGGGCGGGGAGGGACGGAGAGCCGTCGGAGTGCATCCTGCTGTATTCCCCACAGGATCTGGTGATCAACCGTTTCCTGCTGGAGAGCAAGGAACAAAACAACGATATGACCGTGGATGATATGCAGGCGGTGCGGGAGCGGGATGAGGAGAGGCTGCGGAGCATGGCCAATTACTGCATGACGAGGAACTGTCTGAGGGAGTATATCCTGCGGTACTTTGGAGAGTACGGAAGCGGCTGCTGCGGCAACTGCTCCAACTGCCGCAAGGAGTTTGAAGAGGTGGACGTGACACAGGAGGCGAGACAGATTGTGGGCTGTGTGCTGGAAATGCGCCAGCGGTACGGCATCAATGTGGTGGCGGGGACGCTTCTGGGGGATGACAGAGCCAAACTCCGGGAATATAGGGTGTCCGGCTACGGTGCCTATGGCAGCCTTAAGGGCTGGTCCGAGGGAGGTGTCAAGGACATCATCAACCTGATGGTGACGGAGGGCTTTCTTGCGCAGACGAAGGATAAGTATGCCCTGCTGAAGGTTACAGCCAAGGCAAGGGAGCTGACGGAGGGCGGTGAGAGGCTTCTTTTGAAGAAGCTCAGAATGGAAGCTCCTGATCAGCAGAAGGAAAGAGGCGCGGCAGGATCCGGCGGCAGGAGAAGGTCGGATATTCTGAATTCCAGAGGGCTGGAGCTTTTTGACGTATTGCGGGAGCTTCGCGCGGAAACTGCCAGAAAAGAGGGCGTGCCGCCCTACATGATTTTTTCAGACAAGACCCTGACGGGGATGTGCGTAGGGCTTCCCTTTACCCGGGAGGAAATGCTGGACATATCCGGTGTGGGAGAAAATAAATACGCAAGATACGGAGAGCGTTTTCTGGCCCGGATAAAGGACTTTACGAAGGAGAAAAAAGAGAAGATGTATTTCGGGGAGCCTGCGGAGGCGATGGGGGGAACCGGGATGCAGGGCCTGGGAAAACGGGACAGAAGGGAGCCTAAGGCAGAGTTTGCGCTGACACGGGAGCAGGCAGAGGAATTTCATTATACAGAGAGATGCCTGCTGACAGAGCTGGCTGTAGCCATGAGCGAGCTGCGGGATCCGGATAGGATGAAAAAAATCACCGGCGCAGAGATTTTTCGCTATCTGACGGCGCAGGGGTATGTGGAGGAAAGGCGCATAGACGGCGTCTGGAAAAAAATCGTTTCCGAAAAGGGCACGGAATCCGGGCTGGTTCTGGGAGCCAGAACGAGTAAAAGCGGAACGGAATATGAGGATGTGTATTATGAGGAAAAGGCTCAGAGGATGATCGTGGAGCATTATGTGAAATAGAAGGAGCCCCAAAATGTTCAAAGCCAAATCATCCAAGGCTAAATTATCCTTGACAAATGCGGGTTTTTTTCGGAAAATAGAATAAACATCAGAAAAAAAGTCCTGAAATGAAAGCGCAGCGTATATGCCGAACATGGGAGGATTTTTCGCCGAAATAATCGGACAAAGGTTCACACATATGTGCCGAAGCTATAGGTGCGCTGAATTTCAGAGATGAAAATTACAATCAGAGAAAAGAGGAAATCAAAAATGAAGAAGTATTGTATCGGTTTATCCATGGTGTTCTGTGTATTGTTGATGCTGGCTTTTCCCGCCAGGGCACAGGCGGCGGAGAGGGTGCAGATCAGGGAGAGTGATTATGACAGCTTCAGAGCTGTCTTTAATGCGGAATATTATTATAACACATATCCGGATCTGCAGGAAGCCATAGGCTATGATGTGGAAGGACTGTTCCGGCATTTCCTGACCTACGGTATTTTTGAGGGACGTTCCGGGGACGGAGAATTCTGCCTGCGCACCTACATGAAGAAATATAAGGATCTGCAGGGGGCTTTCGGAGCGGATTATGCCGCATACTGCAGACATTATATCGAGTACGGCAGGGCCGAGGGAAGGGTGGCTGTCTCAGAAGAAAACAGCAATGAAATCGGGTCATACACTACTCTGTATGATACTTCGGAGCAGAGGGCTGTCAATGTGGAGCTGGCGGCTTCCAAGATTAACGGCGTGGTGCTGCAGTCTGGACAAAGATTCTCCTTTGCAGCTGCGGTATCGCCTATCAGCTTAAGTGGCGGCTATGTCATGGGACCGGCCTTTTCAGGAGGAAGAGAGGTTGAGGGTGTAGGTGGCGGTCTCTGTCAGGTGTCTTCCACCCTTTATGCCGCGCTGGTGATGTCGGGAATCCCGGTCACGGAGCGCTATCCTCATTCGCTGCCTGTGGAATATGTTCCTCATGGATTGGATGCCACTATAGCAGTGAATTCCAAGGACCTGAAATTTACGAATACATTTTCCTATCCTATAGTGATCACGGCTACAGTGGAAGAGGGAGAGCTTACGGTGCGGCTGAATCCTTATGCCGCTGAATAAGAAACGGAGTTTTTTGGCAGGCTATTCAGGTATGATGCGGTTTTTAAAACAGTCTTTGTAAAAATATAGCAAGGAGGAGCATTGTATGAAAATCGTCATTATCGGCGGTGTCGCGGCAGGGACAAAGGTGGCTGCGAAATTGAAGCGTGAGAATCCGGGGGACGAGATCATCATTTACACCAAGGGGAAGGATATCTCATATGCGGGATGCGGACTCCCTTATTATATCGGCGGCTCTATCGGGACGGAAGGGGAGCTGATCGTGAACACTCCCGGGAAATTCATGGGTCTGACGGGCACAGAGGTACATACATTAAGCGAAGTGGTGGCGGTGGATCCCGAGGCGAAGACAATTTCCGTTCAGGGAGACGGCCTGCAGACCGTAAAGTATGACAAGCTGGTGATTGCCGTGGGGGCCGAACCGGCGGTTCCGCCCGTGGAGGGGACAGAGCTTCCCGGCGTGTTCACCGTCCGTACGCCTCAGGATGCCATCAGCGCAAGAAAGTATGCAGAGGAACAGAAATGCAGGAGAGCCGTGGTGGTAGGCGGAGGCTTCATCGGGCTGGAGGTGGCGGAGAACCTTATGGCGAGAGGGCTTTCCGTGACAGTGATGGATATGGCGGCCCAGCTTATGCCCAATATATTTGACAGTGAGATGGCGGATTATGTCCGCCGCAGGCTTCAGGGAAAAGGAATGCGGATTCTGACGGGAACAGCCCTGAACGCCATCGGCGGCGAAGGCAAGGTGGTTCATGTTGCCACCGGCGCAGGAGTACTGCCTGCGGATATGGTGGTTCTGGCGGCAGGCATCCGCCCTGCGACGAAATTTCTGGCGGACACAGGCCTTGAGATGGAAAGAGGCTGCATCCTTACCGACGAGTGCCAGAGGACAAATCTGCCGGATATCTATGCAGTGGGAGACTGCGCCATGGTAAAGAACCGCATCACCGGAAAGCGGCAGTGGTCCGCCATGGGATCCACCGCCAATATTGCGGGAAGGGCGCTGGCGCTGAATTTAAGCGGTGAGGAGACCGCATATCCGGGGTGTCTGGGGACAGGCGTGGTAAAGCTTGCGGAGGATCTGAATGCGGCGAGGACGGGACTTACCGAGGCGCAGGCCAGAGAGGAAGGATATTCCGTGATCTCGGCGCTGTGTATCACAGATGACAAAGCGCATTATTATCCGGACTCCGATATTTTCATCACAAAGCTGATCGCTGATGCCGATAGCCATAGGCTCTTAGGGCTGCAGGTCATCGGCGGAGGTGCCGTGGACAAGATGGCAGATATTGCTGTCATGGGGATTTCCATGGGCTGCAGGGCGGAGGATTGCCTTACTTTAGACTTTGCATATGCGCCGCCCTTCTCTACAGCAATCCACCCCTTTGCGGCGGCATGCGGCGTGCTGGTGAACAAGATGACCGGGCGTATGGAGTCATTTACGCCTGCGGAATATGCGGCCGGGGCCGCAGCGGGATATCGCCTTATCGATGCCCATCCGGCACCTGCCCTGCCGGGCGCGGACTGGCTGGATCTGACAAAGCCGGAGAGCGCTCTGGATAAATACGGCAAGGAAGATAAGCTGCTGCTGGTATGCGCAAAAGGCAAGAGAGGATATCTGACCCAGAACAAGCTTCGTGCTCTGGGATTTGTGAACACCCGTATTCTGGAGGGCGGCGCAACCTTCAATGTGATCAAGAGAGTGGTACCTGCAGGAGGGAAGCTGTCCCCTGAGGAGATCAAGCGGGTCAAAGGATTAGGATGCCTTCAGGACAAGCGCTACGGGGATGTGTTTAATGTCCGCGTGATTACAAAGAATGGGAAGATTACTGCCAATGAGCACCGTGTCATCGCAGAGGCGGCGGAGCGCTTCGGCAGCGGTGAGATCACCATGACCACCAGACTCACCATGGAGATTCAGGGTGTCCCTTACGAAAACATCGATCCTGTGATCGCTTATCTGGCGGAGAACAATCTGGAGACCGGAGGCACGGGCTCTCTGGTGCGGCCGGTGGTTTCCTGCAAGGGCACTACCTGCCAGTACGGTCTGATTGATACCTTCGACCTGAGCGAGAAGATACATGAGCGTTTTTATGAGGGGTATCATCATGTGACTCTGCCCCACAAGTTCAAGATCGCCGTGGGAGGCTGTCCCAATAACTGCGTGAAGCCGGATCTGAACGATCTGGGGATCATCGGCCAGAGGGTTCCGCTGTTTGACTTCTCCAAGTGCCGCGGCTGCGGGAAATGTCAGGTGGAGACAGGCTGTCCGATCAAGGTGGCAAGGATGGAGGACGGAACACTGAAGGTAGATGCGGATGCCTGCAACGGCTGCGGGCGCTGCAAAGGGAAATGTCCTTTCGGAGTCACCGGGGAGTACATGGAGGGCTGCAAAATCTATATCGGCGGGAGATGGGGCAAAAAGATTGCCAACGGCAGACCGCTGAATAAGCTCTTTGTAAACGAAGAAGAGGTTCTGGATACGGTGGAGAGGGCCATATTGCTGTTCAGGGACGAGGGAATCACAGGAGAGCGTTTTGCGGACACTGTGAACCGTCTGGGCTTTGACTATGTGCAGGATAAGCTGCTCCATGGAAATATAGACAAGTCTGCGATTCTGGACAAGAAGGTGAAGGGCGGGGCAACCTGCTAGAGCCGGCGGGATGCCCTGAGGCGTGCGTCGGAGGACAGTGTAGGTGCGGCGCTTGGCAGGTAAGCTGGGAAAGAAGATTAGCTTAAGCCCGATAGATTTATCGGGCTTAAGTCTTGCGGCGATACAGCTTTGCCGGCAAATATGTAGGCAGCTGAAAAGGTGTCGGAATTGGTAAAATGGATATTCCCAAAGTCTTATTGGAGTCGGTTCACAGATTGCGAGAGACTATGTTGCAGCAGGCAGATAGGGGTACGAAATATGAGAATCAATAAGAAGATAAGATGGATATTATCAGGGGTGTGCTGTTTCCTGCTTACGGCCTGCGCCAGCCATGAGGTTCCTGAATCGGGGATGCTGATGTCAGAGGCGCATGAACAGGAAGATTTGGAATCCAGACACCTGGAGGAGTCTTTGCAGGATTCGGGCAGAGACAGCTATGTTTTCACAGATGATCTGGGCAGGGAAGTTTCGGTCTCATCTTATGAACGGGTTGCCGCCCTGCTGGGGAGCTATGCGGATATGTGGAATCTGGCAGGAGGACAGGTCTGTGCCGCCCCGGATGACGCTTTCGAAGACTTTGATCTGGGTCTGCCGGAGGGGACCGTGAATCTGGGAGAGACGAAGCGCCTTAGTCTGGAGCTGCTTTTTTCCGTAGATCCGGATCTGGTGCTGGCCAGTACCAATACATCCCAGCATCTTGAATGGCAGCAGGCGCTGGAAGGGGCGGGGATAACAGTGGCTTATTTCGATGTGGCCTGCTTTGAGGATTATCTGAGGATGCTGAAGATCTGCACCGATATTACGGGCCGGCCGGAGCGTTATGAACAGTATGGGACGGATATTGAGAAACAGATAGAGGAAATACTTGAGCGCAGTCAGGGAAAGGAACCCTTGGATGTACTGGTGATGAGAGCTTCCGCAACCAGCATCCGGGCAAAGAACAGCAAGGGCAATGTACTGGGGGAGATGCTGGAGATACTGGGCTGCGTGAATATAGCGGATTCGGATGACAGTCTGCTGGAGAACCTGAGCATAGAGAGCATCCTGCTGCGGAATCCGGACCGGATATTTATCGTGCAGTCCGGGGATGACACCGAGGGAACCCGAAAGAATGTGGAAACCATGTTTCGGGAAAATCCTCTGTGGGAGGAGCTGGATGCGGTAAAAAACGGTCAGCTGTATTTTCTGGACAAGCATCTGTATAATCTGAAGCCCAATGCCCGCTGGGCAGAGGCCTATGAGAAGCTGGAAGGGATGCTGTATGGCGAATAAACTGTGGCGGTGTCTGCTGTGGGGAAGTATCATGTGCTGTGCTGCTATAACAGTTCTGAGCTTGTGCCTTGGCAATGTCTTTTTTACACCAGAGCAGCTTTTTGGCATTCTGTCCGGCCGGAACAGCGGTGTGGGCAAAAGCATCCTGCTCTACGCAAGGCTTCCCCGTACCCTTGCGGCGCTTTTTGCCGGAGCGGCGCTGGCAGTGTCCGGCGCTGTCCTGCAGAATATTCTGGCAAACAAGCTGGCCTCCCCGGGTATCATCGGGGTCAATGCAGGTGCGGGGCTGGGGGTTACGTTCTGCTGTGCCTTCGGAGTCATATCGGGCATCCGGGTTTCCCTTGCGGCTTTCGGAGGGAGCCTTGCGACGGTTCTGGTCATCTTTCTTTTTTCCCGCCGTACAGGCGCATCCAAGACCACAGTGATACTGGGAGGCGTTGCGCTGAACAGCATTCTGAATGCAGTCTGTGAATCCGTGACGGTTCTGGATACGGATGTGGCCATGCTCAGCATAGATTTCCGGGTGGGCGGGTTTTCCGCGGTTTCTTATCTCAGGCTGCTTCCGGCGGCAGGGATCATTCTTCTGGCTCTGATCCTATTGTTTACCTTGTGCAATGAGCTTGACGTAGCAGCTCTGGGGGACGAGACTGCGCAGGGAGTGGGTCTGCCGGTGGGGAGATACCGTATGCTCTTTCTGGCATTGGCTGCTCTGCTGGCGGGGGCGGCAGTGAGCTTTGCAGGGCTGCTGGGATTTGTGGGGCTCATCGTGCCTCATTTTGTCCGCAGGATTGCCGGCAATGAAAGCGGAAGGCTCCTGCCCCTCTGCGCCTTGTCCGGAGCAGGCTTCGTCACGCTCTGCGATACGCTGTCAAGGCTGGTTTTTGCACCCTATGAGCTGCCGGTGGGGATTCTCATGTCCGTGATCGGCGGGCCTGTATTCCTGTATCTGCTGGTTCGGCATAAGGGAGGGCATAGGTATGACTGAAGCAGGTATAAGCCGGGAGCTTGGGGGCGACAAACCTGAAATTCCCATGATCGAGCTGTGCAGTGTGTCTGCGGGATACGGAAAAGAAGAGATACTCCACGGCGTGGAGCTTGCTGTCCCGACGGGGAAGATTACTACCCTGATCGGGGGCAACGGCAGCGGAAAGAGCACACTGCTGCGGGCAGTGCTGGGATTTATACCCATAAGCGGAGGCAATGTCAAGATAGAGAGCGTCTCTATAAAAGGGCTGTCCAGAGCGGAGCTTGCCAGAAAGGCGGCCTATCTGCCTCAGGGAAAGAATGTCCCTGATATATCGGCGGGGCGTATGGTTCTCCATGGGCGTTTTCCCTATCTGAGCTATCCTAGAAGGTACAGTGAGAAGGACTATGCTGTAGCGGAGGAGGCTATGGATCAGATGGGCATCAGCGATCTGGCCCAGAAAGAAATGAACCGGCTTTCGGGGGGAATGCGTCAGAAGGTATATATCGCCATGGCGCTGGCGCAGCAGGCACCCGTGATTGTCATGGATGAGCCCACCACTTATCTTGACATAGGACAGCAGCTCCGCTTTGCAGGAATAGTAAAGAAGCTGTCGGAGGAGGGCAAGACGGTTCTGCTTGTGCTCCATGATATCCTGCTGGCGCTGAAGATTTCGGACAAGATCGCTGCTCTTCAGGATGGCAGGATCATCGGCTGCGGGACTCCGGAGGAGATACTGGAGTCGGGGGTGGCGGAGGAAATGTATGGTGTGAAGGTGGGGACTGTCCGGACAGAGACAGGAGTACAGTATTATTATGAGGATGGGATCTGAAGTTGCGGAGAGCGGAGGATGATACTACATGAGATATTTTCCTATGTTTATGGACATAAAGGACAAAGAGATTCTGGTCTGCGGGGGCGGCAGCCATGGGATAGAGAAGGTTCGAGGGCTGGACTCCTTCGGAGCCTGCATCCGCGTTATCTCCGAAGAGGCTCCTGACGGTATAGAGCAGCAGGAGGGTGTGACGGTGGAGAGGAGGCGTTTTGAGGAGAGTGATCTGGACTCCTTTCCAGTGTTTGTAATTGCAGCGGAGGATAGACAGGAGAATGAAAGGATTGTCAGCATATGCCGAAGGAGGCATATGCCGGTGAATGCAGTAGATATGCAGGACATCTGCGATTTCATCTTTCCGGCAATGATTCTTTCCGGGCAGCTGTGCGTCGGCATAAGCACAGGGGGAGCTTCTCCGGCAGCGGCTGTGGAGCTGAAGAAAAGAATCGCGGAGCAGATTCCGGACAATGTGGATGAGATATTGGATCAGATGGCGGATATACGGAGTGCGGTGCGGGAGCGGATACCGGACAGGGAGGGACAGAGGCAGGCATTCCGCTGCATGGTGAGGCAGGCGTTTCAGGAAGGCAGGCCGCTGGATGAGAGGGAGATGCAGGGAATAATGGATTATATGATAAAGAAACAAGGGTAGAGCAAAAGCCTCGTGCTATGAAAGGCACGGGGCTTTTTCAGGTTCTTTTTTCAACCACTTATGTATGGGCGGCAACCTCTTGCGCAGAAGGGGTTTACAGATAAGGCGCTGCTTTTATAATGTAAAGCATAGGAAGCGTAAATCTGAAACAATATTCGGCAGCGCAAAGAAAAATTCAGATCAGGGGGCGGTCAGAAAATGAACAGAGCATGGGAAGCGAAAGAAGCGCAGGAAGCGAAAGAAGCGCGGGAAACGAAAGAAGCGCCGGAAACGAAAGTAGCGCAGGAAGCGAAAGAGGCGCAGGAAACGAAAGAAGCGCCGGAAACGAAAGTAGCGCAGGAAGCGAAAGAAGCGCCGGAAAAAAAAAAACAAGGAAAAAGAAAGACTGCATTGAACTCGGAGAAGGAATGTGTTCAGATGAAGGCGTTTGGGATAGGGAACAAGACGGAAAAGCGCAAGACGGGGGGGAAACATAACAGAAAAAAGCAGGAAAAGAATAGACGCAATATAAAAGAGTATACAGCTAAATTCTACCAGAAGAACAGAATTAATTTCGGGATGACCCTCCTGACCACAATTCTGCTCAGTGTGATGCAGGTTATGATCGCCTATCTTCTTAAGGAACTGATGGATGTATCCATGAGCGGAGATGTGGGCAGGCTGCTGGATCTGGTGCTGGAAGCAGCGGTTTTTCTGGCTGCCATGGTGGCAGTGTGGATGCTGGACAGACAGTTCAAGTACAGCTTCATGAGAAAAGCTGTAACAGGGTATCGTAACAAGGCCTTTAACGCCATTATGGGCAAGGGCATCTCCGCGTTCAATAAGGAGAATACAGGCAGTTACATCTCAGCACTGACTAACGATGTAGGCTCCATCGAAGGAAACTATCTGCAGGCCAATTTTTCCATATTGTCCCTCTTGCTGCAGGCTGTAACCTCGCTGGGCCTGATGATGTGGTATAGCTGGTCACTGACCTTGGTAGTGTTTCTGCTCAGCGTCCTGCTCATTGTGATCTCTCTGCCATTCGGAAGGAAAATGGAGGAGCAGGAGAAGGAGGTCAGTGAGAAAAACGCAGGCTTTATGGCCATGGTCAAGGACCTGCTCAGCGGGCTGGGCGTCATAAAGAGTTTTCAGGCCCAGAACGAGGCGGCTTCTCTGTATTATGACAAAAATACACAGCTTGAAGGGATCAAATGCCGCAGGAGGAAGATGTCGGAGATGATGAACATCGTGTCCTTTCTGGGCGCCTTCGGGGTGCAGATGGGAGTGTTCATCTATGGCGCATACCTGAGCATTCAGGGTAAGATCACCCCGGGCGTGGTGATTTCCTTCGTGCAGATGATGAATTACATCATCAGTCCCATCCAGCAGCTTCCGGGTCTGTCCGCTAACCGAAAAGCGGCGGTGGGGCTGATGGAAAAGATGGCAGGCTATGGGGAAAGCACGGATTCCGGGAAAAGTCTGATGGAGCTGGAGGACATAGGGCAGGGAATCCGCTTTGAGAATGTAAGCTTTTCCTATGACGAGGGTAAGGAGGTCTTGAAGGATGTGTCCCTTTGCTTTGAGGCGGGCAAAAGCTATGCTGTCGTCGGGGGCTCCGGCTCCGGCAAATCCACCCTGCTGAACCTGATCATGGGGAATTACCCGGCATACGGAGGAAGCGTCACGGTGGGCGGCAAGGAGATCAGGGATGTGGATCCCGACAGCATATTTGATGTAATATCTGTCATTCAGCAGAACATATTTATATTTGATGATACAATCGGCAGAAACATCTGTATGTTCAAGGACTTTGACAAGGAGCAGGTCAGCCAGGCCATCCGTAAGGCGGGGCTGAGCCGTCTCATTGAGGAGAAGGGGGAGGAATACGCCTGCGGAGAAGGAGGCGCCCATCTGTCCGGCGGGGAGAAGCAGCGTGTGGCTATCGCCAGAAGCCTGCTCAGGAAGTCCCCGGTGCTGCTGGTGGATGAAGCCACCTCGGCTCTGGATGCCGAGACCGCGGACGGCGTTACCAATGCCATTTTGGATATTCAGGGGCTGACCAGACTGGTAGTAACCCATAAGCTGGAGGAAAAGACTCTGGGGAGGTTCGATGAGATCGTAGTGATGAAAAACGGAAAAGTGGTGGAGCAGGGGGATTTTCGGGAATTGATGAACCGGAGACAGTATTTTTATTCTCTATACATGGTCAGCAGGGAGTGAAGGGGAGCAGCCATACGCCGGAATTCTGACGGAAGCTGTGAAAAGATTGACATAGTTTCTCATGTTTGTTAAAATAACATTTAGCGAATAGCATCATAAATACATCTATATAACGAGAGGGAAACTGATATGTACCATTGTCGTCTTCGGCTATGCCTGATGGGTCATCCGTGCAGAGCGTTTGAAATTATGAAGGGGATGGCTCCTCTTGAGCATTTTACCCATGAATTTATAGAAAGCGATGAGCCAAATGAAGCATTGGCGGTCGGGGCAGGGGTGATTTTTGTGAACCTATATGGTCTGGATGAGAAGGAGGCTCTGTATCTTATGGCTTTAAACAAGCCAGAGGATGCAGAGCTTGTTGTGCTTGCAGACCGGGAGCAGATGGAGCTTCTGGGGGAGAGGCTCTGGGAGGCAAAGGATATATGGACATTTCCGGCATCCGACAGTGAGATCAGGTTCCGCTTTCAGAGGTGGCAGCAGGCATATAAGATGAGAAGTGACTTCTGGGAGACCAGCCAGTTTCTGGATACCACTATCAACAATGTGCCGAATCTTGTCTGGTATAAGGACAAAAACGGTATACATGAAAAGGTGAACGATGCCTTCTGCCGAACCGTGGATAAGGACAAGTCTCAGGTGGAGGGGCGGGGCCATGCGTATATCTGGGATGTGGAGCAGGACGATCCGGCCTGCATAGAATCGGAACGCATGGTCATGTCAGGGAGAAAGACCTGCGTCTCAGAGGAGATAATCCAGAGCAGCGACGGAAAGAAAATATTGGCTACATACAAATCACCTCTGTATGACCTTGACGGGAGCGTTATGGGAACCGTGGGGGTTGCCATGGACGTGACGCAGGAGCGGAATTACGAGAAGGAGATTACAAACAAGAACCATACCTTGGAGACAATGTTCACTGCCATAGACTGCGGTGTGATATGCCATAGCCTGGACGGATCCCGTATCTTAAGCATCAATAAGGCTGCCCTCCGGCTGCTGGACTATGAGTCGGCGGAAGAAATGGTGGCTCAGGGCTTTCACATGGTCGCCCCCACCGTTCTGGAGGAGGATCAGGAGATGATCCTGGAGCATATCAGTCGGCTGAAGAAAGAAGGCGACAGCGTAGGTGTGGAATACCGTGTGAGGCACAAAGACGGTGAGCTGATGCATATTATGGGGAATGTCAAGCTTATCAGGGAGAACGATGAACTATATTATCAACGTTTTCTTCTGGACTGCACGGAGCAGAAGAATGAGGAGAGGAAGAAGGAGAGGCGTCATAAGGAGCTGATACAGGCACTGAGCATAGACTATAAACTGGTATGCTTTTACAATCTGGATACCGGAATGGGAATGCGCCTGCGGGATGATGACAGGGACGAAGGAACATTCGGAACTGTCTTTGATGAGGAAAAGACATTTGACGAGAGCATGGAGCTTTACATAAACGGCTTCGTACATGAAGAGGACAAGGGTATGTTCCGCATGGCCTGCTCCGGGGACCGGATTCGGCAGGAGCTTGCCGGAAAGAAGCTTTATACTGTGAATTACCGTACAGTAATAGGCGATGAAATGAAATATTTTCAGGTCAAGATCGTGCGTGCGGGGACATGGGACGTATACCATGGCATCGTACTGGGTTTCCATAGCGTGGATGGAGAGACCCGCAGAGAGCTGGAGAAGAAAAGTCTTCTTGAAGATGCGCTCTCTCAGGCGAATATGGCAAGTAAGGCAAAAACAGTATTCCTTTCCAATATGTCTCATGATATCCGCACGCCCATGAATGCGATCATTGGCTTTACCGCATTGGCAATTACCCATATTGACCGCAGAGAGCTGGTGGAGGAATATCTTAAGAAGATCATGACCTCCGGGAACCATCTGCTGAGCCTGATCAATGATGTGCTGGATATGAGCCGTATCGAAAGCGGCAAGATCAATCTGGATGAAAAGCCCTGCAGCCTGCCGGAGGTTCTCCATAGCTTGTGCAGTATTGTTCAGGCGGATGTGAATGCAAAGCAGCTTGAGCTGCATATCGACGCAGTGGATGTGGTGAACGAGCAGGTCTACTGTGACAGGCTGAGGCTGAATCAGCTGCTTTTGAACCTCTTGAGCAATTCGATCAAATACACCGGAGCAGGCGGCAGGGTGAGCATGAGAATCTCTGAAAAGGACGGGGCGCCTGCAGGCCATGCCAAATATGAGTTTCTCATCAAGGATACCGGCATCGGCATGAGTGAGGAGTTTCTCATGCATATTTTTGAACCCTTTGAGCGGGAGGCCACCAGCACAGTCAGCGGTATTCAAGGCACCGGTCTGGGGATGGCGATTACAAAGAATATCGTGGACATGATGAACGGCACAATAGAGGTGAAGAGCCAGCAGGGCGTGGGAACGGAATTTACTGTCACGCTTGTGCTCCGACTGCATTCCGAATCGAGGAAGTCCATGGAGATACCGGAACTGAAGAACTGCAGGGCGCTGGTAGTGGATGATGATTTCAATACTTGTGACAGCGTGTCCTATATGCTGCAGCAGTTCGGGATGCGGGCGGAGTGGACCTTGTCGGGAAAGGAGGCTGTGCTTCGTACCCATCAGGCGGTGACGAGGGGGGACAATTACTCTGTGTATATCGTTGACTGGCTGCTGCCGGATATGAACGGGGTGGAGGTAGTCAGGAGGATCCGGAAGGAGATAGAAGAGGATGTACCGATTATTATCCTGACAGCCTACGACTGGTCCGATGTGGAGGAAGAGGCAAGGGAGGCCGGGGTCACGGCGTTCTGCGGCAAGCCGCTGTTTTTGTCGGAGCTGCGAAGCTGCCTGCATTCGATAGTGCGTCCTGAGGAGGAGCCTGTCCGGAAGCCCATGAGCTTTCAGCCTGGGAGGATCCTTCTTGCGGAGGATGTGGAGCTGAATCAGGAGATTGCGGTGGCAATCCTAGGGGACGCAGGATTTACCACGGAGGTGGCGGATAACGGCAGGGCGGCAGTGGAGATGCTGGCGAAGTCCCAGCCGGGATATTATCAGGCGGTGCTGATGGATGTGCAGATGCCGGAAATGAACGGCTATGAGGCGACGAGGATGATTCGGGGACTGGATAATAAGGAACTGGCATCCATCCCTATTATCGCTATGACAGCCAACGCTTTCGAGGAGGACAGACAGGAGGCTCTGCGCTGCGGCATGAACGGGCATATTGCAAAGCCCATTGATGTGGATAACTTCCTTGATTCTCTGGCGAAGATGATGAAATGAGCGCAAAGGGCAGCTGGCTCGGGAGTTGATCATAAGAAATTTTGCTCTAAGGAGGAATCTGATATGTTGTACATAGGTGTAGATCTGGGGACATCGGCGGTAAAGCTGCTTCTGATGGACAGTGAGGGAAGGGTCCGGAATGTGGTGTCGAAGGAGTACCCTCTGTATTTTCCCCATCCGGGCTGGTCGGAGCAGAAGCCGGAGGACTGGTTCGAACAGACAGCGGAGGGTATCAGGGAGCTGGTAAAGG
The DNA here is from genome assembly GCA_964018205.1 of uncultured Acetatifactor sp. Taxonomy (GTDB): domain Bacteria; phylum Bacillota; class Clostridia; order Lachnospirales; family Lachnospiraceae; genus Acetatifactor. The sequence continues at coordinate 61,694 of CAXHOW010000010.1, read as the reverse complement.
ATGCCGACAGGACGCAGGTGGCAGGCATCAGCTTCGGCGGACAGATGCACGGGCTGGTGGTGCTGGATGAGGAGGACAGGGTCATACGCCCTGCTATCCTCTGGAACGACGGCAGGACGGGGGAAGAGACAGCCTATCTCAATGATTGTATCGGCAGGGAGAAGCTGTCGGAATACACCGCAAACATTGCTTTCGCCGGGTTCACCGCGCCAAAGCTTCTCTGGATGAAGAATAGGGAGCCGGAGAACTTTGCCCGGATCGCAAAGATCATGCTCCCCAAGGACTATATCGCCTACAGGCTGACGGGAGTGCACTGCACGGATGTGTCCGATGCCTCCGGAAGCCTGCTGTTTGACGTGAAAAACCGCAGATGGTCCAAGGAAATGTGCGATATCTGCAGCGTGAGGGAGGAACAGCTGCCCCGCTGCTATGAAAGCTACGAGCCGGTGGGCAGGCTGAAGCCGGACATTGCGGAGACATTGGGGCTTCCGGATACCGTTCTGGTGGCGGCAGGAGCAGGGGACAATGCTGCGGCGGCTGTGGGAACGGGCACGGTGGGGGACAATATGTGCAATATATCTCTGGGTACCAGCGGCACCATATTCATTTCCTCCCGCAACTTCGGGGTGGATAGGTTCAATGCGCTTCATTCCTTCGCCCATGCGGACGGCAGTTATCATCTGATGGGATGTATGCTCTCCGCCGCATCCTGCAACAAATGGTGGATGGACGGGATCATAGGCACGGGGGATTATGCCGCGGAGCAGGCAGCCATCGGAGAGCTGGGAGAGAACCATGTATATTTCCTGCCCTATCTGATGGGGGAGCGTTCCCCTCATAACAATCCTGACGCAAGAGGCGTCTTTATCGGCATGACCATGGACACTGCACGGGCGGACATGACACAAGCAGTTCTGGAGGGTGTGGGATATGCCCTCAGGGATTCGCTGGAGGTGGCGAAGTCGCTGGGTATCCGTCTGGAGCGGACCAAAATCTGCGGCGGCGGGGCCAAAAGCCCTCTGTGGAGAAAGATAATAGCGAATATACTGAACCTGAAGGTGGATGTCATCGAGAGCGAGGAGGGGCCTGCGCTGGGCGGGGCGATGCTTGCGGCGGTTGCCTGTGGGGAATATGCCGGTGTGGAAGAGGCCGCAGCCAAGGTGGTGAAGGTAGTGGAGACCGTGGAGCCTGACCCGGAGCTGGCAGCCAGATATGATGCAAGATATAAGCAGTTCCGGGAGATCTATCCCGCATGTAAGCCAGTGTTTGATATCCTGGCAGGGTGAGGGCAGGCATACAGAAAAGAAATGCAGATTTATAGAACGAAGAAGGAAGCAGGATATGGCATATGTCATATTTGAAAATAATGCTTTAACAGCTGAAGGAGGATTTTGAGATGAACAATTTACCCCAAGTAAAGATCGGCGTAGTGGCCGTGAGCCGCGACTGTTTTCCGGAGAGCCTGTCCGTAAACAGAAGGAAGGCGCTGATGGCAGCCTACACGGAAAAGTACGGAACGGATGCCGTCTATGAGTGCCCGGTGTGCATCGTGGAGAGCGAGATCCACATGATGCAGGCGCTGGAGGACATCAAGGCAAACGGCTGTAATGCGCTGTGTGTATACCTTGGCAATTTCGGCCCCGAGATTTCCGAGACGCTCCTTGCGAAGCATTTTGACGGCCCTGCCATGTTTATCGCGGCAGCCGAGGAGAGCCAGAACGATCTGGTGGGCGGCAGAGGGGATGCTTACTGCGGTATGCTCAACGCCAGCTACAACCTGAAGCTCCGCAATGTGAGAGCGTATATTCCGGAGAATCCCGTGGGTACCGCTGCCCAGTGTGCGGACAGGATCCATGAGTTCATTCCCATCGCAAGAGCCATCATCGGCTTGAGCGGGCTGAAGATCATTTCCTTCGGACCCAGACCCTTGAATTTCCTTGCCTGCAACGCGCCTATCAAGCAGCTCTACAATCTTGGGGTGGAGATCGAGGAGAATTCCGAGCTGGATCTGTTCGAGGCCTTCAAGAAGCATGAGGGGGACGAGAGGATCCCTGCCAAAGTGAAGGAGATGGAGGAGGAGCTGGGTGCAGGCAACAAGAAGCCTGAGATATTGCCCAAGCTGGCCCAGTACGAGCTGACGCTTCTGGACTGGATCGAGGCTCATAAGGGATACCGCAAGTATGTGGCCATTGCCGGAAAGTGCTGGCCTGCCTTCCAGACCCAGTTCGGCTTTGTGCCCTGCTATGTGAACAGCCGTCTCACCGGTATGGGCATCCCCGTGTCCTGTGAGGTGGATATTTACGGGGCTTTAAGCGAGTTCATCGGTACCTGCGTCAGCGAGGACGCGGTCACGCTGCTGGATATCAACAACACGGTTCCCGATGATATGTATCAGGAGGCTATCGAGAACAAGTTCTCCTATACCCATAACGATACCTTCATGGGCTTCCACTGCGGCAACACCAACTCCAAGAAGCTTTCCGCCTGCAGCATGAAGTACCAGATGATCATGGCAAGGACATTGCCGGAGGAGGTGACCCAGGGTACTCTGGAGGGTGATATCGCTCCCGGGGAGATCACCTTCTACCGCCTGCAGTCCACTGCGGACAATAAGCTTCGGGCTTATATCGCGCAGGGTGAGATACTTCCTGTCGCCTCCAAGTCCTTTGGCGGCATCGGTGTATTCGCAATTCCTGAGATGGGAAGATTCTACCGCCATGTCCTGATCGAGAAGAATTACCCTCATCACGGCGCAGTGGCCTTCGGCCATTTCGGAAAGGCTCTGTATGAGGTGTTCAAGTACATCGGGGTGCCTGTGGAGGATCTGAACTTCAACCAGCCCAAAGGAATGCTGTATCCCACGGAGAATCCTTTTGCGTAGAAGGATGAGGCGGGAAGGCAGCTTTTGCCTGAGATACAAGATATCAGATGGGAAACATTGGGCATGAAACGCAATGTAAGAAGTATAAAGTGAGAAATATAGGTATAAGCCTGCAGGGAAAATAGACTTGTGACGGCCAAAGGGCCAGAAAAGCTGCCTATAAGCGGCTTTTCCGGCCCTTTAATCCATCACGGGTCTAATTCCCCGCAGCTTGCTGCGCTCAGAAGGAAGAAGCTAGGAGTGGATACCCCGTAGCTTGCTGCGAACAAATCAGGCGAAGCTTGGGCGAATACCCCGCAGCATGTTGTGGGAAAGCAGACCAGCGGGAGATGAGACAGCTGTCATAAAGCGGCGGACATTACAAGATTTCTTCCTCAGCGGGAACCGTGCTTCGTCTCACGTTTATCCCGTTCACCTCCACGCTGCCGTCCAGCGCAATCACCAGACATTCCCTGCCGTCGATGTTCCGGGTCTCGATCAGATCTGTGCGTTCCGGGTTTACCTTCACCACCACGTCGGGGGTCTTGACCTCGAAGGAGCGGGTGTTTACGATATTGCTCATAAGCAGGGAGGTATCGTCTCCTGCGGTCTCCTCATAATGCTTGTCAAATTCAGCCAGCTTTTCGTTGGCCACACCGCTGTCCGCAAGGATGGTCTTTACTTCGTTCCTATCCAGCACAAGGGGCTCCGGCTCCTCCTTGTGTTCTTCGGCCAGCTCGCTGAGCCGGTCATGGATATTCTTTACCACCTCGATGCCGCAGTCCTCCCCCAGAGTGTCCTCGATCAATGCCTGAAAGGTCTCTTTCTGGGTTTCGGCGGACAAGGGCAGGGGACAGCCCAGCAGCTGCTCCACGAAGTTTTCCTTCAGTTCCTCAGGATTTTTGGAATAGTAGAGGGTGCTGTGGATGTCGGAGCCTCTGTCGTTGAAGGCAGGGAAGAGGAAGCCTGCGTCGGGGAGCGCCACCACCCAGTCCCGGGTGCGGTTGCGAAAGGTGTTTTCCTCTGCATCGTAGCTTAAGCCTGGCTTGGACAGCTCTACGGGACAGATGCAGGACAGTATGTATTCATATATCTCATCGGAGGCATCTTCCATATCCAGCCCATCGGAGGTTCTGCCGGGCACGTCATAGACGTCATGGACGATGAGAATCAGATAGTTACCCACATATTCGTAGTTTTCTATGATTCTGTCATAGTATTCCTCCAGCAGCGCATCGTCCTTGAGCTTGCTGTCCCGCAGGCGGAGCAGGAAGGCCTGCGTGCCCTCCTGAGCATCAAAGGCCGCACCGGAGCCTCCCGAAGCCTCTGTGCCGGTCATGCCGTTGCTTGAACCCTCTGGCTGGCCTATACCGCTGGCCATGCCGTCTGAACTGGCCATACTGTCCGAACTGTTCATGCTGCCTGCGGCCATGTTGTCCGCATCACCTACAGGGACCGCTCCCATGCTTCCCAGCTCGCTGGATAGGGGGAAATCCAGATTCAGCAGATTCTTGCCCAGTGTGCCGGACAAGACCTTGCGGAGAATCTCAAAATATTTAAACATCTCCTCCTCGGGAAGGGCAAGAAAGGCCTGCTTCAGCTCAGTCTTTTTATTTTTTTCCCCGTCCACATAGCATCCGCAGATGCGTGTGATGGAACAGTTCCTCGGGGTGAGGAGCTTTTTGATCTCGGATATATCCTGCTTTGTCATATTTATCATGCCTCCTTGGTGCTTTGTTTCCTATCATGGCACGCAGCCTGCGCCCTCCGGGAGGCCGGCTGCGGCGGAATTTCAGTATACACCAAATCGGGAGGATGGGCAAGGGAATCGGGATAAATATGTTCGGTAAAACTTAAATCATAAATGGGTTGTGGTTATAGAATACTTGTGCTACTATTGTTCTTGATATGTCACAATTCGAATATACACGGAGGAAGATTCCATGAGCGGAAAAAAGGACAAAGGAAAAGGCTTTATTGCGGAATTTAAAAAGTTCATCACACGGGGAAACGTGCTGGACATGGCAGTGGGCGTGATCGTGGGAGGCGCGTTCACATCCATCGTCACATCCTTGAATCAGGACATCCTGACCCCGGTGCTGGGGATTTTCGGAGGAACGGACTTCGGGTATCTGACCGTGACACTGGGAAGCGGGGAGAATGCCCCGGTGCTGAATTATGGCAACTTCATCACGGCGGTAATCAACTTTCTGATCACGGCGCTGGTGATTTTCTGCCTGATCAAGGCAATCAATGCAGTCGGGGACAGGGTGAAGAGGAAGGAAGAGACACCGCCTGCTGCACCTACTACGAAGAAATGCCCCTACTGTTTCAGCGAGATTCCCATAGAGGCGGTCAGGTGCGCGCACTGTACCTCCCGTCTGGACGAGGAGGACTGACGGTAAAAGGGCTTTGAGGTGCAAAAAAGGTGCGGCAGGGTGGCAGAAAGGTATAGAGTAGAAGTGAGGGCAGGATGATTTTTGGAGGAAACAAAAAGAAATATATATGTCTGGCGGTAGGGCTTGGGACGCTTCTGCTGCTTGGCGGCTGCGGCGGGGAGGGCGAAAAGACTCAGAGCGCCATGCAGCTGATACAAGAGCTGAATTATACGGAGGCGCTGGCTCAGCTGGACAGCGCTCAAGAGGAGGGCGAGAACCTGCGGCTGGTGAATAGGGCAAGAGGGATCGCTTATATGGGGCTGACTGACTATGATCAGGCGGCGGTATGTTTCGAGGAGGCTCTGGGGGACAGCAGGGGGCTGGTAGAGGACGTGGACTTTGACCTGAATTTCTATCTGGGGGCGGCCTATACCAAGAGCGGCAGATATCAGGAGGCGGAGCCGATCTATGATGCCATACTGGCTCTGCGCCCTGAAGAGGAGGATGCGTATTTCCTGCGGGGGAATGTGCGGCTGCAGCTTGGGAACCATGAAGGAGCAAAGGCGGATTTTGATAAAGTGATCGCGATGAACCCGCAGAATTACGACAGGCTGATAGAGATACATGAGGTACTGGACTTTTTCGGCTACGGCGAGGAGGGGCGTGCCTATCTGAGGGCCGCTCTGGAAGCCGGAGAAAAGGATATGGATCAGTATGTCGTAGGACGGATCTATTATTATCTGGGGGAATACCAGAGCGCATGTCTGGCGCTGGAGGATGCGAGAGAAAAGGGCGGCGCCGAGAGTTATCTCTATCTGGGCAGGGCTTATGAAGCCACGGGAGACTATAATTATGCCGCCAATGTTTACAACAGTTATATCAATAGGAACGGAGGCACGCCGGAGGTATACAACCAGCTGGGGCTCTGTGAGATGGCAAGAGAGGAGTACCAGAATGCGCTGGAGGCATTTCAGGCAGGAAAGCAGCTGGAGAACTCCACCATGCTGCAGACGCTGTCCTTCAACGAGATCGTGGCCTATGAGCATCTGGGGGAGTTCCGGCAGGCTTATGAGCTCATGGGGACATACCTGAAGAACTATCCGGACGATGTGCAGGCAAAGCGGGAGTATGAATTCTTGTCCAGCCGGTGAGGGCGGGACGGAAGGCTTTTGTGAAAAAGCTTGTGAGGCAATATCAGGGCGGCGGTTTAGGGAAAGTAGCAGCAACCATAAGGGGCGGCAGTTTAGGGAAAGCGTCAGCCGCCACATGAGGCAGCAGCTCAGGAAAGTGTCAGTGTAAAGCGGCCGGGAACGGGCCGGGAGCCGGCCCGAAAGGAATCGGATCAAAAGTTAGGATTTTGGGACAAGTAAGGATTTTTAGGACAGCAGGAAATGGACAAGGCAAGAAAAAACGAAGGAAGAGCAGTAACAATCTATGACATAGCAAAGGAGGCGGGAGTGTCGGCGGCCACCGTGTCCAGAGTGCTCACAAACAATGCCAATGTGCGGCAGGACAAGAAGGATAAGGTGCTGAAGCTGATTGAAAAATATGACTTTACGCCTAATGCCATGGCCAGAGGGCTCACAGATGTCAGGAGCAAGGTCATCGGCATCGTGGCCGCCGATGTGCGCAACCCTTTCTATTCGGATATTTTCGTGGCCTGTGAGCTGGCGGCCAGCGAATACGGGTACATGGTGCTGCTGGGCAATTCTCTTGGAGACACGATGCGGGAGAAGCTGCAGCTGGAGAAGTTTCAGGAGCAGCGCGTGGATGCGGTGATACAGGTCGGAGGGCGTGCGGATGACCTTTTCCCTCAGCCGGATTATGTGGAAAAGGTGAGGCAGGTGACGGGGCGCATCCCCATGGTGACCACAGGCAATCTGGAGGGTCCCCGCTGTTATCAGGTGCGGATCAACGACGCAAGGTGCATAGAGCTTGCGATGGACCATCTGGTAGGACTGGGTCACCGCAGGATAGCGCTGGTAGGGGGATGGCTGGACGTTTCCTCCACACAGGAAAAGTTTCAGCGTTATAAGCAGCTTCTGAAGCAATACGGGATACTTTTCATGCCGGAGCTGGCAGGAAAGAACAGCGGTTATGACCCTGAGAGCGGATATGCGGCCATGAATGACATACTTGCCCAAGGCGACATACCCACCGCAGTGATCGCTGTCAATGATTTTACGGCGGTGGGAGTCATGAAGAGCATACAAGAGGCAGGGCTTAAGATTCCCGAGGATATTTCCGTGGTCAGCCATGACAACAGCTACATAACGGAGCTTGTGATGCCTACGCTGACCAGCGTGGAATACCATTATAAGCATTTCGGGGAAATGCTGGTGGGGACGGCAATCCGGGCAATCGAGGGCGAAGAGCCGCCCTCTTGCCAGCTTATAGAGCCGGAGCTGATTGTCAGGTGCAGCACGGCGCTGGTCAGACACCGGCTGTCAACGGTTTAATCAGTCTTAATGATGGTGTAGCATTCTCCTTTATTGGTCTGAAAACGGAATCGGCCGTTTTGGATAATTTCATATGGAACGGTATTGTCCGAGGAGTCCAGAATGGAGACTTCTTTATGGGCATCAAACTGCAGTGTGCATATGCCTCCGCTGCGGGAAAGAACCGTGATCTCATAAGGAATCTGATCTGACCACTTTATGCTAAGCTCATAACCGCCTTGTGCTACAATGCCTTTTACACTGCCCGTTGCCCATGCGGACGGAAGAGCGGGCAGGATATTGATGTACCCCATATTGCTCTGTAGCAGAGCTTCGGCGACTCCGGCGGTGTATCCGAAATTGCCGTCGATCTGGAACGGCGGATGGGTGTCCCAGAGGTTTTCGAGTATTCCGTTTCGAATCAGCAGCTCGATCAGGGAATAGGTATGATCTCCGTCTCCGAGACGTGCCCATGTGTTGATCCGCTGTCCCATTGCCCAGCCGGTGGAGAGATCCGTTCTGGAATCAAGAGAGACGCGTGCTGCTTCGAACCACGCAGGGGTCTCTGCCGATATCAGATCTCCCGGATAAAGGCCCAGCAGATGCGAAAGATGTCTGTGATTATAGGCGTCGGATTCCTTTACGCTGCCGATGGCCGTTTCTGTGTACCATTCTTTGATCTGGCCGTCTGCGCCGATTTCGATAGGGGCGCGCAGATTGTCAAGGATATCCTGCCATTCCTTCAATATATTTTCGTCCTCTCCAAGAATCTTGCCTGCCGTGATTGTATCTGTGAACAGCTGCCAGATCAAGGTCTGTTCATAGGTATTTCCGTTGGTTCTGGGGCCATGCTCCGGAGAATAGGCAGGGGTGGAGATCCATTTGCCATCGGCATCCTGACGCAGGATCTGCTGATAGAAAGTTACCTGCTCCTTCATAATAGGATAAATGGTTTCTCTCAGAATATGTTCATCTAAGGTATATTCATAATAATCCCATACATTCTGTATAATCCATGGCACTGCAGCCGGCGACCAGCCCCAGTTGAAATCCCAGCCCGGACATGTCCAGCCGAAAGGGGTAGTCTGGGTATTGGCAGTAAAACCGTTTTCGGGCTTGGCCTCTGTGGAACGTACGCCATAATAGATTTCTGCCGTGATCCGGCCGGGTTCCCGCAGCTTATCCACATAATCTATCAGGGGCAGCGCACATTCAGCCAGATTGGTGCTATAGGCCGGCCAATAGTTCATCTGCAGATTTACGTTGATATGATAGTCGGAGCTCCATGGGCTGCCGTTTTTTCCAACCCAGAGACCCTGCAGATTAGCGGGCAGGGTCTCTCCCCGTGAAGAGGATACCAAAAGATAGCGCCCATATTGGAATAGGAGTACTTCCAGATAGGCCTTTTCGGAAGCGGGAAGCAGGTTCTCTTTATAGGCGGCCAGAAGCTCGTCCGTAGGCATGGACGGCTCCGTCTGTAAAAGGGAGAGCTCCACGCGCTGCATTATTTCCGAAAAATCTTTTATGTGGCTGCTTAGAAGCTGAGAAAAGTCTTTTTCGGCGGCTGACTCTACGGTCTGCCGGACTCGGGCTTTCAGTTGATCAGGAGATTCTCCTGTACGGTATTCGGGATAGTCATTTGCGTAATCCGTAGCCATGCTCAGGAGGATCGTTACATCACTGGCATCTGTGATTCGGATGCTTTCGCTGTTCTGCGGGGCAGCAGCGCCGTTTTCGACGAGTACCTTTATATAGGCGGCATAATTCAGCTGATTATCTTTTAATGCGCCGGAAAACAGTATAGAATCCCCAGAGGCTTCGGCACGGCCGGTTCTGGGCGCTTCACTGTCATTGGCAGGCGTGATCCGCAGTGTAAAATCAAGTGTTCCGTTTTCGGCAGTCAGATGAATAACCATGACATTATCATGGAGACCGGCAAATATCTGACGTTCATAATGGGTCTGCCCGCGGTCATAGGCCACAGAGGCTATGCCCGACATAATATCAAGGCTTCGGGAATAATTCGTGATCTCTGACTCCAGAATCTCTCCGAAATCCAGCCATAAATTGCCGAAAAGCTGGTAGCCGCCGTAGCCGTCCCATGTGCCCACCAGATCATTGCATAACCGGGACGCGGCTTCAGTATGTCCTGCCAGAAACATATCCTGTATTTTTGTCAGGGTCTCGCCGTTTTTTCCCTTATCAGGAAGGTTGCCGCCTGCATAATCGGGCCGACTGGAAGACGGGCCGCCTATCCAAAATGTTTTTTCATTAAGGGTGATGCGTTCCATGTCATACCGCCCGAATATATTGCCGCCGATGCTGCTGTTGCCGATTGGCAGGGAGCGGTTCTCCCATCCCGCATAACTGTTTTCGGCGGGTTCATTATACCATAATCGATAGTTCATTTTTGGTGCGTAGAGAATGTGGAAAAAAGATTTTTCATTGTGTAAGGATGTCCCTTCTTTGATATAAGTCCTGCGGCAGTGCTTCTGTGCATGATTTTTATTTCTGCGAGTAATTACTTTACTATTACGCCTTTAGGATCCCAGAGATCCTCCCAGCCCTGCGCGCCTTCCCATAGGAACACCTGCCCCTTGATCAAGCGGCAGTTTCTGTCTTCCCTGCCTATGGCTTCCATTTCTTCCTCCGTAAGAGGATCCTCCGTGATGCATCTTAGGTTGGCAACGTACTGGGGCTCCTTTACGGAGAACGGAATGGGAACCTGCCCTCTCTGGACGGCCCATTTCAGGCAGATTATCGCCGGATGTACATGGTGCGCTTCCGCCGCCGCCACAATGGCAGGCAGCTCGATATCCGCCACGTCTTCCGCTGTTCGGTCCCGCTCCGGTCTGGAGGGGGAGCCTATGGGACAGTAGCCGATGGGAAGAATATGGCGCTCTAAAGCATATTCAAACAATGCCTGCTGCTGAAAAGAGGGGTGGAGCTCCATCTCCAGAGCCGCAGGTTTTATCCGGCAGAGAGGCAGCACAGCCTCAAGCTTAGGGACGGTCATATTGCTCATGCCTATATACCGTACCAGCCCGCGGTCTACCAGCTCCTCACATTGTCTCCATACAGCCATGAATTCCTCTGTGGAAAACGGTCTGGAATCTGCACTGCGGGAGTCGCCGCTGCAGCCCGGCGCATGGTAGTTGGGGAAGGGCCAGTGGACGAAGTATAGGTCGAGGTAATCCAGCTTCAGGTCTGTCAGGCTTTTTTTGCAGGCTTCCATAACTTTCCCTTCTCCGTGCATATCGTTCCATACCTTAGAAGTGATGAACAGCTCTCTGCGTTCTGCGGCGCCCTCTTGTGTTATACGCTGCAGAACCTCCCCGATGCGGTCTTCGTTCTGATAGACGGAGGCGCAGTCGATAAGGCGGTATCCGTGTTTTATTGCGCCGTATACTGCTTCTGAGATCTGCGCTGCCCCGTACTTGTCCGAACCGAAGGTTCCCAGACCCATGCAGGGAATCTTTTCTCCGCTGTATAATGTTTTTTGGGGAATCTTGTCAGGGTCGATTCTTTTTTCCATATTTTCCTCCATATCCGTTGCCTGAGTTTCAAGTCGATTGCCTTGTCGTACTTTAAGAAACAAAGACGTATTTCTAGGACAGATGTATATTTCTTCAGTCACCGAAGGTCACGGCCACCTTGCCGCATTCCCCGCCATCCATGAGCCGGTAGGCCTCCGCCGCCTGCTGGATGGGAAATTCGTGGGTGATCAGATCCTCCGGGTGAAGGTTCCAGCGCACCAGACGCTCTACCAGCTCCTCCATCTTCCATAGGGAGGTGACCCACGAGCCATAGATTGTCTTCTGTCCATGGATGATATCAGGGCTGGGGCTGAAGGTGCAGGTTCCGCCTTCTCCTACAAAGGCGATTTTGCCCCATTCTCTTGTGGCGCGGATTGCCAGCTGCCTGCCCGCGTCGTTGGCAGAAGCATCAATGGCCCTCTCTGCCCCCCGGCCTCCGGTCACGGCAAGGATCTCTTCCAGTACATTGTCGGTGGGCCTGAACACATGATCCACAAGTCCGAGCTTTTTTGCAAGCTCGATCCTATACGCATTCATTTCCACGCCGATGAGCTGGTTGGCTCCCATGGCTTTGGCCAGCATCAGGGCAGCGAGCCCCACAGGTCCCAGTCCGGTCACCAGTACCGCGTCATTGCCGCATACGCCGATTTTTTCGATGGCTTCGTACACTGTCCCGAAGCCGCAGGCGACTTGTGCACCGTCCTTATAGGTCAGCTCGTCCGGCAGCGCGATCAGATCCTTTTCCTCCGCCAGAATGTAGGGGGCCATGCCGCCGTTCCTCTGCCAGCCGTAGGCCTGACGGAACCTGCTCTTGCAGGATATGTAATACCCCCTCCGGCAGTCATTGCATACGCCGCAGCCGGAAATGTGGTACACTATGACCCTATCGCCTTTTTTGAAGCGCTTCAACCCTTCTCCCTCTTCCTCGATAATGCCGCAGGGCTCATGGCCCGCCACCATGCCGGGAATGTAGCCTTCCGGTCCTTTTCCGGTATGTTCCCTATAGATGCAGCGTATATCGCTGCCGCAGATGGTGGTCGCCTTGGTGCGGATCAGCACCTGCCCGTACCCCGGCGCCGGAACCTCAAAATCCTTCAGCTCCACCGTGCTGTTGCCGGGCAGCACCGCCCCCTTCATCAACATTTTCACTGCCATAAATCTGATTCCTCTCTTTCCGCAGAATATCTGTGCCGTTATATGGATGAGAACCCATATAGCCCAAGATTTCCTTTTGTTACAATGTTAATTATAAAGCTTCCGTTGTCCGAAACAAGCTGGTTTTCTGCCTATTTATGAATAAAGATGTCGTGTTTTTACAGATTCTGTGTTATGATAGGGCTATACAGTGTTGCCGCCGGCAAAAATGTATCGTCTGTCTGTACCGGAAAGCAGGCAGGGGCCCCATGGGGGCAGTGCATAAGGGTGGTATGGCCGTATGGAAAGGAAGGATATGTTGAAGACGCTTTATACGGATATGGATATCCACTTTACGCTGGATGGCATTGCCGTTCAGGCATTGAACATCGTTTTTGAACGCTTTACACGAACCATCCCTTCCCACAGCCATGGCAGCGGCTGCTATGAGATCCATTATATTCCTGTCGGTTACGGGAAATTGGAGGCGCAGGGGCAGTATTACGATATTGTGCCGGATACGCTCTTTGTCACGGGACCCCATGTGGAGCATGCCCAGACTCCGGTGCAGGAGGATCCCATGCAGGAATACTGTGTTTATCTTAAGATTCTTGGGCCGTCGCGGCCGAAGCGGTGTTCCCCGGTGATGGATTCCTTTGCCGCCATGCCCTTCTGGATCGGAAAGGATACGCAGGCGGTCCACGGGCTTATGAGACAGCTTTTTGAGGAGCTGAAACACCGCTATATCGGTTACCAGAATCAGGTTGAGCTGCTTCTGTCGCAGCTTTTGATCTGTGTGGTCCGCAATTATGAGCAGCGTCTGCCTTCCCGGACTGTATTTGCCAGCAACAATCTGTCAGACGCAAAGTCAGTGATAATCGAGGAATATTTTCTTTATGAATATCATTCCCTTTCCCTGAATGCCTTGGCTGACAGGCTGAAGCTGAGCCCCCGGCAGACCCAGCGGCTGCTTATGGAATATTACGGAAAGAATTTTCAGCAGAAAAAAGCGGAGGCAAGAATGTCGGCGGCCACGATCCTGCTCTCCGACAGAGACAAGAGTATCGCATCCATCGCAGAGGAGCTGGGATATTGCTCCGGAGAGCATTTTTCCGCCGCTTTTCGAAGATATTACGGGATGAGTCCCAGGGAATACAGAAAAAATGGCCCTTGACGGTCTGGCATATTTAAATGAATTTTTTGTAAAGTCTATTCCGTCTGAAAAGTTATTGCGGTATAATGGAGGCATTGGAAATTATATTGTGCACTTTCGGAAAGTAGACAGGAAAGGCGAAAAAACAGAAGCTGCTATATTTTGGCCCGGAGCAGGGACTCGAAATTAAAGGAGGAAACAAAAATGGGATTATTTTCAAAAAAGCCAAAGGAGCCTGAGTACGATGCAGCGGACTGTAACGTAAAGAAGCAAAGAATGCGGGAAATTTTTAACGAAGCAGTCAAAGACGGGGATACTTATGAAATCATGTATGTGTATATGTTGTCTTCAAAATTTGAAAGAGGTTTTGTGTTCGATACAAATACCACCACGTTTTTCTATTATATCGCCGGATTCAGACAAAGCGATTTCAGCCTAGTCCTTGTGCAGGTAGATGCAGCCTTACAAGAACATGCAGAGCCGTTTTATGTTGACATGGATAACATCGGCAATGTATCTTATGAACCAAAGGTGTGTCAGTTATGTTTCGAATATAAAAAGGGCTCGGATGATTTCGGGGAATTGCTCAATATCAGTGGAACAAGTTCCAAAACCTTATATGGGCCTAAAAATATACATCAGCCGGATGAAATCGAAAAAATCCTGGATTTCGCGGAAGCATTCCGTGGGAAGCTGGAACAAAAAGGATATAAGCTGGATAAGTGGAAAAGGTAAATTGTAAGGTTTGACAGTGAAGAGACTGGAAGATCACTTGATAATAAAAGGAGGCAGGAAATATGTTAAAAGGAATTCCGAAGATTTTATCGCCCCAGCTGCTGAAGGTGCTGTGTGAGATGGGGCACAGCGACCGTCTGGTCATCGCGGACGGCAATTTCCCCGCAGAGTCCGTGGGAAAGGACGGGATCGTGATCCGTATGGACGGGCATGGAGCGTGCGAGGTGCTGGAGGCCATCCTGCAGCTTTTCCCGCTGGATACCTATGTAGAGTATCCGGTATGCCTGATGCAGGTGATGCCCGGCGATCCGGTGGAGACCCCGATCTGGGAGTCATATGAAAGCATCGTGACGAAGGCGGACGCACGGGGAAAAGATGCAATAGGACAGATAGAGAGATTTGCTTTTTATGAGGAGGCCAGAGGCGCTTATGCCATTATTGCCACAGGGGAGAGCGCGCTGTATGCGAATATCATGCTGCAGAAGGGCGTGGTGGTGTAAAAGGCCGGTCCGGATCTGTGTGTAAAAGGAAAAGTGTGTAAAAGGAAAATAATGAGGTGGCGAGGCTTGCCGTAGGCAAGCCTTTTTTGCGTGCGGGGGGACAGGGGATAATTTAATCTCTCCGGGTCTACTTCCCCGCAGCTCTGCTGCGGGGAAGTTTATTGTTCTGGTGTATATGTCCGCGGGAGTGCATGAGAGATAAGGTTCTCTGCTTGATCGCAGCTGCTGTAAAGAAGAATACACTGGCAATGGAATTAAGCCATATAGATCTGGCTGCATGACATGACACATAAATAGATGTTAGTGAAAAATGCACAAGAAAAAAGATACTTTTTCTGCATAAACTTACAAAATCCTTATATTTTGAAATCGATTTCAAAAAAATCATTGACAAATAATATAAAATAGCATAAGCTAAAAATATGAGCTGGATAAGAAATAGGTAGGCAGCGCCGCGGAAGCTTCGGGGTGCACGCCTTAAAGCAGATGGAAAGTCTGAACCAGCAGCGAATAAGGAGGAGAATGTATGAAAAGAAAGTTGTTGAGTCTGGTGCTGAGCGCGGCATTGGTAGTGTCCATGGCAGCGTGCGGAAACGATGATACGCCCACCGGCGGTTCTACACCCCAGAGCAGCACGCCTGAGTCTTCGGGGACAGAAAAGTCTGATGCGGGAAGCTCTGATACAGGAAGCTCTGCGGCAGACCAGTCATCGGATGCAGGGGGGGCAGCAAGCGGTGAGCCGGTAGTGATCCGCTATGGCACACACTGGGTACCTGAACTGGATCCTAACCACACGGATGAGGTGACCGGAGACTATACCATGGGCGAGCGTGAGAGGCAGGCGGCTCTGGCAGGCCTTGCGGCGATCAAGGAGGAATACAATGTAGAGTTTGAGTTCCTGCAGTACCCTGTGGATGTGCAGTCCGATCTGATGACCAGCGTGCTGGCAAGCAATCCTATCTGCGATATCGCTCTTCTGTGGGGAGGCGTGGAGCCTACCATTCTCGCACAGAACGTGCTTCAGGATCTGAGTGATTATACTTATCTGTTTGAAGATGAAGAGGCATCATGGATGCTGAAGGATTCTCTCTTTGACGGATACTATCTGCTGAACAATGAATTCGGCATGACAAGCTTCCCTCTGGTGGTGAACATGACCATGCTGGAGGCGGTTCCCGATGTGGAGCTTCCCACCACCTTGTTTAAAAACGGTGAGTGGACATGGAGCAAGTTCGAGGAGCTGCTGACCAAGGTGCAGGCTTACTATTCCAATACAGAGGCTCACGCAGATGCGCATTATGACTATGTGCAGGCATATGAGACAGACTTCCGCTACGCGGCTCTGGCTGCCATCCATGCAAACGGCGGTGCTATTTATGACGGCGGCGTGTCGGCAGATTCCGACGAGGCGATCGAGGCGGTACAGTTCATCAAGAACCTGATGGACAAGGAGCTGCTGACGGTCTGCAATCTCTATGACGACGGCTTTACCCCTGAGTGGACGAGGGGATCCGGCGACTTCGGTTTGGGCGCAACCGTATTTACAGACTGCGCAAGCTGGCTGATCAACCATGAATCCAGTCAGCGCGCGGACGCACAGCAGAGCATCGGCATCATCCCTTGGCCTATGCCGGATGATGCTACCGTGGACAGCGACTCTTATAAGCAGAGCACCAACGGCGGCAACAGCGTCGCGATCCTGAAGGGAGTCAGCCCCGAGAGAACCGAGCTGGCTCTGAAATCCTTCATCCTTTATTGGCAGACATATTATAAGACGCTGGCAGGCGTTGACAGCATCGCAGATTATCAGGAGGCGGAAGCTCTGGATCAGCTGGCAGGATACGGCGTAGACCTTTATAACGATACCTACGGACAGGATCTGATCGACTGCTACACCTATATCATGGGCCATATCAATACCAATTATGCCAATCTGATGGGCATCTGGGAGGATGGCACCAACCATAATCAGTGGACGGAGATTCTTGGAAAATCCTTCTACGGAATAGAGGGCATGAGCTCCTATGATGTGGCGATCAAGGCCAATCTGACAAACCTGACCAACAAGACCGACAGCATTGCGGCCATCCTGAAGACCGAGGGCGTACATGACAACCAGAATCCCAGCATCACCAAGGAGGACAATGTGGCTCTGGCGGCGGGAACGAGCGATGTGGACTGGACACAGTACTTCAGTGCGGAGGATGCCGTTGACGGTGTGATCGACATTACCGCCGACAGCATCACGGTGAGCGAGGAGCTCGACCTGAGCACGCCCGGCAAGTATGAGAAGGCAGTGACGGCAAAGGCAGCTGACAAGTCCGGCAACGAGGCAGAGAGCAGTATCACGGTAATTGTCTACAATGCTGACAATACCACGGCACCTACGGCCGCAGCGAAGGAAGAGCTTCCCACTGTCAGTCTGAACACCGAGACATCCGGCATCAACTGGAGCGATTATCTGGAGACGGCCGAGGATGCGGACGGGCTGGATGTGAAGGGCAACGTGAGCGCAGACCTTTCGACGCTTGACACCACCACTCCGGGTGAATACGATGTGACTCTGACCGTGACAGATTATGCAGGCAACACGGCCGAGATTACTGTGAAGGTGACTGTAGTGTCCGAGTAGCGTCAGAAGCTGCAAGAGGGGCCATGGCAGAAAGTTCATGGCAAAATGACGGGCAGGAAGCAAAGCTTTCCTGCCCGATTTTTAACAACTTGCCGGCAGGATGCACTTGGATGCAGAGAGCGGAGAGAGGTGGGCGTATATGAAATCGGTCAAAAAGGTGAAAATTGCAGGATACATCGCTGTGGCGGCCGTGCTGCTCCTGATTGTGGGGATCGTGCTGGGAAACAGCGGCGGGCAGGGCGGGAATGCCGTCCCCCAGCAGGGCGAAACCTCATATGAGGAGAGCTATCAGCAGTACCTGACGGAAAACGGCTTCGACGGCACCCTGTCTAAGGGGACGGTGGAGATCGACATAGCGGGATTCAAGGCCTCCGACGGCATGGAGGCATATATGGGAGAGGAAGGCGTGGTCTCCGAAGACAACGGAAAGATAACATGGAATTTCAAGGTGGGAGAGACGGGGTTCTACAACCTTGAGATGGGATATATCCCGCTTCCCGGGACGACCTCCGATATCCAGAGAAAGATTTATATTGACGATGAGATTCCCTACGATGCGCTGTCGCAGATAGTGATCAGCAGATATTGGACAGATGAGTCCATCAGCAAAAAGAACAATAATGAGATCCGTCCGAAGAGCTATGAGGTTTATTCGGAGGTGGCATGGTTCGTGGAAGACTACCAGAGACGCAACAACGACCCCTTGATTTTTTATCTGGAAGCAGGCTCCCATTCCATTACCTTTGAGGTGATCAAGGAGCCCATAGAATTCACTTCCCTGACTTTCAGGGCCAGCGGGACGCTTCCCGCCTATGAGGACGCAATTGCGGAGCTGAAGAGTACATATCCGGTCTACGAAGGGGAGACCCTGATCGGGCAGGCGGAGCGCAGAGAGGGCGCCACTGCGGACATCATCAAGAGCTCTTCCTCTATCAATATACAGAAAAACTATTCCGACAGCTCGCTGGAGCCCTATCATCCCTATCATATCATGTACAATACCATCGGGGCTGCGAACTGGTCAAAGCCCGGGGATTCCGTGACATGGGTCATGGAGGTGGAGAAAGAGGGCCTATATGAGCTGACCTTCAAGGGCAGGCAGAACAGAAACAGAGGCGTCACCAGCTGCCGCCGTCTCTATGTCAACGGGGAAGTCCCTTATCAGGAAATGATGTCGGTGGGATTTTCCTATCAGAACGATATGAACAATTATACCGTGGCCGATCCGGAAGGAAATCCTTATCTGTTTCATCTGACGGCAGGCAAGAATACCATCACTCTGGAAAATGTCATGGGCCCTATGGGCGGTATTATTACCCGGGTGGAGGAGAGCATGAGCGAGCTGAACGAACTGTATCTGAAGGTGGTGCAGCTGACAGGTCAGGCTCCCAGTAAGTTTATTGATTATGAGATCGTCAGGAATATACCTGAATTTGTTTCCAAGATGGAGGAGCAGCACCTTGTCTTAAGCGACATTGTCGAGGAAATTGTGCTGATCACCGGCGAGAAGGGCGAGAATACGACATTGCTTGAGAAAATGGCCACACAGGCGGGACGTCTTGCAGAGGATCCTGAAGGGGTGACGGAGGAGCTGAACCAGCTTAAGAACAATGTGTCCGCTCTGGGTACATGGCTGGTGAACGTAGCCGATATGCCTCTTGAGGTGGATTATCTGGCGCTGTCCGCGCCGGAGGGAGAGCTTCCGCCTTCCACGGATACCTTCTTTGCGGGACTCTGGAACGGCACTGTGAGATTTTTCTCTACCTTCGTGGTCAAGGACAGCCAGATTTCGGAGGATACGGCGGGATCGGAATCCCTGAAGGTATGGCTGGCGTCTTACGGCAAGGAGCAGGCGCAGATCATCCAGAACATGATAGACGAGGACTTTGCGCCGAATACGGACATTTCGGTCAATCTGCAGCTGATTCCCGTGGACGTGGTTCTGCGTGCCGCATTGGCTGGCAACGGGCCTGACGTGGTCATCGGGCTGGGGCAGGGCACGCTTCAGGATTTCGCCATGAGGAACGCTGTGGTAGAGCTTTCCGGGCTGGAGGGCTTTGCGGAAGCGACGGAGCGGTTCTACCAGAGCACGCTGGATTCCTCTTCATTTCAGGGAGGCGTCTACGGAATACCGGAGCAGGCTACCTTTATGATGATGTTTGTCAGGGACGATATTCTGGCGGAGCTGGGGCTGCAGGTGCCCCGGACGTGGACGGAGCTTGTGGAGATGATCCCCGAGCTGCAGAAGAATAATTACAATATCTATATTCCTAATGTACAGCAGACGGAGAATTCCCTGATCGGCACATCCATCGATTATAATATGCATCTCTATCAGTCTCTGGTGCTTCAGAACGGCGGCGATGTCTATCTGGGCCAGGGAAACGACTATGGAATCGAGAGCGGTCTTGCCTCGGACGAGGCCATGATAGCCTTCAAGAATTACACTGACTTTTTCACAAGCTACGGTCTGGAAGTGCAGCTGGACTTTGCCAACAGGTTCCGGACAGGGGAGGTGCCGGTGGGCGTGATCAATTATACCATGTTCAACGCGCTGGAAATCTTCGCGCCGGAGATCAAGGGGCTCTGGAGCTTCCATCCCGTGCCGGGAGCGGAGCGGGAGGACGGCAGCATCAACAATACCTTCGTGGTGGATACCACCCAGTCCGTCATTATGAGCGCCGCCTCGGAGATAGACGAAGCGTGGGAGTTTCTCAAGTGGTGGAGCAGTACGGATACCCAGCTGGATTTCGCAAACTCTCTGGAGGCCCTGATGGGGACCAGCGCAAGATACGCGGCGGCGGATCCTGAGGTGCTGAAGCAGCTTCCATGGAGCAATTCGGAGCTGGAGAGCCTGCTGGGGCAGTTTGCCAATACTACCGGCATCCCTGCGGTGCCCGGCAACTATATGACGACCCGTATGGTACAGTATGCTTTTAACGATGTGGTGTCGGATCACGCAAATCCCAGAGAGACCTTGTACCTCAACATTAAGGATATCAATGAGGAGCTTACGAGGAAACGTCAGGAGCTGCATCTGACAACACTGCTTTCGTCGGAAGGGAGGCAGTAAGATGGCCGGAAAAAATGCCCATAAAGAATCTTTCGCCGTTGTTTGGCGCAAGCACAAATATAAATATATGATGATCGCGCCCTTTGCAATCATATTCATAGTGTTTACCCTATTGCCGGTGCTGGTGGCGATCGCCCTGAGCTTTACCACATTCAATATGGTGGAGCCGCCGGAGGCCGTGGGACTGGACAATTACGTCAAGCTGATCGTTTATGACCCGATCTTTCTGACGGCGATCAAAAACACTCTGTTCTTTGCCATCGTGACGGGGCCTGTGAGCTACATGATGTGTTTCCTTTTCGCGTGGATGGTCAACGACCTTCCCAGGATCCCCAGAGCCATCATGACGCTGGTATTTTACGCGCCGTCCATATCCGGAAACGCTTATCTGGTATGGAAGCTGCTGCTCTCCTCGGATTCCTACGGCTGGGTCAATGCGTGGCTTCTTAAATTCGGTGTCATCAGGGAAGCAGTCACATGGCTGGTGACCAAGGAATATATCATGCCGATCCTGATCATCGTCCAGCTGTGGCTGAGTCTGGGCGTGAGCTTCCTGACCTTCATCGCAGGCTTCCAGAGTCTGGACAAATCCCTGCTGGAGGCGGGGAGCGTGGAAGGGATCAAGAACCGCTGGCAGGAGCTGTGGTACATCATCCTGCCTTCCATGAAGCCCCAGCTGATGTTCGGCGCAGTGATGCAGATCACCAATTCCTTGTCGGTGTCCCAGCTTTCCATGGATCTGGTGGGATTCCCTTCCGTCAGCTATGCCGGGCATACCATCCTCACGCATCTGCATGATTTCGGCAATGTGCGTTATGAGCTGGGATATGCCTGCACCATAGCGGTGATTCTGTTCTTCATCATGCTGTTCTGCAACATACTGGTGCAGAAGCTGCTGCGGAAACTGGGATAAAGGAGGGTGGTAGTAGAATGAAAATATTCGCATTTATCAAAAATCGGTATAACCGCAGGAAGATCAGGCGCCGCAACCGCAGCATCGGCGGGGATGTGATACTGATCGTGGTGCTGGGCTTCTTCGGCATCTTCAGCCTTTTCCCGCTGCTGTATACACTGACCAGCGCGTTCAAGCCTTTTTCGGAGATATTCATGTATCCGCCCAGACTGGCGGTGGAGAATCCCACGCTGGACAATTTTCTGGATCTGGCCACTATCATTGAGGATTTTACGGTGCCTATGTCCCGCTATGTGTTCAACACGCTTATCATCACGGGGCTGGGAACCTTCGGCACGGTGCTGCTGGGCTCTCTGGCTGCCTATCCGCTGGCGAAATTTGAATTCCCGGGCTCTAAGGTGATGAGCAACCTCATCGTCTACGCCCTGATGTTCAGCACCTCGGTGACTGCCATCCCCAACTATCTCATCATGAGCGCGCTGCACATCGTGGACACCTACTGGGCGGTCATCCTGCCTGCGGTGGGAGGCACACTGGGCCTGTACCTGATGAAGAATTTCATGGTGCAGGTGCCGGACGATATGATAGAGGCCGCAAAGATCGACGGCTCCTCGGAGATAGGGATCTTTTTCAAGGTGGTGATGCCGCTGTGCAAACCGGCATGGATCACGCTGATCATCCTGTCCTTCCAGCAGATGTGGGGCACTACGGGGGGCGTGTTTATCTATTCGGAGGAGCTCAAGCCTCTGAGCTATGTGCTGTCTCAGCTGGTGAGCGG
The DNA here is from genome assembly GCA_964018205.1 of uncultured Acetatifactor sp. Classification (GTDB taxonomy): domain Bacteria; phylum Bacillota; class Clostridia; order Lachnospirales; family Lachnospiraceae; genus Acetatifactor. Next base: position 39,564 of record CAXHOW010000010.1, on the reverse strand, counting down.
AGGAATCTCCAGAACGGGCGTGGCGTCCGCCGTGTCCCTGCTGATGCTGATCGTACCCATCGGTGTGTTCGTGTTCTCCCAGAGCAACGTGATAGAGACCATGGCTACATCCGGCATCAAGGGATAGGCCATAGGAGGGGTGATATGAAGAAAAAGAACGGATATAAAAGGATAAGGGGTCTGGCCGTATTCTTGGCGGCGGGTCTTGCGCTGGCGCCTGTGCATGCTCAGGCATCGGACGGGAGCAGCTACGTATATGACGGCTATACCTATGATTTCTTTGGCAATGCCAAGGAGAGCCCTGCCATGTTCCAGCTGGAGCGCACGATCTCAGCGGAGAACCTCAACGGGATCGCTCTGTCCGGGGTGAACGATGTGTGTACCAGCGAGGACGGGAGGATCTTTATGATCGACTCCACGGAAAGCCGTATGAATGTGTTCGACAGTGACGGCGGTTACCTCTACTCTACCAAGCTGGTCCGTACGACGGACGGAAAGATCGCGCTGGACGAGAACGGGAACCAGATCATGCTGAGCGGCCCGGAGGGCATTTTCATCCATGAGAAGCAGCAGGAGATCTACATAGCGGACACCGGAAACAAGAGGATTCTGGTACTGGACATGGAGACCTACGGCCTGCTGCGCATCATCGAGGCGCCTGCGGAGCTCATCGGCGTGACGGACTTTGTGCCGTCAAAGCTGGCGGTGGATCTGGCAGACAGGATCTATGTGGTGGTACAGTCCAGCTATGAGGGCATACTGGAGCTGACCAGAGAGGGGGAATTTGCAGGTTACTATGGCGTCAACACTCCTATGGTCAGTCTGACGGACTATTTCTGGAAGTCCATCGCAAGCGACGAGCAGAAGCAGAAGATGACAAAGACCTATGCGCCTGCCTTCAACAATATCACACTGGACGGCGAGGGGTTTATCATGGCAGTGACCTATGACAGCTCTGCCTCGGACATGGTGTTCCGCTTAAACTCTAAGGGCGAGAACGTGCTGCGGGAGGAAGGAAATACCCTCGTTGTGGGCGATATCTGGAGCATGGGCTCCGACAGTGTGGGAAGCCAGTTTGTGGACATTGCTGTGACGGATTACGGCACCTATGCCCTGCTGGACCGCACAAAGGGGCGCATCTTTCTGTACAATTTTGACGGTGAGATGCTCAATGCCTTCGGCAGCATCGGAAACCTGAAGGGGGAGTTCAAGCTGCCGACGGGTATCGCGTGGCTGGGGAACAAGCTGGTAGTGTCGGACACTACCCTGAAATACATTTATGTGCTTGCACCCACGGCTTTCGGTCAGGCGGTTCTGGAGGGAAACAGGAGCTATTATTTCGGGGACTGGGACGGGGCGCTGGTCTACTTTGAGCAGGCGCTGGCTCTCAACGCGAACTATGAGGCAGCCTACAGCGGAATCGGCAAGAACTATCTTATGAAGGATGATTACGAAACTGCCATGTATTATTTTAAGATGGGCAACAATAGGAAATTCTACTCCAAGGCGTACAACGGCTACCGGGGAGAGTGGCTGGAGGGGCATTTCGCTATTATCATGATACTGTTTATCCTGCTGGTGGCAGCGGTAATAGGCTCTGAGATCCGCTATCATAAGCAGAGCAAGAGCAAGGCCAGAGCAGCCATGAAGCTGCGCAACAGCCGCAGGGGGAGGGCAGAGGAATGAAGGCATATTTAAAAGAAAAGCTGTATTATCTGAAAAGCGCAGTGTTTCATCCCTTTGATGCCTTTTACGAGATCCGTTTCCGGGGAAGAGGCAGCGTGCCGCTGGCAGTGGCCATACTGGCGCTGTTCGGTATTCTGCAGTGCGTCAGCTATCAGTATACAGGCTTCATCATAAACTTCCATGATCTGGCTGCCATGAACAGTGTTTCTATATTCCTGACGTGGGTACTGGGGTTTGTCCTCTTCATCGTCAGCAACTGGTCCGTGACCACCTTGCTGAACGGCAAAGGAAATCTGGGGGACATACTGAAGGTGACGGCATACTCTTTAGTGCCCATGATCTGCACCCTTGTGTTTCAGGTGGTGGCCAGCAACTTCATTATTGCCGAGGAGGCTATGATCGTATATGTGGTCACCGGCATAGGAACGGTATGGTCTCTCTTTATGCTGCTGGCGGGGCTGTGTGTCATTCATGAGTATGGATTCGGCAAGACCCTGGCGGCTATCCTGCTGACGTTTGTGGCGGCAGCCATTATCATGTTCCTTGGGATACTGTTCTTTACTTTGATTGAACAGATGCTGGTCTTCATCATCTCGGTGGGACAGGAATTCATGAGACGTCTGTAGAAAGGAGAATGAGAAGATGGCGGCAATCGGACAAATGGCCGGAAAGGCCAAAAGTGTTCTGAAGAAAATATATGACAAACATACGATTCGCCGGATCGCGCTGACGATTCTTGCGGCGGTTCTGCTTGTCTATGTAATTGTAAGCATCCCCGTTTGGATGCTGAAGAGCGAGAAGCTGGAAGAGGCAGGATCCAGACAGCCGCTGGAGGGTACCCCTATCAGCCAGGACGCCGGCAAGGTGACGGTGGCGGAAAAAGGAGGCAGGCAGCTGACCGTGGACACTGCTGGGATGACTATAGAAGTGAAGGATACCGCTTCGGGCTATACCTTCAGCAGCGCGGCCAAGGGAACAGCATCCAGTGAGCTGGCGCTGGTCTCTCTTACCTATCTGGGAGAGGACAATAACTTGTATGAGTGGAACTCCTACGATTACAGTACGGCACTGTCCTCCTATGCAATGTATCAGATCGCGGACGGTGTGCGGATCGACATCAACATGAACGAGGGAGAATCCAACCGTTTCTATGAATATCTGCCCAGAAGGATGGGGATAGAGACTTACGAGGAGCGTTTCGTGGGCGCTCTGGAGCAGATGATAGCGGACGGGGAGCTGGACGAGGCTCAGGGCAGCCGGTATCTGAATACACTGTCTTTAGTTTACCGCAGGAGCCTGACGGAAGAGTGCTATGCGGTCACATATACGGGGAATCCTCCCGCCAGCGCCACAAACCAGCTGATCGAGGTGACCAGACTGGTCGGATATACCACGGATGATCTGTTGGATGATGCGGATGAGTTCGGCTTTTCGGTGAGCTTTACGGAGCCTGCGGAATTCGATCTGGTGGTGGAGATCACGCTGGACGATAACGGCGACCTGAAGGTGCATGTCCCCAGCGGCAGCATCGTATCCCGCAATGATTACTATACGGCCCAGAGTCTCTCCGTGCTGCCGAATTTCGGCGCGGTGACGGCGGATGAGTATGAGGAGGGCTATATACTGGTGCCCGACGGCAGCGGCGCGCTGGTTGCGTTCAATTCCTATATTCCCAATGTGACGGAATATAAGCGCCCTTATTATGACAGCGATTTTTTCAGCGACTATTATTATATGCCGGAGTATGCGGAGGAGCTTTCCATGCCGGTATTCGGTATGATATACGGGCCTGAGGGAAGAGCGGAGAAGGGCTTTCTGGCGATCGCGGAGGAAGGTGCCCGCACCGCATACCTGAATGTGAAGCTGGCCAGCACCGGCACGGACAGCGCCAAGTACAACAAGGCATACAATTCCTTTGAGGTGGCACAGTACAAGCGGGTCAAGATCAACGGAGAGTACAGCAGCGACAGCGGGGTCTATCTGGTAAACACCGGGACGCAGGATCTGGATCTTACGCTGCGCTATCAGCTCTACGGCAGGGGAGTCACCTATTTTGATATGGCGAAGAGCTATCAGTCATACCTGTCGGAGCGGGAGAATCTGTCTGTACAGTATGGCGACGGCGCAGCACGGATGTATTTTGAGGTGGTAGGAGGCCTGAATATCGCAGACAGAATCGTGGGGATCCCTTATCAGAGGGCATATTCCATGACGACCTATTCACAGCTGCGCCAGATGATAGAGGAGCTGGCGGGCATGTCCTGCTCCATACAGTACGACGGGGCTTTCAACGGCGGCTGGAACAGCGAGATGAACAAGGGTGCTTCGCTGGCGGGATCAAACGGCAGTAAGTCGGAGCTTAAGGATGTGCTTTCCTATGCGGAGTCTGTAGGCATACCTATGTATATGCAGGTTGCACTGTCTCAGGTATGGCAGGGCGGAAACGGATTCCGGGCCTCCAGACACGCCATTCGGGACTATGCCAACGACGAAGTGAAGCTCTCCCGTTATCAGCCCGTACTGGGCATCCTGAACACGTCCCTCAGCGACGGTATGCAGCATGACGACTATTATCTGGTTTCGCCGCATTATCTGAGCGCGGTTACGGACGCGTTTCTGGCGGGGGCCGAGGGCTACGGCAATCTGGCCGTGTCGGATCTGGCAGGGATGTATTATGCCGACTACCGGTACGAGGATTATATCAGCGGCGAGGCAGGCAACCGCGTTCTGGAGGAGAATCTGGAAAAGCTCTCTCAGGGCAGGAGTCTGGCGCTGACCGACCCGCATATCGACAAGATAGGGTACGGCAGCATAGCTACGGATATTTCGAGAGAGAGCAGCGATTATGCCACCTTTGCGTCCGCTATTCCTTTTAAGCAGCTGGTGATGAACGGGCTGATCAGCTATACCACGGAGGATGTGAATCTGTCCAGCAAGAATGCGGCATACTTTGTGCTTCAGTCGGCGGAGCTGGGGGCCTGCCCGAAATTCCTGCTGACATGGGAGAATGTGGATGTACTGAAGGACTCGGACTTCAATTACCTTTTCTCGGCACAGTTCAGCCTGCTGAAAGAAAGCATAGAGGCAGTCTACGCGGAATGCGAACAGATACGCAGCCGGATCGGCACCGACGAGATCATAGGGCATGAGGTGCTTGCGGACGGCGTGTACCAGACCACTTATGCCAACGGGACGGTGGTGCAGGTGAACTATAATCTGTATGATGTGACTCTTGAAGACGGTACGGAGCTGTCGGGTGAGAGCTACCTGATAAAGGAGGGGAAATAGATGGAGAAGAGCAGGAAAAAATTGTCGTTCAGAACCATGTGGAAGATTCATGGGATCGTCTTTGTCAGTCCTTTCCTGATTGGCTTCGTGGCATTTTTTCTCGTGCCTTTAGTCAATACGGTCTACTATTCGCTGAACACGGTGGGCGTGGGGGAGCAGGGAGGCATGACCTTTGAGTGGAACGGGATACAGAATTATATCGACCTGTTCCAGACGGAGGTCACCACTTCCAGCACGACTATGCTGAGACTGTTCACAGAGGAAAATACGACTATGCTGATCAGTCTGCCTCTGATCGTGGTATTCAGCCTGTTTATGGCTCTTCTGGCCAACCGGAAATTTAAGGGGCGGGCCATCGTAAGGCTGCTGTTCTTCCTGCCTATCATTCTGGGCATCGACGTGGTGATCAATATGCTGACCATAACTACCGGTGCCTCCGGGGGCCTTGATACGGGCAGCAACCTTCTGGCAGGAAGCTATGTGACCATATTTCTGGTGAGGACGCTGAATGTTCCTATGCGGGTCTTATATCCGATCATGACCTATGTAGAGAACATATTTGACCTGATCTCTCAGGCAGGTGTCCAGACGCTGGTCTACCTGACAGCGCTGCAGTCCATCAGCCCCAGCCTTTATGAGGTGGCAAAGATGGAGGGCGCTACGGCTTATGAGACTTTCTGGAAGGTGACGATCCCTTCTATCATGAATATCACTTTTTTCGTGGTAATTTATACGATCGTGGATCTGTTCCTGAAGTCCTCCATCGCATCGGAGGCATATTCCTTTGCGTTTACTCAGGGCAAGATCGGAACCGGTTCCGCACTGTCGGTGGTATATATGCTTAACGTGATTCTGGTGCTGGCGCTGGCGGCGCTGCTGCTGAGGAAGGCGGTGAAGAAGAATGAAAAATAAACAAAAATATTCGGAGATGGAGGCGAATCTGGCCATATATCTTTTCCGGAAGAAGTCCAAAAAGACATTGATGAACTTTTTTTCTCTTGTCCTGATACTGGGGCTGTGCTTTACGATTGTGTATCCTATCTTGAGTCTGGTGCCAGTGATATTTTCGGCCATCGAGGATCTGGGCAACCCTAATGTGATCTGGATTCCGGAGGAGTTTTCATCGGTCAGCTTCAAGGCGGCCGTGCGGCTGGTGATGCCGCAGGGGATCATGACTATGGTGACATCCGTCCTGTATGCGGTGGGTATCATGATACTTCAGGTGTTTTTCTCGGCTATGGTGGGATATTCGCTGGCCCGGGTGAAGTTCTGGGGACGCGGCATCGTTTTCGGCATGGTGATCCTGGTATTCCTGATTCCCAGACAGTCTCTGCTGCTGGCGCAGTATATTGATTTTGTGCATTTTAATCCTTTGGGGATCATGAAGCTGTTCACGGCTGCGGGAGAGGTGAATCTGATCAATAATCCTATCGTGCTGGTGATGCTTGCGATTTTTGGCTTCGGGGTGAATCAGAGCTTGTTTATTTTTCTGTTCAGTCAGTTTTTTAAGAATATTCCCAAGGAGCTGGAGGAGGCGTCCCTGATAGACGGCTGTGGGTTCTACCGCACATATTTCAGGATCATGCTGCCTAATGCGGTGCCGATCATCTCCACGGTGGCGATTTTGTCCTTTGTCTGGAATTACGGGGATACTTATTATACGAATTATTTCAATCCGGACGGAAATTATATGAGTACGCTGCTTTCGTCTACGTTTGTGACGGCCAATAAGGAGTATATTCTGAGGGCGCTGACTACGTGGTATGAGGTGCCGGTGGCGACGGATCTGGCATTTGACGCGGTGAAGCAGGCGGCGGTGTTGATCTTTTTGGTTCCGTTGTTGATTGTGTATTTGGTCGGGCAGAGGAAGCTGGTGGAGAATATGGAGAATTCCGGGCTGGTCGGATGAGAGTGCGGATGGTGCCAGAGGGGACGGTATGGGGTGCCGGAGAGTGTTTGGGTGGGGCGGACGGCCATGGGGTGCCCGGTGCCTTGCTCGGTCACTCCATGGCGTTCCGGGGAGCCCTGGCCGGCGAGCCGCATCATGGGATGCGACTCGCCGAGGTCTCCCCTCCGCATTGCGTGAGGTTCCTCGCAAGGCATCGGGCACCCCATGGCCTGGCTGTCGGAGAGTCAAAGGAGTGGTACGGCTCCATGGCTTGATTGCCGGAGAGGGGAAGGAGTGGTGGCCCCGTGGTTTGGCTGCCGGAGAGTCAAGTGAGTGGTACGGCTCCATGGCCTGACTGCCGGAGAGACAAAGGGATGTTGGATGGTAATATGTTTCTGGCGCAGGGTATGGACTGCGCGGAGGGAAAGGAAGGGGATGGGTATGCATTGGAGGCGCAGTGGTGCTTTGCTGGCGGCGGGGGTGCTGGCGGCGGGGATGCTGGCAGGATGCGGCGGGCCTGAGGAGAGCGGCCCGGAAGGGGAGGGAAATGTGGAAGCGGCAGATTTCTCTCAGGAGACGGGAAGTGAAATTGAAGAGAGCGTAAAAAGTGAGATTGAAAATATGGCAGTTTATAAGACCATGAATGTGGATACGGAAAAAACTTACCAGACCATGGAGAGCTTCGGCACAAGCGGAGCATGGTGGTCTCAGTATGTCGGGGGATTCACAAAGTCGGTGGATGATTCCGGCATCAGCAGCCGGGAGGCGATCGCCGAATTGCTGTTTGACAGAGAGAAGGGTATCGGGCTGACCTGCTATAGGTACAATCTGGGGGCAGGATCCGCGGACAGCAGAAAGGGGACATTTTCGGACAGTCATCGCCGAGCCCAGAGCTTTGAGACCGCACCGGGAGAATATGACTTTACCAAGGACGAGAATGCGGTATGGTTTCTGAAGAAGGCGGTGGAGCTGGGAGTGGAAGAGGTGGTGCTGTTCTGCAACAGTCCCTTGGAGCGGCTTACGGACAATGGTCTGGCCCATATGACAGAGGGCGGAAGCAGGGTGAACATCCAGCCGGAAAAATACGGGGAGTTTGCGGTATACTGTATGGATGTGGCGGAGTACTTTGTTGGGGAAGGCATTCCCGTGAAGTTCATCTCTCCTATTAACGAGCCCCAATGGGACTGGTATAATGGTCAGGAGGGCTGTCATTATGAGCCGGACCAGATCGCTGATCTGTATTTGGCATTCTTGGATGAGCTGGAGAAAAGGCCTGCGCTGGAGGGCGTAAAGCTGTCCGGCCCGGAGAGCGGGGAATGGGGAACCGCCGCCACCCAGAAATATGTTCAGGCGATTCTGGGGAATGAGCGTCTGGCAGCCCATTTTGATGCTATTGACAACCATTCTTACTGGTCGGACAAGACGGCCAAGGAAAGCTTCCGGAACTGGATGACTGTGCATTATCCGGATGTGAAGTTGCGTACCAGTGAGTGGTGCGAGATGGTGAACGGTTCCGATGTGACCATGGACTCAGCCATACATATTGCTCAGGAGATTGCGGAGGATATGAGGATCCTTAATGTGGTGTCATGGCAGAACTGGGTGGGTGTGGCGCCTGGGGGATACCGGGACGGACTGATCTATATTGATGAGCCCAGTCAGAAATACCGGGCCCTGAAGCGGCTCTGGAGCTTCGGCAATTACAGCCGCTTTATCCATGCAGGGTATGTGCGGGTTGACATTGCAGCCGATACCAGAGAGCAGGAGAAGATGCTGCCGGTGGCGTTTACCGGCGTGAACGGGGACGGGGAAGAGGAACTGGTGATGGTCTTTATCAATGAGGGTGTGACGGCGCAGGAATTTGTGCTGACGGGCTGTGATGAGTATAAAAAGATCGTCTGCTATGAAACCTCCGATGATAATGATTTGGCATGTGTGCTGGAGGGGGAGTATGCTCCGGACAAGGTGATCACCGTTCCACGGATATCTGTGATGACGGTGGTGCTGATGAAGTGAGTGGGAGCATTGGCGGCAGCTGTGTGTGAAAGGACAAAAGCGCCGGAAATGGAAGGACTGAGGGTTTCGGCGCTGAAAGTGTAAGGATAGAAGGTCTTGGATTGAACAGACTTTGGACAGAGATTTGAGGACAAGGGGTTTTGGACCGATGCGTTTGCGTTCGGGAAGAATGCAGCGGATTTAAGGAAAACAAAGAGAAGGTATCGACCTGCAGTCGATGCCTCCTCTTGTGCTTTACCAATAGAAAGATTATAAAAATACCCCCTATTGTGGGTCATCAGTAACAATGGTGTTACTATAACAGCTTACGCTGTTACAGTAACGTTGGTTGCACGGATCTTGCTGCTGTTCTGGGGATCACACTCGGTATCAAAAGTAACCTTCTGGCCCTCTTCCAGAGACTTGAATCCATCGGCATTGATGGCGGAGAAATGTACGAATACTTCCTCACCAGTAGCATCGTTAGTGATGAAACCGTAACCCTTTTGTGCGTTAAACCATTTAACTGTGCCGTTGTTCATTTTAGTTCCTCCTTCATTAACATGGTAAGTTTATTGCAGCTGTTATTCTAACTTTGGGCAAAAAAATCACATATTTTTGTAAACCATCATCAAAGTAACAGTGACTTACAAAAATATGTGAGTTCAATGACCTTTGTTCAGAATACGATTATCACTATATCATGCTTTTGGGAAGTTGTCAACAATTTTTATAACAAAAATTAATAAAATAAAACATCTTGTTTTTTGCTTGTTTTTTATAGCAAATCTGTTAGAATTTTCTTATAAAATCGGGTTTTTTCAGTTGTGTAAGGGAATGGAGGATTTGCATGGCGTTATCGGAGAGTAAAAAAACAAAAATAAGGGCAGTCAGGATATTCTGGGAAAAGCTTACACTATGGCTGGAACGACATCAGAAAACATTGCTGCTGGTCCTGCTCGCGCTGCAGGCGGCGGGGCTGGCGGCTTCCTTTTTGGCTTTCGGCGTCTTGATCTATCCGGATTCCCCTTCTTATATAGAGCCTGCCCAGAGCTTTCTGAGCGGCGGCGTGATGGCGGATGCCGACGGGCTTCCCACGCTTTTCAGGACACCGGGCTATATTCTGCTGCTGGCTGCGGTCTATGGAGCAGGGGGTGGTAATACGGTTGTGGTCCTCCTGCAGATGGCCATGTGTATGGGAATCAGCCTGATCATATATTCTGTAGTTAAGGATATATCCGGAAAGGCTTATCTGGGGATTTTGGGGTTGCTGCTATGGGTGATGCATCTGGAAAATTATGATTATACTCTTGGGATTCTTACAGAGCTGCCCTTTGCTTTTTTCTGCGCGCTGGCGCTGTTCTTTTTCTGTCGTTTCTGGCAGGGGAGCCGTTACCGTGACATCATGGCATGCTTTCTTTCCCTGAATTATGCGCTGTTGATCCGGCCCCAGCTTATGTATTATTCTATCATTGTTGCCGTGGGGCTGGCGGCCGCTTCTCTGATGCGAAAGGTTTCATGGAAGGTCACGATTCCCTATGTATGTGTGTTTTTGCTGTGTTTCGGAGGGTGGTGCTGGCGGAATTATTCTCATTTCGGCGATCCCCAGTACACCTTCATCAGGCATAAGGATTATCTGGAATACTATGCGCCATATGTGCATGGGATGCTTGAAAAGGCATCTCTTGAGGAGAGCAGGGAGTATATGCATAGCTTGGCGAGAGCGGAGGCGCCGGACTATGACGAGCTGCCGCCGGTGGAGAAGCTGTATGTAGGTGCCGGTGTGGGAAAGGACTATGTGAAGCAGCATGTGGGAACGTTCCTTGCGGTGAACCTGAAAGGGCTTTTTCTGGAGATGATGGCACCGGGGGCCAGCTTTATTGATTCCTTCGGACTGCCTCGTCCGGTGACTTTGCTATGCGGCGGATTTTTTGCTTTTCTGCTGGCAGTCACCTATGTGGTTTATGCCGTGGGATTCTTGAAGAACCTGCTTGTCCTGACGAAGCTTGACTGGCTGATCTTCCTGAGCAATGTCTATCTTATGGCAAGCACGGCGGTGGTGGGCTACAGCAGGTTCCGCATGGCGTTTTATGCCCCATGTCTGATAGGTGCGTTCCTTTGCTGGAGGAATTTCGGATCGGCGGATAAAAAGCGGAAAAAAGTTTCAGCGACGGACGCTTTTTGGCTGCGGAAATGAGAGATAGCATGCATAGTATTTGGCTGAACTGGGAAAACTTGGTTTGTTATTAAGTGATGAAGCTTTTCAAGGAGGCGTTTTGCTATGCTTTTAGGTGTTATGTGGGCCATGACTGCGGCCATGGTGGGATTTTCGCTTGGAAGAGTATCTATGTACGGCCAGTCTGCGGAGGAAGAGCAGGAGGTAAGTGAAGAGAATGGGGAGAAAGGGACGCCGAAGCCCGGCCGCCTGAATCCTGTGAAGAGGGGGAAGGCGCGGAAAGGAGAAGAGAACGGCAGAGCATGGTCTGTGGGAAGCCCTGTGTCAGGTGAAGTGACTGCCCAGAGGGAAGGGGAGCAGCCGACGGTTATCATACGTCCTGACGGCGATAAGATATATGCTCCTGCAGGCGGCAAGATCACCAGAATCTTTCCCATGGGGAATGCCTTTCTCTTTACCACGGAGTTCGGCGCAGAGCTGTATATTCAGGCAGGGGAAGCAGACGATGAGCTGATGGTGAGGCATTATCGTCCAAGAATTCTGCAGAATGAGGTGGTAGGAAAGGGGAAACTGCTTCTGGAGTTTGACAGAATGGGGCTGGAGGCGGAAGGAATGTCTACGGAGGTGTCTGTCAGCGTGGAGAGCTGTGCCCATGGAGGCGATGTGCGGATGACCGTGGGCGGAAGAGTCAAGACCGGAGAAGAGATTCTGCAGGTGAGAGGAGCGTAGCTTATATATTTTTTTCTTGATAAATTTACACTTGACAAATACCCCTAAGGGGTATATTCTGGTAACAGCAGGATATACCCATTGGGGGTATTTTGTGCATATGCTGATAAGTATTGTCTTGATCACTTGAGGGTTTGACTTTACGTTATTTGCTGTAGCCGGATTGACCGGAGAACCTAAATTCACAAAACTAAAATTTATAGAAGGGATGGATATGCGGATGGAAGGATATCATAAGGAAGAATATCATAAGGAAGAGACTGCGGAAAATGTGCAGGGACAGGAAGCGGGAGGAACGCCGCCCTGCTGCCACCAGAAGGCAACTCCCCGGAGCGACGAGGAGCTTAGGCTTCTTAAGAACCGGCTGAACCGGATGATGGGGCAGCTAGGCGGCATAGGAAAGATGCTGGACGAGAACAGATACTGCGGGGATGTGCTGAATCAGGTGGCAGCGGTGGAAAGCGCCCTGCAGTCTTTCGCCTATGCGCTGCTGCAGAAGCATATGGAGACTTGTGTTGTGGAAGAAATCCAAAAAGGAAATATGGCTGTGGTGCAGGAGACAGTGGAACTGGTGAAGAAGCTGAGCTGACAGGGCGGCGGAAATTTTTCCCTGACATATGGGTACCGTATGGACGCAGTGAGGGCGCCTGACGGAACGGAATAGGAGGTTGAAGGTGAAGGAGAGATATCATATATCAGGCATGACCTGCTCCGCCTGCTCAGCGCATGTGGAGAAGGCAATGAACCGGCTGGAGGGTGTGGAGAAGGCTTCCGTGAATCTGCTTACGGAGACTATGGAGATCAATTATGAAGAGGGGAGGCTTTGCAGGGCAGACATTGAGAATGCCGTGGAAAAGGCAGGATATGGGGCCTCGCTGATCATGGGGGGCGCTCATCCGGGAGGCGGGACGGGTATGGGGTCAGGCCCCGGAGAACGGGACGGCCGCAGCGCCGGAACGAAGGGAGGCAGAGCCGACCTGCAGCGGAAAGCGGAGGAGGAGACCCATGCCATGAAATGGCGGCTGGGGATTTCTATTGGTTTCCTGCTGCCTTTGATGTACGTGGCTATGTATCATATGTATAATGAATGGTTCGGTATTCCGATCCCGTCCTTCATGCATAATTACTTTCACGGCAACGAGAATGCGGTGACCTTTGCCATGACCCAGCTGCTTCTGCTGCTGCCGATCCTATATGTGAACAGAAAATTTTTTGCGGTAGGGTTCAAGACCCTGAGGCATCTGAGCCCGAATATGGACAGTTTGATCGCACTGGGGGCATCTGCGGCCATCGCTTATGGGATTTTTGCCCTGTACCGCATCAGCTATGGGCTGGGGCACGGGGATCCGGCACTGGTGGAGCAGTATTCTCATGATCTGTATTTTGAGTCCGCAGGTATGATCCTTACTCTGATAACGGTGGGGAAGTATCTGGAGAGCCGCTCCAAGGGCAGGACCAGTGAGGCGATCACGAAGCTTATGGATTTGTCTCCGAAGATGGCGGTGGTTTTAAGGGACGGCAGGGAAACGGAGATCCCTACAGAGGAGCTGCGGGCCGGAGATATCTTTCTGGTGAAGCCGGGGAGTCTGGTGCCGGTGGACGGAACCGTGACGGAAGGGAATTCCAGCGTGGACGAGTCAGCCATCACCGGGGAGAGCGTACCCGTGGAGAAGAGAGCGGGAGACAAGGTGGTGTCCGCAACGGTGAATAAGGCGGGCTTTCTGAAATGCAGGGCGGACAGGGTAGGGGAGGACACCACCCTTGCCCAGATCATACGTCTGGTGGAGGAGGCCGGGGCCAGCAAGGCTCCTATCGCCCAGCTGGCGGACAAGGTGGCGGGAGTATTCGTGCCGGTGGTGATCTGTATCGCTCTGGTGACTCTCGCGGTATGGCTCATAGCGGGAGCGGGAGCGGAGTTTGCCATATCCAGCGCCATAGCCGTGCTGGTGATTTCCTGCCCCTGCGCGCTGGGACTTGCCACACCCGTAGCGATCATGGTGGGGACAGGAGTGGGCGCCGGCGCGGGCATACTGATCAAGTCCGGCGAGGCGCTGCAGCAGGCAAGGGATATCGACACGGTGGTTCTGGATAAGACGGGCACCATTACAGCAGGCAGGCTCAAGATGATGGAGGTAAGCGTCTGCGTGCAGGACATGGCGCTGGAGACTATGCTGCAGATCGCCGCGGCGCTGGAAAAGAAAAGCGAGCATCCGCTGGCGGAGGCGGTGGTGGGCCATGCGGTCTCCATGGAGCTGGACATACCGGAGGTCAGGGATTTTCAAGCCGTATTCGGCAGAGGCGTGGAGGGAGTGCTGGAGGAGGATATCCGGCCCCGGCCCATGGTGCGCCTGAACCAGAAGGACGGCCCTGCGGCTGTGACAAGGCTTGCGGCAGACGGGAATGCCGCCGGAAGGACGGCAGAAGAACAGGACATCGGCTTGAGCGCAGGCAAAAATGCAGTGCCTGACCGAAGAGACGCCGGCGCGAAAGCAGGAACCCGTTATTTTGTGGGAAACCTTCCGTTTATGGAAGAAAAGAGAATTACGATAGACCCTATGGTACTGCAGGGCATCCATAGGCTGGCGGATGAGGGCATGACACCCCTTCTGGCAGCGGAGGAGGGAAGGTTCCTCGGGGTGATCGGAGTGGCGGACGAGGTGAAGCCTTCTTCCAGAGAGGCCATCAAGAGATTTCGGGACATGGGTATCCGGGTGGTGATGCTTACCGGAGATAACAAGCGGACAGCAGAGGCAGTAAGGAAACGTCTGGATATTCCGGAGGTGGTGGCGGAGGTCCTGCCTCAGGATAAGGAGAGAAAGGTAAGAGAACTCAAAAGTCAGGGGCATAAGGTGGCTATGATCGGAGACGGCATTAATGATGCGCCGGCCCTTGCCGCCGCCGATGTGGGAATGGCCATCGGCGCAGGGACGGACGTTGCCATGGAGAGCGCGGACATCGTACTGATGAAAAGCGACCTGCGGGACGCGGTGACTGCCATCGGTTTAAGCCGGGCGGTGATCCGCAATATCAAACAAAATTTGTTCTGGGCATTCTTTTATAACGCAATAGGTATTCCATTAGCGGCCGGAGTGTGGTATCCTTTATTTGAGGTAAGGCTGAACCCTATGTTCGGGGCGGCGGCCATGAGCCTCAGCAGCATCTTCGTCGTAGGCAACGCTCTGCGGCTGAAGCGGTTCAAGAGCGGATTCGGAGAGGCGGAGGCTGTGCCGGATGCGCAGGCGTCAGAGAGGGCAGAGGATACGTCGGAAAAAAAGGTTTTGGTCAGGGAGGAGCAGACAGCTGCCAAGGAGGAGGCTCCTGCCATGACCGAGGCACATACAGAAAGGAAGGAAAAGAAAATGACAAAGAAAATGACTATTGAGGGAATGATGTGCGGCCACTGCACGGGAAGGGTGCAGAAGGCTCTGGAGGCTCTGGAGGGCGTAAAGGCCGTCACCATGAGTCTTGAGGACAAGACGGCTTTGGTGGAGCTTGAAACTGAGGTTACAGATGAGGCGCTGGCTGCAGCGGTGACAGAGGCAGGCTACGAGGTAAAGGGAATCACAAATGAAAAATAGGCTGTTTTATTTACTGTTTGTAATCTATGCCGTTATGGTGGCAGTTATCCTCTATATCAACGGCGTGTTCACGGGGGAGGTCGGCTCCCCCGGCAACCTGATCATCAACGGAGTCTTCCTTTTTATTATCGGTATCTTATTTCTGATCTCCGCAGTAAGCTTTCTGCGGCTGAACCGGCTTACGGACGAACTGGAGGATGTGGCGGAGGATCTGCTGAAGGAATATAAGGAGTCCGGGGGAAAGAATCTCTGGGCGGCTCTGCAGGAGCGCAAGGGAGTTTTTGAGGACAGGAACCTAAGGGAGGCCTTCGGCAGGTACCGGCTCCAGATACGGAACAGCCGCAGAGGCAGACGCTATGTGAATACCTGCGACATCGGCGAATATATTAATGAGGAGCTGCTGGAGCGGGTAGGGTGGAGCTTTTATAATTCCGGCATCTCGGGGGCAATGACGGGGCTGGGGATTCTGGGAACCTTCATCGGCTTGTCGCTGGGACTGGGATCCTTTCAGGGGGACGATATCTATACGATCTCTGATAATGTGGGGCCTCTGCTGTCGGGCATGAAGGTGGCGTTTCATACCTCTGTATACGGCATCATCTTTTCGCTGCTCTTTAATCTGGTCTACCGCAGCATCATGGCGGATGCCTACGAAAAGCTTGACTATTTCCAGAACGTGTTCCGGCAGTGCGCCATGCCGCCGGAGGCGGAGTCCGGGGAAGAGAGCCTTACTGCCATGCTGGTATATCAGGCAAATATGGCAAATTACATGAAGCAGCTGCTGGAGATCTCCAGAGGGGAGGCGGCGGTTCAGACGGAGGCCATGGAGCGTCTGGCAGGTTCCTTCTTAGAGCAGCTCCAGTCCGTCATGGCAACGGGCTTCAAGGGGCTTGACAATGCGCTGAGATCAGCGGCCCAGACCCAGACTGTGAATTCGGAGAGCAATAGGAAGCTTTTGGATGCAGTGAATGAACTTATGGAATCCAGCCGACATATGCAGGAAACCATGTCTTATATGATGGAGAGGCAGGAACAGCTGGCAGGAGAGATAGACGCACAGAAGCAGACGTTGGCGGCAGCCTGCGAGGAAATCAGCCGTGACGTGAGCAACCAGCTCTATACTTTCGAGCAAATGAGGAATTTATATGAAGACGAGAACCAAACGCAGGAATAGGGAAGCATTTGCGGAGCACAGCTTCTGGCAGTCCTATTCGGATATGATGGCTGCGCTTCTGCTGATTTTTGTCCTGATCATCGCTATTACCCTTGCAATCTACAAGCAGAAGACCACTGATCTGGAGGAGTCCCAGAACAGTCTGGGGATTGCCAGACAGGAGCTGGAGGATGCAAAAAAGGACTTGGAGGATACCAGAAAGGGCTTGGAGGACGCCAGAAAGGATCTGGACGAATATAGGGCGGCCATTGAGAAATCCAATCAGGAGCTGGCCGCCTCGCTGGAGGAGCTTCAGCAGGCCTATGCCAATGCGGCGCTGACGCAGGATGAGCTGAACAAGGCCTATCTTGAGATCGAGGATGCCAGACAGGAGCTGAGCGCCACCAAGCAGGAGCTGGAGAATATCGTAGGCATCCGGACAGACATCATCGGCGCCCTGCAGACAGCTTTTAACAACTCCGCTATGAGCGTGGACGCCCAGACCGGTTCCATCACCTTTTCCTCCGATGTGCTGTTCCGCTATGCCAGCTCGGCGCTGACCGAGGACAGCCAGAGGGCTCTGCGGGACGTGATACCGAAGTATCTGGACGTGCTGCTGCAGGATGAATTCCGGGATTCCATTGCGGAGATCATCATCGAGGGGCATACGGATACGGACGGAGGCTACGAGATGAACATGGAGCTGTCCTTTGACAGGGCTTATTCCGTGGCGGAATTCTGCATGGACACCAAGAATGGCCTCAGCGAGGAAAAGATAGGGCAGCTGAAGGAGCTGCTTACAGTAAACGGGCGCTCCTACAGCGATCCTGTTTATCGGACAGACGATACGGGCAATGTCACCGAACAGGTGGATATGCCTGCGTCCAGACGGGTAGAGATCAAGTTCCGTCTGAAGGAAGACGAGATGATAGAGAAAATTCAGGGGGTGCTGAACGGCCGGTAACGGCCGGGGCATCCCGAATGCTTTTATGAAGGAAGCGTTAGGAAAAAGGGCATAGCAGCAGGAATAAAGCAGGTATAAAAAAGCTGGCTCTGTCAGACAAGGCTTTTCATGGATTGTTTTTAATTAATTAATAAATAGTTTATTGATTTTGCCGGGCATTATGTTATATTGGTTATAGAACAACGGCATCCTAAGATCGCTTTCCTATGTATGGCGGAGGCAGGCGCGGGAGCCGAAAAACAATCTCGGAAGTTGAAATAGGAGGGGCAGCATGAATATACAGAGGTTTACGCAGAAGTCCGTGCAGGCGGTGGATGGCTGTGAAAAGCTGGCATATGAGTATGGAAATCAGGAGATAGAGCAGGAGCACCTGCTGTACAGTCTGCTGATGGTGGAGGACAGCCTGATCCTGAAGCTGATAGAGAAGATGGAGATCCAGAAGGAGCATTTCTTAAACCGTGCGGAGCAGGCTGTGGCGAAGCGCACCAAGGTGCAGGGAGGCAAGGTCTTTGTAGGCAAGGATCTGAACAAGGTGCTGGTCAGCGCGGAGGATGAGGCAAAGGTGCTGGGGGATGAATATGTCTCCGTGGAGCATCTGTTTCTGGCAATGCTCAAGTACCCCAACAAGGAGATTGCCCAGATCTGGAAGGAATACGGCATTACTGCGGAGCGTTTCCTGAAGGCTCTGTCCACCGTCCGGGGGAACCAGAGAGTCACCAGCGACAATCCGGAGGCTACCTATGACACCTTGGAGAAATACGGACAGGAGCTGGTGGAGAAGGCCAGAAACCAGAAGCTGGATCCTGTCATCGGCAGGGACAGCGAGATCAGGAACATTATCAGGATCCTTTCCCGAAAGACCAAGAACAATCCGGTCCTGATCGGAGAACCCGGCGTAGGCAAGACTGCGGTGGTGGAGGGGCTGGCCCAGCGTATCGTAAGGGGCGATGTGCCTCAGGGGCTGAAGGATAAGAAGATCTTCGCTCTGGATATGGGCGCTCTGGTGGCAGGGGCGAAGTACAGGGGCGAGTTTGAGGAGAGGCTGAAGGCTGTGCTGGAGGATGTGAAGAACAGTGACGGCCAGATCATCCTTTTCATTGACGAACTGCATACCATTGTGGGCGCAGGCAAGTCGGACGGCGCGCTGGACGCCGGGAATATGCTCAAGCCCATGCTGGCCAGAGGCGAGCTGCACTGCATCGGCGCGACCACCTTGGACGAATATAGGCAGTATATCGAGAAGGATGCGGCACTGGAGAGACGGTTCCAGCCGGTGATGGTGGAGGAGCCTACGGTGGAGGATACCATCTCTATCCTGCGGGGGCTGAAGGAGCGGTACGAGGTTTACCATGGGGTAAAGATCATGGACAATGCCTTGGTCAGCGCAGCGGTGCTTTCCAACCGGTACATCTCGGACAGGTTCCTGCCGGACAAGGCCATCGACCTTGTGGATGAAGCCTGCGCCCTGATCAAGACGGAGCTGGACAGTATGCCCACGGAGCTTGATGAGCTGCAGCGCAAGATCATGCAGATGGAGATCGAGGTGGCTGCCCTGAAGAAGGAGGAAGACCGGCTGAGCGTGGAGCGTCTGGAGGACCTGCAGCGGGAGCTGGCGGAGCGGAAGGACGAGTTTGCGGCGGGGAAAGCCCAATGGGACAATGAAAAGAATTCCGTGGAGAAGCTGTCAAAGCTGCGGGAGGAGATCGACGCGGTGAACGGAGAGATCCAGAAGGCCCAGATGGAGGGAAACCTGGAGAAAGCGGCGGAATTAAGCTACGGCAAGCTGCCTTCCCTGAAGAAACAGCTGGAGCAGGCAGAAACAGCCGGGGCGAAAGAGATGTCCCTTGTGCGGGAGAAGGTCTCCGACGAGGAGATCGCAAGAATCATCTCCCGGTGGACGGGAATCCCCGTGGCGAAGCTGACGGAGAGCGAGAGGAACAAGACCCTGCATCTGGATGAGGAGCTTCACAAGAGGGTGATCGGTCAGGAGGAGGGGGTCACCAAGGTGACGGAGGCCATCATCCGTTCCAAGGCGGGAATCAAGGATCCCGGCAAGCCCATCGGCTCCTTCTTATTTCTGGGGCCTACCGGCGTAGGCAAGACAGAGCTGGCAAAGTCGCTGGCTGCGGCGCTCTTTGATGATGAAAATAACATGGTACGGATCGACATGAGCGAATATATGGAGAAATACTCCGTGTCCAGACTCATCGGAGCGCCTCCCGGATATGTAGGCTACGAGGAGGGCGGTCAGCTCACCGAGGCGGTTCGCAGGAAGCCCTACAGCGTGGTACTCTTTGACGAAATAGAAAAGGCCCATCCGGATGTATTCAACGTGCTGCTGCAGGTGCTGGACGACGGACGGATCACGGATTCTCAGGGCCGGACAGTGGATTTCAAGAACACCATCCTGATCATGACCTCCAATATCGGCGCATCCTACCTGCTGGAAGGCATCGGACCCGACGGCCAGATCAGCCAGGAGGCGGAAAAACTGGTGATGAATGACCTGCGGAACCATTTCAGGCCGGAGTTCCTGAACAGGCTGGACGAGACGATTCTTTTTAAGCCCTTGACCAAGGAAAACATCGGAGGTATTGTGAATCTGATCATTGCCGATCTGAACAAGAGACTGGACGACAGGAATCTGTCTCTGGAGCTGACGGAGGAGGCGGTGCGGTTCATTGTGGACAATGCCTATGATCCGGTGTACGGAGCCCGTCCCCTGAAGCGGTATATCCAGAAGCACGTGGAGACACTGACGGCGAAGCTGATCTTAAGCGACGGCGTAGGCACCGGGGACAAGGTGGTGATATCCGTGGAGGACGGAGAGCTGAAGGCAGAAGTGGAGCAGTAAGCCAAGAAAGCGGCATGAAGATCGTTATCCTGGACCGTCTACCTAATAGAGCAGGTAGACGGTCTTTTGCGTATAATGGACATATCGTCAGTTTGTGGTGAAAGTCCACAAGGGGCGTAGTTATTTTTATGACGGGGAAATAACATATCAGCATTCAGCAAGCTGCTGATTGATATAGTATACGACTGCTTTCCCGCTCGTCTCCAATTTCATTTTTGAAACAGAGCCGCCAGAGCCGTGAAAGCGTCTCCTTGAAATATCCCTGAAGGAATCAGAAATTTTGATGAAACACCCTGATTCGCTGAAAAGTGATCTATTGATCCACATAATGATGATCAATGGCTAAGTTTTAGTTGGATAACCGAAAAAATGTGATATACTTGTATAAAAGGCATTAAGTAAATGAATGCCATTGCGGTTACTTTGGTCGGAAAGCTGCATGATAAGCGGTCAGGAGATTCCAAGAGGATATGATTATATAAAGGAGGAGAGCAGATGTATACAGAAAGGCAGTTAGAGAGAATGCTGGGGAAGCTGAAGCGTCTGGAGGAGATGCTGGAACCCAGACTGTTCACCGTGGTGGACACCGTGCCCATGAAGGCATTTCAGACAGACGGAAGCTACCACAGCGTGCCGGAGGAAGGGTGCTTTACGGAATGCGAGGACGGAAAGGTCTTTGAAGGAGAAGGGATTTACTGCTGGTTCCGGGGGGAGTACCGGGTGCCGGAGGCGCTGGAGGGAAAGACGCTGTTCGTCTATCCGAGGATCGAGGGATATGAGGGAATGCTCTGGGTGGACGGGAAGCCCTATGGAAATTTTGCCTCCAAGATCATCGTGAACAGCCATGGGAACCATTACTGCGATATGCTCCGCAAGGAGGTGCATGCCGGGGAGCGGATCGATATTGCGCTGGAGTATTATGCAAACCATTACATCAAGGGTACGCAGCCGTTCAAGATAGAGGCGCAGGAGACCTATGAGATTGTCTATCATCCGGTTGACATCTGCCTGAAGAATGAAGAGCTGGCGGAATTTTATTTTGACCTGAAGGTGTCGAATGAGATGGTAAGGGTGCTGGAAGACAAGAGCTTCCGCCGGGCTGCCTTTGTGAGGGCGCTGCTGGAGATACACAGCCTGATCTCCTATGATTTTGAGAATGAGGAGGAAGAGGTCTTCAGGGAAGAAATCCGACAGGCGGACAAGATCCTGAAAAATGTACTGAAGGAAACCAATTCGGCATCTGCCCCTTACGCGGGTCTGATCGGCCATTCCCATATGGATACGGCATGGCTGTGGCACAGAGGGGAGACGGAAAAGAAATGTGCCAGAACATATGCAAACCAGATGAACCTGATGGATCAGTATCCGGAATATACCTTTGTACAGAGCTCTGCATACCACAGCGATATCATCAAGAGGATGTATCCGGACTTGTTTGAAGATATCAAAAGGAGAGTGGCGGAAGGGCGGTATGAGCCCAACGGCGGCGTGTGGATCGAATGTGACTGCAACATCCCTTCCGGTGAATATATGATACGGCAGTTTGTCTGGGGGCAGAGGTTTACAAGGGAGAATTTCGGCTATACATCGGATGCCTTCTGGCTGCCGGATACCTTTGGCTACAGTGCGTCTCTTCCCCAGATCATGCAGGGATGCGGCGTGAAATATTTTCTTACGACAAAAATGTCGTGGAATGATACGAATGTATTCCCCTATGACACCTTTTACTGGAAAGGAATCGACGGCTCCAGAGTGCTGGTACATTTCAATAGGACTCATGTCTGGCCGGATCCGGCCACATTAAAGGAGAATCTGCTGGAGCAGGGGAGCAATACCATAAAGGAGCGGGCTGTCTCGAATATGCGTCTGATTTCATACGGCTTCGGGGACGGAGGCGGCGGTCCGGAATTCGGGATGATCGAGGTTGCCAGACGCCTGAGAGATCTTGAGGGGATGCCGAGGACCTCCCACACTACCGTGAGCCGCTTTATGCAGGAGCTGGAGCAGGGACTGGTCTCTCCCTCCACATACAGCGGGGAGCTGTACCTTGAGCTGCACCGGGGCACGCTGACCAACCAGCATACTATTAAGAGAAACAACAGAAAGGCAGAGTTTGCGCTGAGGGATCTGGAGTATGTCACGGTGCGGGACGCTATTGCCAGAGGAGCGGCGGCATCTGCGGAGGAGATTGATCCTCTGACAAATGAGATGCTGGTGAACCAGTTCCATGATATCCTGCCCGGCACCTGCATCCCCCGGGCCCATGACGAGGCTATAGAGGCGGTATCCCATATCATAGAGGAGGCCGGAAGGATGACTGAAAGCCTGCTGGCTTCGGCTGCGCAGGAGCGTGCGGGAGAGAACGGAGCAGACGGGGAGGAGACGGTCACGGTGGTGAATACGCTTTCCTTTGACCGCGGCGATGTACTGTATCTGCCCTTCAAGGGGTATTATGTCAGCGGCGGTTACTGTCAGCAGGTAATTGAGGACATGGACGGAAACAAGAAGCTGGCGGTTCGAGGCATCATGATCCCTGCGTTCGGCAGCCGGGTACTGAAGCTTACAAAGGAGCACAAGGAGGAAGCGTCTGTATTTCATGCAGAGGGAAAGACTCTGGAGACGCCTGCGGTAAGGGTGATGTTCAACGAGAAGGGGTACATAGACTCCTTCGTGGACAAGAGAAACGGCAGGGAGCTGCGGGGAGAGGGATATGCGCTGAATACCCTGCTCATGGCGGAGGAGGTATCTCTGGGATGGGACAACTGGGACGTGGACGCGGACTATGAGTGCAAGTTCCGGGACAGCGCCCGGCTCATCTCCTCCGAGGTGGCGGCCGACGGGGCGGTAGAATACCGTATCCGCAGCCGCTACAGTCTGACCGGGAAGTCCACGCTGGAGCAGGATATGATCTTTTATGCCGATTCGCCGGAGGTGGTCTTTGAGACCAGGATATGCTGGCAGGAGGAGCATCGTTTCCTGAAGACCGCTTTTGACACCACGATTCACGCAGACTATGCCAGCCATGAAGTACAGTTCGGCTATATCCGCCGGGTGACGAACCGCAACACGGAGATTGAAAAGGCGAAATTTGAGGTGTCGAACCATAAGTACACGGATCTGTCAGACACACGCTACGGCGCAGCAGTGCTGAATGACTGTAAATACGGCATCAGTGTACAGGACGGACAGATGCGCCTGTCTCTGCATAAGGGAGGCTGTATGCCTGATTTCAGAGGAGATAAGGGCGTCCATGAATGCACCTATGCGTTTCTTCCTCATATGGGAAGCATGTCTGCCGGCAATGTGATACAGCCGGCTTATCAGCTGAACGAAAAGCCTCTGATCGTAGAGGGGAGCCTTGCCATGGAGAGTCTGGTAAGTCTGGGAACCGACCATGTGATCGTGGAGGCGGTGAAGCCTCTTGAGCGGGGCGGCTCTCCGGAGAAGGGCGGCACAAAGGATTTTATCCTGAGGCTGTATGAGGCAGAGGGCGCTGCAGATACTGTTACCCTGCATTTCGGCATTCCGGTAAAGGGGCTTGCCCTGACCAATATGCTGGAGGAGGTGCAGCAGGAATATGGCGCTGCCCAGCAGCTGACACTGAATTTCAATGCATTTGAGATCAAAACCTTGAAGGTCAGCTATTGATCCGGATGATAGGTTTATCAGCCATTTGTTCTGACCCGGGTTGATCTGCTGTAAAAGGATGTTCGGTGCCTGAAGTGCTCTGAGTGTGTGAAGCATAGGGGTTATGTTAAGGAAGGAGGCTTATACATGATATTCAGAGTTGGCGTCGGGGAATCGGATTTTGCCGACCTGCGTAAATCAGGTCAATATTATGTTGATAAGACAGATATCATGTATGAGCTTGTAGAAGAGACGGAAAACAAAGTCACATTGTTTACCAGACCGTGCAGGTTCGGCAAGACACTAATGAGGAGAACTTTGAAGGCACATATAAAATGCTTAAGATGAGACTGGCGGATGTATGCAAGGAATCGGACTTTCTGCTTGAAGAAGATGCGGTGAACTCTGCGGACAGCGAAATTTTTAAGCAGCTTTGCTATGGGATTTCATTCTTTCAGAAGCAGGCCAAGGCAAAGAGACTCAAGCTTCTGGAAATCAAGAGCTGAGCTGTGTTATCAAGTGTTGAGCTGTGCTATCAGGCGCACGGAAGGGACTGCAGAGTCCACAATTTCGGGGGTGATCCGTTGATATATTTTATTGCCGACACGCATTTTCGGAAGAAAACATAATGCTGTATGAGAACAGGCCGTTCGCGGATGCGGCGGAGATGGATAGGGAGCAGCTGGGCCGATATCTTTTGAGGATATAATTTCGGTTATCCAGAACGATGAGGTGATAAGCTCTCGAAATGTCAGTAATTAAAATCAGGATACGGATCAATAATGTGATCAAAAAGGTGGGGGAATCGGTAAAAATGGAGGAAAGAAAATGATGCCGAAGGATCCAAATATGCTTTTGAGCTTTATAAACATGAAGCTGAGAGATTTTTACGCAAGTCTGGACGTTCTCTGTGAGGAGCTGGACGAGGACAGGCAGGAGATCACGGATCGTCTGGGGGCTGCGGGATACCATTATGACGAGGAGAGAAACCAGTTTGTATAGAGAAGCGGGAAAGGGCATACGCTGCCGGATATGTACGGGGTGCGGTCTGTGCCCGGGTGTAATCCCGGACAAGCTGCAGGCGGAGGTGATCTCGTCGGAAACTGGGGCAGAGCCCTATGAGCAGGGCGGAGCTCCCCGGAAGGATCGGGCAGCGGGCGCAGACAAGCTCCATGTGCTGGCAGAGGATGCCCTGTTGGGGCGCAGGCTCCCTTTGAAGGGCGGGGGCAGGCGGCTGGTGGCAGCGGATATCGGCACTACCACCATAGCCATGCTTCTGTACCATGAGGACGGCAGTGTGGCGGACAGGTACGTGGCAGTAAATCCCCAGACCATGTACGGAGCGGACGTGTTATCCAGAATCCGGGCGGCGGAAGACCCGGAATGTGCAGGAGAGATGCGCAGGCAGGTGGAAGGGGTGCTGGAAAAGGGGGTACGGCGGTTTGCAGTCGGCCTTTCGGCAGGAGAGAGCCTCTATATGGTGCTGGCTGCCAATACTACCATGACCTATCTGCTGATGGGATGGGATGTAAGAGAGCTGGGGCAGGCTCCCTTCGCCGCCTCCTGCCTATGGGCGGTGGCCGGGGAGACGGCCGGGATTCCCTGCTTTGTGTTTCCGGGCCTATCCGCTTTTGTAGGCGGAGATATCGCCGCAGGTATCCATGCCTGCAGGATGGCGGAGGGGGAGGAGATCGTCCTGCTGGTGGATCTGGGAACCAACGGGGAGATGGTGCTGGGAAACCGCAGCAGGAGGATTTCCTGTGCTACTGCGGCGGGGCCTGCCTTTGAGGGCGGCGTAAACGCCGGGATCTGGGGAGCAGACATGGTGAGCCTGCTGGCGAGGCTTCTGGAGGAGGGGGTTCTGGACACTACCGGGCTGCTTTCGCCGGAATATTTTGATGCAGGGATCCGTATCGGCAACGTGACAGTGACTCAGAGGGCAGTGCGCAGCATACAGCTGGCAAAGGCGGCCATCGCCGCAGGGATCGAAATCCTGCTGGAAAAATATGATATCAGGGCAGAGCAGGTGGACAAGGTAGTGCTGGCCGGAGGCTTTGGGTATTATCTGAAGCCGGATGCGGCGGCAAGAATCGGTCTGCTGCCTGCCGGGCTGGCCGGGAAGGCTGTCACGGGAGGGAATACCGTCCTGTCGGGCGCGCTGCGGGCGGGCAGGCAGCTTTTTTCTCTTGGAGAGGAGAGTCTGACCAAAACGCTGGAAGAAATAAATGCAGGGACGGAAGTGATCAATCTGGCCATGGAGGCGGGATTTGAAGAGAGATACATAGGAAATATGGATTTCTAAGTGGATGCGGCGCGCAGCTCCATGGGCGGCCGTGCGGAGCTATGGACGAGAAACAAGAAACAGAGAAACCGGGAATGGATAGGTAAAAGGATGAAACAGATTATTTCAAAGTATTTGAGGCCTTATTTCAGGCGCATGGGTGTAGGGTTTTTGATCAAATTTGTGGGAACCATCATGGACTTGTGCATTCCTTATATTTTGGCGTATATCATTGACTCCGTGATTCCGCTGGGGGAAAGGGGAAGAGTCCTGCTCTGGGGTCTGCTGATGGTCGGCTGTTCCCTTCTGGCAGTGTCCTTCAATATTATTGCCAACCGGATGGCGTCCAAGGTGGCCAGTGATGCCACGGAGCTGGTGCGGCATGATCTTTTTTCAAAAACGATGTATCTGTCCAATGGGCAGACGGACGCGTTCACAAAGCCGTCACTGATATCCAGAATGACTTCGGACACCTACAATCTGCACCAGATGCTGGGGCGGATACAGAGGCTGGGGGTACGCGCGCCTATCCTGCTGGTCGGCGGCATCTGCGTGACCTTCACGCTGGACAAGGCAATGGCCTGCGTGCTGCTGGCGGCGCTGCCCCTGCTGGGATTCATCACGGTGTATGTGTCGAAGCGCAGTATTCCCATGTATGGGGGACTGCAGGAGGCCAATGACCGTTTCGTGCGCATGGTGAGGGAGGACATTGCAGGAATACGGGTCATCAAAGCCTTGTCCAAGACAGGATACGAGACGGACAAATTTCGTTCCATCAATCAGGAGGTGGTGGAGCGGGAGCGCAGAAACGGCATGGTGATGGCGGTGATCAATCCTGCCATGACGATCCTGCTGAATCTGGGACTGGTAGGGGTCATTCTGGTAGGAGCGTACAGAGTGAACGCCGGTACCTCCGAGGTGGGAAAGATTCTGGCCTTTACCACTTACTTTACCATTATCTTAAATGCTATGCTGTCCATTTCCAAGATGTTCACCGTGCTGTCCAAGGCCATCGCGTCGGGAAACCGTATCTGGCAGGTACTGGAATGCGGGGAGGATATGCAGGTTGTAGAGGAGCTGTACGAAGAAGCGAAAGCAGACAAAAAGATAGATGAATCCGATACAGTTATGGAAAGAGATCCGGCAGGAGAGGAAATCTTTTTTGACCATGTGACTTTTTCTTACCTGAAAGGGGGAGAACCAAATATCAAAGACCTGAGCTTCCGGATCAGGAAGGGCGAGACCTTGGGCATTATAGGAGAGATCGGTTCCGGCAAATCTACCATCGTCAATCTCATGATGCGCTTATATGACACGGATCAGGGGCATATCTATATAGCGGGCAGGGACGTGCGCAGCTATAAGCCGGAGGAATTGAAGAAGAAAT
Organism: uncultured Acetatifactor sp.; assembly: GCA_964018205.1. Classification (GTDB taxonomy): domain Bacteria; phylum Bacillota; class Clostridia; order Lachnospirales; family Lachnospiraceae; genus Acetatifactor. Next base: position 11,958 of record CAXHOW010000010.1, on the reverse strand, counting down.
TCGGCGTAGTATTCCAGAACGACACGATTTTTGAGGATACCATAGCTGGGAATGTGACTCTGGGCAGGGAGATGAGCGAGGAGGAGATCTCGGAGGCGCTTCTTTATGCCAGAGCCAGCGAGTTCGTAGAGGGGAGGACGGAGAAGGAGGCAGATGCCCTGAATATCAGGGGAGCAAACCTGAGCGGAGGGCAGAAGCAGAGAGTGCTGATCGCGCGGGCGCTGGCCGCAAGGCCGGAAATCCTGATATTGGACGATTCCTCCAGCGCTCTGGACTATCGGACAGATGCCCAGCTCCGCCGGGGGATAAAGGAACATTATCAGGATACCACCCTTGTGATCGTGGCCCAGAGGGTCAGCTCCATCCGGAATGCGGATCATATTCTGGTGCTGGAGGATGGTGCCCCCATCGGCTATGGCACCCATGAGGAGCTGATGGAGGGCTGCGGTGTCTATGGGGAGATCAGCAGGATGCAGAGCGGGGAAATGTGAGAGGGCTGTAGGTAAAGATATCTTGAGGAGAGAGCCTGAAGGGCATGGGGCGGAGAGAGTGAAAGGCAGAAAAAACAAGACAGGGATAGCAAGACAAAGAAGGAAAGACAAAGAATATAAGATGGTTAAGTCTTGAAATAGGGAGATCACACAGCATGGCGACGGAAAGTATGACGAGAGCAGAAAAAAACAGAAACGAGGCAGCGCAGGGCAGGCGGTATTCCGCAAAGACGATCCTGCGACTAGGGAAATATATGCTGCAATATAAATGGATGCTGGGGCTGGCAGCCATATGCACTCTGGGCAGCAATCTGTTCTCCCTGATCGGTCCTAAGCTGACGGGCCTATGCATCGGGGCAGTGGAGCCGGGAAAGGGAGCGGTGGATTTTTCCACAGTATTCTATTATGCTGCGTGGATGGCAGGATTCTATGTGGTATCCGCCCTTATGTCCTATGGACTGCAGGTGCTGATGCTTACCATCAGCCGCAAGGTGATATACCGTATGCGGCAGGATGTGTTCGAGAGACTGATGGCCCTGCCGGTGGGGTATTTCGATATCCACCAGACAGGGGACATCATCAGCCGTATCTCCTATGACATCGACACGGTGAACGCTTCCTTGTCCAATGATCTGGTGCAGCTTCTGACAACTGTGATCACGGTGGTTGGGGCGCTGGTGATGATGGTGACCATCTCGCCCCGGCTGGTTCTGGTGTTTGCTTTTACAGTGCCGCTTTCCGTGCTGATCACCAGATATATCACGGGCAAGACCCGGCCGCTTTTCCGAAAAAGATCTGCAAAGCTGGGGGAGATGAACGGTTTTGTGGAGGAAATGATCTCCGGCCAGAAGACCCTCAAAGCCTATAGCAGGGAGGAGTATACCCAGAGACGTTTCGATGTAAAAAATAAAGAAGCCGTGGATGCCTACTATCAGGCAGAGTACTATGGGAGCATCGTGGGACCTTGTGTGAACTTTATCAACAACCTATCCTTGTCCCTTATCAGCGTTTTCGGGGCCCTGCTGTATCTGGCCGGCTCCATGAAAATAGGCGATATTTCCTCCTTTGTGCTGTATTCCCGGAAATTTTCCGGCCCTATCAATGAGGCGGCGAATATCTTCAGCGAGCTCCAGTCCGCGCTGGCGGCGGCTGAGAGAGTGTTCCGGCTGATGGACGAAGCACCGGAGCCTGCGGACGGGGAAGGTGCTCCGGAGCTGAAGGAGGCTGTGGGGGATGTGCGGGCAAGCCATGTAAGCTTCGGGTATGTCCCTGAAAAGACCATCATCCATGATCTGAGCTTTGAGGCAGAGCCCGGAAAGCTGATAGCTGTGGTGGGGCCTACGGGAGCGGGCAAGACCACGCTGATCAATCTGCTGATGAGGTTCTATGACCCGGAGCTGGGAGAGATCCTTGTGGACGGACGGAACGCCAAAAACTTCACAAGGGCCAGCCTGCGCAGGGCTTATGCCATGGTGCTGCAGGATACATGGCTGTTTTACGGCAGCATCTATGAGAATCTGGCATACGGAAAGGAGGGAGCCACCAGAGAGGATGTGGAGGCTGCGGCCAAGGCGGCAAGGATCCATTCCTTTATCAAGCGTCTGCCTGAAGGGTACGACACGGTGCTCACCGACGAGGGAACCAATATCTCCAAGGGCCAGAAGCAGCTCCTGACGATTGCAAGAGCCATGCTTTTAGACGCAAGGATGCTGATTCTGGACGAGGCCACCTCCAATGTGGATACCCGGACCGAGCGCCAGATCCAGAAGGCGATGCTGAAGCTGATGGAAGGGAAGACCTGCTTTGTCATCGCCCATAGGCTGTCCACCATCGAGAATGCGGATCTGATCCTGGTGGTAAATCAGGGGGAGGTGGTGGAGCAGGGAACCCACAAGGAGCTGATGGCAAAGCAGGGTATGTACAGACAGCTGTACAATGCCCAGTTCGAGTAATCGTATAGGAAATATCCGAGAAACGAGAAAAGTCTCATAATACATATTGTAATTTTTTTCTATATTTGGTATGATTTACCAGAACGGGTAATTTTAGGCTGTTATATAATATAATTGGAGGAGCAAGCAAAAATGGCAAAGAAACGCAACATTATTGTTGGGCAATCGGGTGGTCCCACTGCCGTGATCAATTCCAGTCTGGCAGGGGTCTACAAGACGGCCAGAGAGAGAGGATTCCATAAGGTGTACGGAATGCTGCACGGCATTCAGGGATTTCTGGATGAGCAGTATGTTGATCTGTCTACGCAGATCCATACGGACATGGATATCGAGCTGCTGAAGAGGACACCTTCCGCATTCTTGGGATCCTGCCGGTATAAGCTTCCGGAGATTCATGAGAATACCGAGATCTATGAAAAGATTTTCCAGATTCTGGACAAGCTGGAGATAGAGGCATTCATCTACATCGGCGGAAACGATTCCATGGATACCATCAAGAAGCTGTCCGACTATGCGATCGTGAAGGGACATGAGCAGAAGTTCCTTGGCGTGCCCAAGACCATTGATAACGATCTGGCTCTCACGGATCATACTCCCGGCTTCGGAAGCGCCGCAAAGTATATTGCGGCCTCTACCAAGGAGATCATCAGGGATGCCCTTGGCCTGACCTATAATGATAAGGAAGCCATTACAGTCATTGAGGTGATGGGCCGTAATGCAGGATGGCTGACCGGCGCCACCGCTCTTGCAAGGACGGAGGAGTGCGAGGGGCCCGATCTGATCTATCTGCCTGAGGTGGTATTTGACATCGAAAAGTTCCTGAAGACCACACAGGAGCTTCTGAAGAAGAAGGAATCTGTCATTATCGCGGTTTCCGAGGGCATCAAGCTGGCTGACGGCAGGTATGTCTGTGAGCTTTCCGGCGGCGCGGATTATGTAGATGCATTCGGCCATAAGCAGCTTCAGGGGACAGCCGCATATCTGGCAAGCTTCCTCGGCGCAGAGACAGGCTGCAAGACCCGCAGCATCGAGTTTTCCACCCTGCAGAGGAGCGCTTCCCATATGGCTTCCCGTGTGGACGTGGACGAGGCGTTCATGGTGGGCGGCGCTGCCGTGAAGGCTGCGGATGAAGGCGACACCGGCAAGATGGTGGTCATTGACCGTGTAGCGGATGATCCTTACATGAGCGCTGCCGGTATTTATGATGTACATCGCATCGCCAACAACGAGAAGCTGGTTCCCCGCAACTGGATGAACAAAGAAGGCAATTATGTGACGGAGGAGTTCATCAATTATGTGGAGCCTCTGATCCTGGGAGATTACCAGCCCTTCATGGTAAACGGACTGCCTCAGCATCTGGTGCTTAAGAAGAAATAAAGAGTGGATTCCGGCAAAAGCAAAAACAGCAATTCTGCCCTTCGGCATGGAGGCAGGATTGCTGTTTTATGTCAGAGCTTCCTATGCTGTTCCCTGTATTCGCTGGGAGACAAGCCGGTTTCTCTTTGGAAGGAAGAAGAAAAGTAGCTTCTGGAGCCGAATGAGAGTTCGTCGCTTATTTCCTGAATACTCATGTTAGTCCCGGAGAGCAGTACCTTTGCCTGCCGTATTTTTTCACGCTTGATATAATCTGCCACGCTGCATCCCATTTCGTTTTTGAATTTATGGGAGAAATAGTATTCCGCGTAACCCGCCTGCTCTGCCAGCCGGGGGATGGACAGCTTTTCCTTGATATGGATGGAAATATAATCACAGATGCTTCTGATCTGGGCGGAAATGATATTTTTCGCCTTCTCCTGCTGTACACGCTGTACATAATCTTCCAGCAGGGTACTGCAGGCGGCGGAGGTTTCCGCAACGTTTTTGCAGTCTTCTATCATCTGCATATAGTAGTCGTTGAGAGTATATGCAACGGAAGGGCTTACGCCTCCGTCGATGGCGGCTCGGGAGCAGAGGGTCAGAAGCACGATGGATGTGGATTTGGCGTGGCGCAGAGAATCGCCCACATCAAAGCGCGGGCCGCTGCTCAGGCTGTAGGAGCGGGCGAGAGCATTCAGGTAGTCAGGATTCCCCTCCCGAAGCATATTCATAAATTCCTGCTCCGCCATCCAGATGCCCCGGTGCTCCTCCGTGATCAGGTTTATCTCAGAGGAAGACGGCTTCTGGGACGCTTTCTCTGTAAAATGAAGGTCATTTGTGGTGATACGCCTGCCGGTGACGCAGTAATGCAGCATTACCGCATACTGGAACAGCTGGTTGGTAGGGATGATAGGAATAAGGTCAAAGAGCTTAAATACCTTTATACGGTTGATGATAGACAGATTATGCTTGTCCAGCTCCTTTTTGATGTTCTGATAGGAATTCCTTCCGGAATAGGCAGGACCCAGAGCATGGATGCCCCGCAGGGTCTCTTCCTCATATTCAAACGCTACGATCCATATCAGCCCAAGATGGTCATCTATGAATAAGGGCTCTTGTATTTTGTTTTCTATGTGTCTTCTGATCGGCGTTTCCAGACTCAAAAGAACCAGAGCATCATCGTCACTTGAAGCATGATCCCGCAGGGTCTCGGACTGTGCAAGGATAAGCTCCGGCTCATAGCTGTGCAGGGAAAGATTATGGCTGCACTGGATGAGCTGCTGAAAAAAATCCAGTTTTTCGCGGATGGTCATATTGTCCTCATTTCTGCGCGGCCTTTGGCGCGTCTCTTGATCTCGTTATTCTGCAGGCATCTTTTCGAAAGAGACTGTCAGTATAGGTAGTCCTCCAGAATTTCCCGGTCAGCTTCTTGCAGAAACCGGATTGTTCCGTTTTGGAGCAGACTGGAATTTGAGGCTATGGCACAGAAAATATATTGGCTCAGAGTGGATTTGAGAGCGATACAGTCGCCTTCCGGAGTTTCGAACAGCACCTCTCCGCTGCATTTCTGAACTTGTCTTAAAAAGTTGACTATATTAGCATTTGGCTTTATGCGCATAAATATAAACCTCCTGTGAGTTTCCTGAACGGCTGTATATCGAGTATACATGAAATGGGGAATAAAATGTTAAAGAAATTTATATTTGGTTAAAAAATTCATAGAATCCCGCCTCTCTTAAGAATTTTTTTATATTCACGAAAAAGTGAACACAATCCTCGAATATTGAACAAGCGGAAACCGAGTTTGCGTTATGATGGATAAAAAGACGCGGATATCATTTCATCAAACGCAAAGGAGGATTTATATTATGGTTCAAAACAGACCCGGCCAAAGTGAAAGCAATGGTGTACAGTACCGACGTGCCAAGCTCTGGCAGATTATCCTGCAGGCGTGCAACGCGCTGGTGGGCATGAGTGTGTATTCCCTCATCGGCATGGCGAGCTACAGTGCCAGCATAGGCTATGGGATCACCACAGCCACGGTTGGCATCATTCTGGCAGGCACCCGTATTCTGGACGGCATCACGGACCCCCTGCTGGCTTTCGTATATGACCGGGTCAACACCCGGTTCGGAAAGCTCCGGGTACTGATGGTCGGCGGTTTCCTGATTGAGGCGATAGCGCTTCTGTGTATGTTCAACCTTCTTTCCGGCAAAGGACTGGGCATCATCGGTTTTACTGCCACTTATGTGGTCTATGTGATCGGCTATACCATCACTAATATGACGGCCCAGACGCTGCCTGCCATCATGACCAACGATCCCAGACAGAGGCCTGCCATCGGCGTGTGGACAACCGCCTTTAATTATCTGGTTCCCATGGTTATGACCATGGTGCTCAATGTGGTGCTGCTGCCCATATTCGGGGGGGAATACAATCAGAGCTTCCTTTCCGCTGCCTGCTGGGTATGTCTGGCCATGGGGACAGTGGGAACAATCCTTGTCTGTATCGGAATCAGTGAGTTTGACAAGCCTGAATACTTTGAAGGAATCAATAAAAAGAAGGAGCCGCTCAGGCTTAAGGATATGCTGAATGTGCTGGGACGCAACCGTCCGCTGCAGTGTTATATCGCATCCAATGCTTCAGATAAAATCGCCCAGCAGACAGCCACTCAGGCGGTTATCAATACTCTTTTTAACGGTATTCTCATTGGAAATATGGGAATCGCTACCATTTTGATGGTGATCAGCATGATACCTTCCATATTTTTTGCCGCTTTCGGAGCGCGCTATGTGGGGACGCATGGCAGTAAAAAGGGCATTGTCAACTGGACCTGTGTGAGCATGGCAATATCCGTGATCACGGTAATATTCTTCATTGTCATAGACCCCAGACAGATCGGTGTGATGTGGAGCCCGGCAATGATTATTTATGTGCTGCTGACACTTTTGCAGAACGGTTCCAATATGTGTGTCACCACGGCCAACAATTCCTATATGGCAGATACCATCGATTATGAGCTGGACCGCAGCGGCAAATACATTCCTGTGGTGGTCACCGGTACATACAGCCTGATCGATAAGGTTATCACGGCGTTCAGTGCCGTTATCGCTACCGGGGCAGTGGCGCTGCTTGGCTATACCACCACCATGCCTCAGCCGGAGGATCCTTGTACCACTGCCGTTTTCTGGGTAACGCTGGCGGTCAAGTTCGGCCTTCCTATTGTAGGCTGGATTATCACGCTGGCTGCCATGAGGTTCTGTCCCCTTACGAAGGAGGAGATGGTTGAGGTGCAGAAGAGGATTGCCGAAAAGAAGGCGGCTTTGAAGCAGGCGGCATAAAGGGCCTTCCGACAGCAGTTTCACTGTAAAAAGCCGGGCATGGAGCGGAAGATATCCATGCCCGGCTTTTTGTGCATCTGTGTGTTATCTGCGGAAGCTTCCCAGAAAGGAAAGGCTTTCCTTTGGCCGGCGTGTCTGGGTCTTTCTGTCGACGGCAACCAGCCCGAAGGTCATGGTGTACCCTTTTTGCCACTCAAAATTGTCGATCAGGCTCCAGTGGAAATATCCTTTGACCGGAAGTCCGTCATGGATGCAGCTCTGGACGCCGGAGAGGGCTTCCCTGATATAAGCAATGCGCCTGCTGTCATCGGAGGTGGCTATCCCGTTTTCCGTGATGATCAGATCCCCGTGGAAGTCTGCGGCGACTTTCCGGATGACATGTTCAAGGCCCTGGGGATAGAATTCATAATTCATCTGGGTGAGCTCGGCACCCTCAGGCGTGGGAAGGGTGCCCTCCGGCCCTACAAGGGAACGGGTATAATTCTGGACGCCGAGAAAATCATCGTTCTGGATATAGGGCAGGTAGTGGGTGAATTCGTCCTCCCATTGCTTACCGGCATTTTCTTCTCCGCCCTGCACAGCCTGAATGTCATGGAGGCTTAAGGTCAGTCCGGTCTTTATACCGGGATAAAGCTCCTTGATCACCGCCCGGGCCGCTTCATGGGCCCTGCATACGATCCGGTCTCCCTCCGGCGTGCGCATGGAGGTGAAATTTTCCACCTTTTCAATCCCGAATACCTTGATATTCTCTTCGGCGATCGCTTTCTGGTCCGCCATCATTTTTTCCAGATTAATGCCCACCTGAACAGTGCCGTCGGAAGTCCGGGCTCTGGAGGCCTGAGCCTGCATCTGTATCATATAGCGTTTTGCGATGGCAGCCACCTGAATGCCCATGTTGGCCTCGTTGATGGTACAGACATAATGGAGCCCGTCTCCCAGCTTTTCCATTATATAGCGCGCGTACCGGGCAAAATATTCCACGGTGGATTCAGCCTCCCAGCCGCCCTTTCCTATGAGCCATCTGGGACTGGAAAAATGATGGAGGGTCACCATCGGCTCCAGACCATATTCCCTGCAGCAGCGGATGACGTCCAGATAATGAGCCGCTTCCTTATCGTCGAAATGTCCTTCTTCAGGCTCGATGCGGGCCCATTCTATAGAAAATCGGTAGGCATTCAGCCCGGCTTCAGCCATGAGACGGATGTCCTCACGGTAGCGGTGGTAGTGGTCCACTGCGTCCAGAGAGGGTTCCGCAAAGCTGGTATGCTCCATCTGTTCCATGGCCCAGCAGTCGCTGTTTACATTGTTCCCTTCCACCTGATGTGCCGCAGTAGCGGCTCCTAACAGAAAATCCGATGAAAAATGTTCCATAAAAACCTCCTTAAAAATAATGGCCTGCCTATGGCGCTTTTTGGCTGTGTACGGCAGAGCTTTTGATTATCATTATAGTGGAAGAGGAAAGATAGGATGTAAAATAATTCGTGTTGCCGTTATAAAAATAATTATTTTTCTGTCTTTCCTTAATTTTAACACAGATTATGGAAAAAACAAACACACAGATGGGGACGGGGCGGTAAAATCAACATAAAAGATGCTAAAAGCGATAGGAGGGACAGCGGAATGCGTAAGGCGACTGAGCTGAAAAACGGTTGGATCTTTATAAAGGACGCAAAGACCATGGAGGAAGCGGCGGCAGCGGAGGGGTCGGAGGTATCCCTGCCCCACACATGGAATGACGTGGACGGGCAGGACGGAGGCAATGATTATCATCGAGGAACCTGCTGGTACCGTCTGGCTCTGGAGAAGCCGGAGCTTGAGAACGGGGAAAGGGCATGGCTGGAATTCGACGGCGCAGCTATGACAGCCGATGTATATGTAAACGGCCGGAAGGCGGCCCATCATGAAGGGGGATACTCCAGATTCCGGACGGATATAACGGAGATGCTTACAGAACGGCAAAATATACTGCTGGTTTCGGCGGACAATTCGGACAATGACAGAGTATATCCCCAGAAAGCCGATTTTACCTTTTACGGCGGGCTGTACCGTACGGTGCGCCTGATAACAGTGCCGGAAAGCCATTTTGTCATGGATTATTACGGCGGGGACGGGATCCGGGTGACTCCGGAAGTGACATTGGCAGACGAGAAGGGAGGGAAGGCCTCTGCGGCAGTCACGGTGGAGGTCTGGACGGCAGGAAGCGCAGACAGCGTGAATATTACGGTGGATCATGAGACAAAGCAGGCTGCAGTCAGAGACGGCTACGCAAAGGCGGAATTTGATCTTGCGTCAGTGCGTCTGTGGGACGGCATGGAGGATCCTTACCTTTATACTGCCAAAGCGGAATTGGCAGGCAAAGATGCGGTGGAGACCCGTTTCGGGTGCAGGAGCTTTCAGGTGGATCCCGAGAAGGGATTTTTCCTGAACGGACGTTCCTATCCGCTCAGGGGCGTGAGCCGCCATCAGGACCGGGCCGGCGCAGGAAATGCGCTGACACCTGAGATGCACCGGGAGGATATGGAGATCATAAAGGAGCTGGGCGCCAATACCCTCCGGCTGGCGCATTATCAGCATGGGCAGGAATTTTATGATCTGTGCGATGAGAACGGAATCATTGTGTGGGCGGAGATTCCTTATATCACTATGCACATGAGAAATGGAAGAGACAATACCATAAGTCAGATGCGGGAGCTTGTGGTCCAGAATTATAACCATCCTTCTATCGTCTGCTGGGGGCTTTCCAATGAAATAACCGCAGCCAGCCCTGTGAACGGGGAGCTGCTGGAGAATCATAGGGAGCTGAACAAGCTGTGCCATGAGCTGGACAGCACAAGGAAAACGGTGATGGCAAATGTGTTCATGCTGGAAACGGACAGCCCCTTACTGGAAATACCGGATATAAACAGCTATAATCTGTATTTTGGCTGGTATCTGGGCGAAATGAAACAGACAGACGAGTTTTTTGACCAGTACCACAGTACCTATCCTGACCGCTGTATCGGTTTCTCCGAGTATGGGGCGGACGCGAATCCCGCATACCATTCGGACACGCCGGGCAGGGGAGATTATACGGAGGAATACCAGTGCCTGTATCATGAGCATATGCTCCGCATGATTGAGGAGCGCCCTTGGTTATGGGCGACTCATGTGTGGAATCTGTTTGACTTTGCCGCAGACGGAAGGGACGAGGGAGGCAGGCACGGGGTGAATCAAAAGGGGCTGGTGACAATGGACCGTCAGGTGAGGAAGGATGCTTTTTACTTGTACAAGGCCTATTGGAGCAGGGAGGCTTTTGTCCATCTCTGCGGCCGCCGGTATGTGGACCGGACGGAAGGGGTGACAAAAGTAAAGGTATATTCCAACCAGTCTTCTGTGGCGCTGTATGTGGACGGGGCGCTGGCAGAAGAGCAGGAGGGCAGCAGGATATTTTATTTTGAAGTCCCGATTTCGGGGGTTCATAGGATTACTGCCCGGGCAGGCAGATGCGAGGATGAGATTACTGTCAGAAAGGTAGATGAGCCAAACAAGGATTATCTTTTTGTAAAAGAAGGAGATATTGTCAACTGGTTTGACAAAGAAGAGTTCCATGAGGACTGTTATTCCGTGGGAGACACTCTGGGAGAGATCGCCAGGAGCCCGGAGGCAAACGGGATCGTGCAGAGACTGATGGCAAAGGCAGCCGCAAGCCGCGGGGACGTGGCGGAAAGCGTCAAGGATAATCCGGCCCTGCAGAGGATGATGCAGCGGATGACCCTGCAGAGTATGCTGAAGCAGGCAGGGGATGTGATCAAGCCGGATGAGATAAAGGCATTGAATGACGCCCTGCAGAAGATAAAAAAGATAGCGGATTAACAGACCGCGCCTGCCCGGACGGCACTGCTGCCAAGGCGGTGGCGAAGAGGCGCAAAGCGTTTTCGGCGCATGGCGGAACGAGAATGGGAGGAATTTATTATGCCGATAAAGGCGGTACAGCAGATTATGCTGGGAACGGTGACAGCAAAGGAAGGGCAGGCGGCAGAAACCTTGGCCGCCATCAAAAATGCAGGCTATGACGGAATTGAGCTGAACGGATTCATGATCCGTCCCACGTCCTTCATGGTACGCATGATGACAAAGCTGGCAGGTATGCCTGTAGGAAAGGGCGGCAGTCTGGACTGGGCCTGTCTGGCAAAGGAGGCCGGGCTCAGGGTGGTAAGTGTGCACGAGGATCTGGGAACGATACAGAGGGATCCGGGCGCGGTAATCGACGAAGCGGGGAAATTCGGAACTAAATACGTGGTCATAACCGGTATGTACCGTTTTGATTATTCCGATGAAGGAGCGGTGCGAAAGCTGGCGGAGGATCTGAACCGGGCAGGGAAGGAGCTGAAGCAGGGCAAAATAGAGCTCTTGTACCATAATCACAACTGTGAATTCCGGAAGGTCACAAAGGAAAAGACCGCATATAGGCTGCTGATGGAGGAAACGGATCCGGAGTACCTGAATTTTGAATTTGATTCCTACTGGCCCACGGAGGCAGGGGCAGATGCCTTGGCGCTGATGGAGCAGCTGGGATCCAGACTGAAGCTCTATCATATCAATGACAGGGGCACCCGGGTGTCCGGCCCGTCCATGACACCGATCCTGAAATCGGACAGCATGGAGCTGGGGTACGGAAATATGAACCTGACTGCCCTGACGGAGCAGGCCAAGGCTGCAGGCGTGGATGCGGTGATTCTGGAGAGCCATAAGAACTGGGCGGACAAATCCCCGGTGAAATCTATAGAGCTTTCGGCTGAGTTTATGAATAAGTATGTGTGACGGGGGCCGGGGCAGGAA
>CAXHOW010000009.1:0-101453 GCA_964018205.1 uncultured Acetatifactor sp. | reverse complement strand
GTTTATAAAGATTGTTTTGTCTGGAAGCTAAGTATGTTTGATGATAATATAAGACTGAAAGTACTCGGCAAAAAAGACGATGCTCAAGTATCCGAAGTGGAAGCCAATTCTCCTTCTTTTGACCAACGCAGCACAGGCGGCTATCTCAAATTGATGCTATAGGATTTTGGTTGTGTCACAGGGCACTGCAATTTATTCTGGATAGGGCAAAAAGCATTAGCCCTGTCCCATAGAAAAAAACGACCTTCCGCTGGCTCTTCGGAGCTGGCGCGGGTCGTTTTTTTGTCCTACGGACTATCTCGCCCCGTATGGATCCGTTTTCCTAACCGCTTATAGTCCATGTGATTATCTCCTGATATTATTTATTATACAGTGAGAGGGCAGAATAACGAATTTACTTATTGGGGTAATAATATTGACTAAAAGAGATTTGTAGAATATAATTGAAAACAGATAGTGTTTTCAGATAGATTTTGCGAAGATCATAAAAACCATTAGAGATATAGAGACAATGGCCTGAATGGATTTTAACTCTGACACTCTTGACTTTTTCATTTTTTCAGTGTATAATACCAGCAATGTGTAGCTCAAAAAGCGTAAGTCCAATTCCCGGACTTACGCTTTTTTCGTGTATAGGAGGTAATTTAAATGGAACAGAAATCTATTGAAAAAATGGGTAAAGCACCCATTAAGAGACTAATGCTATCGATGGGATTTCCCGTCATTGTATCCATGATGCTGCAGGCGCTTTATAATATCGTAGACAGTGCCTTTGTGTCGAACATGGAGGGTGGAGAGCGCGCGCTGAATGCCCTTACACTGGCGTTTCCCATACAGATGCTGATGGTTGCCATAGGAATCGGTACGGGCGTGGGCGTCAATGTTCTTCTTGCAAAGAGTCTCGGCCAGCAGGACAGAGATAAGGCATCCATGGTTGCGGGAAATGCAGTCTTTCTTGCAATTGTCATTACGATTGTCTTTATTCTGTTTGGGATCTTGGGAGTAAAGCCATATATCTCAACGCAAACAACCAATCCTATGGTATATGAGATGGCGGTGAAGTACTTACGGATCTGTTGCATTTGTTCTATCGGCATTGTGTTTTACAGTATTATGGAAAAAGTGCTTCAGGCATCCGGACTTACAGTTAATTCGACAGTTGCACAGGTTTCGGGTGCGGTGATCAATATTATTTTAGATCCGGTCATGATCTATGGCCTGATGGGATGCCCGGCATTGGGAGTTGCCGGCGCTGCATATGCCACAGTGATCGGACAGATCGCATCCTTCTTAATAGCGTTGTTCTTCCACGTTAAGGTAAACCTGAATCCGTGAACTTGACCTCAAATTAAAACCGGATGGAATTATCCGGTAAAAACATAGGCGGCATGCCTCATTTTTGTGTAGTAATGCCTATTGTTCTATAAAAATGGCATCAATTCACAAGCCCCGTTCCTATAGGGACGAGAATGACAGATATCCTGTTGTCATCCGGGTTAGAGGGCAAAATATTCAAAGGCATAATACACATGCCGGAAGACATCGCGCCAGACATTGCTTTTTCCTAAGCCTATGGTCAGTTTCCGGGCATGTTCCGTCACATGGCATGCCATATTGATCAGGTTATTGATGACCGTCCTTTGCCTGCGACGCTTCACAGCATGTTTCAAATGGGGGTTCCTTTTCCCGAGCGATTCCTGCCCTATCATGCGCAGTATATTGTAGGACAGTATGGCAAGCTCCAGCACCAGCTCATTGGTCTCGAACTTACCGGATGGGAGCCGCTCAAGATCCATGTCCGTCTTCAGCTCGCTGTGGAACTGTTCGCTCTCCCCGTGGGCATGGTAATGCCCGATGACTTCCCGGTCAGTGAAGCCGGTATTGGTCCACCACACATTGGCCTCGATGTCAGGGATAAGAAGGAACTGCCCCTTTTTGTCAATGGTGCGCTCGATGATCTCGTATCCCATGCGGATCGTGGCATGCTTCGTGGTACCGTCCTGCGCCTGGTATGTGATCTCCTTCCAGTCGCTTCCGATATAGACATCCTTGCCGTCCCTGGGGTGGGTGATGTCAAGAGAATTGTCTTTTGCCATCCTGAGCCAGTCCTCTTTGCTTTCTTTACGGAGGTTGCGCTTGATGATGAAATGGCACCCACGCTCCAGGAGGATGCCGATGTTCTCGGTGGAATCATTTCCGGAATCAAGCCGGAAGAGCAGGGGTTCATCCGTCAGCTGGCGGCAGAGGCCGATGGTCTCCTCCAGGAACCGGGGCGTGCCCTTCTGGCAGTGCTGTTTCCCTTCGCGCAGTTCCAGGCTGGCAAGGTATCCCTCGCTGCCGATATAGGCAAACATGGGCGCATAGCCGTCGCAGCCTTTGTAGGTCCGGGACACGCCCTCCTTGCAGGTCTTCGAATTGTCGAAAGGGGAGACGTCCATGTCTACAGGGACATATCCGCAGGGCAGCTTCGACGGGACAACGCCGTTGGATTTTAGCATCTTAATGTTCTCGTCCAGGATCTGCCTGCGGATGGAGCTGCCGATCAAGTCAAAGCGCTGGCGCAGGGTCTCCGCAGAGGGGATGGCGTAGCAGACGCCGAGGGCCGCCTTATAAAAATCCGGGTCGTCATCCATTTCATGCACGGCATCAAAAGAGGGCTTGCCCATGCATTGCATGCCGATATATGTCAGCATGACATCACCGTTCTTTATCTGATGCTGGGGATGGTTACAGTCAACCTTCATGTTATTGCAGTTCTTGACGAAATCGCTCTTGCCAAGGATTGCGCCCACAACAGCAAGCCCGCCGCTTGGAATGATGCGCTCATTTGTAAACTCAACCGTGATATTCTTTCTCATGGTGACCTCCGGGATTTATTTTTTCATTAATCCCAGTATACCATGACCCTCAAGATACTGCATTATTTTTCACCCGTTGGGTACACAATTTTGAACTATAAAACAAGCAACAAACACCGAAAATATGCGGTGTTTGGAAAACAATTTGTAACGAGGTTCACGGATTCAGGTACAATACAGAAGGAAGTGAAGAAGCCACAGAGGAAAGCTTTTCCCTCTACAGAACAGCTATCTACCTTATGGGAACAATAATTGCTGCTGTAGTCTTTGTGGGAGTGGTTTTCTCGATTGTGATTATCCGCCTGATCAAGACCCCTATTTCTGAAATTGAAAATGCCGCGATAAAAATGGCGGAGGGTGATCTGGACGTAAAGATTTCCTATACCGCTAAGGATGAATTGGGTGTTCTCGCTGCGCAGGTACGGAGATTGATCCAGAAGCTTCAGGTGATCATTGATGATGAGAATAAATTCCTTGCCAGAATGGCTGAAGGAGATTTTACGGTGGACTCTGTCTGCGAAAAAGAGTATACCGGCGGTTTTCATCCGCTGCTTATTTCTTTCCGGGGCATTGCGGAAAGGCTGAATGATACGATGCTGCAGATCAGCCAGAGTTCTTCTCAGGTTGCAAGTGAAGCAGGACAGGTGTCAAACGGTGCGCAGGCGCTTGCTCAGGGAGCCACCGAGCAGGCCAGTTCCGTGCAGGAATTGGCGGCTACCATCAATGAAATCTCCAACAAGGTGAATCAGAATGCAGAGAATGCACGGCAGGCCAATGCAACGGCAGGCAATGTCAGCGAGAAAATGAATGTAAGCAATGAAAAAATGCAGCAGATGATGCAGGCAATGGGAGATATCAGCAGCTGTTCCAGTGAGATCAGCAAGATTATTAAGACAATTGAAGATATTGCTTTCCAGACCAATATTCTTGCTCTCAACGCTGCCGTAGAAGCTGCCCGGGCAGGCACAGCCGGAAAAGGGTTTGCGGTAGTAGCCGATGAAGTCCGCAGTCTGGCAAGCAAAAGCGCAAAAGCCTCTAAGAATACCTCTTCTCTAATTGAAAATTCGTTAAAGGCAGTGGAAAACGGAACGCAGATTGCTGACGAGACAGCTCAGTCTTTGCTTCAGGCAGTAAATGACGTAAATGAAATGACGGGCATTATCGGACAGATTTCGGAGGCCAGCAGTGATCAGGCGTATTCTGTATCCCAGATCATGATGGGAATTGATCAGATTTCCAGTGTTGTACAGACGAATTCGGCAACTGCGGAAGAAAGCGCAGCTGCAAGCGAAGAATTGTCCAGCCAGTCACAGCTTATGAAGGGGCTAGTAGAAAAGTTTAAGCTGAAGAGCAGTCCTTCAAGAGGATAAATATAAAATCTGATACCTATGTGACTGAACAATGTCTTCTTCTGCGAAATAGTGCGCAAGATACCTGATGATGATGATGTGCGCATCTATCACCATATTTAGATTTTTCATGGCAAACACCAGATAGTTCAGAGAATCTTCCCGGATTTGTGCAGGCCGGGGAGATTTTTCTCTTAATAAATCATTCGGCAGAAATGAGGAGCCGCCGAAGGAGAGTGTTGTTTCTGGGGTGGATTTATGATAAAATATGGCTAAGAACTGATATGGTGCGCGTTATGGAAACCATGGGAGGCTGACTGAGAACGGCGATGAAGGAGAAAAAGAGCATAAGGAAGATAGATAAAGGGTTTTCGCTGCTGCTTTCCATTATTTTGGTGTTTTGCATTCTGGGGGCGGTGGTGTTTGCCGTATCAAGGAAAATTTCTGTGGAGATGTCTGATGCGGCGATTCAGAATCTGAGTGAGAGCCTGAATCTGATCAAGAGCACGATTGAGACGATTTTGAATAAAGAGGCGGAATACCAGAAGCTGATGGCGGAGGAACTTTCGCTGGAGGAAGAGCCGGAAAAGCATCTGTGTTCCTATGGCAGCAGCCCGACGATGGCGAGAGTGTCAATAATACGTGCGGGAGAGACAGAGGGTGTCTCTGATGACGGCGGAGTATTTACAGAGGAGGGGCTGGACTTCTCTGCCGGCGGAACGGTGGATGGTCTGGCAATCTCCCAGTCTTATCTGAACTATATGGGCACGTGGGCATATACTATGAAATGCCCTATTGAAAGGGACGGGGAAGAAGTGGGGACGCTCTATGTGGAATATATCTATGATTCTCTGGACAAATCCCTTCCGGACGGGTTCTACAATGGGAAGGCAATGCTGTATATCATGGATGCGGAGACGGAGCGCCTCGTTCTGAAACCCAAGGGAATGGGGGAGCGGGATGCAGGTCATCTGAACCTGAAGGATTTCTACCGGGCAAATGAGATTCAGGAGGAAGAGCTGCTGGCAGAAGTGGCCGAATGCCTGAAGGAAGGCAGGAATATCATGTTCAACCATGATATCCGGGGTAAAAGGGCATTGAATTATATGTGGTCCATGAATGGCGGGACTATTTATCTGATCGGCTATGTGCCGATAGAGGCGATCCAGCAGGAAGGGGCTACTGTGAACCAGAATATATTTATCGTGGTGGCAGTGATGCTGATTGCCTTTTTCCTGTGCTGTATTTTATATTATTTCAATCAGAGACAGCAGATCAGGACCCGAAAGGAGCGGGAGGCAGAGCGGGAGATTCACAACAGACAGCTGGCAGAGGCGCTTCAGGCAGCTCAGGCCGCAAGCAATTCTAAGACAACATTCCTATCGAATATGTCTCATGATATCCGGACGCCGATGAATGCGGTACTGGGCTTTACGACGCTGCTGCTCAGGGACGCGGAGAGCCCGGATAAGGTGAGGGAGTACACAGAGAAGATCAAGGCATCGGGAGAGCATCTGCTGAGACTGATCAATGATATTCTGGATGTTTCCAAGATTGAGAGCGGCAAGGTCGTACTCTCAGTGGAAGAGTTTGCCTTAAGCGATCTGGTGGCATCCGTGGATGCGATCATCCGTCCCATGGCAAAAGCCAGAGAGCAGAAGTTCTATGTGACGGTGACCGGTGTGAGGCATGAATATCTTCTGGGGGATGAGACGCGGATCAATCAGATTCTGATCAATCTGCTTTCCAATGCGGTGAAATATACACCTGCGGGCGGTAATATCTGGTTCCGGATCATCGGGCTGAAACAGCGTTCCGATCAGTTTGAGCATATCGGTATCGAAGTGGAAGATGACGGATACGGGATGACGCAGGAATATCTGAAGACGATTTTTGACGCCTTTACCAGAGCAGAGAACAGTACCACAAATAAGGTGCAGGGAACCGGGCTGGGTATGGCGATCACGAAAAATATCGTTGAGCTTATGGGCGGCACGATAGAAGTCTCCAGTGAGGTGAATCAGGGAAGTATTTTCAGGGTGGATCTGGAATTCCGGATACCGGAGAGTCAGGCGGACAGACAGTTCTGGAAGGAAAGCGGGATTTCAGGAATGCTGGTGGTGGATGCCGATGCGCAGAGATGTAAGGATATACAGACGCTCATGCGGGACATGGATGTGGCGGCAGACGCGGCACAGAGCGTCGAGGAGGCCCTGAGGCTGACGCAGCCTTCCGGTACCGGGGAGCAGAAATATCAGCTTGTGCTGCTCGACTGGGATACACTGGGTCTGGATGCCATGCAGGCTGTGGAAAGGATCAGGGAGATTCTGCCGGAGGCGCTGATCCTGTTTCTGGCAGAATATGAGGAAGACGCCCGGGTGCCTCAGATAGAAAGGACAGGAATGATCCCAAAGCCGTTTTTTGTATCTGCGCTGAAGGAAAAAGTGATAAAGATGCAGAACAGAGGAAAGGCAGGATATGACGGCACAAAGGTGGAAGAAGGCAGCCTGGAAGGGATGAATTTTCTGGCCGCAGAGGATAATGAGATTAACGCGGAGATTCTGCGTGAGATTTTATCCATGTACGGCGCCTCCTGCGAGATTGTCGAAAACGGGCAGCTGGCATTGGAGCGTTTCACAGCTTCCGCTGAAGGTGAGTTCGACGCGATTCTGATGGATGTGCAGATGCCGGTGATGAACGGCTATGAGGCGACGAAGGCGATCCGGGCATTGGAGCGTTCGGACGCCGGTAAGATAGTGGTCATAGCCATGACAGCGAATGCGTTTGCGGAAGACGAGAAGGAAGCACTGAAGGCCGGCATGAACGTACATCTGGCGAAGCCAGTCGATGTGGAATTACTGAAGCAGATCATACTTCAATATATAAAAGAAAAGTGACAGGCAAGGGATAGCGTCCTATGAGTCAAGGGGGACAAGATATGAACAGAGATAGAAAAAAATATATGGTGAAAGCGGCAGCTGTCTGTCTGGCGGGGACCGTTACGCTTACGGCGGCAGCTTGTGGGAAAAAGTCCGGCAGCAGTAATCTGCTCACGGAAAAGGAAGAGACATCAAGGGAAGTGATTTTGTTCAGCCCCATGGAGAAGACAGAGGCGGATACGGTCAACACTGCAAGGAGCGCTGCGGATAAAACGATCATCATGGCGGAAGAAAAGCTCGACATCAAGGTGAGCTATGTGACATATACTGCCGAAGATTATCAGGATAAAACCTATGATGATGTGACCCTGGACAGGGCGCGCAACAATATGGACGACATATATCTGCTTAATCCGGACACCATCAAGACATTGGGGGAGGAAGGAAAGCTGATGGATCTGTCAGAGCTTGCATGTGTGGAGAATCTGCGGGATGTGGTGAAGACAGCGAACGTCGTGGACGGAAAGCTGGTGGCGATTCCTCAGGAGGTGGTAGCCTACGGACTGTTCGTTAATAAGGATATGTTTGACCGATATGAACTGGAGCTGCCTCAGACGCCGGAGGAGTTTCTGGAATGTTGCCGTGTGTTTAAGGAGAACGGGATTGAGACGCCGGTGGGAGCCAACAGATGGTGGCTGGAGACATTTGTTCTGGCTCAGGCCTATGCGGATCTGTACAACGGCGGAAATACGGAGGCAGAGATCAGGGCTTTAAACAGCGGGGAGAGCAAATACAGCGATTATATGCGCCCAGGCTTCGAGTTTCTGCAGGAGATGATAGACAAGGGATATATCGATGCCGCAAAGGCATATGTCAGCGAGGCGATTGAGGGAGAAGGCGAGGATTTTCTGGCACAGAAGACTCCCATTGTAATGGCATACTGGGGGGCGGCGAATGCCGATACTGCCTATGGCAGTCCGGATTTTGAGATGGTGGTCATCGGATTTCCCAGCAGCAGAGGGCAGATGCCGGTAATGCCCATGACAGGCTTCGGTGTGGGTGCAGAGGCTGAGCATGCGGAGGACGCCATGCGTATGCTGGAAGTGATGACATCCGACGAGGCGCTTAAAGTATACGCAGAGACCAACAGGGTAATCTCGCCGTCGAAGAATGTGGAAGTGGAATGTATTCCGGCGCTGAAGCCGCTGAACGATAGGATTCAGGAAAATGTCTATGTCCTTGGTGCCAATGCCAGCATGAAGCTGGAGCAGTGGGGCAATACCTGCCTGATCGTGCGCAAGCTGCTGAACGGTGCAACGGTGGATGAGTGCATGGCGGAATTTGACAGGCTGCAGGAAGAAAGCATCGGTTCGGCCAGATAGGCCTGCTACGTGATTATTGCGAAGAAAGATAGGTGAGAGTATGGGTTATCTGAAAACAGCATTGCTTCAGATCGCGCCTGCGGGCACTTTAGAGGGGAATCTGAACAAGGGGATAGATCACTGCAGACGCGCAAAAGCTCTGGGGGCGGATATTGCGTTATTTCCCGAGATGTGGAGCAATGGATATCGTATTTATGACAGACCGGTCAATGATTGGATACAAGAAGCCGTTTCCTCGGACAGCGAGTTTGTGACCGCTTTTGGAAAGCTTGCCGGGGAACTGGGCATGGCGATCGGGATCACATATCTTGAGAAGAGCAAAGGCGGGCCGAGGAATTCCCTTGCGCTCTTTGACCGTAACGGTGACCGGGTCATGGATTATGCAAAGGTGCATACTTGTGACTTTGATGTGGAACAAAATCTTACACCGGGTGATGATTTTTATGTAGCTGATCTGGATACTGAGATCGGTATTGTAAAGATCGGCGCAATGATCTGCTATGACAGGGAATTCCCTGAGAGCGCAAGGATCCTGATGCTGAAGGGCGCTGAGGTGGTGATTGTTCCCAATGCCTGCCCCATGGAGATCAACCGACTTGCCCAGCTCAGGGGAAGGGCATACGAGAATATGATGGGGATCGCCACCTGCAATTATCCGGACACCGTGCCGGACTGTAACGGACATTCTAACGCATTTGACGGAGTGGCATATCTGCCTGAGCTGCCCGGCTCCCGGGATATGTGCATCCTTGAAGCCGACGGAGAGGAAGGTATTTACATTGCTGATTTTGATCTGGACATGATCCGCGGTTATCGAAAGGCGGAAGTGCACGGTAACGCGTTCCGCCATCCGAAGAAATACGGCCTGCTGACGGCGGAGGACATCAGAGAACCGTTTGTCAGAGAATCCTATCGGGCGTAAATAAGTGTTGTTACGGAAACTAAAAAGATTAAGAGGAATTTTTAAATTTCCCCCTTGTCAAACGCTGTGAAATATGGTAGTATATGTTTCGGGTCATCACTTAGGTGGTAGCCGCTTTGTAATGGTTTACGGACCTTTAGCTCAGTTGGTTAGAGCAACCGGCTCATAACCGGTCGGTCCTGGGTTCGAGTCCCCGAAGGTCCATTTGAGAGTAATCTCACCGCAGATTGTTGGTTGCAGGCTTTAAAAAGCGTTTTGTCGGCTTTACAGACAAAGAATATTGGCCCAGTGGCTCAGTTGGTTAGAGCGCCGCCCTGTCACGGCGGAGGTCGTCGGTTCGAGTCCGATCTGGGTCGTTAATTCGAAAGCCTATTCGCTTATATTTGTGAATAGGCTTTTAGAGTTATGCATGGAGGATACGAATATGATTCGAATTATCACGGATTCTGCGTCGGATATTGTGGATAACACAAGAGAGGATCTGACGGTACTGCCCATCAATATCAGGTTTGGCGACGAGGAATATCAGGACGGCGTAAACCTGACCCACAAGATGTTCTATGAGAAGCTGGTGGAGTCCGACGAGCTGCCTGTCACAAGTCAGGTGCCCCCTTATGTGTTCGAGGAGGCGTATCAGGCGGCGAAGGAGCGGGGAGAGCATGTCATTGCCATAGTCATCTCGTCAAAGCTTTCCGGCACCTGCCAGAGCGCAGTGATTGCCGCGGAGAAGTACGGGGACATGGTCAGGGTGGTGGACAGCGAGAATGCCAGTATAGGCCAGCGGGCGCTGGTGGAGTATGCCCTGAGGCTGAAGGATGAGGGGGACAGTTTTGAGGAGATCGCAGAGAAGCTGGAAGCAGACAAATCCCGCATCAGGCTTGTTGCGCTGCTGGATACGCTGGAGTATCTGAAGAAGGGCGGACGGATTTCAAAGACTGCGGCGCTGGCCGGCAGCCTGCTTTCCATAAAGCCCGTGATCGCCATTCAGGCCGGCGAGGTAGCGGTTCTGGGAAAGGCCAGAGGATCCAAGCAGGGCAACAACCTACTGGCGGAGCAGATCGGCCGTGTAGGCGGTATTGACTTTGCCATGCCGTTTGTACTGGGCTATACAGGCCTGAGCGATGCGGTGCTGCAGAAGTATATAGCCGACAACGAGAGATTATGGAAGGACTCCGTGGACTCTCTGGACACTGCCAGCGTCGGCGGTGCCATCGGCACCCACATCGGCCCAGGGGCCATAGGGGCTGCGTTCTTTTCCCTGAAGGCAGGGGAATAATTCGACGTTACTGTATTCGCCGCACAAAAGGCTGGAAGCTCTTTCCAAGTGAATGAGTGGATGGGTGCTGATAGGGCACCTGCGGAATTAAAATCAGGAGGAATAAAAATGAAAGAAATTACTCAGCAATATTTCATCGGCGAGAGGGCCATGTATCAGGCAGATGACTGCCGCATCAGCTACTGTACCTTTGGAGACGGCGAGTCGCCGCTGAAGGAGAGCAGCAATCTGGAGATCGACAACACATTGTTTAAGTGGAAATATCCTTTATGGTACAGCAAAAACGTGACAGTGAAGGATTCCACGCTGTTCGACATGGCAAGGGCGGGCATCTGGTATACGGAGAATATCTCTGTCACGGATACCATCATTGAGGCCCCTAAGTCCTTCCGGCGGTCGAAGGGGATCGTGCTGCGCAATGTGGATATGCCCAATGCAGCGGAGACCCTCTGGAACTGTCAGGATGTGGAGATGGAGAGGGTGATGGCGAAGGGGGATTATTTCGCCATGAACAGCAGGGGCATAAAAGCCCGGAATTTTGATCTGGTGGGCAATTACAGCTTTGACGGCGGCGCAGACATCGAAATCCGCAATTCCAGGTTATTGTCCAAGGATGCGTTCTGGAACGCAGAGAATGTGACAGTGTATGATTCCTTTATTTCAGGGGAGTATCTGGGCTGGAATTCCAAGAATATCACTCTGATAAACTGCACCATCGAAAGTCTGCAGGGAATGTGCTACATTGACAATCTGGTGATGAAGAACTGTCGTCTGATGAATACCAATCTGGCTTTCGAGTATTCTCAGGCAGACGTGGAGATCGTGGGAAATGTGGACAGCGTGTTCAATCCCAAAGGAGGCATCATCCGTGCCGACAGGATAGGGGAGCTGATCATGGACGGAAGGAAGGTAAAGATCAACCAGACCAGAATCGAGGCAGGGGAGATCCTGAAGACATCCGAAAAGGCGGAATGGGAGAAAGACTGAAAAAATATGGGGTGATATAGGCATGAGATATGATTTTGACAAGCTGACAGACAGACGGGGCGTTGGATCTCTGAAATGGGATGTGCCGGAGAGAGAACTGCCCATGTGGGTGGCTGATATGGACTTTGAGGCGGCGCCGGAGATTCGGGAGGAGCTGAAGGCCCGGGTGGAGCATGGGATATTCGGCTATTCGGCGGTGACGGAGGACTGGTATGAGGCTTATAGAAGCTGGTGGGGCCGCCGCCATCATCTGGAGGTGGAGAAGGAGTGGCTGGTGTTCTGTACAGGTATCGTGCCTGCCATATCCAGCGCCGTGCGGAAGATGACTACCGTAGGGGAGAATGTTCTGGTGCAGACGCCGGTGTATAATATTTTCTTCAATTCCATCCGCAACAACGGGCGGAATGTCCTTGAAAGTCCGTTGGTATACGAGAACGGAGGCTATTCCGTTGATTTTCGGGATCTGGAGGAGAAGCTTGCCGATCCCCAGACCACGATGATGCTTTTGTGCAATCCCCACAATCCGATCGGAAAGATATGGGACAAGGAAACCCTTTCCCAGATCGGGGAGCTGTGCGCAGAGCACCATGTACTGGTGCTGGCCGATGAAATCCACTGTGATCTCACGGATCCGGGGTATGAATATGTGCCCTTTGCCACGGTGTCCCGGATCTGCAGGGACAACAGTATCACCTGCATCGCACCCACAAAGGCCTTTAATCTGGCAGGGCTGCAGACTGCGGCGGTGATGGTGCCGGACCCGGTCATCCGGCATAAGCTGGAGAGAGGACTGAACACGGACGAGGTGGCGGAGCCTAATGCGTTCGCCATAGGAGGAGCCGTGGCGGCTTTTGATAAAGGTGAGCCGTGGCTGGAGGAGCTGCGGGAGTATCTTGCGGAAAATAAGCGCTGTGTCAGGAGCTTTATGGAAGAGAGGCTGCCGGAGATCAAGGTTGTGCCCTCTCAGGCCACTTACCTGCTGTGGCTGGACTGCAGCGGCGTGACGGAGGATGCAGGGGAGCTGACGGAATTTATCCGCCGGGACAGCGGCCTTTACCTTACCAAAGGGGAGGAATACGGCAGATGCGGAAAGCGGTTCATCCGGCTGAATCCCGCCTGCCCCAGAGAGCGGCTGCGGGACGGGCTGGAGCGCCTTGAGCAGAGCGTTGGGCGATACCGGGAGCAGAAAGGTACTTGATTGGAGGGAATATGGACCGTGAAGGAATGGGAGGAATTGGAAGATAAGACGAAAGAAATGGAGGAAGGCTGAGATGAAGTGTGTGGTATGTGGGACAGAGCTGGCGGAGGGCGCACTGCTGTGCCCCCAGTGTGGGAGCGTGGTGAGGCAGGAGGATGTGCTGCGGGAGAGGATGGCGCACCAGCAGCTGACAAAAAAGGAGTTCTGTGATCTGCCTGGCATGAAGACATACAAAAACAATATCAGGGGCTGTGCGGTGGTGCTGTACGCATGCGCAGCTGTGACGGCTCTGCTGGCAGTGTTTGAATGGGGGGAGCAGAGCGCCTTGGCCGATGCGTTTACAAGGCAGATGATGTGGGGCGCTCCCTCCTTCCTTGGCAGTGTGGTAGCGGCGGTATTCGGGTTCCTGATACGGTTCGACAGGATCATTGCGGCATTATTGCTGGTAGGGCTGGGCATATGGCTCCAGCTCGGGAAAAGCAGGGTCAGCGCAATACTTACACTGGTGTACGGCTCTTACAGCATGATCGTCGGGAGCATAAGCCTGGGGCGGCTGCAGGGATGGTGGGTTCCTGTCATCGGCGGGTTTGCGGTGTACTATACGATCAAGTTCAACAAACTCTGGAAACAGTACCGGAAGAACGGCGTACTGCCGGATGAGGTGCTTTCCGGGAAGTAGGAATCATTTATCCCTTCATGGGTCTGATACCCCGCTGCTTGCGTGCTTGCAGCGGGGTGGTTCATTATTCCGGCTCATATAGGGACATCAGTCTCTTCAGGTATCGGTAGCGCTCCTTTGCCTGAGCCGCCGCCAGCTCGAACAGCTCCTGTGCCTGCCGGGGATGATAGCGTTTCAGGGCATCATAGCGGATTTCTCCGTTGAGGAATTCTTCATAGGAGAGCTTGGGCTCCCCGCTGTCCAGCGTGAAGGGGTTCTTGCCCTGCTCCTTCAGGGAAGGGTTGAAGCGGAACAGATGATAATAGCCTGCGTCCACGGCCTTCTTGGCCTCATGGGGCGTAGAGCCTAAGCCTGCCCGGACACCGTGGGCAATACAGGTGGCGTAGGCAATAATAAGGGAAGGACCCGGATAGGCGGCGGCTTCCGTGATGGCCTTGATGGTCTGGTTCAGGTCGGCTCCCATGGCGATCTGGGCCACATAGACATTTCCGTAGGTCATAGCCATGGAGGCCAGATCTTTTTTCCGGGTTTTCTTCCCGCCGGCTGCAAACTTGGCGGTGGAGCCGGTGGGAGTGGCCTTGGAGGCCTGACCGCCGGTGTTGGAATAGACTTCCGTGTCCAGCACCAGAATATTGATGTCGCTGCCGCTGGCGAGCACATGGTCCAGACCGGCGAAGCCGATGTCGTAAGCCCAGCCGTCGCCGCCGATGATCCATTGTATTGTGGGCAGGGCGTACTGCCCACAGCTCTCGGGGGCCGCACCGGCCGATAGTTCTCCGCTCCGCAGGGCAGCAGCTTCCTGCGCCATCAGCATACCGTAGCCGAATTCCGCGGCATCCTCAAACAGAGAGTTGGACCATGCAGGGCCGTGGCCTTCCCTGTCCAGCGCATAGGCGCAGGAGGGTGCGGAGTTGCCCCAGATGGAACTGCAGCCCGTGGCATTGGCGATATACATTCTGGAGCCGAAGAGCTGGGTCAGGAGCTTTACATAGGCGGTTTCCCCGCAGCCTGCGCATGCGCCGGAGAATTCCATGAGAGGGCGCAGGAACTGACTGCCCTTCTGGGTGTTCGGGCCAAACTGTGCCAGAGCCTTGGTGCTGGGCAATAGGGGCTTGCAGTAGTCAAATATATTCTGGTATCTTGTGAAGAGATCCGCTTTCGGTTCGGCTTGTTTCTGTCCGTCCCTCCACTGCCAGACAGGGGTCATCTCCAGAGCCTTTTTTCCTTGTTTTCCCGGGCAGATGGCGGCGCAGGTGCCGCATCCCGTGCAGTCCGAGGGGGAGACAGTGATGGCAAAGGAACAGCCTTCGGCTCCGAACATGGGGATTGTCTCCAGACCTTCAGGGGCGCCTGCAAGGGCCTCTGCATCCAGTGCCGCAGGCCGGATCACCGCATGGGGGCAGACGTAGGAGCAGCGGGCACACTGGATGCAGTTTTCGGGTTTCCAGAGAGGCAGCTCCGTGGCCACGGCCCTTCTCTCATGGGCAGTGCTTCCGGGAGGGGTATATCCGTCCGCATAGGGCAGGAAGGCAGAGACGGGCAGCTCATTGCCCCGCTGGTCGGTGACGGGCTGCTGGATTTTTCTGACATAGTCGATCATCTCCGGGCGGTCAGGGAGCGGAGCATTGTCCAGTGCCGTCTGGGAGGCGGTCAGCTTCTCCCAGCTGTCAGGCACATTGATCCTTTCAACCTCCTGAAAGCCTCTTTTGATGGCTTGTCTGTTCATTTCCAGAATATTCCCGCCGCTTTTTCCATAGCTTTTTTCCGCAGCCTGATTCATCCAGTCCATGGCATCCTCAGGGGGCAGCAGCTTTGATACTGCAAAGAATGCCGCCTGAAGTATGGTGCTGATCTTGCTGTTCAGTCCAATCTCTTTGCCGATCTTCAGGGCATCGATCACAAAAAAACGGATATGCCGCTCTGCAAGGCAGGCCTTTACTCCATCCGGCAGATATTCCTCCAGCTCCTTTTCCCGGTAGCCGCAGTTTAAGAGGAAGGTGCCGCCCTCCTTAAGCTCCTGCACCATGTCATATTTGTGCAGATAGACCGGGTTGTGGCAGGCGACGAAATCCGCATGGCGTATCAGATAGGTGCTGCGGATAGGGCTTTTTCCGAACCGCAGATGGGAGATGGTCAGGCCTCTTGACTTTTTGGAATCATATTCAAAATATCCCTGAGCCGTCATGTCCGTATGGTTGCCGATGATCTTGATGGCATTCTTGGTGGCGCTGACAGTGCCGTCTCCGCCCAGCCCCCAGAATTTGCAGGAAACAATATCTGCCGCTGCAGTCTTGTGGATGGCAGGTACATCCAGAGACAGATGGGTCACGTCGTCTGTGATGCCTACCGTAAAGAAGGGCTTTGTAGAGTTTCCGTAGACTGCCGCGATCTGGGCGGGAGTGGTGTCCTTGGAGCTTAAGCCATAGCGGCCAGAGAAGACATATACGGGTCGGTGCGGCTGTCCCTCGGAAAAGGTATCTGCTTTGGGCTGTGAAGCAGGCTCTGCCCATGTACCGTAGGAGGCAGGGGGGACAGAGAGCGTGGGGATTCCGGATTCTGCCAGCGCCGACACCACATCCAGATACAGAGGCTCCCCGGGAGCACCGGGTTCCTTTGTCCGGTCAAGCACAGTGATCTGCCGGAGGGTTTCAGGCAGCATTTCCGCCAGACGGGCACCGCTGAAAGGGCGGTAAAGGTGCACGCTGACAAGACCGTATTTTTTATCCGGCACGCTGTCAAGATATTCCCGTATGCATTCACAGACACTGCCCATGGCAATGATGACATGCTCTGCGCTTGGGGCGCCGTAATAGTCGAAGAGGCCGTAGGAGGTTCCCAGCCTTTTGTTTATTTTTTCAAGCTGCTTCTCCACGATGCCGGGGAGAGCCTGATAAAAGGGATTTGCAGCCTCTCTTGCCTGAAAGAATATATCGGGATTCTGGGCGGAGCCATAGGCCTTTCCGTGATGAGGGTGGAGGGAGCGCTGACGGAAGTCTTCTACCATGTCCATGTCCAGCAGCTCCTTCAAGGTCTCATAATCCCACACCTTGATCTTGTGCAGCTCATGGGAGGTGCGGAAGCCGTCAAAGAAATTCAGAAAGGGAATCCTGCCCTCTATTGCCGCCAGATGGGCAGCGGGGGACAGATCCATGACCTCCTGCACGCTGCTTTCACAGAAAATGGCAGCGCCGGTCTGACGGCAGGCATAGATGTCGGAATGGTCGCCGAAGATGGACAGGGCATGGGCGGCGATGGTTCTGGCGGCCACATGTATGACGCCGGGCAGCAGCTCCCCGGCCATGCGGTAGAGATTCGGCAGCATGAGCAGCAGACCCTGAGACGCGGTGAAAGTGACGGCCAGAGAGCCTGCCAGCAGCGCGCCGTGTACGGCCCCGGCGGCACCTGCCTCCGACTGGAGCTGGGAGACGACCATGGGATGGCCGAAGATATTGTTTCTGCCTGCGGCAGCCCATTCGTCGCAGAGCTCCGCCATGGGGGAGGAAGGGGTGATGGGATAGATGGCCGCAGCCTCGCTGTAGGCGTATGCCACATGGGCCGCGGCCTGATTGCCGTCCATAGTCTGGGAAGGGCGCTCCTCCCGGTTCTGAGGATCATGGGAGAGAGCGCCTGATGTATTGTCTTTCATAAAAACCTCCTGAGATTGTGCGATTTCTCTTATTTTCCCCGAAGGCTTTTATATTATGCAGTTTTTGCCGCCTTGGACGGTATTATCGTTGTTTTATTCCTTCATGGGTATGATGCCCTGCTGCCCGCAGCATTCAGAAGGAGGAAACCGGAAGTGGATACCCCGTGCTTGCAGCAGGGTGGTTCATTTCAGGAAACCGTTTACAATCTGGGCCTCCGCCTCTTCCTCGGTAAGGCCCAGAGTCATCAGCTTCGTGATCTGCTCCCCGGCGATCTTGCCGATGGCAGCCTCGTGGATCAGCTCTGCGTCCAGATCCCCGGCAGTGATCTCCGGAATGGCGCTGATCTTTGCCCGGTCCATGATGATGCCGTCACATTCCGAATGGCCCTTGCAGCGATTGTTGCCGTTGATCTTGGACAGGAAAAGCTGGGTGGAATCGTCTCTTGCCACGGAGCGGGAGATAATGTTGGCGCTGGAATCCTTTCCGTCCAGATCCACCTGAAAGGAGGTCTCGGCTCTCTGGCGGCCATGGGTCATGAGCTTTTCGGTGACAATGATCCTTGCGCCGTCAGCCAGCTTTGCTTTGGTCAGGCGCTTGGTGGAGTCTACGCCCTTGATCTGTACCGTCTCCATCTCCATGAAGCTGTTTTCGCCTACCTCCACCACGGTCTCAGGATTCATGATACGGCTGCCCTGGCCGTCCCCGCTGCCGTAATGTTTTTCCACATATTTGACATGGGAGTTTTTCCCGATGAAAAAGGAATGTATGCCGTCATGGCGGCTGTCGCTGTCGCCGCTGTTGTGGATGCCGCAGCCTGCTACGATAGTCACGTCGCAGTCATCCCCTACATAAAAATCATTGTAGACCATCTCCGTCAGGCCGCTCTGGCTCAGCACCACGGGGATATGCACGCTCTCCTTCTTGGTGCCGGGCTTGATGACAATGTCTATTCCTTGTTTGTCCGTCTTGGTTACAATGTCAATATGGGCGGTGGTGGAACGGTCCACGCTCTTTCCGTCGGCACGGATATTATAGGCGCCTGCAGGCATCTCGTGAAGTCCGGCTACCTGCTCCAGCAGATTTTTCTGTATATCATCCATTGCAGTGTCCTCCGTCTTGATCTTTTATGGGTTTTTCAGGCAGCGGTGCTATCGGTAAAACTTACAGCCCTCTGTCCCTTTCAGCAGCTCCGGCAGAATATCTTCTCTTCGTCCTCTTGCCTGCAGAGTGCCGTCCTTCAGCACGACTATCTCATCTGCGATATTCAGGATACGTTCCTGATGGGAGATGATGATCAGGGAATTGTCGCTTTCCCGGTGCATTTCCTCAAAAACCTGAATCAGGTTATTGAAGCTCCAGAGGTCGATGCCTGCCTCCGGCTCATCAAAGACGGAGAGCGGTGTGTTGCGGGCGATGATGGTGGCGATCTCGATTCTTTTTAATTCGCCCCCTGACAGGCTGACATCCACGTCTCGGTTGATATAGTCCCGGGCGCACAGCCCTACCTTGGACAGGTAGTCGCAGGCTCCCGCAAGCTTGATCTTGTTTCCTGCCGCAAGGGTGATCAGATCCTTGACCTTGATGCCCTTGAAGCGCACCGGCTGCTGGAAGGCAAAGCTGATGCCTAAATTTGCCCTTTCCGTGATATTCATCCCGGTGATATCCCTGCCGTTGTAGAGTATCCTGCCGGAGGTAGGCTGTTCGATCCCCATGATCAGCTTGGCAAGTGTGGATTTGCCTCCTCCGTTGGGGCCGGTGATGGCGATGAAAGCATGATCTTCAAAGGTCAGGTTTATGTCCTTGATAATCTCCTTGTGTTTATCGGCGTCTTCGGGCACTTCAAAACAGAGATTTTGTAATTCCAGCATATGAATCCTCCTAGAACCGCCAGAAGCGGTGTATGTATTTCTGCTTATGTTGGTAGTATAACACAGAATCTGAAAAAACCATACATTTTTTTGATTTTAGTTGCCGCTTGTGCAGGAGCATATCCGAAAAACGCAAAGAGTGAAAAACTTTTGTGAAAATTTCTGCAGTAAAAAAGGCGGAAAAAACTCAAGTAAAAAAGCCAGTAAAAAACTTTAGTAAAAAATCAAATTTGCGCTTGACTTTTAGAGCGGAAGAGGTTACAATACTTACTGTTGCAGGGAATTGATGCAACAGTGAGTGCGTTTAGCTCAGCTGGATAGAGCGTTTGGCTACGGACCAAAAGGTCGGGGGTTCGAATCCTCTAACGCACGTTTTGTATATTTGCTTTTGCATGATATACTTATGTGTTTATATTTAATCGGATTTATTGCGGATAGTGTGCTTCCTATCGAAGAAGCGGAAAGATGGTGTTTTCACGTGCTTTGTGAAAGCACATTTTTGTTATTTTGTTATATTTCTTAAAGCGGGTTCTTATGCCGTCCTGGTGATAATATGTAATTCGTAAAATTTGCAAAAACGGGAAGAGCCAGCAAAAACGGGAAAAGCCAGCAAAAAGCGGGAAAGGTCCAGCAAAAAGCGGGAAAAGCCAGTAAAAGCGGGAAAACGGAAAGGCTGGAAAAAGGATAGGCAGGGACGACATAAGCTGCCGGAAAGGAAACACACAGTGGAATATCATTTTTACGGATGGGAACATGCGGATGCTCCCGCAGTGAACGAAAATTACGGGAAGATAAAAACACCGAGGGATCTGTACGACGCGCTTTCCGGGATATGGTGTGCCGATACCTGTGCGCCGCGGATGAGGCAGGAATGGACCAGAGAGAATATGACGCTGGGACAGTGTTCCATCACGGCCTTTCTCGCTCAGGATATCTTTGGGGGAAAGGTATATGGAATCCGGAGGCCGGATGGAAACTATCATTGTTATAATGTGGTAGGTGACTGTGTATTTGACCTGACCAGTGAGCAGTTTGGGGAGGAGATTCTGGATTATAAAGAGAACCCGGAGCAGTTCAGGGAGGTTCACTTTGCCAAGGAAGAGAAGCGCCTGCGGTATGAATATCTGAAGGAAAAGCTCAGAGAGGCTTTGGCGCAGTCTGCTATATGACCGGCACGGTCAAAGGGGGATGCAGGAATCTGACTGGGCGTTTACCCTTTTAACCGATATCCCATCCTGCATACCTCCTTGTCCCAGATGGCCGCCCGCCCCGGTATCCCATACCTTTCTGCCAGACCGCATCTTACCAGCCATTCATAATTGATCCCGAATCCGTGGGGTCTGGTTTCGTATTTGAATCCTTCCAGACTGCCATGCTCTTTTAGATATTGTATGACGGGTCGGTATACCATTTCGGTGCTTCGGATCAGATAATCGGCACAGTGCTCTCGGCTTTGTTGAGGTAATATACCGCTCCGGAGAAGCCTAGCAGCATTTCCTTTTGTCCATCCGCTGCTCCTATATAGAATGCCTCGTCAAACAGCTCATCCAATATGAAATCCTTTGAGAACAGCTTTCTGCTTTTGCTGAAAGCCTTCCATAGAAAGTCATCCACATTGACATTGCTGATATAAGTTTTGAATCTGCTCAGGGTATGGAGGTTCAGGATTACGCACATTCCATCTTCGTATAGCGTATAGCTGGTCTCACCCTTATAGTCGTCATCATAGACGGCTTCCAGCTGGATATCTGACCATTCCCATACCGCATCATGACTAAAGCTCCCCAGCAGATAGGCAGCGATACACTTTTTGTCGTTATACAGCTTATTTTTCATCCTCTCGATGATAGTATTGCATTTTTCCCTCAGAGCCTGATTTTCCATATGGTTTCACCTTCTGGTCAATATTTTCTGTTATTCATCCCGTTTCAGATAGTCCCTGAGGTAATCGGCAGTCTTTAAGCCTCTGTGCCTGAGAAGCTCAAAAGGAGAGCCGCAGAACATGATTCTGCCTCCATGCTTTCCCGCCCCCGGCCCCATTTCGATGACATGATCCGAGTTTAAGATCATTTCCGGGTTATGTTCTACCATTACTACGGTATTGCCGCTTTCGACAATGCTCTTTATTACCTTCAGTATACAGAGGACATCACTGGAATGGAGTCCGATAGTAGGTTCATCAAATATATACAAGAGGTTTTTCCTGCTTTTATATCTGCCCATTTCTCTGGCTAATTTCAGCCGCTGTGCCTCCCCGCCTGAGACCGTTGACAGAGGCTGTCCTAATTTCAGGTATCCCAGACCCAGATCGCATACCAGCCTGACCTTCTCATAGATAAAGGGGATGTCCGTAAAAAAGGAAAGCGCTTCGCAAAAGGACATATCCAGGATCTGCTTTATATTTCTGCCCTTGTATTTTATCTGCAGTACCTCCTCCAGATACTGCTGCCCGCCGCATTCCGGACAGACAGTCCTTGTCGCCCCGAAGTACTGTATATAGCTTTCTATATAGCCTTTGCCCCTGCACGCCGGGCAGGCTCCCTTGGAGTGAAAGGAAAAGAGCGATTTGTCAGCATATTCCGCAAATAAGCTGCGCACTGAATCAAATATATTCAGGTAGGTTGCCGGAACGGATGTGTTTTTGCCGTTCAGCAGGCGCTGGTCAATGCAGATTACATTATTGATATGTTCATAGCCGGTTATTTCTGAATGCCGCCCCGGTATGATCCTGTTATCATGCAGCTTAGAAAACAGCGCTTTGTACAGGACTTCATGAACAACAGTGCTTTTTCCCGATCCTGAAACGCCGGTAAAGCATGTGATTTTATGCAGCGGTATTTCCACGTCTGCATCCTTTACATTGTCTTCACAGATTCCTCTGACACAGATGTGCCTGCTGGCTTCGGCAGATGTGTGCCGGGGCGGATATTCCGGCTTTTTTGAAAGGAGCTTCCCGATGATGGATTTACTGTTGTTTCTGATATCCTCTATGGAGCCGGATGCGATTATTTCACCGCCGTCCGTACCGGCTCCGGGCCCCATTTCAATGATATGATCAGCCGATCTTATCACGTCGTGATCATGTTCGATCGTGATCACGGTATTTCCGCTCTCCAAGAGCTTTCTGATGACGGCAATGATCTTTTTGCTGTCTGCACCATGTAATCCGTCTGTGGGCTCATCGATGATATAAGTAAGCCCCGTCAGCCCGGAACCTACCTGATTGGCGATGCGGAGCCTCTGATACTCGCCTTCTGACAGGGAATCCACCCGTCTGCCAAAGGATAGGTATTCCAGCCCGATCTCTTGTATCATATGCAGCTGCTTAAGCAGCGCTTCCAGAACCGGCCGTGACATTTCGTTCACCCTTAGATCCTGCAGGCAGTCCTGCAGCTCGGAGAGCTCCGCCCTGCCCAGCTCTGCATAGGTTCTGCCGTTTAGAATGAGGAAGAAACCTCGCTGATTGTCATATGACCCTTTTTTCTCTCTCTCCTTATGTCTAAGTATAAAGTGCGACATCGTGTCGCTGTCAAGGTATCATTTTATCATTTATAATAAACAGAAGAGGAATCCGTAGAAGAAAAGGATTTGTTGGGTTAACTATACGAAATGGCAGGGCTGTTGTCAAACAGTATCCGATAATTCTTGTGGTCTGTAAGCTGAGGAGTTGCATTTTTCAAGGTGATATGAGAAAATCTGTGTTGGGAGTTGGAAACAAGTAAATCAAAAAAAGTAGGATGGAAGGAAAAAATGAGCAGATGTGTCATAGTAGGCGGCGCCGCAATCAGCAATTATGAAAGAATCAGCAGATACCTAAGAACAGATGATTATAATATTATCTGCGATGGAGGCCTGCGGCATCTGGAGGCTCTGGGAATGATTCCCCATTTGATCGTCGGAGACTTTGATTCCCATCCCAATCCGGAGATGGATGTGGAGACCATTGTGCTGCCCTGCGAGAAGGATGATACGGATACGGTGTTTGCCGTGAAGGAAGCGCTGAGGCGTGGATTTGATTCTTTTCTGCTGATCGGCGCCGCAAGTGAAAGGCTGGATCATACTCTGGGGAATCTGTCTATTCTGCAGATGCTCCATTCCATGGGCAGGAAAGCAGTGCTTCTGGATGATTATTCCGAGATGGAAATCGTGTCCCGGGAGCCGGTTTATGTGGCGGATTCCTTTGCCTATTTTTCTCTGCTGAATATCTCCGGCGCAGCGAAGGGAATCACCGTTGAAAATGCAAAATATCCTCTCAGGGATGCGGAGATCACCTGCGAGTACCAGTACGGGATCAGCAATGAGCCTCTGTCCGGCGGCAGCAGGATAGCCGTCGGGGAAGGGCGGCTATTGCTTGTGAAGGTGTACGATAAATAGCTGTTTTATGCGACTCTACGGAGCGTAGGTTGTATTCTACGGAGAAATCGGTATATATTGAAGTCGGAAAGGGGGCAATAATGATGGACCAGATTAAAATCGGAAAATTTATTGCACAGTGCCGCAAGGAGAAGGATCTGACACAGCGCCAGCTGGCGGACGAACTGGGCGTCAGCGATAAAGCGGTATCCAAGTGGGAGACGGGCAAGGGGCTGCCGGATGCGGGATATATGGTGCCTCTCTGTAAGACGCTGGGAATCAGTGTGAATGAGCTGCTTACGGGAGAGAGGATTCCGGATGCGGAATATCAGGAGCGGGCGGAGGAGACCATGGTGGCTCTGGCGGAGATGAAAACGGAGGTAGAAAAGGTGAAAAAGAAGGTGAGCTCGGTGGAAACGGGGATGGGGAAAGGCGTGGAAAAGGGCATAGGCTTCGGGTCAGCGCTGGCCATGGTGCTGTCCTATTATACATACTCGTCGGTCTGGCTTGCTATAGTACATGGGATTCTGGGGTGGGTTTATGTGATCTATCATATAATTAAATATTAGGAAATCAGTATTCTGACGTCACCTTTTCCTTTTGCAAAATTAAGCCTCTTTTGCTATAATCCTTGATTTTTTTATATCATAGTGTTACACTTCATAGTGTCGTATTTGATGAAGCTGAATTATACTGCAGACCGCCAGAATTTACAGTGGTGCCTCTGGGAAAGTACTTGGCTGGCGGTCTGCAGTCGGGTTGCACTGCAAATTTAACCGGTGTGCAGTATAAATTCTGCCAAGTCCGGCAGTGCTGCGCATGACAGGGGAAGCTTTGGCACAGTGAGAGGAAGGTCTGGCTTTGGCGGCTTCCGGGAGGCCGGATTTTTGCAGGCGCGCAGGCCGGTATTTTGACAATGAGGGTGAGATGGAGCAGGGGACGAACAATCAGCGTTATTGCAGGAAATGCCTCACCAGAGACATGATAGATCAGAAAGAATACTTCCGTTCCCTGCAGGAATATATCGAAAATCTGGACGTGGACATCAAGGCGCCTGAGACGGTATATGAGGATAGGCTGGCAGTCTGCAGGGAATGCGATCTGCTGCTGGACGGAATGTGCCGCAGCTGCGGATGCTATGTGGAGCTGCGGGCGGCAGTGGAAAAGAACCGCTGCCCGTGGAAAAAATGGTGACGGGACAGAGAGGGATCGAAATGACTAAATATCAATTTTTGGATAAGCTGCGCACGGCGCTGAACGGAAAGGTCACACCTGAGCTGCTCAGGGAGAATATGCGGTATTATGAGGATTATATCAACACGGAGATCCGCAAGGGAAAGAGCGAGGAAGAGGTGCTGGGAGCGCTGGGGGACCCGAGGCTGATCGCCAGAACCATTGTGGAGACGGGAGGCGGCAGCGGCGCGTGGTCCGAGGAGTATACGGGCGGTGAAAGGCAGAGCGAAGCAGGCAGCGGGGAGGAGTATGAAATGTACAGACAGCCCGGCGGAAGGTTTTCCGGTATGCTTCTGCGGCTGCCGCTGTGGGTATGGATACTGATCCTTCTTGTGATAGTGGTGCTGATCCTCAGTGTGGTATTTTCGGTGATCGCAGCGATTCTTCCGGTGGTTCTGCCTATCTTGCTGGTGATTTTGGCTGTGAAGCTGTTCCGGGACTGGGTCAACTGAATATAGTACTAAAGTACTAAAAAACAAAAGCATATTTTCTGTTCTTTCTTCCCATACTACTGCTGTAACCGATAACCGAAAGGAGCGCCGCCATTGTGCGGCAGGATGTGAGGAAAGAAATGGACAACAATAAGTACAACAACAGCACCAACAATTCTGAGAACAGCAAGAACAGCCAGAATCAGGACAACCAGAACAAGAACAGCCAGAACAGCCAGAAGAACCAGAACAACCAGAATCAGAGCAAGAACCAGAACAATCAGAACAACAATTTCTAAGGTTTTTCTGGCGATAGGGACACTGCTCCAGTGTCCCTATTTACATATTCAGAAAAAAACGGTATAATATCGAAACAGAAGTTCATGAAAACAGGAGAAGCTATATATTCAGGCGAGAGGTGAAAAATGCGGAAATTTGAGTTGATAGCTCCTTGTCATTTCGGGCTGGAGGCACCGCTGAAAAAAGAAATCGACGATCTAGGGTATGACATTACAGAGGTGGCGGACGGCAGAGTGACCTTTATGGGGGATGAGGAGGCGCTGTGCAGGGCGAATATCTTCCTTCGGACTGCGGAGAGGATCCTGATAAAGGTGGGCAGCTTCCATGCGGAAACCTTCGAGGAGCTGTTTCAGGGGACGAAAGCCCTTCCGTGGGAGGAATACATACCGGCGAACGGAAAATTCTGGGTGACAAAGGCTGCCAGCGTCAAGTCGCAGCTTTTCAGCCCTTCGGATATCCAGTCCATCATGAAAAAGGCCATGGTGGAATGTCTGAAGGAGGAGTACCATGTAGAATGGTTCCCTGAGGACGGCGACAGCTTTCCGGTGAGGGCTTTTTTG
Source organism: uncultured Acetatifactor sp. (assembly GCA_964018205.1). Classification (GTDB taxonomy): domain Bacteria; phylum Bacillota; class Clostridia; order Lachnospirales; family Lachnospiraceae; genus Acetatifactor. Next base: position 75,531 of record CAXHOW010000009.1, on the reverse strand, counting down.
ATGAAGGATGAGGTGACGGTGGGGCTGGACACCACCGGGGATTCCCTGCACAAGAGGGGGTATCGTAAGCTGACGGCCAAGGCTCCCATTGCGGAAAATCTGGCGGCGGCGCTGATCATGCTGACGCCATGGAATGGCAGCAGGATATTGGTGGATCCGTTCTGCGGCAGCGGCACCATCCCCATCGAGGCCGCCATGATGGCGGCGGGCATGGCTCCGGGGATGAACCGGCATTTCACTGCGGAAAGCTGGAGGCATATCGTTGGCGAGACGGTATGGAGAGATGCTTTTGAAGAGGCAGGAGAGCTGGTGGATCTGGATGTGGAGACGGACATACAAGGCTATGACATAGATGATGAGATGGTGAGCATTGCCAGAGCGAACGCAAGGCTGGCAGGAGTGGATAAGCTGATCCATTTTCAGAGGCGGGATATCGCCCGGCTCAGCCATCCGAAGAAATACGGCTTCCTGATCACGAATCCTCCATATGGGGAGAGGATGCAGGAAAAGGAGGAGCTGCCCGGGCTGTACAAGACGATCGGCGAGAGATTTCGGATGCTGGATTCATGGAGTATGTATCTGATCTCGGCCTATGAGAATGCGGAGCGTGACATAGGGCGCAAGGCGGACAAGAACCGGAAGATCTATAACGGCATGATGAAAGCATATTATTATCAGTTTCTGGGACCGAAGCCGCCCAACGGGGGCAGAGCCGTTCGTAAGGAGGCATAAGATGAGAAGGATCATATTTGCCACGGGAAACGAGGGCAAAATGCGGGAGATCAGGATGATACTGGCGGACACCGGGATGGAAATCTTGTCCATGAAGGAGGCCGGCATACAGGCAGAGCCAGAGGAAAACGGCCAGACTTATGAGGAAAATGCATTAATAAAAGCAAGGGCAGTGGCAGCCCATGCTTCATCAGTGGCGGAGGCGGCTTATGGAGGGGACATTGTCTTGGCTGACGATTCCGGGCTGGAGGTGGACTATCTGAACAAGGAGCCGGGGGTCTATTCCGCAAGATATCTGGGGGAGGATACGCCCTACAGCGTAAAGAACGCAGACATTATCAGGCGGCTGGAGGGAGTGCCCGAGGAGAAGCGCACCGCCAGATTTGTCTGTGCCATCGCAGCCGTGCTGCCGGACGGCAGGGAGACCACAGTCAGAGCCACCATTGAGGGTGTCATCGGGTATGGGGAAAAGGGGAACCACGGCTTCGGGTACGATCCTATATTTTACGTGCCGGAGCTGGGCAGATCCACGGCAGAGCTCACAGAGGAAGAGAAAAACAAAGTAAGTCATAGGGGGAAGGCGCTCCGGCTCATGAAAGAGGAACTGAAAAAATTATGAAGGTGTTAATCGTCAGCGATACCCACAGAAAAAACGACAATTACTTTAAGGTGCTTACCTTACATAAGCCGGATCTGGTGATACATTGCGGGGATGCGGAGGGCAGCGAATATGCGCTTTCGGAGGCGGCAGACTGTCCGGTGCAGATTGTGCTGGGCAATAATGATTTCTTCTCCTACCTGCCCAGAGAGCTTGATCTGAAAATAGAGGGCCTGAAGGTATGGGTCACTCATGGACATAACTATTATGTCTCCATGGGCAATCAGATCCTGAAGCAGGAGGCGGCTGCCAGAGGAGCGGACATCGTGCTGTACGGCCATACCCATAGGCCGGTGGTGGACAGAAGCAGCGGGGTCATTGCCGTGAATCCGGGAAGCCTTTCTTATCCCCGTCAGGACGGCCGCAGGCCCTCTTATTGTCTTATGGAGGCGGAAGGGAAGGATGTTTGCTTTACCATCGAATATTTATAGTTGCATTAGGGATTGTATTTGGATTTCATAGGTCAGGTATTTGATGCGGCTTAAATGCGTTTTGAACAATGCGTTTAAATGCGTTTTAATGCTGCATGAAATCCTTGACAATCGGGACAAAGGTGCGTTATACTTATCAGGTATCGAAGCATCGGGGTGTGGCTCAGCTTGGCTAGAGCGCCTGGTTTGGGACCAGGAAGTCGCAGGTTCGAATCCTGTCACCCCGATTTTTCATGGCTACGAGCCGGGCGGGTACGGCAACGGGAAAGGCTGTGGGGGAGTTCGCTCACCAACAGCCTTTCCCGTTGCCGTATATATGCGGCGACAGTGCGCCCCTTTTTTACTCTGTCTCTGCTCCCACGGCACTCCACTGATACTCCGCTTATCCGGTGACAGTATGGAACTGCCGATTGACACCAATATTGTATGGAATGTTCTGCTGAAAGAGAGCAGCAAAGTTCAATGGATAAAGGGAATTGCTGAGGAAAGGAGTTGAAGTATTCGATGTTATTTGAAAAACTAAATCTGGATAATGTTGAAGACTATATTACATATTTAAAAACTGCAATGTGTGAAGAGCCAGATAAAATGACTGCTGAAAAATTGGACGAAAAGGGAATAAAAAGCAGGATTTCAAATCCCTTTTTTAATAGGACAACCTCTATTCTTGCAAAAGAAAACAGTATGGTAGTTGGGCGGATAGAATATCATTTTTATGGATGTATGCAGGATGGCTGTAAGATGGCGTATGTAGACTGGGTTTATGTCTTAAAATCGTATAGGCATAAAGGAATCGCACAGATGCTTTTTAAGGAATTTGAAAGAGAATGCGCACAGAATAACATTGATCAATATTATTTAATCCGTGCAACGAATGAAGAGGCAAGCCGGTTTTATGATCATTTCGATGGCGCTCGGTTGTGTGAGGTTCCGCTTTTAAGAAAATATCTGTATCCTGGCTCCCAATAGCCTGATCATTCACATTTTGCCTATCCGCGCTATGGCAGGTGAAGGTTTTTTTGTTAAGGGAAATAAAGCTACATATGTAGGACAAATTCTTTAGATAAACAATGGGAATGTCTGTCCGATGTCGCAGAAGATATTGGATCAAATAACAGAAATGTGAATGATGTGACGGCTGTACTTTTGGAGGGGTGGATATTGTTGTAGGAACCGTAAGCCGTTTTGAAGCAAAGAAAGAAATTCCCTCCATAGAAAACCAGGTATACAGAAAATATGCAGACAATGTAACAGTTGGATTTGCATTGAAAGAGATCTTTTAAGAATGTATGGCGATACCATGGCGACAGAAAAAATGGCATAAAGGGATGTCATAAAAAGCTTCCGATTTATTAGAAGTTGCTGCAAATGAGTGTATTTTCGTAGGTGATGGCGGCAGCAGCAATGAGCTTAAAGGTGCTAAACTGGCCGGAATGAAAGCGATTCAGGCGAAATGGTATACCAATCAGCTTCCACATAAGCGTGATAGTATAAACGTTTTTTTGACAGCGGAAGAACCTCTGGATATGGTAAGAGAAAAGCCGATATTGAGTCTGTAGTACAGTTGTTGGCTGGACTACCACTTTATAGGTTTTTATAGATGACCGCATTTGCGCATAAGCTCCTGAAAAGCCTTTTTTAGCGGTAAATCTTTTTTGATGGTTTCGATGGTCTGCCCCAAACTGTGTATTATTATGTTCATGCGGATCTTTTTCTCCAGCGGGTAACGGATCTCCCCGGCGGACTTGAGCCAGTGCTACTGGCTCATTATTCATTTAATCTGTACATTCCAATCTGTCTTTTTGTCGAATACATATCGGGAAGGTGCGTGAAAAGGCATCTTTGTGGCGACTGTACGCTCCCTTTTGTCCTGAATCTGCTCCCACTATACTCCACTGCCTCTCTACCACTTCGGCGACAGGCAAAGTGCATGAAATATGAAATATATATATACTTTTAACAGAATATGGTACAGATAAACATCCATGATATAATTTTGAGAGATAGATTGAAGTTTGACAAATATTGGAGAGAGCAAAGCGATAAATGAATATATTTCGCTTGTCAGGTGAGGTGTCTAAAATACACAGTTATTGAAAACATATGCCAAGTAATATAAAATTTGTTTATCAGCTGATAGGTGATAGTCACGATAAATGTTGGAGGAATAAAAAGATGAATATGGATATAGGAAGTGCAATCAAAAAACTGCGGATGGACAGTAGAATAACGCAGGAGGAATTGGCTCAGTATTTAGGCATTTCTTTTCAGGCAGTCAGCAAATGGGAGACAGGAACCACCATGCCGGACATTTCCCTTCTGCCTGAAATCGCGACTTTCTTCGGGGCCAGAATCGATGATTTGTTTTCTGTGAATCATGAGGATGAGCTGAATCGGATCAAGCACACTTTGACATATGAGAGACTGTCCGAACAAAGCTACCTCTATTCAAAGCGGATTCTGGATGCTTGCTTGCAGGATAATCCAGATGATGTCAATGCTTTGAAATTATATGCAAGACTGCACTTAAAGAAAACAAATGATGATCTGCTGGAAGCGGGAAGGATGCTGGAAAAGGCAATGACGCATGCTCCGCTTGACGAGGAAATATTTGGGCTGTATCGTCAGGTTCGCGGCGGAGGGGCCTATCAGGCACACAGCGATGACGATTGGTTTATCCGTGTATGTGAACCCTATGCCCAAAAGTTTCCTCAAAATAGCAAGCTGATCACTATGCTTGTGGAAGCGATGATCCGCATGCGGTATTTTGAAAAGGCAGAGCAATATATCAACCTGATGCAGCTTGAAGATGGCAAGGATTATCTGCGTCAGGTATATCTCGGCGACCTTGAGCTGGCAAGAGGAAATCTCCATAAGGCAAAAGACATATGGAATGCCATATCTCAGGACGACAGCAGTGCACAGTACGAAATCGGGGAAAGGTTCAACCGGATCAATGAATATGATCAGGCGATAACGTGTTTTAAGCGTTCCTTTGATATGGCTACCTCGCCCAGATACCTTGATGCAGTATATTCCCTTGCTTTTCTTTACACAAAGCTGGGAAGGAAAGCCGAGGCGATTGAAGCGTGGGAGCTCATATTGAGCACGCTGGCATCCGATTTTCATGATAGTGACAGTGAGTCTGTGGAATGGGCCCACAAGGAGATACGTAAGTTACAGGAGAGGTAGGGAAAGGAACCATATCTTTCTGACCAGAGGAGCATTGCGGCAGCAGCGGAGGGGATATCTTCGGATATTCCTTCTTTTACGCTACTGACAAAAACTTTATGGGAATTTATTGTAAATAGGAGAAGCTTTTTGTATAATGAAGATAGCCTATAGAAAAAGAGGATATGAAAAAGAGCTTCTTTAAAGGAAAGGAGTTGAGGTCTGTGCCCACAAGCGAAATCCAGAAATTGACAAACCCCTTGTCGAACAGCTTTTTCCTGTACGAATCTATTTATTTGATTCCTTTGCAGACAGCGCTTATACAGAGGAAAATGATATTATAGTCAGCTTTAGCGGAAGAAGAGACTTAAATTGTGATATGATTGCAAAGTATATTTCTTCTAAAGATGATTCCCAGAGATTACGAAGGAGCGGATATAAGGATCTGGTCTCCGGAGCAGGTGTTGAGAGTATATGAGGATAATGTAGTGTTATTCGAGATAGGAGATATTTTTGATGAATGCTAAATTATTAGGATTTTTCAGCGGGTTTCCGACGCATCATTTTCCTAATGATATTATGGAACGGCTCAGGGAAGAATTGATTGTTCGCGATAGCCTTGTTTTTGTAAGTGCATGGCCTTCTGATCATGAAAGAAATGACAGTGACTCGGCTGGAATGTACGCAATGTTTGATGAGTGCAGTATGCCATTCAAGCGATACAGTGTGATCGATAACAGAACAGCTGCTGCTGATGCCAAGCAGCTTGTTCAGGAGGCATCATGTATATTTCTTATGGGTGGTCATGCGGTCTGGCAATTTCAATTAATTTGTGACAAAGGTATATTGGATGAAATTCGCAAAAGCAACGCTGTTATTTTGGGAGTGAGCGCAGGTTCAAGCAATATGGCAAAACGTGCTCTCGACATATGGGAATCCCCCGTGCCTTATGAGGGGCTGGGATTGGCAGATATTACTATAAAAGCACATGTTACGCAGGAAAATCAAGAATTGCTGCAAACTTTGTCGCAGGTTTCCACGGAGCAGAATCTGCCGATCTGCGCTATGGAAGATGAAAGTGCTATTTTTGTCAAGGAAGATAAAGTTACATATATAGGACAAATTCTCTGGATAAACAATGGGAACATCTGCCCAATATTAGAACAAAATGGGAAGGGCAGCAATGACACATAAAGGAACTGTATATCTCGAAACATCACGTCTTATATTGCGGCGATTTCAGAAAGAAGATCTTGAACAGATTTATTATAATTGCTGAAATGATACAGATGTTTGGAAATGGACGAATCTTGTTGGAGGGGGAGAGTGCTGGAAAATGCAATGAGGCATGCTCCGCTTGACGAGGAAATATTTTGATTGTAGCATCAGGTTAGCAAGGATGTGATGGCAGCAGGGAAAATATAGCCCCAAAATTGAACGGATACGGAGATAGATTGGCGTTTGCAAAATATTGGGAGAGGCAAAAAGTGATATTAGATAAATTCAGCTATATAAAAACGGAAGCGCTTAGCGGAGATATTCGGACAGATATAAAAAATATCCTTTTGATCAACGGAAAACATAGTACATATATTCATGTATCAAATGTCGCAGAAAAAAATGCACTTATCGCTAAAACATATGATTTAGACCATGATAAATGTGTTGTCGCAGGGCTTTTGCATGATATAAGCGCAATCATCAAGCCGGAGGATATGCTTGAATACGCATATGAGAATCGTCTGGATATTTGCGAAGCTGAGAGAAAATATCCCTTTTTACTTCATCAGCGCTTATCTAAAATATGTGCGGCTGAATATTTCAATATATCAGATGAAGAGATATTATCAGCTATAGAATGTCATACTACATTAAAAAAGTGTCCTTCAAAATATGAAATGTCACTGTTTATTGCAGATAAGCTTGCATGGGACAAAAGCGGCATACCGCCTTTTTATGAAGAAGTCAATGCTGCGCTTGATGTATCGTTGGAAGCGGCATGTTACAAATATATGGAATATATGGTTGACAACGATATGATTTTATTTCCTCACGACAACTGGACAGAGGCATATGAACAATTAAAAAACGTGGGAGAGATAGAATGAAAGCTATTATATTAGATATATATGGTGTGATAGTAAAACATGATATTGCCGGATTTCTAGGGGGAGTGCGTAAAGTATAATATATAGAAACACCATTGACAAAATGTGTTGAAGCAGGTAAATAGTCAAGGTATATTGAATGACTGTCGAACGATAAGGATATGCTGCCATGAAAAATATTTTGAGATTACTGTCATTTGCTATTGGTTTATTAATCAGCGGAGTACTGGCCTATATGCTGTCATCGGTTTTTGGTCTGTTGAGATGGCCTGTTTTTGTAATAGTTTATCTGTTTTTAGGTGAGATCATCTATCGCATTGATAAATGGATCTGCACCCATTATAAAGAATAAATTCAGTTAGTCGGGAAATTGGGCAATGGGGAGAACAAAAATGCAAGTCGAAACAATTGAAACAGAACATTTATATTTACGCGGATTTCGGAAAGAGGACGCTGTATTTGCCATCAGTATCTGGAATGATCCGGAGATGGGAGAATATCTGCCGGATAAAGCAATGGATGAAATCGAAGAAGCGTACTTAAAGGAGATAGAAGAACTATCAGAGGATGACGTATGCTGCTATATGATAGCTGAATTTAAGGTTACACATGAGAGGGTGGGAACCTGCAGCTTTATACCAGATGAGGACGGCAAGCTTTATGATATTGCCTATTGTGTACATAAGAAATATTGGCGAAACGGATATGGGACCGAAATAGCAAGGGGAATGGTAGATTATGCGAAGGCGCACGGTGCAAATAAAGTAACTGTCAGGGTCAACAAGGATAATACTGCTTCTAACGCGATCGTTAGGAAGATAGGCTTTGAAGTAGTTGGTGAAAAGCGTTATAGAAAACGTGGAACAGAGTTAGAATACAGCGATTATTTATATGAATTGAATTTTACCTGAATCCGTGAACCTCGTTACAAATTGTTTTCCAAACACCGCATATTTTCGGTGTTTGTTGCTTGTTTTATAGTTCAAAATTGTGTACCCAACGGGTGAAAAATAATGCAGTATCTTGAGGGTCATGGTATACTGGGATTAATGAAAAAATAAATCCCGGAGGTCACCATGAGAAAGAATATCACGGTTGAGTTTACAAATGAGCGCATCATTCCAAGCGGCGGGCTTGCTGTTGTGGGCGCAATCCTTGGCAAGAGCGATTTCGTCAAGAACTGCAATAACATGAAGGTTGACTGTAACCATCCCCAGCATCAGATAAAGAACGGTGATGTCATGCTGACATATATCGGCATGCAATGCATGGGCAAGCCCTCTTTTGATGCCGTGCATGAAATGGATGACGACCCGGATTTTTATAAGGCGGCCCTCGGCGTCTGCTACGCCATCCCCTCTGCGGAGACCCTGCGCCAGCGCTTTGACTTGATCGGCAGCTCCATCCGCAGGCAGATCCTGGACGAGAACATTAAGATGCTAAAATCCAACGGCGTTGTCCCGTCGAAGCTGCCCTGCGGATATGTCCCTGTAGACATGGACGTCTCCCCTTTCGACAATTCGAAGACCTGCAAGGAGGGCGTGTCCCGGACCTACAAAGGCTGCGACGGCTATGCGCCCATGTTTGCCTATATCGGCAGCGAGGGATACCTTGCCAGCCTGGAACTGCGCGAAGGGAAACAGCACTGCCAGAAGGGCACGCCCCGGTTCCTGGAGGAGACCATCGGCCTCTGCCGCCAGCTGACGGATGAACCCCTGCTCTTCCGGCTTGATTCCGGAAATGATTCCACCGAGAACATCGGCATCCTCCTGGAGCGTGGGTGCCATTTCATCATCAAGCGCAACCTCCGTAAAGAAAGCAAAGAGGACTGGCTCAGGATGGCAAAAGACAATTCTCTTGACATCACCCACCCCAGGGACGGCAAGGATGTCTATATCGGAAGCGACTGGAAGGAGATCACATACCAGGCGCAGGACGGTACCACGAAGCATGCCACGATCCGCATGGGATACGAGATCATCGAGCGCACCATTGACAAAAAGGGGCAGTTCCTTCTTATCCCTGACATCGAGGCCAATGTGTGGTGGACCAATACCGGCTTCACTGACCGGGAAGTCATCGGGCATTACCATGCCCACGGGGAGAGCGAACAGTTCCACAGCGAGCTGAAGACGGACATGGATCTTGAGCGGCTCCCATCCGGTAAGTTCGAGACCAATGAGCTGGTGCTGGAGCTTGCCATACTGTCCTACAATATACTGCGCATGATAGGGCAGGAATCGCTCGGGAAAAGGAACCCCCATTTGAAACATGCTGTGAAGCGTCGCAGGCAAAGGACGGTCATCAATAACCTGATCAATATGGCATGCCATGTGACGGAACATGCCCGGAAACTGATCATAGGCTTAGGAAAAAGCAATGTCTGGCGCGATGTCTTCCGGCATGTGTATTATGCATTTGAATATTTTGCCCTCTAACCCGGATGACAACAGGATATCTGTCATTCTCGTCCCTATAGGAACGGGGCTTGTGAATTGATGCCATTTTTATAGAACAATAGGCATTACTACACAAAAATGAGGCATGCCGCCTATGTTTTTACCGGATAATTCCATCCGGTTTTAATTTGAGGTCAAGTTCACGGATTCAGGTTTTAAATAATTGTGATCAGTATTTATGGAGGATAAAAGCTTGTCGATCAAAGTGTCCAATCAGGAAATTTAAACCGGACTGGCTTATTTGGGGTGTATTCCCATAGAAGGCATTTTTGCAGCGATGCTGCAGCGACAGAAACCATAGGTTTAATAAAATATCGTGATGAGGAGACATTTATGAAGTATAAAGCTGTTATTTTTGATTTGTTTGAAACCTTGATCACTGAATGGGGACATAAAAAGTATACGAAAAACGAAATGTGTTCTGATTTAGGTGTTGAGAGGGGGAAGTTTGATGTATATTGGGATGAGAAAGAAAAAGAAAGATATTCAGGTGAAATAAGCTTTACGGATTCTGTTTTATTTGTATGTGAAAAATGTGGTAAGAAGATTGATGATTCAACGCTGTCTGGGATTATTGATAAAAGGATAAGGACAAAATCGCAGTGCTTTGAACATGTCGACCCGGATATATATTTATTGTTGGATCATCTCAAAACGGAAGGGCTGAGGTTAGCCATTATAAGCAATTGTTCATCTGAAGAAGTGAAGGTAATCAAACAAAGCAAGATATATAAGTATTTTGATCAGATAATACTATCCTATGAAGTAAAAATGCAGAAGCCGGATATTCGTATCTATAAAGAGGGGGCCGATTTATTGGGAGTTGCTGCAGAGGAGTGTATTTTTGTGGGGGACGGCGGCAGCAATGAACTGGAAGGCGCCAAACTGGCTGGGATGAAGGCGGTTCAGGCGAAATGGTATACGAATCAGCTTCCGCACAAGCGTGACAGTATAGATGGCTTTTTGGCAGCGGAAGAACCGCTTGCTATTTTGCGATTTTTGGAATAAAGGGTAAGGGGCAGGCGGACATGAAGGATAGCATGGAACCATACTGAAGTTTATATCGAGGAGGTTCAAAATGAATACTTACTGGCCGCAGTATGTGCAAAAGACGGAGGAGCTTTATTTTTCATCTGGTCTAGGGCCTCGGCAATGGTTCGGCTATTGCCGCTGTGCAGGGGCATCCAATCATTTCCTTTTAAGAATCATAAAAATAATTGTACACGATTATGCGAAGATTGCCAGTTGCTAAATACAATATAACAGACTTTATCGACTCAGGAAAGATACAAAATCATGTATTTATCATGGACTGCCTTAAATTTTGCCTTGACAAAGGAGCTCGGGGGGTAAAATGGCTGTGGTGTGAATTAAGGCAGGCGAAAGGCTGGTGCAAAATAGGGCAGTGCCAGTGTCCTGCGGAAGAAAAGGTGAGGAAATGAGAAAGAAACATGATGGAAAAAACAAAAAACTGATCGCTCTGCTTGTCGCATTGGGAATGGCGATGCAGATGGCCGGATGCGGACAAGAGGAGACTTCCGATGAAGCGATAGGGAACATGTCAGTAGGACAGACTGATGATGCAACAGAACCTCAGGCAGCTGGAACAGAGCTGGATCAGATTGCTGCTGGGCAGGAATCTGAGGATGCTCCGAATGCAGAGGAACCGGAGTTTGCGGACTATGCAATTGAATGGAAGAACTACTTGGTGGAAAGAGCGGTACGAGAGAATGTGCAGATTCCGACGGAGATGTTATGCTGAGTGATGTGCAGAATCTTACAGAGCTGGATCTTAGGCCATTGATAGAGGCGGCCGACATTTTGACCCCAGCAACCCTGTGGATTGATGATCTTGGTGATCTGGCTGTTATGCCGAATCTGGAAAAGCTGACATTAAGTGGAAATTATGGAGAGGAGTCATACTCTATAGTTTGCGTAGATGATTTCAGTGTATTATCCGGGCTGACCGCACTGAAGGAATTGGATCTGGGCATTAATAATATGAACGGTACGCCTATCAAGGATATCTCCTCATTGCCTTCCATGCCGAATCTGACATCTCTTACGGTGGGGGGAGAGTTCAAGGACATTCAGGTTCTGGCCGGGTTCCCAAATCTGACGAATTTGTCTTTAAGAGGAAATTTCAGCGACATCAGTGTTCTTTCAAACCTGACAAAGCTGGAGACGCTTTCTCTTCAAGTAGGAATGGATAGCACGGAAGATGAATTTGCCTTTGATCTGGGTATTTTGTCTGGGCTGTCGAATTTGAAGGAGTTGAATATAACTTATAGAGGCAACCGTATGCTTGAGGGTCTGGAGGTGTTGTCCGAGTTGTCCGATCTGGAAGTCGTCAGATTGAATGTCATAGCTTTATTTGACGATTTTGACTACCATGAAGGCTATGGAGCACATCTGAATCTGGATGTATTGTCGGGGCTTTCCAATCTCAAGATATTGGAGATAGAGGGCTGTGAAATTGAGAATTTCAGCGGGCTGGCTGCTCGAATCTGAAATCTCTCCGTGTGTCTTCAGAGTATGTTGAAAGTCTGCCGGATCTGTCGAATCTGGAGGAACTTCTCTTATATGGAGATGCTGTCACATCCTTTGATGCGCCTGATTTGCCCGGACTAAAAAAGCTTACACTGACGATACGGAGTGAGACGGATATGAGTACGTTGTCCGATTTGTCCGGCCTGACCGAATTATCCATGTCTTGCTGGGGTGGGGCGAATTTGCCGGCGCTGCCCGCCTTGCCGAAGCTGGAGATGCTGAGTGTGTATGGAAACTTTACCGCAATTGATCAGGGGGCTTTGTCGGGGCTGGCCAATCTGAAGTCTCTGGATGCAGCTGGCTGTTCTGACTTAAAAGATATCAGCGGGATGTCTGATTTGGTTAGTCTGGAGACATTGGATTTGGCGAGATGCGGCGTGGAGGATCTGGCTCCGCTTGCCGGCTTGGTGAATTTGAAGGAACTGAATCTGAGCAGATGTAATGTGAGTGACTTGAGCGCATTGTCCGGGCTCACAAATCTAAAGAGGCTGGATTTAAGCCGTTGCGAGGGTATTGATGACTATTCGCCGGTATCTTTTGTTCAGGAATTGATTCAATAGTACATAGGGTGGTTCGTCCGCTTTCCCTTGCCGAGGCAGGTAAGTCTGCATTTGGCAAGGGAAATTTTATTTTCTTTTTCTGAGGTATTCTGAAATCGGCTGTCAAAAAGAAGAGATGCCCTATTTTGCAGAGGTTCAGGGAACAATGTCATTTGGTTAAGGTTTAGGCTTGCCAATGCTGGTATAAGTACAAGGTTTCTGACGGTCAGGCCTACCGATCACCGCCAGTACTTTCAGGTCATTGTGTGCGAAAAAGTTGATGCTGCGGCAGGAGCGTTCCTTTTCTTTGACAGGGCTGGTGGCTTTGGTCAGGTTTCTATTTCTGCTGCTGTGGTCATTAAAGGATGAGATGAACCTCAGGCACCTGCAGTTGACTCGATTCCGCCCAAGATGAGCATTTCGGGAGTGATGTCAAAGCGAAAGGGAAAGAGGCCATTGATTCACAGCCAACCCTTTCCCGGTTCTTTAACCGTATGGATGAAACTGCTCTGGGGCAGTTTCACCGGATTCTCTGCCGGTACAATCTTTCAGCTGTCAAGTATCATACTTGTAAATTGACAAATAACTGTGTTATCATTATGATATGAATATGGAAAACATAGGCTTTCATAGGACTGTTTTGAATACAATAGTCAGTTTTCGCATAAGAAAAGAATCGGATATTTTCTGCTGAGCCAGAAGCTTCGAGTGAGGGAACGAAAGCAAAATAAAGAACGTATGAATGGAGGAAGGACGCTATGTGCTGGGAAATGCAGCCCTTGTCAGAAAAAACAAAGGCCATTATAGGTAAGCGCAAAAAAAGTGAGGATGCTGTGAAGGAAGCCTTTTTGCTCCTGAAAGAAATGATGGAACCTTATGGTGAAAAGCATGATATGACCTATCGTTATGAGCATACCTTGCGGGTTGTCGTAAGAGGGCAGCAGATTGCGGATGGGGAGGGCTGGGACAGAGAATCTTTGATGATTGCATGCCTATTGCATGATATCGGTTATCCAGAGTGTAAAACTCCGGATGACTTCGACCATCATCAGGATGTCAGTGCTGAAATAGCAAGGATTTTCCTGAAAAATATTGGCTATGACGAGGGAGCTGCCCGAAGCATTTGCAGGGCGGTAGCATTTCATGCCAGAACATCGAGGATTCCTGACAATGCTACCGCATTTGAACTAAGTGTGCGGGATGCTGATGATCTTGACGGATATGATATCATGAGAACCTATATTAAAGGCGGTTTGATCATAGGTGTCAATAGGAGCTGGATGTTTGGAGAACACAATGCTGCTCAGATCGTACATGAATGCATGAATGAATTGAAGAAAGTTGAGGGATTCCGTCATCACATTTGCGCAACGGAAACGGCCCAAAAACTGTGGGAAGAACAGATTTTTGTGAGAAAAACTTATTTCGAAGCGTTGTTGAAGCAAATGCAGGCAACGGTAGACATAGAACAAGACTTTGTGCTGGGAATGCGCAATACAGTGCGCTCTTTGATTCGCTCAAAGGATGGAATCTCCCTTTATCGAGTGAAATCGGAAGGTAAAAGCTTTGTATTGAAGGTTTTTGAGAAACAAGAGGATACGCGGGAAATTGAAAATTATCAGATTTTGTCCTCTCTTGGCATTCCCATGCTGCCTCTTCTCGGTGCCACGCAGAACGCTATCCTTTTGCCTGATGTGGAAGCAGACGAGGAGTATCGTCTGGGTATGGAAAATGACTTGAGCAATCCGCAGGCGGCAAGGGCTATCGCAAGATGGTACAGAGAGTTCCATGCAAAAGGCAGAATCTTCCTTGCCGGTAAGAAGGTGTCAATGTATGATGAGACAGACGTAATTAGTCTGATGAATCTGGAGTTTGTTGCAGAAAAGACTGACACAAAGGATTGGAGGTTATGGGAGGTGATCAGGGAACATTTTGACTTGATCCGCAGCCGGATTGACGCACTGCCCCGTACGCTGACATACAATGATTTTTACTGGACGAATCTGATTGTATCAAAGGATATGGAAAAAGCTTTCATGTTTGATTATAATTTGCTGGGGAAAGGGACTGCTTACAGCGATATTCGCAATGTAACAAGCTCTCTTTCCAATGAGGCGGCAGAGGCGTTTCTGGAGGAATACGGGAATGATATTACCGTGGAAGAGGTGAAAGCCGATGCTTTTACAGCACCGCTTATAACGCTGTTTTTTGCCTATAGGCTTGAGTCTTTTCCAGCTTGGGCAAAGGCATCGCTTGAGGAATTAAAAAACGGTGATATATTAAGGTATTTAAAAGAATGGCTGTATCTGGAGCAGTGAATAGATGTCAGTATAATTTATTTGGAATGGGAACGTCTGAGGCGTTCCCATTTTATAATTAACATTTCTGGTTCATGCTTTCTGTTTTTACGGTTATAGTAAATGCCATATTTATTTTTGCTTTATATGGAAACTATAACAGCGACGGCAATCGGTATAGTGGCCATAGTAAAGATTGTAAAGTCGTTTGCCATATAAGCGCAGAAAATAAAATATAACGAATTTGGTACTTGCACAAAACGGCAAGATATGTTACGATAAAGGTGTCGTATCAATGAAAATATATGACAGATCATTGGAGGCATCGTCTATGTCCTCCGAAAGGATTATCTGAATTCAGTGTACTGGAAACACAAGGTTTCTGTACTATCGGCTTTTCGCTATTAATTCAACCAAATCAATTAAAATAAGGCATGGATAGGCGAAGGGTCATCCTCTTGTCACGTGCCAGAACAGGAGGAAAAAGAATGAAAGATAACGAGCATAACAGGGACATCAGTAGCAAGGAGGTCTTCAGTGATCCGCTCCTCTGCGCACAGTTTCTCAGAGACTGCCTTGACATACCAGCGTTGAAGGATATCCGTCCGGAGGATATTGAAGATGTCTCCGAGCGATATCACCCATATCTGGGGACAGAGTTCGAGTTGGACTCCGTGAAAAAGATTCGGATATTGGGCGTAGGCGGAAGGAAGGGGAGGAGGAGAGGGGAGCCTTCTTTTCTCATTTCCCTTATTGAACATAAAAGCCTCGTGGATTATGATGTGTCCATGCAGCTCCTGCGGTATATGATGTGTATATGGACGGAGTACCGGCATCAAATGGAGACGAAAAGGAAGGGATGTACCGGTCAAAAGGGATTTCGGTATCCTATGATCATTCCTATTGTGTACTATGAGGGGAAGCAGAAATGGACGGCCGGGATGCAGCTGAGCGACAGAATCAGGCAGATCCCGGGCTCGGGCGACTGGATTCCTGATTTTCGGTATGAGCTGGTTCCTATCCATGGCTACAGCGACAAGGAGCTTCTTGCACGAGGTGACGAACTGTCTCTGATTATGCTGATTAACAAGATACAAGATGGGAAGGATCTGGATAAATTCCTGCGCATCCCCTCGGAGGATCTGAACCAGATCGTTCAGCACAGCCCGGAGCATGTAATGGACGTATTGGTCTCAGTCATGGAGAGTCTGTGCTTCAAGATAGATGCGTCTGCGGAGGATAGAATGCAGTGCGTCCAGAAAGTGAGGGAGCGGAAGATGGGGTACTTGTTTGAGAATATGGAGAAGATAAGTATAAAAGAACTGCGGCAAAAGGCAGAAGCGGAACGGCAAAAGGCGGAGGAACTGCGGCAAAAGGCAGAAGCGGAACGGCAAAAGGCGGAGGAACGACAGAAACTGCTGGAAGAGGAGCGTAAAAGAGCAGACGAGGCAGAGCAAAGGCTTAAGATAGCAGAAGAAAAGATAAGGCAGTTGGAAAAGGGTATTTTATAAATATCCCCTTAAGCATTACATAATAAGGCATAGGAATTAAGGAGACGATACCATGTATGAAAGAATGCTGGACAAACAAGCGTCCCCTACAGTAAGGGAGATGGCGGAATTCTGCGGTGAAAATGCAGATAGTTTTTTTGCGTTGAATGAGTGGCTGGCCTCTGCTTGCGAGACGGAGCAGAAGACGGTTTTCCCTTATGGGAATAAATATGGTTGGGGGATTGCCCATAGAAAGAAAAATAAGCTTATCTGTAATGTGTTTGCGGAAAACAATGCCTTTACTGTCATGATGAGACTGTCGGATGCGCAATATAAAGCGGTCTATTCCCGGCTTTACAGATATACGCAGGATTATATAGACAACAAGTATCCCTGCGGTGACGGCGGATGGGTGCATTATCGCGTTATATGTGCTGAACATTTGGAGGATATACAGAAATTATTATCCGTTAAATTGTCATAGTGTTATCGGGTTCTTGATGCTTAAAATGCTGTGCATGCCATTTTTAATTAATGTTGAAGTTTGTAGAATTCGTGGACTGCTGGCCTCCGATCTTTTTCGGCAGGGAATAAAAGCATTTCTGCATTGTGGGAGAAGGAAGAAATGGAAGGATGCTTGCTAGAGCTGCCGTAAGAAACCGTATGGGAAGCAAGAGAACCGGAGAATGGAGGTATAGGTATTATGAATAGGACATTCAAAGAAATGGAAGAAATGTACCGGCAGATCGTTAAACGCTTCAGCAAAATCGAGCTGCGGGAATGGCGCGGGGAAGGAGCGATGATAGAGCTGTCCAAGCAGGTAGGGGAGCTGGCGAAGCAGGTGATGATCAAAGAAAAGTATTATGCTCTGGAGGGCGATGTCCCGGATGTGGACGAGAGGCTGGGCAATGAAATGGCAGATGTGATCGCGCAGGTCATGAGACTGGCGGATTATTATGAGATAGATCTGGAAAAGGCTTTTGTAGAGGCCAGAGAGGATGAAGACAGATATCTTAAGTCCAGAAATGTGTGACTGTGTGACATAGAAGCGATTGTAAAAGTAAAAAGATAAGTGGGCAGCAGAGGTAAAATTTAGATAAGGATCTTAAGGGGTGCGCATAGATGAAGACCGTCGGCTGACAGATCTGAAAAACCGTCAGCCGATGATCGCAAAAAGCATTATTATAGCATATGCCATTTCCCCTCTGTGAAGTCGGGGATGTCCATCACTGCTCCGCCTTTGGCAATAGACATCTCGGAAAGGGCAGTGACGGCCATCCAGCTTGCTGCGTCATAGACATCCACCGGCATGGGGGTATCTTCCCGCAGGCATCGGAAGAATGTCTCAAACTCCAGCCAGTCGATTCCTTCATGGCCGCCCCGGACTCCCTCATCGATATACTTTTTCCAGATGGGATGCTCGTACTCGGACTCGTAGCTCTTTGCGTTGCCTGCGCAGTTTTTCAGCCAGCTGAAGTCATAAGCCACATCCTCCTTTCGGTCGAGGTAGACGGAGTCTGTGACTTCTTCATACATACCCTTGGTTCCTCTGACCGTGAAGCCTCTGCTGTAATATCTGGGAAGCGTAGTATCTAGTGTGAGGACAATGGTCTCCCCTCTTGCACATTTTATGACGGTGGTTATTACGTCTCCTTGAGCAAAAGCCTTGTCTTTCAGGAATTCATCGTCTCCTTTGTTTTCCCTGATGTAATCCCGCAGTCCCGCTGCCTTGGAGGCGGTGGAGGACAGTGTCAGCATACGGTTGCCGCGATTGATATCCAGCACCTTTGCGATAGGACCCAGATCGTGGGTGGGGTAATTCTCACAGTTTCTGCTTAGATAATTCCTGAGCCTATAATGCCTGTTTTCCCGTCCGTAGGAAATCTCATACCTCAGATCGTGCTGGTAGCCTCCTGCACAGTGGACAATTTCGCCGAACAGCCCCTTCTGCACCATGTTCAGCACCATCAGTTCCCGTCTGCCGAAGCAGCAGTTTTCCAGAAACATGAAAGGGGTGCTGGTTTTTTCGTAGGCTTCCACCAGATCATAGCAGTGTTTCAGGCTGTAAGCGCCGCCTACCTCCATGGCCACTGCCTTGCCGGCGTACATGGCGGCCAGAGCGATTTCCACATGGCTTTCCCATGCGGTGGCAATGACAACGGTATTGACGTTTTTATCATCAATCACGTCATGATAATCGTGATATACGGCAGGCCTTGGTTGGCCGGCCCCTTCGACAGCATCGGCTCCGCCCTGTGCTCTGTCATCATAGACATCGCATACTGCCGTTACCCTTTCCCCTTGTTTGAGAACTACATTGTACAACAAATCGCCGCCTCTGCAGCCCAGCCCGATGAAGCCGATCTTGATCTCTTTCATTTTACGCATCTCCTGTTTTCGGATGGTTAAGTAGCCCTGATGATGCTTTACAGCATCTTCTGTCAATGATATAATAACACTGACCAGAGGATATATCTACATAAAAATTAATTTTTGTATATGTTTTTTATAATCCACAGACCCCGTGATACAACAGAGCAGAGTGTTTGTCTGGTTCTTGTTTTGTTGCAGTACAGATAAAAAGTCATAGAAAGGGAATAAGGGAGCGGCGGAGAAAGGAGGGGCTATATTGAATAAGGGAAGAATCATTTTCCTGAATGGTGTGACCAGCTCTGGGAAGACATCCATCGTAGAGTCGCTGCAGAGGCGTGAGGATGTGTTTTTTTATGTGGTTGCTAATGACTTGTTTCAGGAGATGGTGGGAGAGGAATACCTCCGTAAGGATTATTGGAAGTATCTGAGCAAGGCGATTTTGCTGATGTATCATGCGGCAAGGCTTTTTTCCGACATGGGGCATAACGTGATCATAGACGGCATTTTGGTGGAACGGCCGGAAATTGCGCCTCATTATGCGCGGCTGAAGGAAATATTGAAGGGTAATCCGCTGGACGTGGTGGAGGTTTTCTGCCCGCTGGAGGTCTGCAGACAGCGGAATATCTCCCGGGGGGACAGATACGAGAGCCAGTCTCAGGAGCAGGCAGAAATCATGGCGGAGAACATTGTGTATACTTGTAGGGTGGATACTGACAGGATGAGCTCGGATGAGTGCGCAGATGAGATTATGAAGTGTCTGTTCGGAAAAGAATGAAAGGCCTGCGGGGAGCGAGGAAGTATCTGCAGCGGGTGAGAGGACGTTCTTTTCGGAAGTTTGGGGAAAGGATGCTTCCGGGAGGAGATCTGTATGAGCAGGAAGAGCGTTTCTTTGACTTTGCAGCATCCGGATCAGAGGAGGGTGTGGAGGACTGGGCATATTCAGTGGGATGCCCGGTGATATAGGTGGACGGAAGGGCAGTCCTGACGGAGAATGTAGAGCAGATTATCGGAGAAATGGAAAAGTCAGATACCCCACAACAGAGCGTAGAATGCTAAAGCGCGGAGGTATCTGACTTTGATGAAACAAGATGGAATCAAGATGGTAGCCTGACAGGGTGGATGCATCTCCATCGGCAGAGAATGTGCCGTACCGGCAGAGGCGTGGACAGCCTCAGGGGTTCGAGTCCCCATATTACGATGCATATCTTGCATAGAAATATGCGCATGGTTATGTTTAATTTTTATTACCGCGGCATCAACTGTCAGGTGAGGGTGGGATCGGGGAAAAGAGAAATGGTTATCGGATAAAATGGGTCCAGAGGTGGTCTTCTTTCTCCGGGAGACCGTAGGCCTCTTTCCCTAAGGCGATGCTTTTCATAAGGAAAGCCATGTTTCTTGCCAGAGTTCGCATGGTCTGCAGGCCTTCCGCATCCTGAGCAGCCTGCCCCGGCTCTCTGCCGTGGACACTGTTCCAGTACTGGCTGGAAGCGACGGGCATGCCGCTTATGGTAAAGAATTTGTTCAGCTCATCGAAGGTGGAGGATAGGCCTCCCCGTCTTGCGGCAACCACGCTGGCACCTACTTTCATGGTCTTGTCAAAATGGGTGCTGTAAAACAGCCTCGTAAGGAAAGCTACCAGAGTGGCGCTGGCCGAGGCATAGTATACAGGACTGCCTACCACAAGGCCGTCACATTCCTCGAATTTCGGAGCCGTTTCGTTGACCATATCCTCAAACACACATTTACCCTTTGCTGCGCAGCCTCCGCAGGCGATGCAGCCCCGAATATCCTTGTTGCCGACCTGAATGGTTTCGGCCTCGATGTCTTCGGCGGCGAATACTTTTTCCATTTCCCGCAGGGCCAGAGCTGTGTTGCCGTTCATGCGGGGACTTCCGTTGATCAATAATACTTTCATGATGGATACCTCCGTGATTTGAGTTGATTTTTATATTATACAGTATGTGAGGGCAGTGGTGCAAGACGGATCAGGATAAGTTTCGCTTGATTTTATGTTTCTGCGGTAAGCTTCTGAATGGGGTGATGAATGCTATGTTTAGAATTTTGGTGGTGGACGATGACAAGAATACAAGGCTGCTGCTGCGGGCCGTGCTGGAGGCGGAAAACTATACCGTCATCACGGCAGACAATGGGGTAGAGGCTCTGGAGATCATGGATAGGGAGCATATTGATCTGGCAGTGCTGGATATCATGATGCCAAAGATGGACGGCTACGAGCTGACAGAGGCTCTGAGGAGCGCAGACAATAATCTGCCTATCCTGATGGTTTCAGCCAGACAGCTTCCAGAGGATAAGCACAAGGGGTTTCTGGTAGGGACGGATGATTATATGACAAAGCCCATCGACGAGGAGGAGATGCTTCTGCGCATCCGGGCGCTTCTGCGCCGGGCCCAGATAGCCAGCGAACGCAAGATTGTGGTGGGAGATGTGGTTCTGGATTATGATGCATTGACTGTGATCAGGGGCGGGGAGGTTCAGGAGCTGCCTCAGAAGGAGTTCCTGCTGCTGTATAAGCTGCTGTCTTATCCTGGGAAGATATTCACCCGCATCCAGCTGATGGATGAGATATGGGGAGCGGACAGCGAGACGGGATGGGAGACGGTGACGGTTCATATCGGACGGCTGCGGAAGCGCTTCGACGGCTGGGAGGAATTTGCCATAGAGTCTGTCAGGGGGCTTGGCTACAAGGCAGTGCGGAAGGTATAGCCGTTTAAGACCAAGAAACTGTAAAGGGAGAAGCTGCGGATGATCGGAACAATGAGTGCGGTCAGGTTCTGAAATGTAAAAATCCATTCACCCATTAGGTGATAAAAAATTGATATTGTAAAACATGGAAGTCAGTATAAATACCGCAGCATAAATACCGGATTTCAAGGGAGATCCGGCACATGAACTTCACGGATTCAGGTATTTGATAATGCAAATAGGATAGGGATTAGGAGAAGGCAAAAAGAAAAAGATAGGAAAAAAAGGAACAAGGAAGAAGTGCGCAGGGAAAAAGAAAACAAGGCAGCAGAACACAAAGTGAAAGAGCAAGAAGAATACAAGGAAAAAGAGCAAGAAGAATACAAGGAAAAAGAGCAAGAGAGGCACAAGGAAAAAGAGCAAGGACAACAAAAAGAAAAAGGTCAAGAGAACCAAAAGGAAAAATGGCAAGAGAACCGAAAGGAAACAAGCCAAAAGAAGCATAAAGGAAAAGTGCAAAAAGACAAGAACCGCAGAAAGAAACACAAGAACAAGCATCACTATGCATTGTGGCTGCTTGTATTCATCATGCTTTCTATCATCCAGTTCGCCACGGTGATGGTGGCGCTGTTGGCGCTGTTTGTGCTGATGCGGACCAAGGTGATCACGGGGGACTGGATCGAAAACCTGACCGCGGGCCGGGTGATCCTGCTGCTTGCCGCTGTGGATACCTTTATCGGCTTCGTGGTGGTAATCACAGCCACAACGATTCCTCTGAAGCCCGTGACCAATCTGATCAATCAGATGAACAGGCTGGCTTCGGGAGATTTTCAGGCCCGCCTGCAGTTCGGCAGGCTCCTTACCAGCCACTCTACCTTCGTGGAGCTTACCGACAGCTTTAACAAAATGGCGGAGGAGCTGGGTAGCACGGAGATGCTGCGGAATGATTTCGTCAATAATTTTTCCCATGAATTCAAGACCCCCATCGTCTCCATCGCCGGATTCGCCAAGGTGCTGAAGAGGGGGAACCTGACGCCGGAGCAGCAGGCAGAGTATCTGGATGTCATTGAAGCGGAGTCCATGCGTCTCTCCTATATGGCTACAAATGTGCTGAACCTGACCCGGATCGAGAACCAGTCTATTCTGACTAATATATCAGGATTCAATCTTTCAGAGCAGATCCGATCCTGCATTCTCCTGCTGGAGCATAAGTGGGCGCCGAAGGAGCTGGAGTGGAAGCTGGATTTTGAGGAACATGAGATATCAGGAAATGAGGAGCTGCTGAAGCAGGTGTGGATTAACCTGATCGATAACGGAATCAAGTTTTCAGAAAAAGGAGGTATCATTGAAATCGGCGTGACAGAGCAGGGAAACAGAATCTATGTGTCGGTGATCAATTCCGGACCAGAAATCCCTGAGGAGGCTCAGGACAAGATATTCAATAAATTCTATCAGGCTGATGAATCCCATAGCAGCGAGGGCAACGGTGTAGGACTGGCAATCGTGAAGCGGGTGACGGAGCTGCATGGAGGAAGGGTCTTCGTGAACAACTATGACGGTATTACAGCCTTTGTAGTGGAACTTCCCCGGAAACAGTCATAAATAAAATATTTCTTCGACAAAACAGCATAAAATTCTCTCAGTTTCGTTTCAGTTTAGTTTTCTGTGATAATTTCCCAATATAGAATATTTTTAGGGGCATACTATATTTACGGAGTATGCCATGAATGTGAGGTGTTTTATGGCGGGAACAGTGATGTACATGATTCTGGGATATCTTTCGGGAAGCGTACTGTTTGCGCAGGTGTTTTCCAAGGTATTTCGCAAAGAGGGAATGATTGAAAACAGCAGGGATCAGAATCCGGGGACTGCGAATGCGTTCCAGTATGGAGGTTTCTGGTGCGGGGTCCTGACATTGGCAGGGGATCTGGCAAAGGGATTCCTTCCGGTGTTTCTGTTCGTTCACGGGAGGATGGCGGACAGTCCCTATAGATTTATGAGCGGGCTTGTGATAGCGGCTCCGGTCATCGGGCATGCGTTTCCGGTTTTCTATAGGTTCAGGGGCGGCAAAGGCATTGCGGTCACATTCGGGTGCCTGCTGGGGCTATTGCCATTATGGCAGCCTATAGCCGCACTGGCTGTGTTTTTCATAATTTTTTCCGTGGTGCTGAAGATCACGCCCCATTATCACCGCACCTTGGCGGCATATCTGTGTTCCCTCGCATCTGTGCTCTGCATGGAAGGGGAAACAGTCATAAGGGCAGGCTTTCTGGTCATCACACTGACGGTCTGCGCAAGGATGCTGGTCAGCAAGGAGACAAAAGAGAAGATGGGGGTAAAGCTTTTATGGATGCATTGATTTTTTCCTGCGGCACGGGAGGCGGCCATAATTCTGCCGGAAAGGCCATTCAGGAGGAGCTTGTCAGAAGGGGGCATCATGTGACGATGATGAACCCGTATGCGTTACAGAGTGACGGGCTTGCCGGAAGGATAGATAACCTATATATACGGACTGTTCAAAAGGCGCCCAGAGCTTTCGGGGCTATTTACTGCGCAGGGGAGCTGTACCGAAAACTGCCCTTCCGCTCGCCGGTCTATCATGTGAACGGCGGGATGATATCAGCCATGCAGGAATATCTGGAGAAGAATCATTTTGACATTGTGATCATGCCCCATCTGTTTCCTGCGGAGATTTTGACAAATATGAAGCATAGAGGCATGGCTGTTCCCAAGACCGTGTTCGTTGCCACGGATTATTGCTGCATTCCTTTTACGGAGGAGACGGACTGTGATGCCTATGTCATACCTGCGGCTGACCTGAAGGAGGAATATAGGGCAAAGGGGATACCGGAGGAGAGGCTTTATCCCTTCGGAATTCCCGTCAGCAGCTGTTTTGGGAAGAAGAGAAATCGGAATTTGGCGCAGCTGTCGGTAGAGGAAAATATTGCCACCAGAGAGCAAGTGGCCTTAAGTGGAGAGCCTAGCCCTGAAGGACAGATGGCCGTAGAAGGAAAGATACCCGTAGATGGACAAATACTTGTAGATGGACAAATACCCGCAGAATGGGAAAATCGCTTTGAAGGGTATCTGAATACGGAGAAAGATACAAATGTACAAGCAGGAGAAGTATGCCCTGAAGCTGCTGCAGGAAGTTGGCCGGACAGGAAATATATCCTCATATCCGGCGGCAGCATGGGAGCCGGTAAGATCGAAGAGCTTGTCAGACTGCTGCTGTCCCGGCAATCCGCCATTGAAGGCTGTGGAGGTGAAAGAGATGCAGGTATCATTGTAATCTGCGGAAACAATAAGGAATTGTTTCAGAGGCTGAAAAAAAGATATGGACGGCAGGTCATCGTGATAGGTCAGACAAACCGCATGGCGGATTATCTGCGGGCATGCGACCTTTATATCACGAAGCCGGGAGGCTTATCGTCAACGGAGGCAGCTGTATGCGGTGTTCCCTTGATGCATATGCCGCCCATTCCGGGATGCGAGACCCACAATGCCGCTTATTTCCGGGAGCGAAATATGAGCATATCCTGCGAGGTGACGGAGAAAGGGGCGGAGGCCATCCTTTCGCTGCTAGGCAACAAGGAGATATGCGCAGCAATGGCGGAATGCCAGAGTAAGTACATCAGCAAGGAGGCGGCATCCCGGATCTGCGGGCTGGCGGAGAGGCTGGCATGGGAGCCGGAGGAGCGTCAGGAGCCGGTGTTCAGGCTCCGTCTGGGAGCTGGTGCCTGATGGAGAAGAAGGTAAATGGCAGGCTGGTTTTCCTTGATCCATTCTATGTCGTGCTGCTCACTGACCCGGACGGCGACGGCTTTCCACTCATCAAAATACTCTTGCCCGGTTTCGGCGTCGAGCCGAAGCTGAGCCTCCGGGGCAAGCTCATCCAGAACAGCTCTCATCAGATGACCACGCAATCCGGTCTGTCCGCCCTCTAAAAATCTGGAGAATATATACTGCAATGTATAGTTCCCATAGTAGGCCAACTCCCTGTACTCAACAGGATGCGCATCGATATAGTCCGCAGGTCTGGAGGATGCCGCAGGGGAGGATTCGATCACCTCAAAAAGTTGCTCTATGGCAGAGTCCGTATCAATGCCGCCATACTGTATTGTCTGGCCATAGCAGTCCTGAATCTGGGCAAGGATATATTTCTGTGTATCGAGTGCTTCGTCTTCGATATCATCGGGAAATTTATCACGAACATCTGATGCATAATAAGAGCCGTCACGTGGAATCCAGTACTCCTCCATCTGATATCTGCCATCTATGACTTCAAAGGTGATAGCAGTTGGAATGTGACTGCCTCCGGCTTCGTGGAAGGCGTTTCCTGAAAAGCCATAAGCCTGATGCAGTGCAATGCCGTAAACGGTCACCTGCAGGGGAGTGGGAGGTTCGCTTTCGATGCACAGCTCCTCCTTCTTTAGTAAGACAAAATTGGCACAGTGGAACAGCCCATCCGGCCCGGAGGGCTTATTGCTGTTAAGGATCGCAGTATTGATTGCGTTCTCCAATAGGACTCCAGAATGATCCTCGGCAATAAATCCCTCAACGCCTCCGTCCCGAATATCGATTCTTGTGTCAATATCATCAGCCAAAGCCAGATAAATATACATCGGGAAATTATCAGGGCTGCCGCCGATCAGAAGTTCAAATAATTCGTTGATTTCATACACCCGGATATATAAGCCGGAACCTGCCTCATAGCAGGAATATTCCCCAAAGTCCTCCCAGGAGAGATCATACCCCTTTTTTGACAAGGCGATCACATCGTCAAGGGTCAGTTTCCGTTTTGCCTCGATTTCCTCGGGAACGTCTGCGCCACCGTCAGCCCGGGGCGCTTCGCCGGTACAGTTAAAACGCTCGCCATTCTGAATCTTGACATAGATGAAATTGGAGGAATCCTCTGCGAGAAACAAAAGATCATCACCGTCTATCCTGAAATGGTTTATACGGATATAACCTGCAATTTCATTGTCGGTAAGGGTAATTATATCCCCGTCCTGTGTCCATGTGCCCACGCCGAGATAGCTGCTTGCGATTCCCTCAGAATAAAAGAAAGTTTTGTCTTCGTAGAGGGTGATCGCAAAACTGCCCATGATTCCTTCGTTTTCATAGACATAATTTTTTCCGCCAGCTGTGTCGCCTACAGCGGAAATATCTTTACCGGCACAGATACGGCTCAGATAGTCCTGAAAATCGCTATCATTTACCGCATACCGTTCGTTATTCCACTCAATATCCACCATATCCTTATCAGACAGTGAGTACCCGCTGATCCAGATATATGTGCCGTCCTGCAGAAGGGCGCTGATTTGATATTCTGGCGTCAATCCGGCATATTTATCGCTGCCTCTGGTATTTTTTACCCCGGTCAGCCGGGAACTCAGTTCACTGAGCTGTGCAGGATCCATTTCAACCGCAGCCGGTTCATCAGAAGTTCTCAAATCAAAGTACTTCGCAGAAACGATGGTGTGGTTTGCTTCGTCAAACCCGAAACGAACCGGATTGGTCAGGAAACAGACTGCCACGGCCGCACACGCAATGACTGCAAGGACGATGATCCAGAAAGCAGGCTTTTTATAGTTCATCACGGATTTCACACGCTCCTTTACGCCGACCTCACCAAAGGCCAGAGGACAGGCTGCTATCATGGGGCGGCTGACACCGCAGGCAACAAGTGTCTGGGTATAATCAGCTCTTTGCCCGTTGTCAAGCGATTTGATGACTTTCTCGTCACAGGCAAGTTCAATGTCGCGGCACAACAGCATATAAGCCAGCCACATCAGAGGATTAAACCAATGGATTGTCAGCAGGAGGAAACCAAGGGGCTTCCACCAGTGATCCCTGCGGCGGATATGAGCCTGCTCATGGGCGACCACATGGCCCAGATCCTGCCCGTCCAATTTATAGGGAAGATAAATCTTCGGCCTGATGACACCCAGAACAAAGGGAGAGTCGACATTTTCGCTCTGAAAGATGTTGTCCCGGAGGATGACGGCTTCGCTGACATTGCACCGCAGACGCCAATAGCTGACTGCGGTGTACATGAGAAGCGCAGCAGCACCGATCCCCCAGATCATGCTCAAAATGGGGATCCAGATCTGAAGCGGATTGGCACTGGCGTCCGGAGCAGGGGCAAGGGAACTGGCGATTACCGGATTGATAACACTGTTCAGGGCAGGGACACCGGTCTGGACGGACGGCGTTTTATCCATCATGATGCGAGGGCTTATTATCTCTGCACTGGGAATCAGGCTCAGTGCGCTTTCGATAGAGAATGGGAAGATCAGACGCACCGCTACGATGCCCCACAGCAGGACATTGACCCATCTGGGAGCTTTCTTAAATACAAAGCGAAGCAACAGTACAGCCAGTACAAGCCAGCTTGCTGATATGCTCATGTTTACAATCTTCAAAAAGAGTTCGTTCACTGCGGACCTCCTTTCCTGATGCGGTCAATCATACGCTGCACTTCGTCAAGCTCAGCCTCGGACATATCCTGACGTTTTGTAAAGGCAGCAATAAAAGCAGGAAGCGAACCCTGAAACTTTTTCTCGACCAGTTCGTCAATTTCGTATGCTTGTGCTTTGCCCTTGGACACAAGGGATGTAATTGTGCCATTCTCATTTTTCAGCACCCCGCGTTCCCCGAGGCGTTTGATGACAGTATAGGTAGTTGTCCTTTTCCACCCCAACTGTTCCTGACACAGCTTTACAAGCATAGTGGCAGCGACAGGCTCATGCTCCCACATGATCAGACAAAAACGATATTCACTTTCGTGGATTTTCGGAATCTCCATCCTCATGCCCTCCTTGTCTACACTGTTAGACTCTGTATATAGTCTACCACGTTAGACAAAGATGGTCAATAGGATTCGTAGAAAAGTTACAGAAAACCTGCCAGCAGGATTTTACCGCAGCCTGATCCGCTGCTTTTTTTCCTTGAATTTTGCGGAAAGATCAGAAACACGGTTCCCGTTATCTGTTATCTGTGGTATACTTGAGATGATACAGATCTTCCTGCTGGGTGATTGTCCTGGGTTAATTCGGCTGTACCGCAGGCAGGCGGTTTGTGCTATAGGTTAAACGTGTTTTTTGGTTCAGCACACCGAAGGGGTGCAGGAAGTTAGGGTTATGAAAATCGGGGAAGCGCAGCAGATTTATAGGGATCAGGTACAAGCTTATCAGAAACAGAAGTCGATCATATCAAAGCAGCTGCAGACAGCCAGATCCAGAATGGAGGCGTCGCCGGAAGGGCAGGACAGATACGGCTCGGAGGTGGCTACCTTGGAGCTGACCTTAGATAAGCTGGACGAGAAGCAGTCGGAATATCAGGATTATTTAAATGAGCTGGCGGAGCAGTACTGCGCCTACTGGAATGCTGCCGTGGGAGAGCAGCAGGCGGATGCGGCGGCAGAGTATGCGGTTGACGTGGCAAAGCTTCTGGAGGTAGCCAGACGTATCATGCGCGGCGGCATCGTGCCGGCGGCGGACGAGAAGAAGTTGATGGAGTACAGCTTCGAGATGTATCAGACAGCAAAGAATATCGGCGCGCTGGTGCAGAGCCAGAAGAAGGAAAAATATAAGAGCCTCTGGGGTGAAGAGGAGGAGAAGGAGTACGACGACCCCCGGGAGGCGGCGGAGAACGGGGAGGCAGCGTCGGAGGGGCCGCAGGTGGTGGACGTGGCGGCCACCATGGCTTCTATGGATCCTGGGGCATCCGGAGAGTAGGACGGTGGGAAATTGCGGATGGAGTTGTATCCGCAGTATTCGCATATATCGTTGATGGGCCAGCTGCTTGTGCCGAACATGAACTACTGGTATGAGGGCAAGAAAGCTTTGAAGGGGTTTTGATTATGGATGAAAACACAAAATGGATCTGGAAAAAGGGTGAAAGCAGCCAAAACACATGGCTGAATTTTGTCAAGGAAATCAACCTGGATCAAGTGCCGCGGACAGCTGCCGTAAGCATTGCGGCTGACTCGAAATACTGGCTTTATGTAAACGGCATACTGGCAGTATTTGAAGGCGGGGTGAAACGTGGGCCGACAAAAAACAGTACATATTATGACGAATTTGATATTTCTGAATATCTCAGAACAGGCAGAAATACGATCGCCGTACTTGCATGGTACTTCGGGAAAAGCGGCTTTTCCCATATTTCCAGCGGAATGGGCGGCCTGCTTTTTGAGGCGCGCATAAACGATGAGATCATCTCATCCGACAGCTCATGGCGTGTCACGAAGAATCCGGCATATGTAAAGGCTGACGAATCCGACATTCCCGCTAATTTCAGGTTTTCGGAGTCAAATCTCTATTTTGACGCGGTGCGGGATATCGGAAAATGGTATGCCATGGATCATGATACGTCTTTGTGGGAGAACGCCGATGTCATATGCGGCGCGGGGGAGGGCGTATACGGTACATTGAAAAAGCGCATGATTCCGCAGCTTCGATACAGCGGATTAAGAGATTATGAAAACACGGCGGATTATGAGGGATTTACGGCAGCGGAAGAAACAACTCTTAAAATGAAGCTTCCCTACAATGCGCAGGTCACGCCGTATCTGAAAGTAAGCGCTGAAGAAGGCAAAAGGATTTCCATAAGATCAGATACATATGATGATTCGCTCTATGATACAAAGAGTGTTATGGCCGTGTATTACACCAGAGACGGGGAACAGGAATATGAATCTCTGGGCTGGATAAGCGGTGAGTATATGTATTATACTGTCCCTGCAGGAGTCACGATCCATAAATTGCAGTACCGTGAATCAGGCTATGACACGGAATTTGCAGGCAGCTTTGAATGTGATGATGATTTTATGAACAGGTTATGGCAGAAATCGCTCCGCACGCTGTATATCACAATGCGGGACAATTTTATGGACTGTCCCGACAGGGAGCGTGCGCAGTGGTGGGGCGATGTAAATGTCGAGATGCAGATGATGATGTACTGCCTTGACGAAAAAGCCCTGCAGCTTTACAAAAAAGGCGCAGACTCTATGGCAGGCTGGGCGGAGGACATAGGGCATATACTGACGGTGGTGCCGTCGGGAACGGAGCAGTTTGAACTGCCGTTCCAGAACCTTGCGGGAATATGGGGATTTTCGTATTATTATGATTACACTGGCGATATAAGCGTGATCAGGCGCGTGTATAAGGCGGCAAAGAGCTATGTGCTGAATTATAAGATAAATTCCGACGGACTTGTTGAGCATAGGAGCGGGAGCTGGGACTGGGCCGACTGGGGCGATAACGCGGATGTTGCGCCTATGGAAAACGCATGGTATTATATGGCGGCTGAGAGCTGTAAAAAGATGGCGGGGATTCTTGGATATCATGAGGATGCTGCTCTGTATGACCGGCGTATAAAGAGCATTAAAGAAAATTATGACCGGGTATTCTGGAAGGATGGATATTACTATGACAAGACCTTGAATGAAAGGCCTGATGACCGTGCGAACGCCCTTGCCGTGCTTTCGGGCATGGCCGACAGAGACCGATATGACAGTATTTTGAGGGTTTTGCAGACAAGCGAAAACGCAAGTCCATATATGGAAAAGTATGTGCTTGATGCATTATGCGAAATGGGCTGTGTTGACGAAGCGGCGCAGCGAATGAAAAAGCGTTACAAGGAAATGGTTGAATACGATTATTCTACCCTTTGGGAGTATTGGGACAGAGGCGGCACACTGAATCACGCATGGTCCGGCGGTCCGCTTATTACAATGTCAAAATATATAGCGGGCATAAAGCCTCTGCGTCCCGGATATACAGCCTTTGAGATAAAACCGCATATGGGTGATCTGAATTTCATCAGATGTACCGTGCCGTCAGTAAAAGGAAAAATTGTTCTTGAAGCCCAAAAGCCAGATGGGCACGTCCGCATGAATGTTACAGTCCCTGAAGGAACAGTAGCTGAGGTTTACCTGCCGCTTATGGACGGTGAACTGCCGAACAATCTGGATCAGGCTGTCAGCCTGACAGACGGTTACGCAAAATTTGTCCTTAAAGAAGGAGAACACAGCATATCTGCCTCTTCGTCATAGTCGTTTTGCTCTGCAGTGATAGGATATAAACAAATCGTCTATCGTTTTTAAACGTTAGACGATTTGTTTTGTTTCTTCATGGGGCTGATACCCCGCTGCTTGCATTGTTTTACCGTGTCTACTGTGAGGCCCCTTTTGCGCTGATGCTATCTTGACAGCATTATGGACAGCGGCTCAGGATTGCCGATCCGGAAATAAGGCTGGTTCTGAAATCAGCCGCAGCCGTCGATTCCGCAGCATATGCCCTTGCCGGCGGCAGCCTGTCCCTCCTGCAGGATCTGAACCATTTCTTCCTTCGTGTACTTCTCTATGGAAACAAGTTCCCCATTGAGATAGACGGAAGGGATGCCTTTTACCTCAAGTACGGTTCTGGAATAGTCAACGGCCTCCTTTACCTGCGCCGTATAGGTGCCGTCATCCAGTGCTTTTCGGAATTCCGCAGCGTCCAGTCCCGCTTCCCGGGCGATTTCACACAGTATTTCCATATTCCCGATGTCTTGCTCTTTTTCAAAATAAGCCCTGTATACTAAATCGGCATATTGTTCGCCCGGTCCTTTTTCCTCCGCGAAGAACAGACCCTCAAAGGCCAGACGGGTATAAGGGCGGGGGCAGACCGCAGGGGGCAGCTTCATGTCAAGCCCCAGAGCCTTTGCGGGCTCCACCAGAACCTGATAACGCTTCCGGCGCTCTTCGTCATGATAGGTATCCACTCTTTCCTTGGGTTCCGGTGTCAGCTCCAGAGGCTGGATCCGGATTTCGGCCTCTGTTTCCGTTTCCTTCAGAGCCTCCTCCAAGGCGACCTTGGCCACCAGACAGTAAGGGCATACAAAGTCGGTTACAAACAAGATGTCCAGCATATCTTTCTCCTTTCTTCTGCAATCCTGAAAACAAAGACGAATGCAGCCTGATTATATTTTATCATAAGGGAGGCGGGACAGGGTGTCAAGAGAAATAAAAGCAAATCGGATCAAAAATGAAATCAAAAAATGACATCAAAAGGCAGCTGCTTATTGACGCTGGGCTTAAAATAGAATATGATGAACAGAGGGCATATATTTTCTGAAAGGAGGAAAGCAGTCGGTCTTATGAAGGTTTCCGGCTGACAAAGGGGTTATGATACTGAAACTGAAGAAGGAAGTAAAAAAGCAGGTTAAAAGGGTGTACAAGCAAGCGGAGAAGCTTTACAAGGAGTTTGGAGAAGGGGAGTCCTCTGCAGAATATGACACCAATACTGTGCTGATCAGGATGGATAAGCTTGAGAACGAGCTGAAGGCTCTGCGGGAGGCTGTAAATAATGTGAAGAAGGAGCAGTATGAGGAACGTGTGACATATGCAGGCCGTCAGCAGTCGCTGAGCGAACTGGCGGCAAGGGAAGGCAGGTACATAGTTAAAGGCCGGTGAAATAAAGAAGAAGCACAAAGGTTCATGAAAAAAGGTTCATGGAAAAATATAAGCGCTGTACAGCAGGAAGCTGCTTCCTGCCTACAGCGTCTTTTTCTGGGTCATTTTTTCAGGGCATCTGTGTCCCTGATGATGGGAGGGATCTGAGAGAGCATATTGTCCACATCCTCGAACATGGCGCTCTTTGTCGTGCCCAGAGCGCTGGCCCGGCTGATGTGCTTTACCACCTCGTCATACTGCAGCTTGATATTATCAAAGAACTGGCAGATGCTCTGCAGCGAACTGCGGGAATCATCGATAACATCGGAAATTTCCGATTGGACAGACGAGGCGCCTTCTGCGGCGGATGTGATCTGGACAAAGGATTCGCAGGTATTGTTTACAATATCAACGCCTTGTCCCAGTGCCTGCTGGGATGCCTGAATGCTGCTGCTTAACTGGCTGGCACCGGATTCCACATTATGGACGCCGGTATCTACTTCGTCGGTGAGCTCTTTGATTTCCTTTGCCAGTTCCCTTACCTTCTCTGCTACAATAGCGAAGCCCTTGCCCTGCTCACCGGCTCTGGCGGCTTCTATGGATGCATTGATGGCAAGGATGTTGGTTTCGTCGGCGATGGATACGATTTTACCCATGCACTTCCGGATTGCTTCAACGGCATTCTGCAGCTGTGTGAAGGTGCTTTCCATTTGACTGTAGGATTCCTGAACATTCATAGAGGTATGCTGGAGATCCTCCATCATATTCTGGGCATGGGAAACAGTTTGGGTAATGTCTTCACGCACATGGCCGAAACGTTCGGCTGACTGGTTAATATTGGAGAAGGACTGGCCGAAATCCTGAAGCTGGGACTGAAAAGTATCTGCTTCGCTGACTACATTATCAAAAGCGTTTCCGATCATGCTCAGCTCGAACAAGGATTCCACCTCTTTTTTTGCCAGATCTTTCTGATAACCTTTCAGGCTGTCAGCAACATGCAGGATAGGATAGAGACTTTTTTCATCATGCCGTATCTGGCCCGGCTTTTGATTTTTATTTGAAAATAACATTCTGATACCTCCTGATCCGCCCCGGCGGATGTCAATATAGTCGAACAGATGTCTTCTGATGAGAGGGATTATTCAAATACAACACAGGTCATGGACTGATTGACAAACTGGCTGTTGTAATGCTCGCCGTAACCGACGAAGCCGGCATGGCTGCCGAGGGCTCTCATCTGCTGCAGGTACTTCTGCATATATCCTCTTTCGCTGAACAGCTTATAACGGAACAGGCAGTTTACGGAGAAGACTGCCGAACGTTTGGGAAAATCACGGCAGATAGTGTCAATGGTTTCTTTTACCACTGCTTCATAATTCCCCAGCTCCAGAAGAGTCAGAACATCGGAGTCGTTTACCTGACGGAAACAGGCCAGTGAATTGCCGTTTACCTCCTTGATGGATACGATGCACATATCGTTTCCGTTGATCTTCCCAAAGGGATTCTGAAATGTCTGCGTCAATATCTGCTGATCCGTTACATGGAGGATACTCTGGTAAACCTGTTTGGCCGGCTTTCCGTTCAGATAGCCGATTATGTATTTTTCCCTGTCCGTGCCTGAGGCAATGAAGCGGTAATTTTCAAGCTGATGGTAAATATTTTCTTTGTAGGTCTTGACTCTCCCGTTCTGATTCTGAACCAATGCATAAGCTACGGCATCCTCGTAAATTTTGCCGTTGGCGGAGACCTTGCCTGCATCGCCGGTTCCGCCTACTAGCTGAATTCCATTGTTTTTTAGCACTGTGTATATAGTGGTCAGGGCACATGCGTCATTTCCGGCACAGAAATCAATGCATACTGTGTTGTGGCGGGCAGCATTTACTCTTGAAAGATCCTGCTTCAGACGGCTGATATATTTCACCGGCATGGTAGATACTTGTTCCAGTACGTTTGCGGCCGCGGCCACGCCGTCTGAAAACGCTATGACGCCGACTCCGTTTTCTACGATTGCTGTGTCATAGCTCATTCCTATGCACCCGATGCTGGGGATTCCGGGATAGAGCTTTTCCAAGGTTCTTACATGATCTTCAAACTGGGAATTGTTTGATAAAAGCATGATAAATTGGGGCCTTTCCAGACCGCGGACCGCATCCGTCAGATTTCCGTTGCGGCTCATACCAAAAAATTGCCTCATGAAGCAGCCTCCTTCTTGTGTCAATATTTTTTTTAGTTAATCTTTTACATTATACCGTATGTAAAGAAGGAGCGTCAAGACTTATATCTTGCCAAAAAGATGATTATCGTTTATTATGGGTTCCTGAGAGAGGCAGTTCCGGAGCGGGAGCACATAAAAGGGTGCCGGAGAGCAGGGACGGAACCGACAAACGGAACTCACAATAAGAAAGGAAGTAAGAAGCCATGGAAAAAGCTATCATTTATCGGGAGAGGTTCGGCAGATATAAGGATGAGCTGCGCTGGCTCTACATGGAGTTATATGACAACAGCTCCATGTATGCGGAACTATGCGACAGTCTGGAAAGATTCTATGCCCAGCGGAAGGATGAGCTGAAGGCTCTGGATCTGCGCAGGGAGTCCTGCAGCGACTGGTACAGAAGCAACGATCTGCTGGGCATGATGCTCTATATTGACAATTTCGCCGGAAACATGAAAGGGGTGGAAGCTCGTCTGGATTACTTTAAGCAGTGCAATGTGAATTATCTCCATCTGATGCCCTTTCTTGACACGCCTCCGGGCCGCTCTGACGGCGGGTACGCCGTGTCGGATTTTCGGAAGGTGCAGGAAAAGCTGGGTTCCATGGAGGATCTGGAAGAGTTGGCATCCGCCTGCCATAAGAAAGGGATCAATGTCTGCATGGACTTTGTCATGAACCACACCTCGGAGGATCATGAATGGGCCAAAAGGGCCAGAGCAGGGGAAGGGGAGTACATGAGCCGCTACTTCTTTTTTGATGATCCCCGGATACCGGCACAGTATGAAAAGACGGTGCCGCAGGTCTTTCCCACTACTGCTCCGGGTAACTTTACATGGCTTCCGGAGGCGGGGCATTTCGTGATGACTACATTTTATCCTTATCAATGGGATCTCAATTACAGGAATCCCCGGGTCTTTAATGAGATGATGTATAATTTCCTGTATCTGGCCAACAGGGGAATCGACATTATCCGTATCGATGCGGTTCCCTACATCTGGAAGGAGCTGAATACCCCCTGCAGGAATCTTCCTCAGGTACATACCATCGTGCGGCTGATGAGGATCATCAGCGAGATCGTCTGTCCGGGCATACTGCTGCTGGGGGAGGTGGTCATGGAGCCGGAGAAGGTGGTTCCTTATTTCGGCACGGTAGAGAAGCCTGAATGTCATATGCTCTACAATGTCACCACCATGGCTACCACATGGCATACCGTGGCTACCAGAGACGTGAGCCTGCTGAGGCGGCAGCTGGATATCGTGGATTCCCTGCCTAAGGATTATGTGTTCCTGAATTATCTCCGCTGCCATGACGATATAGGATGGGGTCTGGATTACAATGCCCTGAGGACGGAGGGAATGGAAGAGATACCCCATAAGAAATATCTGAACGATTACTTTCAGGGATACGCAGGGGGCAGCAACAGCCGGGGCGAGCTGTACAATGCGGATCCGGCCACGGGCGATGCCAGATTCTGCGGCACCACCGCATCCATGTGCGGCATAGAGAAAGCAGGCGCCAAGGGAGACGGGGCAGGGATGGAAAAGGCTGTCCGGCTGGATGTGATGCTCCATGCCTATATGTTCATGCAGTCCGGGATACCAGTGATCTACAGCGGGGACGAGATAGGGCAGCTCAATGACTATACCTACAAGGAAGACCCCGCCAAGGCAGCGGATTCCAGATATATCCACCGGGGGGCCATGAAATGGGAGCTTGCGGAGAACATTTCGGATGAAACCACGGTGGAGGGAAAGCTGTTCCGGAGCCTGAATGAACTGGAGAGGATACGGAAACGGGAGAAGGCCTTTGTGTCCAATGCGGATACATGGACAGTGGAGACGGGAGAGAGAGGCGTGCTGGGCATGGGCAGGTACTTTGACGGAGACAAGCTGATCGGTCTGTTCAATTTCAGCGAGTTCGACAAAAAAGTATGGCTGCAGGAGGGGGACGAAGCATATGTAGATCTGGTATCGGGCAGAGAAATAAATCAGGGGGAGATCCTGATGCCTGCCTATGGGTTCTGCTATCTGAAAAAACGATGAGCTTTAGCGTGCCGCGTTCTGCTGGGGGTTATTTGGCTTTTGCTTCTTTCCGCCGCCATGCTCATACCGCCACTGTCTGGGCGAGACCTGATAGACGTTTTTGAACGCTCTGGAAAAGTGCAGCTGGTTCGGGTATCCCACCACATTTCCGATGTCCGCTATGGACAGCTCCGTCAGCTTCAGCAGCTCCGTGGCCTTTGTCATGCGGTAGGAAATAAGGAATTCCTGAGGGGTCTTTCCGATGCTCTCGTGAAAGATTTTTCCGAAGTAGCTGCGGTTTAAGCCGCAGGCAGCGGCTATGTCCTCCACAGAGATGTCGTTCTGGAAATTCTGCTCTATAAATGAAAATGCTTCTTTGATATAAAAATCACGGACGCTGTCCTCTTTTCCTATCTGGGCGGAGGTGGAGGAACGGACAAAGCTGTCGATGAAAAGATAGAGATGTCCGATCAGGTGGAAGGGGGACTCGTCCTTGTGGTTCACGATATACATCATTTCTGATTTCATTGTTTCGGCAATGTCTTTATACCGGGCCTTATAGATGGGCTGGTTAGGGCTTAAGCCTGCCAGCTCCACAGTCTCTTTTGCTCTGAGCCCGTCAAATTCGATCCATACATATTCCCATGGAAGGTCATGGTCTGCGATATAGGTACATATCTGGTCAGGAAACAAGAGAAAGCCCTGACCGCTCTTTACCTGATAGGCAATGGAATCCCCCTTTGTATTCTGGGCAAAGAGAGTACCGGTGCCCGAGAGGCAGTAGTGGAAGAGGTAATGGTTTCTGGCGGCGGGACCGAAGGAATGGGACGGGTCGCACTGCTCCCATCCGAACTGGTACAGACCTAAGTCTATGAAATTTTCCATAGGAAAAACAGAGAAGATAACCTCGCTCATGTGACACCTCCGGAGTATGCTGTCATCTCATTATATACCAAAATGCTATTTAACTTCAAATAAAATAGGCAAAAACAGCATAATGGTATAAAAATGCAAAAATACTGCTATTTTCGGATAGCATAATGGTATGTTATGATATTTTTACCATGAAGCACACAAAATACCAGCTGGGAAATGATAAGTGTGTAATGCGTAGTATGCATAATAAATATGAAAAAGTGCAGGGAGACTGCGGAATGAAAAATAAGGAGAGGATGCTATGAAGGGAAAGGGAATGAAATGCCTTGGGCTGTCATTATGCTGCATGGCGGCTCTGATGGTATCTGGATGCGGGGATTCCGGGGACGGTCAAGAGATCGAGATAGAGATTGTCCAGTACAAACCGGAAGCCGCCAACTATTTCAAGTTGGTGGAGGAGGCGTTCAACGCCACTCATGATGACATACATCTGACGATCAGCTCGCCCAATGATGCCATGACCATTCTGAAGACAAGGTTTATCCGGGAGGACTATCCGGACATTATCGGAATCGGCGGAGACATAAACTATTCCTATTTTGTGGATGCGGAGATTCTTGCTGACGTTACGGATTATAAAGGATTACAGAGCATTAATCAGGGATATAGGAACATAGCGGAGTCTCTGGAGCTGGTTCCCACGGAAGGGACTTATATGGTCCCTTATGTGGCAAATGCGGCGGGAATACTTTATAATCAGGATATGTTCAGGGAGCGGGGCTGGCAGATCCCTGAGACATGGGATGAGCTGATGGGGCTGTGCAAGGAGATTCAGTCAGAAGGGATCCTGCCCTTTTACTTCGGCTTCAAGGATACATGGACTTGTCTGGCGCCGTGGAACGCCATGGCGGTAGAGCTTGCGCCTGCAGATACTGCAAAGCAGGTAAACAAGGGAGAGACCACGTTCACTTTGCAGTACAGGGAGCTGACAGAGAAGTATCTGCAGCTGCTGCCCTATGGACCTGCGGATCCCTTTGCCTATGGGTATAATGACGCATGTACCGCCTTTGCCAGAGGGGAGTCGGCTATGTATCCCATAGGAAGCTATGCGGTGCCCCAGATCCTGTCCGTGAACCCGGACATGAATATTGATTCCTTTGTCATGCCTGCAAGCAATGAAAGGGAAGACAGGACCCTGAACTCAGGAATAGACCTTGGATTCTGTGTCATGGCGGAATGTGAGAACAAGGAGGCGGCCTATGAGGTTCTTGATTTTCTCCTTGATGACGAAAACCTCCAGAAGTACATTGATGCTCAGAATGCGGTTCCGTGTAAAGAGGGGAACTTCGTGCTGGCTTCGATGCTGGATGGGATGAGGGTCTTTATTCAGGAGGGGAACATGACGGATTATCAGGATCATTATTATCCGTCAGAGATGTCGGTGGATGCGCTGCTGCAGACCTTTTTGATCGAAAAGGATGTGGACGGATTTCTGAATACCTTTGACACCAGCTGGCAGCGGTATAACCGGGATATCATCCGCATGGTGCAGGAATATGAGGCTGCAAACAATTGAAATCAGTAATTCATGTGTCCGCTGAAGCGGGCAGAAAGGTATAATATGAAAAATGATAGACAGAGAACGTTTTTATTGATCACGATACCGATCCTGGCCTTGTTTGTCTGTTTTAATACGATTCCCCTGATCAGGGGCGTAGTCTACAGCTTCACGAATTTCAGAGGTTTCGGAAAATACGACTGGGTGGGATTTCGGAATTATATTGATCTATTCACGGATGCCCGTGTGGGAAAATCCTACTGGTTCACTATTAAGCTGGCGGTGGTGAATGTGCTGAGCCTGATACTGGCGCTGGGGCTCAACAGCAGGATCCGGGCCAAGGGCTTCTTCCGGGGAGCGTATTTCCTGCCGAATATACTGGGCTCGCTGGTGGTAGGCTACATCTTCAACTATTTCTTTACCTATATTGTTCCTGCGCTTGCGGACATGATAGGGATCAAGTCTCTGGGCACCAGCATTCTGTCCAGCCCCAGCAAGGCATGGATCGGCGTGATGATCGTGTGTGCGTGGCAGGCGGTCGCCATGAATACCATCATCTATATTTCGGGCCTGCAGACCGTGCCGGAGGACGTATACGAGGCGGGCGGGCTGGATGGGGCCACAGGATGGAAACAGTTCCGGCATCTGACCTTTCCTCTGATCATTCCGTTCTTTTCCATCAATATGGTTCTGTGTGTGAAGAATTTCCTGATGGTGTTCGATCAGATCGTCGCATTGACAAAGGGCGGCCCTGCGCAGAGCACCGAGTCTATCTCATACCTGATTTACAACAATGGTATGTCGGGAGGACAGTTTGGATTCCAGAGCGCTAATGCAGTGGTGTTCTTTATCGTGATCGTCGTCATTTCCGTCGCGCAGATGAAGTTTTCGGGATCAAAGGAGGAGCAGCTATGAAACATACATCATCTATCGGCAAATCCAATAAGACTGTCATGATACTGCTGATCCTGGGGCTTTCCACCATAGTGTTTCCGCTGTACATGACTATCGTGATCGCATTCAAGCAGCCCTCCGAAATGACCAACAGCATCAGCGGGATCTTGTCCCTGCCCAAGACATGGAGCCTTGACAATTTCAGGGAAGCCATGAGGGTTACGGATTTCTGGCATTCTCTGGGCAACAGTCTGCTGATCTCCGTGGTCACTATTGTGCTGGCGGTGGCGGTCCATTCCCTGATGGGGTATGCGCTCGGGAGGAACAAGGCGCACAGTAAGTTTTACAGCTTTGTTTACTTGTTTATCGTCAGCGGTATGTTTGTGCCATTTGCGATTCTGATGATGCCATTGGCAAAACAGACGGCGGAGCTCCATCTGGCAAACTGGGTGGGAGTGATCCTGCTTTATGTGGTATTTTATATGCCCATGAACGTGATGCTGTATTCAGGATACCTTGTGAACATCCCCATGGCGCTGGAGGAGGCGGCAAGGGTGGACGGCGCCTCCACATGGAAGACTTACTGGAGCATCATCTTCCCCATCATGAGGCCTATGCATGCCACAGTTGCGGTAATTACCGCGCTGGCAGTGTGGAACGATGTGATGACTCCCCTTATCATCATGGCAGGCTCCGGCCAGAATACATTGCCATTAGCCCAGCTGAACTTCCAGTCTCAGTTCGGGACGAACTATAATCTGGCCTTTGCCTCGTACCTGCTGTCATTGATTCCGATATTGATCTTTTACGGAATCTGCCAGAAGCAGATTTTGAACGGTGTCACCAACGGGGCGGTGAAATAAGGACAGCGCGCTGCGTCCCGGCTCCTGCGAACCAGTACTGACTGCGGAAAGGATGGTCTATGGGATCGCCGCAGTCGGTAGTGGTGTTGCATTATTTGAAAAAATTGTTTAATATAGTAATATGTGAAGCCTTTGGAGGGCAGCAGTGTACTATAGCGGGGGAGAATGGCGTCCCATTGGGATTTCCTGCGGAGAAAAGAAAAGGCGGTGGATAATATGGCAGTGGAATATCAGCGCGAGAATCAGCTTTTTACCATTCAGACAAAAAATACCACCTATCAGATGAAGGTGGATGCTTTCGGGTTCCTTCTTCATCTGTATTACGGGGGCAGAGTGGACGGCAGCATGGAGTATCTTCTGACTTATCATGACAGAGGGTTTTCGGGAGTCCCCTATGACGCAGGGGCGGACAGAAGCTACTCCATGGATGTACTGCCTCAGGAGTATCCTGCTTTTGGCACAGGGGATTTTCGCGGCAGCGCCTTTGCGGTCCGCAACGGGGACGGGTCTCTGTACAGTGACCTGCGCTATGTGAGGCATGAGATCAGGAAAGGAAAGTACAGGCTGAAAGGGCTTCCGGCAGTATATGCGGAGGAAGAGGAGGCGGAGACGCTGGAGATCCTTCTGGAGGACCCTGTCAGCAGGGTACAGGTAAGGCTGCTGTACGGAGTTCTGGAAAAGGAGGATATCATTACCAGAAGCGCCGTGATATATAACAACGGGAAGGAGGAGGCCGCCGTGGAAAGGGCAGCCTCCGTATGTCTGGATTTCGTCACGGGAGAATATGACCTGATCAGCTTTTATGGAAGACATGCCATGGAGCGCAGCCTGCAGCGCAGGGAGATCGGCTACGGCAGCCAGTCCATCGGAAGCAGCAGGGGGACTTCCAGCCATCAGCATAATCCCGCGGTCATTCTGGCAGAGCGGAGCACCGGGGAGCGATCCGGAAACTGTTACGGTATGATGTTTATGTACAGCGGCAGCTTCGGCTGCGAAGCCGAGAAGGACCAGTTCGGCCAGACAAGGGTGCTGATGGGGCTGCAGGGGGATTTCCTCCATTATCCTCTGGAACCCGGGGAAGAGCTGGTGGTGCCGGAGACGATCATGGGATTTTCGGATCAGGGTTTTGGGGAGCTGTCCCATAGATTCCACCGCTGTATCCGGGATCATGTCTGCAGAGGAAAGTACAGCCGCCGGACAAGGCCGGTGCTGCTGAACAGCTGGGAAGCGGCTTATTTTGACTTCAGCGGCGAGACCATCTGCAGCCTTGCCAGAGAGGCCGCAGGGCTGGGAATCGATATGGTGGTCATGGACGACGGATGGTTCGGAAAGCGGGATGACGATAACAGCGGACTGGGCGACTGGGTGGTGAATGAAAAAAAGCTGGGCTGCACGCTGGGGGAAATGATAGAAAGGATCAATTCTCTGGGCGTGAGATTCGGCATATGGATAGAGCCGGAGATGGTTTCGGAGGACAGCGACCTTTACCGGGAGCATCCGGACTGGGCGCTGCAGGTTCCGGGCAGAAAGCCGGTTCTGAGCAGGAATCAGCTGGTTCTGGATTTCTCCAGAGAGGACGTGAGAAACGACATCTTCGAAAAGATATGCGGGATCCTGGATCAGGGAAATATCGAATATGTGAAATGGGATATGAATCGGAGTATCACAGACGTATATTCTGCAGAGACTGTTCAGGGAAAGGTGGCCTATCAATATGTGCTGGGCGTGTATGACTTTCTGGAAAGGCTGACGGCCAGATATCCGGAGCTTCTGATAGAGGGCTGCAGCGGCGGCGGCGGGAGGTTTGATGCGGGAATGATGTATTACACGCCCCAGATCTGGTGCAGCGACAATACGGATGCAGTGGACAGGGTGCGCATTCAGTACGGAACATCCTTCCTTTACCCTATCTGTGTGGTGGGCTCCCATGTTTCAGCGGTGCCCAATCACCAGACCGGGCGCAGTGTCAGTCTGCATACCAGAGGCGTGGTGGCCATGGCGGGAACCTTCGGCTATGAGCTTGACCCGGGGAAACTGGATGAGACGCAAAAAGCGCAGATCAGGGAGCAGAACAGGCAGTACAAGAAATATGCGGATCTGATCCAGAGAGGAAAGTACTATCGCTTATCGGATCCATTCAAAGATGCTTATGGGGCATGGATGTTTGTGTCGGAGGACGGGGAGCGGGCGCTTCTGAATGTGGTGATGCTGGAGATTCATGGGAATATGCCGGTGAGCTATGTGAGGCTGAAAGGCTTGAAGCGGGATGCTTTCTATGAGGACGCGGCGACAGGAAGGCTTTATCATGGCTCTGCGCTGATGGAGGCAGGACTCCCGCTGCCGATGCAGACAGAAGAATACGGTGCCTGCCAGATGGAATTATGTGAGAAAAAGAACTAGTGAGGACAAAAAATATACCCACCGTCCGTTCAAGCCGGACATCCATCCCCAGCGGCTTAAGGGCGCTGAAATAATAGAGATTTTGGGA
Source organism: uncultured Acetatifactor sp. (assembly GCA_964018205.1). Classification (GTDB taxonomy): domain Bacteria; phylum Bacillota; class Clostridia; order Lachnospirales; family Lachnospiraceae; genus Acetatifactor. The sequence continues at coordinate 31,665 of CAXHOW010000009.1, read as the reverse complement.
GCCGCTTTCTGATTGTAAAGCGGCTCCGATAGTGTTATGATAGGGAATGTGGAAAGTTACAGCAGATGGGAAGAGAGCAGTCTATGAATCTGATTGAATATGTTTGCGACAGCTTCAGTTTAAGCGAGTTTGAGGCCAACGGCTATATCATGGCGGGGAAGGTACTGGTCAACGATCAGGTATGCAGCTGGGTAAAATATAAGATTAAAAAAGGGGATTCCGTCAGGATCAAGTTTAAAAAGACGGATTTTGTCACCAGAGCAGGACATAAACTGGAAAAGGCTGTCAATGTATTCGGGCTGGATGTGGCGGGAAAGACCGCTCTGGACATAGGCGCCTCGGAGGGAGGCTTCACGGACTGCCTGCTGAAGCATGGTGCCGGGCGGGTATATGCGGTGGATGTGGCATACGGTATACTGAATTATGCCCTGCGTGTCAACCCGAAGGTGGTGGCGCTGGAAAGGAAAAACGCAAGGTATCTTACGGAGGAGGATGTTCCGGAGAAGGTGGATCTCATTGTCTCGGACGTGTCCTTTATCTCCTTGTTAAAAGTGATCCCGGTCAACCTCCGGTTTCTGAAAGAGAACGGCAGGGCTGTTCTGCTGTTCAAGCCTCAGTTTGAGCTGGCTGCGGAGGATCTGGGAAAGAACGGGATTCCGCTTGAGCAGGAAAAGGTGGTGGCCAGAATGGAGGAGCTTGTTCTGGGCATGAAAGAAAACGGGCTGTACCTTAGTGATGTAGCGAAATCCCCTCTGAAGGGCAATTCCGGAAATACGGAATATCTGCTGTTCGGCACAAACACAGAGACGGAGGTAGTCGGCAGAAGGCAGATAGAGGCGTGCGTGTCAGAACTGTAAGGAAGATCAGTCTGCGTGAAAAATATATCTGGGGGCAGGTATGAAAGAGAAGAAGCAGAAGAAGTGCACCGTCTGGGAGAAGCTGCTGGAAGAGGGCTTTTTTACGGATGAGAGGGAGGCGGGCACATGGGTCATGATGAAAAAGGTGCTGGTGAACGATCAGCCTGTCTGGAGCCTTCATGAGAAGGTGCCTGCGGACGGATGCGTCAGGATTAAGGAGTTCTATAAAAAGCAGTATGTCAATAAGGGCGGATTTAAGCTGGAAGCTGCCATCAGCCGATTCGGTATCAAGGCGGAAAACAAGGTCGTGCTGGACTGCGGGGCCTCTACAGGCGGCTTTACAGACTGCTGGCTGCAGCATGGGGCTAAGCAGGTGTATGCGGTGGATGCGGGGTTCGGCCAGCTGGCGGGGAAACTGGCAACAGATCCACGGGTGGTCAATATGGAGAGGACGAATCTGTCGGATGAGAGGCTGGCGGCTTTAGATCCAAGGCCGGATATGATCTCTCTGGATCTGTCATATCTTTCTCTGAAAAAGGCACTGCCGGCCTGCAGGGATATCCTGAAGGACAAGGGGCTGATGGTATGTCTGGTAAAGCCAATCTATGAAGTGGACTCTGCGGAGATCCGCAGGAGCGGCAACATCAACCAGCGCGCTGTGCTGGAGGCCGTGCTTAAGGGTCTGTGCGGATTTTATACGGAGAACGGTCTGGACATCCTGGGGCTGATCAACAGCCCCTTACGGGGAAACGGAGGCACACTGGAATATTTGATGGCAGTATGCTGGAATCTGGAACAGACCGGGAATCTGAACCTGACCTATGAGAAGGAGATAGAAAAGGCACTGGACGCTTCCCTTGAACTGGAGGAATATAGGAAGCGGTAAACAGCAGCTGCTGCAGAAACAAACAGGAGGCGGGCGAAAATGAGGCTGAGGCCGTATTACGGAAAACAAGATTATGAGTGTCTTGCGGGATGGGTGGATAACGAGAGGGTGCATGCGCTGTGGTGCGCAGGTCTGGTCAGTTACCCTGTGTCAAAGGAGGCGCTGGAGGGACTGCTGGAAAAGGATGCCATGGAATGGGACGGATATGCATATACGGCCACGGAGGATGACGGAACGCCGGTTGGGTTTTTCTGTTATTCTGTGAATGCCGGGGACAATTCAGGATTTCTGAAATTTGTGGTGCTGGATCCCGGACGGAGGGGAAAGGGCTATGGGGCGCAGATGATGAGACTGGCGCTGAAATATGCCTTTGATATCACTGGGGTGGATTCCGTAAGAATCAATGTGTTCAGCTCTAACGAGGCAGCGAGAAGGTGCTATGAAAAGGCCGGATTTGCTCTTGCAGGAGTGACAAAGGCGGTATATCAGTACAAGGATGAGACATGGGACAGATGCCATATGACAGCTGTGAAGGAGGGCCTTAAGCCCCTATATCTGTATCATGGCAGCCAGTACCGCTTTGACAAGGTGGTTCCCCATGCCGCATCAGGCGAATGTGACAAGGAGTCCCGGATGGCGATTTATGCCGCGGAGACGGTGGACGAGGTGATTCCCTTTGCGCTGCCCATCAGATGGTATCCGGACAGCCCGGAGGGCAGGAGGAGCTTTTCCTGCAGCGGCGGCCTGACGAAGCTTGACTATGGTTCTCTGGATCCGGAGGGGATAGGATATATCTATAAGCTGAGGTCGGACGACTTTGAAAAGATTGACAGCTGGCAGTGGATATCCAGACAAGAGGTGGTGCCGGAGGAGGTCATGGAAATACGGGTAAAAGATTATTGGGACAGAGTTATATTTTCGGAGGAGGCAAAGAAAATAAACGAAAGTCTGTACTATCGGGAACCGTAAAAATCAACCATTGGTTGATAAGATTAAACGAATGGTTATTGGCATTCCGGATGTATTTTACGTATACTGAAGTTAACCTGATGGAGGCTTGTCAGGTTAACTCATTTTATTCCTGCGTGGAATGATTACAATAGAATGGAGGGTTACTATGAGCATCGGAGAAAAAATCAAACAGGCACGGAAGGAAAAAGGCATTGGTCAGGAAGTGCTGGCAGAACAGCTGGGGCTTTCCGTGCAGGCAGTCAGCAAATGGGAATGCAATTTATCTTGTCCGGATATTGCGCTGCTTCCCCAGATAGCTGATTATCTGGAGGTCACTCTTGATCATCTGCTGAGGGATGAGCGGAACGAGATAAATACAAGCGTGTCGGCACAACTGGATCTGCCGGATGATGATACGCTACGGATCGTACAATGCATCGGACAGAAGGTTGTTTCCCGGAATGAGTGGAAATGTCTAAAGGAGGGCGATAAGATTCCTGTTTATTTTGACGAGAAGTGGGGCGCCGATGGCAGGAAGCTTGAGATCAAGCTGGAAATCTGGGGCTCCGCGGATATTGCCGGTGCAGTCTGCGGCAATGTCAGCGCGGGGAGCGTGGTAAACTGCCATGGCGTCGGTAACAATGCCAATGCCGGAAGTGTGATAAACTGCAATAGCGTCGGTAACAATGCCAATGCCGGAAGTGTGATAAACTGCGGTGGTGTCGGCAACAATGTATCCGCCGGGACTTCCGTAAACTGCGGCGATGTTCAGGGAAATGTCCGCTGTGAGGGAGAGATCCACTGCAAAACGATACAGGGAGATGTGACCGGCGGGACTGTTTATATGGACAATTGACGGCAAACGGATGCAAAGGGCTGAAGGCCGGGCCGGAGTCCCTTGTTTCGCTGTTCCGCCTCAGAGCAAAAAATAGGCTCTTTAACGAAATCTCGTTAAAGAGCCTATCTTCAGTGAGACATGGGGGATTCGAACCCCCGACACCTTGATTAAAAGTCAAGTGCTCTACCGACTGAGCTAATATCCCACATTAAAAAATCAAGGAATTTCCTTGATCAACAGGGCTAGCTGGATTCGAACCAGCGACTGCAGCAGTCAAAGTGCTGTGCCTTACCGCTTGGCGATAGCCCTATCTGGTGATATTTCTATCTGAAAATATCCCTATCCGGCGACATCCCTATCTAATGATATCTCTATCTGACGATATCTCTATCTAACGATAGCCTGCACTGATACCAAGCGTGTCATTACGGCACATTCCTATATAAGCCAAAGTCCCGCTTGCAATAAAAATCCTGCTCAACTTTTAAATCTGACGGAATAAGGCATCCTGCCTGCATCTTGTGAAAGAAAACAAATGCACTGCTGAATCAGGAAAGGTGGATAAAGGGATTCGAACCCTTGGCCTCCAGAGCCACAATCTGGCGCGCTAACCAACTGCGCTATACCCACCATATATGAAACACGATTGCCAAATGGCCCTCGTCATTCCCTTTTCAAACGTGCCCGAAGGGATTCGAACCCCCGACCCACGGCTTAGAAGGCCGTTGCTCTATCCAGCTGAGCTACGGACACAGACCTTTGACACAAAAACCGCATCAACGAAGCATATTTTAACCTATTTGCTTCTGATTGTCAACAGTTTTCTGCCATAAAATCTGTGACTTTTTATATATTTTTTATATAATAGCATTTTTTACGGTTTATTGCAACAAAATTCCCCAGATTGTTCCCGTGTGTATAGGCTTCCTTGCATGACGATGGATGATTTGCAGTAAGAGAGCTTTAAAGGCACATATTTTTCAGTTGTCTTTTTCCCGGCCGTGTGTTAAAATGGCGAAAGCTGTAGAAAAGATGTATCTGATATGCGGGAGGATAAGGCAATGCAGTCTGAAAACAAGATGGGTGTCATGCCCATAAACAAGCTTTTGCTGTCCATGTCCCTGCCTATGATGATTTCCATGCTGGTGCAGGCGCTTTACAATATCGTGGACAGTATTTTTGTGTCCAGGATCAACGAATATGCTCTGAGGGCGGTATCGCTGGCATTCCCTATTCAGAGCCTTATGATAGCCGTGTCCGTGGGCACTGCCGTAGGCATCAATGCGTTCCTGTCCAGAACTCTGGGGGAGAAGGACTTTGAGAAGGCCAATTCCATCGCGGTCAACGGTATCTTTGTGGAGCTGGTGAGCTATGTGGTGTTTGCCCTGATCGGCATTTTTGTAAGCCGTCCTTTCTTTGCCAGCCAGACCGCCATTGCGGAGGTAAGGGAGTACGGAACCGTCTATCTGACCATATGCTGTACAGCCGGAATCGGCATCTTCATGCAGACCGCTTTTGAGCGTCTGCTGCAGTCCACCGGAAAGACTTTCCATGCCATGATCACACAGGGAATCGGCGCTATTGTCAATCTGATCTTGGATCCCATTCTTATATTCGGGTATTTCGGCATGCCTGAAATGGGGGTGGCAGGCGCCGCGGCCGCAACGGTGACGGGGCAGATAATTGCTGCGGCGTTGGCTATCTTGTTCAATATCAAGTTCAATAAGGAGCTGAAGCTTTCCTTCAGAGGATTTCGGCCTGACGGCGGGCTGATCGGAAATATCTACAGAGTGGGTATTCCTTCTATTGTGATGCAGGCCATCGGATCCGTCATGACCTACGGCATGAACCTGATCCTGGAGGCCTTCGGTGCTGCCCAGACGGTCTTCGGCATCTATTTCAAGCTTCAGAGCTTTATCTTTATGCCCATATTCGGGCTTAATAACGGCATGGTTCCCATCATCGCCTATAATTTCGGTGCAGGGAACAAGGACAGGGTCATCAGGACGATGAAGAGCAGCATCGGATATGCAGTCTGCATAATGCTTGCTGGCCTGATCGTGATGGAGCTGATTCCGGCCAGACTGATAGGGCTGTTTGACGCGGAGGCCACATCGGAGCTGCTGGTGATCGGCATTCCCGCCCTTCGTACCATATGCTTAAGCTTCTGCTTCGCAGGGTACTGTATCGTGGTGGGCAGCGTGTTTCAGGCGCTGGGGAACGGCGTGTACAGCATGATCGTATCCATTGCAAGACAGCTCTGCGTTCTGCTGCCCGTGGCATGGCTGTTTTCCCTGAGCGGAAATGTGAATCTGATCTGGTGGGCCTTTCCTATTGCGGAGCTTGTGAGCTTAAGCCTGAGCACCTTTTTCCTGATAAGGATACATAGGAATATTATCAGCCATATCGGGGAGAATGTTTCCCCAATCTCTTGACAAGGAGCGGGTGCAGAAGGTATAATACAGATATTCCGTCAAGGCAGAGGCTGACGGGTGAGCGGATATGGCGGAATTGGCAGACGCGATAGATTTAGGTTCTATTGTCGCAAGGCGTGCAGGTTCGAGTCCTGTTATCCGCATATAACGGTGCGAAACGTAACACAAAAGGTTCAGGTTTCGCACCGTTTTGTAATACGTGAAAAGATAGAGACGAAATATGAGATTTCAGATGGAGAATAAAAGCTTTGACTTGAAGCAATATGCGCAGACAGCAAGGGCCGCGGTGGCGGAGGGCATCGTCATGCTGCGCAATGAAGGGCATATGCTGCTCCTTGGGGAGGGAGAGAAGATCACTCTGTTCGGCAGAGGGCAGTTTCATTATTATAAGAGCGGAACGGGGTCCGGCGGCATGGTGAACACCAGCCATGTGACCGGTATCCGGGAGGCGCTGGAGGACAGCAGCTTTGTGCTGAATAAGGAGCTGGAGACCGTTTATAGGGACTGGCTTGAGGAAAATCCCTTTGACGCAGGCATAGGCTGGGCGGGAGAGCCGTGGTTCCAGAAGGAAATGCCCCTGACGGAGGATGAGGAGGAGATGCTCCGGCTGGTGTGCGGTGCTTTTGCGCGCACGGCAGTGCTTCTGAACGTGTGCAGTCTGTGCGGCTTTGCCAAGACATAGGAGCTTGCGCCCGGAGAGGCCCAGATGCTGCGGATCCCGGTTTCCCCGTATACCATCGCGTCCTATGACGACAGCGGAGCTTCGAGACATAAATCCTGCTGGGTGCTGGAGGCAGGAGAGTATGTTTTTTATGTAGGAACCGATGTGAGAAGCGCAGTACCCGGGGCCGCCCTGACGCTGCAGGAGACAGTGGCAGTGAAGGAGCTGGAGGAGGCCTGCGGGCCGGTGACTGCTTTTGAAAGGATGAAGCCTCAGTGGGACGGAGAGGGAGGCTTCAGGGTGAGCTGGGAATCCGTTCCCTTAAGGACGGTGGATCCCGGGAAAAGGCGCAGGGAGAGACTGCCGGAAAGCCATTCCTGCACCGGGGACAGAGGCTATAAGCTTTCCCATGTGGAGGAGGGCAGCGTAAGCATGGAGGAGTTTCTGGCACAGCTGTCTGATGAGGAGCTATGCTGTCTGGTGCGGGGGGAGGGAATGTGCTCGCCCAAGGTGACACCCGGGACTGCCGGTGCTTTCGGCGGTGTTACGGAGAGGCTGAGATCCTACGGCATCCCTATAGTCTGCTGTGCGGACGGACCCAGCGGCATCCGGATGGACTGCGGCAGCATTGCGTTCGCCATGCCTAACGGAGCCTGTCTGGGGAGCAGCTTTAACGAGGCGCTGTCCGAGGAGCTGTATGCATGGGAAGGGCTGGAGCTGCGCAAGAATAAGGTGGATACACTGCTGGGGTCCGGCATCAACCTTCACAGAAATCCTCTGAACGGGCGTAATTTCGAGTATTTCAGCGAGGATCCTCTGGTGACGGGCCGGATGGCAGCGGCGCAGCTTAGGGCCATGGGACGATTCGGAGTCACCGGGACCATCAAGCATTTTGCCTGCAACAGTCAGGAGCACAGCCGCAATACCGTGGAGGCGGCTGTGTCGGAGCGGACGCTGCGGGAGCAGTGGGGCTATCAGGGAATTGTGATGACGGACTGGTGGGCAAGAACAAACGACGAAGGCGATATAGGCAGGGCAGATAATGTGGCGGCGATGATACGGGTGCAGAATGATCTTTTCATGGTGGCTGCCAATGCGGAGGAGAATTCCCAGCATGACAATTCCATGGAGTGTCTGGCGAAGGGAACCGTGACTAAATTCTATTTCGGTCTGGGAGGCATGGAGATCCGGAAGGCCCGGCTTGTGCTGGCAGAGTCCATGGAGGCTCAGCTTAGGGGAGAGAAGGAGGCATAGGCGGAGCGGAAAGCACTGAAGAAGACATTCGGAGAAATTATAGGAAACGGAGGATATGACTGCTTTGAGGGATAAAGATAGGAAGAGTAGATCACGAGTATTGCTATATATTGCGGCAGCGTCTGTGACTGTGTGCCTGATCGGCTGGATCATCATGCTGTATGCGGAAAGAAGCCGGATAGAAAAAGGCTGGGAAAACGAGTTTCTGATGCGGTACAGCGCGGTCTTGAATGATGTGACACACAATCTGGGGTATTTTGAAGAGGCAGATTCCTATGAGGGACAGATATCCTATTTGGAGCTGGTCATAAACAACCTGATGCAGCTGAAGGCCTTTATGGAAATGCATAGTAAGCTTGCGGCTGTCACAGAGCCGGGCAGCCATGTATCCGAAGCGGATCAGGAAGGATGGAGAGAAGCGGAGAGGGTGGCATGGTTTATCGGCAACGGCGGGATCATGGACTCATATCAGATCGAGCCGTTTCGGGCGGATGGCGTCATATCAGAAGGAGAAGCCGCCGTAATGCAGTTTTTGAAGGAGGAGGCGGAGAAGCTGTATCATGATATGACAGTGCCTGATAAAGACGGCATGAATTACCGATACGATGTCCTTTCGGCTATAGAAGTATATCAGCGGCTGACGGAGCTTATGCAGGATGTGCGGAGGATGCTTACGCAGGGAAATTAGAACTTACACTTTCTACGCCCGTAACAGATCTCAGTATGTCATGCCATTGGCAAGGACATAGATAACCGCATTTGCGATAAGCTTCTGAATGTTGTGACTGTTTGCTAGAAACGTGAAACGGTATTTAAACCCTTTTTAAGCTGTCGTTAATAATTCTTAAAACACTTTCTTGGGATAACATGCTATACTTAATATGTAATGAAAGAAAAGCAGGATCTGCCGTTATTTACGGTAGATCCTGATATAGCTTCCGTCCTCAACCTGCGTATATCCGAAGTCCTCTTCGATGTACCTCATGATCCAGCTGTCGGGATCCGCTTTCAGATCTCCGTACCAGCAGTCCACGATGATCACATTGGGAGATTTCTCCGGGTACAGTGTCCAGTATTCCAGAAGCCGCTCATCGTAGGCAGTAGGGTTAACCACGGAATAATGGGATATTTCCACGTCCTTGAACAGGTACTGAATGGTATCCAGCCCCTGCACCAGATCCACCACCACAAGAACCTTGTCACCGTCCTCAATATAGGTCTGCCAGTCTTCATAGTCGGAATTGTAGATATAAGCCCTTATATAGTTGGAGATGGTCCCGGCGGCGGGGCCGTTTTTCATGATGCCGCCGCTCTGCAGTATATTGCTGTAATCGCCTCCCCGCAGGGTGTAGGTCTTTCCTAGAATGGCGGTAAGCACGAGAACGGTCAGCGCAAGATTCATCCATTTGGAGCAGTCTTCCGTCCGGCTGTTCCGGCATGCAAGGATCAGCAGCGCAGCTCCGAAAACTGCGGCGGGCATGGCATGAGGGATGGATTCCGTCAGGGTGATGTCCGTGAGGTAGATCACGGACAGAAGGGATAGGACAGCGCCTATTAACATATAGCGCAGCAGTACGGCGCTGTCTGCTGTGTCGTCAGGCATATCCTTGGCCTTTCTGCAGGAGCATAATCCTGCTACGGCGGCAGCAGTCAGGTGAAGGTTCAGGTATTCATATCCAGTGTCCAGCACTACCCAGCAGAACAGCTGGATCATACAGGCGGGCAGGATGGTCAGGCAGTCGGTGGCAATAGGGGAGAGGCCTTTCCATTTTGCGGCGGCCCCTGCAAGGAGACGGCAGACTCCCCAGAGTATAACCATATAAATTGCCTTTTTGAAAAGCAGCAGCAGCTTGCCTGCCAGTGAGAGGGAATGTGTAATGTCCCCTGCCAGAATATGGGACAAGGTGTCCAGCAGCTCTACAGGGGTGGTGTAGCAGAACAGCATCCCCAGATACCCTGCGGCCCAGATGGCGCAGACGAGGGTGAATACTCCCATGTCTTTCCATCTGTTCCTTCCCGAGAGACGGGCCATGACCAGCAGCAGGAAGGGAAAGAGGATCAGGCAGGAGGGGTAGGACAGCACGTTGAGAGCCAGAGCAGATGCGGCCAGTACCAGATATTTAAGCTTTCTGCCGTCTGTATAATACCGCATCAGGAACAAGGACAGCAAGGTATAAGCCCATACCTGCATGATACCGAACTCGGGCAGGATAATCTGCTTCGGTATGATATTGTAATAGAGCAGGGAAAGAAGCCATGCGTATTTTTCCCCTACAAAATTCTTCAGAACCTTGTACAGATAGAGGCTTATGCCCAGATGAAGCAGGGTACCGCAGGCTCTCAGATATAGGACGATGCCTATAGTGCCGAACAGAAGACAATAGGGCTTCATCAGAAGCGTGCATAAGAACGCCGAGGACTGATGGGGTTCCCACATATTCAGAAAGAGCCTGTCCCCTATGGTGTTTCGGTAGGACATCACAATCTGATATTCCTCATCCATGCCCACGGCAAAAAACAGCATCTTTAAGGAACCCAGAATGCTCAGCAGGATCAGGAAGATTTTCCATCTATTTTGTTTCAGGCCGGTCATGGGTCTCTTCCTCCCGATTTTCCGATACTTCATCAATGATATAAGGGGGACGCGTCCTTGCGGCGTCCAGTGTCCTCCAGATATATTCCCCCAGTATGCCCAGCATCAGCATGATAAGGCCGGAGGCACACAAGACAACGCACATCAGGGAGGCCCAGCCTGCGATAGGGGTATTCTTTGTAAACTTTTCAACCAGAACGGAAATCAGGAGGATCACTGCCAGTATGTTGAAAAGGATTCCCAGCCCGGACATGAAGCGCAGGGGGAAATAGGAAAAGCTCATTACGGAATCCATCACCAGCTTTACCTTTTTTGACAAGGTCCACCGGGATCTGCCGATTTCCCGGTCCTGACGGACAAAATAGATCATGTCAGTGCGGAAGCCTGCCCAGAGGACCTGCAGGGTAAGGGAGGAATTCTTTTCGTCCAGCCGCTCCAGAACCTCAATGACCTTTCTGTCTATCAGATAACAGTCGCATCCGCCCACGGGCATATTCTTGTTGACGATCCTGCGGATCAGGGCATAATACATATTTGCAAAGAAGACCTTTACGGGATTCTCCTTCCGCTCCTTTCTCACCGCAAGAACCACCTTGTAGCCCCGTTTCCAGCTTTCATACATATCCAGTATGATACGGGAGTCCTCCTGCAGGTCAGCCTGCTTGGTGACGGCACAGTCGCCGGTGCAGACGGAGAGTCCTGCCAGCAGAGCCGCATGCTCGCCGAAATTGCGGGAAAGCTTCACCAGCCTGATATGAGGGTAGCGGTCCCGCAGGGAGTTCATCACCTGCCATGAATCATCTCCGGAGCCGTCATCTACGAATACGATTTCATATTCCTCCAGCTTTCCGAGGATTTTTTCCTTCATGTCCTGATATAGAAGCTCAAGTGTGTCCCCGTTGTAATATACGGGAACGATAATGGATAGTTTGCTCATGTTTATACTCCGTTGTCTGCCGGGGAAGGCAGAGGCGCTATGATCAGTTTCTTGTATTCCTCATAGTCCCGTATATATTCGTCAGGGTCGTAATGCTCATTGGAGAGCACCACGAGGACGGAATCCGGTGAGAAGTCATACATTTCCTTCCATACATTGCTTTTCAGGTAAAGCCCCATCCGGGGACGGTTCAGCTCTATGATCCGTGTCTCATGTCCGTTATCCACCTTTACCTTGCTGGTACCGGACACGTTGATCATCACGAATTCCGACCTGAGATTGGCATGGCATCCTCTTACCACTTCGCTGTCTGAGCCGTAGATATAAAAAAATCTTTTAATGTCAAAGGGGATGGCGCTGCCGCCCTCCACTACCACCAGATTGCCTCGTTCGTCGCCGAGGTCCGGAAAGTCCAGAATCTGGATCTGCTCGTCCAGTTTTGTCATGATTATTTTGTCCTTTCTGATTATAAGTACCGTCTCTACGCTGCAACGCCCCCCTTTTGTCATACAAATGAATTGATGCATTCTATAGTGTAGCGCTGTTCTTCTTCTTTCATGCCTGTATACAAGGGGATGGATAATACAGTGTCCGCATAGCGTTCCGTGATAGGCAGCTCACCCGGCTGATGGTTCAGGTATCCGTAGGCCTCCGACAGGTGGGGCGGTACGGGATAGTGGATGAGGGTGCCGATGCCCTTATCGGCGAGATAGTCCATCAGTTCCCTGCGACGGTCGGTGCGGATCACATACTGATGCCATACGGACCAAGTATCTGTCCTTTCTCTGGGGAGGATGATATCCTTCTGCCGCAGCTCTTCCCGGTAGGCCTGAGCCAGCTGCCTCCGCTCCTGAGTGATCTCTTCCATATGGGAGAGGCGCACGTTCAGGAGTCCGGCCTGCAGCTCGTCCAGCCGGGAATTTGCCCCCACAACCTTGTTGTAATAACGTTTTTCACTGCCGTAGTTTCGGAAGACACGGGATTCTTCCGCCAGATAAGGGTCATGTGTCACGATTGCGCCGGCATCGCCGAAAGCCCCCAGATTCTTTGAGGGGTAAAAGGAAAAGCAGCCTGCGTCGCCGAAGGTGCCGGTCATCCTGCCCTTATAAAGAGCTCCGTGGGACTGGGCGCAGTCCTCGATCAGCTTAAGGCGGTGCCTCCTGCAGATGTCCGTGATCTTGTCCATATCGGCCACATGGCCGTACAGATGCACCACCATCACAGCCTTAGTTTTTTCCGTGATCTTTTCTTCTATCTTGTCAGCATCAATCTGATAATATTCGTCGGGCTCAACAAAGACGGGCACAGCGCCGTTGATCGTGATACCCATGACGCTGGCGATGTAAGTGTTTCCCTGAACAATCACCTCGTCCCCGGGGCCGATGCCCAGAAGGCGCACCGCGATCCAGAGAGCGTCCAGACCGCTTGCCAGCCCCACGCAGTGTCCGCCGCCTGTGTAGGCGGCAAAACGCTCCTCGAAGGTGCTGACCTCCTTTCCCAGCACATACCAGCCGGAACGAAGCACGGAGAGAGCTTTTTCTTCAAATTCTTTTTGATACCGTTCGTAACCGTAGTCCATACGGTTTGGCATGATTTTCATCTTACAGTTCCTCGTCATATAAGCTTGTTTTTAGTGCGGGTCTTATTTCAGGGTGTCCTTTCTCCTATATGCCCAGTACTTGTTCAGGACAAAGTTCAAGGGCACTGTTATGCATAGATTGATGAAGGTGGCTATGAAATGGGGGACTTCCAGAAGCCTTTCCTGAACAAAAAGCAGTATTCCCATCAGTACCAGCTCCGTCAGCGCATAGGAAGCATACACCTTGGCCAGAGCTTTGTACCATGGCTGGGCGTTTCCTTCCTCAGGCTTGAATACAAACCGGCTGTTCAGCAGGTAGGAGATCAGCACTGTGATGAGGAAGGAGATGAGATTGCATATCTGTTCATGAAGGTGAAAGGCATAATAGCCGGCGTTGCTGATCAGGTAGGACAGCAGGGTGTTGATGCCGCCGATCATGCCGAATTTAATGAATTGAAGCAGGGCCGGATTTTTAAGTTTCTCCGGAATACGGATCAGCTTCATTATGATACCCTCCTGTCTGTATCAGCAGGCGTCCGATTCTCATTATCAGAGGAGCCTGACAGTATGTATGAAAACACTGCCGGGCTTTCAGGACTGCAGCGCCATGTAGGAATTGTGGTATTCAGGACGGTAAGTGACATCTTCATCAAACCAGTCCGGAGGAATAAAGGCCTCGGCGGCTTCCCGGCTGCCGAATTCTACCTCTGCCATGATCAGGGGCGCAAAAGGGGGATCGAACACGTCCAGCTCAATCATGAGGCTGTAGTCTGATGGCGGGCAGGGAAGGCCCTCTCTCTCCTCAAAGGACGGATGGGGCAGGGGGATCAGATAGCGCTTCTTGGATATGATCCTGCCGTCAGACTTTTCCCTTAAATGGTAATAGGCTTCCTTGGTCAGGGGAAGATTGCTCTCCTCCCTTGCCATCATGCCGCTGCCCTTATAGGTCAGATAGTATTCCTCCTCCTCCTTGCGAACCCTCACTACAGGAGATGTATTCAGGTAGCCCTGCTCGATGTGATGGAAAGGATAACTTTCCAGGTTCGCAGGCAGTTCCTTTATGGTAAATTTCCGTTCTATCTCCATAGTATTACCTCCTGCCCGTGCCTATGGGCATTTATTTAGTAGTTTTATACTTTGCCCGCACTGGCAGGCATTTATTTTAGTGGTTTTATCCCCTGCCCGCATCGGCAGGTGTTGCTTCTGCCGCTTGTAGATATCCCTCTGAAGGGCAGCAGTTTTTAGCCGGCCATAAAATAGGTCTCTCCCTGCAGCAGCCTTACAAAGAAATATCCTCCGCAGAAGAGCTGATAGGCAAGCACGGCCCCCGCGGCGGCAAACACTATTTTATAGAATAGTCCATGTTTCTCTTTTTTCAGAAACAGCAGCCATTTCTGGAAGCTGTATATAAATACCAGAAATATGGCGAAGCAGTATCCCCATAAGAAGTTTCCGTCCCGGGAACGGCTGCCGGTCTCCACCAGACACAGCGCCTCCAGAAATCCCACCCCGGTCATGCCCCAGACAAACAGGTACCTTTTGTCCCGCACAAGCTCCCTCAGTGAAAACAGCAGCACTATCAGGGGGAATGCGATGGAGCACAGTACCGCCAGTTTTGTCTTGTTGGCATGGAGGGAGAAGGTATACCATGGGTCAAAGGTCATGCCGTTGCCCGTATCCGCTCCGAACAGCACCATGTTCTGCCATAGGACCACGCCGCAGGCAGGCAGCACGGTGCTTCCCATCAAGAAGACCTGCCGGAAAGGTACCAGACGGCATAAATCCGCAAGCAGCTTTACCGCAAGCACAGGGGCGAAGACCGTCAGGAAGCTGGGCTTGATGCCGGTGCAAAGAAACAACAAGCCTGCCTGACACAGCCACTGGCGAGGCGTTATTTTTAGACGGTAGGCAGCCTCCAGCCTTTCGTAATACAGCATGGCGGCAAGGGCAGCCAGCTTCATGCACTGATAGGTGGAATTGTGCCATAGGTTGCCGGACTGGTAACTCACATAGCGGTACTGTCCGGCAAAGCGCCAGAAAAAAGGCATTACAAGATTCAGGGCAAAGGCTGCGCCCAGAGTCAGCGCATCCGTGCGCTCACGGGCAAGGAGCAGCCGCAGCAGTCTGTCCGTCAGCAGGATGCACAGCACCGTCACCGACGCCAGAAACACCGCGATCAGCCATGTCCTGCCGCCCCCCAGCCAATGGAGGAGCTGGTAGGCATATGCCGTAAAGCTGTAATACCACCCGTCATCTATGATCATGCTGATATGATAGGGCAGATCCGACTGAAAATATCTATTGTTATAGTCAAGCGGCTGAACGGACTGCATATAAAACAGATATATGCATAGGAGCCCGTACACTGCAACAGCGGTCCAGAGAAAAGGGACCGCATATTTAGATGCCTTCTTATTCATGATGTTCCTTCTGCCTCCTATGGGGCGCGGATTCCTTTTGGTTCTGCGGGCGGCAGGCCGGTCAGCGGCATCCTGCGCCATGCCCGACGGAACATATTCTTTCTATGAGACATTCTAGCGAAATACGGCCCTATTGTCAAGCGGATTGCCCTGCTTTCGCATAGAGGAGGGCAGCCCGGCAGAAGCGCCATGGTGAAGGTCCGAAATAGACGGCTCCGACATCGTGATAACGGTGCGAAGAGGCGGGACGGGAAAGATACGGATGCAGCAGAGTAGACATATAAAAAGCATTGTAGAATATTGAATGCGGCAAAAATCAGGATATGGTATAAACGCAGCACGTTGAACAAAGCAGTAGGAACACATAGACTACAAAAACAAAAACATGACAATAGAAATATGACAATAGAAACACAGTGATAAGAAACAATAATAATAGAAGAATCGCCGGAAATATTGAAATTTTTTCCATAAATGTGTATACTGAAAGCATATCTGAATTGTCTGTCAAATCTGCAAAGACAGCTTTGGCAAGACAGCAAAAGCCTAAGCCGGAAAAGAAGAGAGGAAAACGAAAAAGTAGAAAAGAAAACAAAAAAGAAGAAAGAGGAAAGCAAAAAAGAAATAAAGCAACCAAAAAGAAGTAAAGCAACCAAAAAGAAATAAAGCAACCAAAAAAGAAGTAAAGGAACCAAAAAAGAAGCAAAGAAAACAAAAAAAGAAAACAAGAAGAGAGGATTGCGTGATGACAAGGATAGCTGTGTTTTTTGGAGAAGGTTATGAGGAGATAGAGGCACTGACAGTGGTGGACATCTGCCGCAGGGCCGGTCTGGGGGTAGATATGGTGTCCATAACGGAGGAGGCTGCGGTAAAGGGCTCCCATGGAATATCCGTTCAGATGGATAAGCGCTATTCGCAGGCGGATTTTCAGGAGTATGCCATGGCGGTGCTGCCGGGCGGGATGCCGGGAACCAAGAATCTGGAGGCCCATGAGGGGCTCATGGGGCAGGTGGATGCCTTTTATGCCGCAGGAAAATATATTGCGGCCATCTGTGCGGCACCCAGCATCTTTGGCCATAGGGGGATCCTTAAAGGAAGGAAGGCATGCTGCTATCCCGGCATGGAGAGCCATCTTGAAGGGGCGGAGGTGACGGCGGGGCCGGTGGAGATTTCCGGAAATGTGATCACTTCCCGGGGCATGGGCACAGCCATCGATTTCGCGCTGGTTATCGTGGGAACCCTCTGCGGAAAGGATAAGGCGGAGGAGATGGCGCAGTCCATCGTGTATAGGCAGTAAGGCAGCAGGAGAGGGTTGAGATATGAGCATGAAGGAATTTCAGAAATGCGCAAAAGAGATGCTGGAGTTCATAGACAAGAGCCCCACGGCTTTCCACGCGGTGGCAAATCTGAAGAGAACCTTGACCAAGCAGGGATTCGGGGAGCTGGGAGAAACAGAGGACTGGAAGCTGTGTCCAGGGCAGGGGTACTTTGTCACAAGAAACGATTCTTCCCTGATCGCATTTCGGCTGCCTGAAGCGGAAAAGGACGGGGAAGGTGCGCAAGATGCGGTACAGTCCCGGATTGGGACAGACGATTCCGGAAGGGAAGAGACGGAAGGCTGGGAAGCGGCGGATTCTTTGGAGGAGGCAGGGCAGGAGGGGCAGAGTGCGTTCTGTAAGGAACAAGGCTGCTCCGACCAGACAGACTGGCTTAAAATCAAGGGCTTTCACATTGCGGCGGCCCACAGCGATTCCCCCTCCTTCAAGATCAAGGAGTCCCCGGAGATGACGGTGGAGAATGTCTATGTAAAGCTGAACACGGAAAAATACGGCGGAATGATCCTTTCCACATGGCTGGACAGGGCACTGTCCGTGGCGGGACGTGTGGTGGTGAAGGGCAAGGGCGGTCTGGAGACCAGACTGGTGAATATTGAGAAGGATCTGCTGGTGATCCCCAGCGTGGCAATCCATCTGACCCGCGGGGGCAAGGATAAAGAGGAGTATAATCCCCAGGTAGATATGCTGCCCTTGTATGCTGATAACGAGGGCGGGAAAAAGAAGAATATGCTGATGAAGCGGGTGGCCAAGGCCGCAGGGGCGGGGCAGGAGGACATCCTGGGACATGACTTGTTCCTGTATCCCAGAGAGAAGGGCAGGATACTGGGGGAGAACGGGGAATTTGTGCTATCTCCCAGACTGGATGATCTACAGTGTGTGTATGCCTCCGCAAAAGCTTTTTTGGAGAGCAGGCCAAAGGAATACATCAATGTCTGTACCGTGTTTGACAATGAGGAGGTGGGCAGCGGAACCAAGCAGGGGGCCGACTCTACCTTCCTTGAGGATACGTTGTGGAGGATCGGCGAGGCCATGGGGCTGTGCCGCAGCCGGTTCCTGCAGCTGGTGGCAGGGAGCTTTTTGATCTCTGCGGACAATGCCCACGGGGTACACCCCAACCATCCGGAAAAGTATGACCCTACCAATCGGCCTTTCCTGAACAAGGGCATCGTGATCAAATACCACGGCAGCCAGAAATATGCCACGGATGCGGTTTCCGCTGCCGTGATGAAGAGTATCTGCGAGAAGGCGAAGGTGCCTTACCAGACCTATGCCAACCGCTCCGATATCGCCGGAGGCTCCACTCTTGGGAATATTTCCACGTCCCATGTATCGGTTTCCAGCGTGGATATCGGCCTGCCCCAGCTGGCCATGCATTCCGCTGTGGAGACCGGGGGAGTGAAGGATACGAAGTACGCCGTGGAGGCCTTTAAGTCATTCTTCAGGAAGTGAGCAAGGCCGGCTCCATAGAGGTTATAAGACGGAGGGGACAAGATGAGATTATTGATAAAGCAGAGGGTGTTTTCATGGAGCGATACCTACGACATATTGGACGAGCAGGGAAATGTGCGATATTTCGTACAGGCGGAGATATTTACGCTGGGCCACCAGATCCATGTCTACGATGCGGGGCATAGGGAGCTGGCAGTGATCCATGAGAGGATACTGACATTCCTTCCTGCCTTCGAGATTGAGATCGGCGGCAGGATGGTCGGAACCATTCAGAAGAAGTTTGCCTTGGTCCGGCCCCGGTATGAGGTGAACTATAACGGCTGGCAGGTGGAAGGGGACTTCATGGGCTGGGACTATGATGTATGCAGCGGCGGCCGGCCCATCATGCATATTTCCAAGGAGCTGCTTCACTGGGGGGATACCTATGTGATCGATATCTCCGATCCGGTCTGGGAGCTGGAGGGTATCCTGCTGGTCATCGCCATCGACGCGGCGAATTGTGATAATAGGTAGGATATGACGGAACCGCTGTGTCAGCGGGCAGGGCGCAGTATATAAGGCGCAGCGGGCGATGTGCGGCGGACAATGTACATCGGAACAGGCGGTAACCGTGGTAAAGACATAGATATATAGGGAGAACACATATGGAATTATATCAATATTTTAAGAGCATCATAGATATGGATCGCTGTGCGGTGGTGGTCTGCAATATGGAGCACGTGATCATCTATATGAACCCGGCAGCGGTGGACCGATACGCCAAAAGAGGCGGAGCCGAGCTGGTGGGAAGGAGTCTGCTGGACTGTCACGGACCGGGATCCCGGGAGATGATACAGAAGGTAGCAGACTGGTTTCAGGAAAGCAATGATCATAATATCATTTACACCTTCCGCAACGAGGAAGAGAACAAGGATGTCTATATGGTGGCCCTGCGGGACGAAGGCGGCAGGCTGATCGGTTATTATGAAAAGCATGAGTATAGAAATGTAGAGACTATGAGCTTGTATGATTTCGGGGACAAAGAGAAAGGAAAAAGGATTTGATTTATGGAAAGGCACCATATTGCGATCATATCTGATACCCATGGCCTTCTCCGCCCGGAGGTCATGGAACGGATAAAAGCCTGCGAGGCGGTCCTGCACGCAGGAGATATGGACAAGCCGGAAATTCTGGAGCAGCTTAAAGCAATCGCCCCGGTCTATGCGGTTCGGGGAAATGCGGACGAGGAATGGGTAAAGAAGGAGCAGGCAGATCTGCCGGAGGAGCTGGAATTTACGCTTTTCGGCTTCCGCTTCTACATGATCCATAATAAGAAGCGCAGGAGAAAGGAGCTGTCAGGAGTCAACGCAGTGGTCAATGGGCATTCCCATGAATACAGTGATGTCTGGGAGGCAAAAACAGGGATACGGTATCTGAACCCGGGGAGCTGCGGGGCCAAGAGGTTCCGCCTGCCCGTCACCATGATGGAGATGACGCTCTGTCTGGAGGAGAACCGAATAGAGGTAGAGAGAATCGACTGCGAAACCGGTGGACGGAAGGGCGCGAAAGAGCCGGCGGGGGACGCATTGTCGGAGAAGGATCTGTACCAGCTGGTGAAAAAGGTCATGAAGGGGATGCGGGCCGGGAAGGGCATCCCGGAGATGGCCCGGCACTGGGGCGCGGACGAGAGGCTGGTGGAGGACATCTGCCGGATGTACGCGACCCATCCGGGAGTGGACGTGGACGGGATCATGGACCGGCTGGAGAGAAAGGGGCTGTGAGGAGAGCGCATTGCGCTTTTTTGCCTACAAGGATGATTCAGCAGTTATGCTGAATCATCACATTGCAGATGCTGCCTGCCGGCGGAGGCATTAACAGCCCTTGAAAAGAAATTTGACTGGGAGGCTTAAAGTTTTTCGGCTATTCAGCCGCCTTTTTGTCATAATACTGCGCCTGAGCATGCCACAGCTCGTAGTATTTGCCCTTTTCGTCCGCCACCAGATAGTCATGATCCCCCTGCTGTACCACATTCCCTTTGTGGAATACGAGGATGCTGTCGCAGAAACGGCAGGAGGAGAGGCGGTGGCTGATATAGATTGCGGTCTTGCCCTCTATGATTTCATTGAACTTGCTGTAGATCTCCGCCTCGGCAATGGGGTCCAGAGCCGCGGTAGGCTCATCCAGCACGATGAAGGGGGCATCCTTGTACAGAGCCCGGGCAAGGGCGATTTTCTGGCGTTCCCCGCCGGACATATCTACGCATTCCTTGCTGAAGGACTTTCCCAGATAGGTCTCCAGACCGGAGGGAAGGGTTTTCAGCCTTTCTCCGAAGCCGGCTTTTGTCAGGCAGCTTTCGGCTTTTCTGCTGTCGTAGCTTTCCGCCGCCGCCACATTTTGGCCCAGAGTGAAATCCGTCAGGGAAAAGTCCTGAAATACTATGGAGAAGATTGAAATATACTCATCATAATTGTACTTGCGGATATCGATGCCGTTTAGGAGGATAATGCCCTCGGTGGGGTCATAAAGGCGGCATAGCAGCTTGATAAAGGTGGTCTTGCCGCTGCCGTTCATACCTACTACCGCCAGACGCTCCCCTACATTGAACTTCATGTTCACATGGCGCAGGGCATACTGGTCGCTTCCGGGATACCGGAAGGAGACGTCACGGAATTCTATTTCATACTGCCTGTCGTTCCTTTTTTCAATGGTGAGGCTGCCCTGATACATGGTGTTTTTGATGTCGAGGTAATCAAAGGTCAGCTTTACGAAGGAGGCATTGTTGCGCATGTAGCCGAGAGTGCCAAACAATGTGCCGATACTGCCGGAGAACCGGGATATGGCGCTGATGTACTGGGTCACCATGCCGATGCCGAAGGCTCCTGCCCATGCCTTCAGACATACAAAGAAATAGACCATGCCGGTGAGAAAGAGGATGGACACGGCGGTGGAGGCTCCGGCATAGAAGCCTATGGGTCCCCGGGAGAGCTTTGCGAACATACCCTTGGAAGAGAAGGTGCCGGTCTTGTCGCTGTTGTATTTCTCACATATATGATGCTGCTCATAAATGCGCATATCGGCGGCCAGTCTCGTATTTTTCCCCAGAAAGCCAAAGTAGCTGAATAAACGGTTGGAGAGATTATGGGCACGGGAATTCAGGGCCCTATAGCTGTCCGCCTTGGTGGAGAGGGCGGAGGAGAGCAGGGTGGCTGCCAGCATGGCCGCAAGGAGCAGCAGGATGAAAAGCGGGCTGTTGAGAAAGGTGAGACCGCCGGCTTGTTCGGGCACTCTGCTGGTAAAGAGGGAGACGGTCAGAGCCAGGCCTCCCAGAAGGCTGAGAACCGCCTGCAGGAGACGCTCATAATTGCCTGTCACCAGATTGATGCCCCAGCCGCCGCCGTTACTGTTCTGGCGGATGGTGGAAAGCAGCTTGCGGGTATCCGGATCGTCGGAGATATGGAAATCCAGATCCATCATTTTCTGGGAAAGCATAAAGTCTGTCTGGAGCCATTCGTTGTTCTGACCCTCGATGTCATTCTGCCTATTGAGCAGCGCATGGACCAGCGCAATCAAGGCGGAGGAAACCAGCGCGGCCAGAACCAGCATCTTAAGCCTTTCCGGGCTGCGGGCTCCGGCCAGCTCCTCTATGATAAGGGCGGAAAGCCAGATTCCCACATAGGGGGTCAGGGCATCCCAGATGCGGCTGACGGTGCGGCAGACTATACGCTTGGGGGACAGCTGCCAGAACAGTTTTATGGCCCGTATGTTGATCTGCCATGATTCCTTGAAGGATAGCAGTTTTTTGTCTTTGTCATGCATGATTGTTTTCTCCTTCCCGATAATATCTGCTCTGTACCTCGAAAAGCTCCGCATATCTGCCGCCCAGAGCCAGCAGTGATTCGTGGGTGCCCTCCTCCGCCAGCAGTCCGTTTTCAATGAGGATGATGCGGTCGCAGAAACGGGTGGAGGCCAGACGATGGGATATGTAGACACAGGAGCGTCCCTTGGTCACATGATTGTATTTGTTGTACAGATCCGCCTCCGCAATGGGATCAAGGGCGGCGGTGGGCTCATCCAATACTACAAAAGGGGCGTTTTTGTAAAGGGCTCGGGCCAGCATAAGCCGCTGGGTCTCCCCGCCGGAGAGCATGACGGCATCTTCATAGACATCCCGGTTCAGCAGTGTCTCATACTGGCTAGGCAGGGATTCTATCTTTTCCTTCAGCCCGGCCTTTTCGATGCATTCCTTAGCCCTTGGCAGGTCGATCGCGTCCTCTGTCTGGGCCACATTGGCGGCGACGGTGGCGGGCAGAAGGGTAAAATCCTGAAATACCGCTGAAAAGAACTTGTAATAATCAGCTCGGCTGTACTTTCGGATATCCTCACCGTCCAGAAGGACGCGGCCCTCGTCAGGATCATAGAAGCCGCAGAGCAGCTTGATCAGCGTGGTCTTTCCGGCGCCGTTTAGGCCCACAATAGCCAGCTTCTCCCCCGGGTGCAGGGTCAGGCTGACATGGGAGAGAATGTCCTTTTCGGTATCCGGATAGCGGAAGGACACGTTTTCCAGCCGAAGCTCGCAGGGACGCTCCGGGTCGGGAACCAGAGGCTCCCCGTCCTGAAAGCGGAAGGGCTCCGGATACTCCAGACATTCCCTGATGGTGGAGATCTCCAGACTGTGTCTGTGTAGGGAAAGGAGACTGCCCAGTATTCCGGATACCCATGAGGAGAAGCCTCCGGCAGCGGAAAAATATAACAGGAACAAGGACACGCTTAAATCTCCTGCCAGTACCTGACGGATCAGGAAGGCATAGACTATGGCGTTGCGCAGGAAAGCGAGAACAAGATCGGCGATCCTGCCCCATATGACCACGTTTGCTTCACGGCGCTGAAAGGCTTTGTAGGCGTCAATGGTCTTGGCACAGACCTCCTTCAGCCATGGGCGCATGCCGAAGAGGCGGATATCCTTGGCAAGCCCGGGGCTTTCCGCATACTGGCGGATGGCCCAGTAGCTGCGGTCGATGGCTCCGGATTCCTCCCGGTGGCGGTAACCGTATCCGTTCAGCGGCTTGTTGATGAGATACCCCGCCAAGGATATCAGGGTGATGAGAATAAACAGCGCCGGGCTTACGGCGGACAGCAGCATCAGGTAGATGGCAAAGCCCAGCAGGTTTTTAAGCAGATCAAACATAGTCTCCCATATTGCTTCCCCTGCGGACGCGTTGTTGTTGATGGCGTTGTTTGTTCTTGCGATGATCTTCTGGAACTTGTCGTCCAGCAGGTTAGGGTAGGAGGTGGTGGCCATCTTGCTGTTCAGCAGAGAGACCAGACTGAGCCGCAGGGTGATCTTGCCGTAGGGCCAGTTCCTATTGATGTAAGTACTGGCGGTATTCAGCGCTATGGACAGCGCCAGAAAGGCCGCTATGGCGGAAATCAGCAGGGACAGCCGTGCCTTGTCCTCTACCAGACCTAAGATGGTGGGGGTAATGAAGAGGTTCGTAAGGTTGATCCCCACAGACAATGCCGTCAGCAAAAATCCCAGCACAAGGATCTTTTTTTCCTTCTCCTTCCATGCGAGGGCGATCATGAAGACGGACGTCTGCCACATGTTATATTTGGGCTTTGGGGGTTTGTCTTTTCTGGACTCGTGATTCATGTTTTAATAACACCTTTCCTTTCTTGTGTTCCGCAGCATAGTATACGCGCTTGCCTTGCTGTTTCTGAAATAATTGTTTATAAGGCTTTTGCGGTCATGAGCAGATTATAGCATATTTTTTTGCGGATGGGGATTTAAGGGGATGAAATGTCTGATCTGGGGGACGAAATGCAGAACAACAAAAAGGTGCAAACACTGAAATATGCGGATTATCAGCCCTCTGCAGGAACACGGGATATAATCGGCGATTGACAATACTTTTTTGTTCCCCTATAATTTTTTCAATGACAATGCGCTGCCGCCGACCGGAATCAACAAAAAGCATGGTCAGAAAACAGCGGAATATACTGATGAGACAAGGAGAGAAAGAGATGGAACGAGTTGAGGCGCTGAAGCAGAAAATGCGGGAAGGAAAGCTGGTAAAAGGCTTTTTTCTGACAATGACGGATCCGGCTGTCAGTGAGATGGCGGGATACGCAGGATATGATTATGTATGGATTGATGCGGAGCATGCTCCGCTGGGGAGACAAGAAATCCTGCATCATGTCATGGCGGCACAGGGAAGCGGCTGTGCTGCGTTTGTCAGGGTGCCGGGAGTGGATAGGACGATGCTGAAAGCCATTCTGGATATGGGACCGGACGGAATTATTTTTCCTTTTGTCAATTCGGCCCAAATCGCGGAGGAAATCGTGAGGGCATGCGCTTATCCCGATTTCGGAGGGGTAAGGGGGCAAGGGCCTGTCAGGGCCATCCGTTATGGGCTTGTGAACGAGAACGGATATATCCGGGAGGCCTATGACAAGGTACTGAAGATTGCCCAGATTGAGACAATGGAGGGCTATGAAAATCTTGAAGAAATTCTTCAGGTGGAGGGGCTGGATTCCTTGTTTATCGGCGCTGCGGATCTGTCAAGGTCGATAAAGGGCAGAGCCGACGGCACGGAACTGAAAACGGTTTATGAGGATATCTGTAGGCGTGTCAGGCAAAAGGGCAGGTATCTGGGAGCGGCCATCGGACCTACGCCGGAGGAGGCAAGCCATGTGAAGGAGCTGGGGGTTCAATGGGTTGTATTCGGACAGGACGCCAGAGCTCTTGCCGGTGCGCTGAAGGCAAATCTGGATGCTGTGGCGGGATATTGATTTTTGCTTATGCGTACTTAAAGTGCACAGAAGTCTGTTTAATCAGGGTATATTGAGGTTATTGGGGAGGATGTTATGTACCGAAAAGCGACATGGGACGACTGTGAAAAGGGCGGCAGGATACTTGAGACAGAAAGATTATATCTGCGGGAGATGACACAGGCCGATTTCGGATCCTTATGCAAAATCCTGCAGGATGAAGAAACCATGTATGCCTACGAAGGGGCATTCAGCGGTGAGGAAGCGCAGGAGTGGCTTGACAGACAGATTTCCCGCTACCGGAAATGGGGTTTTGGGCTATGGGCGGTGATCCTGAAAGAGACAGATGAGATGATCGGGCAATGCGGACTCACCATGCAGCCGTGGAAGGATGAGGAGGTTCTGGAGATAGGGTATCTTTTTCGGCGGCAGTATTGGCATAGGGGCTATGCGACGGAAGCCGCAGAGGCGTGTAAGCGATATGCTTTTGAGATACTGGATGCAGGGGAGGTCTGCTCTATTATAAGAGATACGAACATAGCGTCTCAGAATGTGGCAAAAAGAAACGGCATGATTGCGGCGGACAGCTGGACAAAGCATTACAAGGGTGTGGATATGCCTCATGACCGCTATGTGGCGGTGCGGGGATCTGCGTTTGATGCGGCGTGCAGTGAGACAAGCCGTGTGCAGTTTTGAATAGGTCTCCGGCACTTGAGCAGTGTGAAGTGCTTGACCAGGGGACGCAAGATCCGGCAGGAGGTTTTTATGGGCGGCAGAAGATATGAATTTCAGAATGTCAGCGAACAGAGGAGGAAAAATATGCGCCGTATCAGGGGGAAGGATACCTCCATCGAGGTGGCCCTGAGAAAGGCCCTCTGGAAAAAGGGATACCGGTATCGGAAGAATTACAAGGTGCTTCCCGGCAGTCCCGACATATGCCTGACAAAGTACAAGGTAGCCATATTCTGCGACAGCGAGTTCTTTCACGGAAAGGACTGGGAGGTACTGAAGCCCAGAGTGGAAAAAGGGAACAACGGGGCATATTGGGCGGACAAGATACAGAAAAATATCGACCGTGACGATGAGGTGGACAAAAAGCTGCTGTTTCTGGGATGGACTGTGATACATTTCTGGGGAACGGATATCCTCAAAAAAACGGACGAGTGTGTCCGCACCATAGAGGAGGCGATCTTTGATATCCAGCTTGACGAAGCGGCAGAATGCTGAAGCAGATGTGCGATAGGCGTGTTCCGGTTTTGTGTGACTGCCTTAAGCGGGGACGGCAGGAATGGAACATAGACAGCAGCCGGCATATAATATTTAAAAGGCATATCGTTCTCCCAAGGGAGCGCTTTCCCGAGGGAGAAGGGAACTTTTCCCAAGGAAGCATTCTCCTGAAGGAGAAAAGAGGAAGGGGCATGAATCAGAAGCTGGAGGATCTGCTGCAGCTGGCATTACAGACACCGGAGGAGGTCAGGGTACAGACAGGGGAACTGAATGTGGGCTTTGACGGGAGTACCAGAACATGGGAGCTGATTGTGAAATACCACGGCAGTCTGGATGTGCTGGAGGTATTGGGCATTCAGGTGGAATACCTGATTGCGGGATATGCGGTACTGACAGTGCCGGAGCAGCTGGTGGACAGCATGGTGGAACTGGAGGAGATAGAATATGTGGAAAAGCCTAAAAGGTTTTTCTATGGGATAGAGGGGCCGTCGGAAAATTCATGCATCCCGCAGGTGACGCTGCGGGATCCCTACCTTACCGGGGCGGGGGTGCTGGTTGCGGTGCTGGACAGCGGCATTGACTATAAGAGGCAGGAATTTCTCAGGGAAGATGGCAGTACCAGAATTCTCTATCTCTGGGACCAGACCCTGAAGCCGGATGCCGTTTCTTTGGAGGATACCGAAGCCGGTCAGCCGGAAAGTGCTTCGGAGGACATTCCGAGACGTCCGCCCGAGGGGTTCCGGATGGGGGTGGAGTTTGACGCAGGCCAGATCAATCAGGCGCTTGCGGCTACATCCGTCATGCAGCAGTTCCAGCTGCTGCCCAGCGTGGATACCAGCGGACACGGTACGGCGGTGGCGGGAATCGCAGCCGGATACAGCGGTTCCTATAGGGGGGTGGCAACCGGCGCGGATCTTCTGGTGGTGAAGCTGGGACAGCCGGATGTCAATTCTTTCCCGAGGACTACGGAAATCATGCGGGGTGTGACATACGCTGTGAGGAAGGCCATGGAGCTGGGGATGCCGATAGTCGTCAACTTAAGCTTCGGGAATACTTACGGAGCCCATGACGGAAGCTCTCTGCTGGAGAGGTTTCTGGATAACGCGGCGGAGATGGGGCGTACCGTTATCTGTGTAGGCAGCGGCAACGAGGGCAGCAGCAGCGGGCATCTGGCAGGCAGTCTGCTGGAGGAGCCTGATCAGGAGAGCCGGGGAAGCGGAGCCTTCGGAGCTGGAGGAGGTATCGCCGGAAGGGCCGGGACTGTGTCGGGAGGCGGCACTGGCGGACTGGGGACGGCATTCGGAAGCGGCGCGGGAGCAGTGCCCAGCCGCATGGGCAATGCCGTGGCACGTCCGGCATCCATAGAGCTTGCGGTGGCGGAATACGAGCGCAGCCTGAATGTACAGCTGTGGAAAAATTATTGTGACATATACCGTATCTATCTGCGTTCTCCCGGGGGTCAGGAGGCACAGCTGCCGGAGATGATCAACGGAGGGAAATACGTGCTGAGGCTGGAGCAGACGGAGATCATGGTATATTTCGGAGAGCCTGCTCCTTACGCGGTGGCGGAAGAGATTTATTTTGAGATGCTGCCGCTGGAGCGCAACTACATCAACAGCGGCGTATGGGTCATCCGGCTGGAGCCCCAGCGGATAGTGACCGGCAGGTATTATTTCTATCTGCCTTCCGCTGCGGTTCGCAGCAATGGCACGGGATTTTATCGTTCTACGCCGGAAGTGACCCTGACGGTGCCTTCCACTGCCGCAAAGGTGATCAGTGTGGGGGCGTATGACAGCGTCTATGAGGCTTATGCGGATTTTTCGGGAAGGGGATACGCGGATGCAAACCGGACCATCGGGGTAGTGGCGGCGGGACTGGCCAAGCCGGATCTGGCGGCTCCCGGTGTGGGCATCCTTGCACCGGACATTTATGGCGGGTATAACCCCTTTACCGGCACATCCTTTGCTACGCCTATCGTGGCAGGCAGTGCGGCGCTGCTGATGGAGTGGGGGATCGTGCGGGGGAACGACCCGTTTCTGTACGGGGAGAAGGTGAAAGCGTATCTGAGGGCCGGGGCCAGAGCGCTAAGAGGGGAGAATTATTATCCGAACTCGCGCGTTGGGTGGGGAGGATTATGTGTAGCCTCAAGTATCCCGACTTGAGGAAGTTCCGGTTCGGTCTTAACACCTGAAAGTACAAATAGATCAAAAATTGGAAAAGGTTTTGGATGTTGTGAAGGGCTTTGCTGAAGAACGATAAAACGTAAAAGCATGGCGGACAGCAGTTTGTTGCTGTCTGACCCTGCGTTTATTTCTCAAAAGACCTCTTGCCCAATGCCGGTTTTTTAATAGAATATTTCTGAAGAAAAATGGAGCGGGGAATTCTATATTATAAAGGAACATTATGATACATAAAATTGAACACAAGAACAAAAACTACGCGATATCCTGCTATTTGCCTGAGGGTTCCGTACCGGATAAAAATGCAATGACGGAACTTCGTCAGATGACGGCATTGGAAGAGACGCTGGAAAGGCTGACAGCGGTGCCGGGCTTTTTCCCGGAAAGTGAGCCGCGTATCGAGAAGATCATCCTGACCCCGGACTTTCACAAGGGCGCAGGCATTCCCATTGGAACGGTGATGATGACGAAAGGTTTTGTGGTTCCTCAGGCAATGGGAAATGATATTAACTGCGGCATGCGGCTTTATACCACAGATCTGTCGGAGGAACGGATTCAGGAGAAGCTTCCTGAATTAACCGGGAAGATCCGTCACATCTTCTTTGAGGGCGGCAGGCAGATTCCCATGACGGGAAGGCAAAGGCAGGCATTGTTCCGCTATGGTCTGGAAGGGCTGCTGGAAACCAGCCGGGACAGTAAAGCGAGCGGTCTGTGGAAGTATTATCAGCCTGAGACGCAGGAGAAATGGCTGGGCCGCACCGTGTTTCAGGGGAGCCTGAAGGCGGATTGTACGGAAGGTCTGGAAGATTTCATCGGAAGCTATGATCATCTGACCTACGATGATCAGATCGGCACCATCGGAGGCGGCAATCACTTTCTGGAAGTGCAGCGGGTTGCGGAGATTTATGATGGCCAGACCGCCAATGCCTGGAAGATAAAGAAGGGTGCCGTGGCAGTGATGCTTCATGCGGGTTCTCTGACGATCGGTCATCATGGGGGACTGCTGAACCGTCAGATCTGTCAGGAGATTTACCCTATCGGACTGACCCATCCGGAGAATAAAATATATCTCATCCCGGAGGCCGGCACAGCGTCGGAGGCATGGAGACGCTTCTGGTCAGCTTCCGGTAATGCCGCTAACTTTGGGTTTGTCAACCGTCTGGTTCTCGGCTTTATGATTCAGGACGCGCTCACCGGTGTGCTGGGTGAGTTTGACATGGAGCTGCTGTATGACGCTCCCCACAATTATATCTGGAAGAAGCGTATTGACGGCGAAGAGTATTATATTCATCGAAAAGGCGCCTGCTGTGCCGGCGGCTGTGAGGAGATGGATGGCACGGAGTTTGCCTATTATGGCGAACCGGTGATGATACCCGGTTCCATGGGCAGCTCCAGCTACCTGCTTCGGGGACTTGGGAATCAGGAAGCCCTCTGGAGCGCCAGTCACGGCGCCGGGCGGAAAAAATCCCGGGGGGATGCCATCAGGGGCAATGATGAAGCATATCGCCGATTCATGGAAAAGTTCCACATCATTACACCCATCGACCCAGACCGCAATGATCTAAAGGGCAGAGCTGATATCTTGAAAAAGTGGGAAGAATCGATCCGGGCAGAGGCACCCTATGCCTATAAAGATATTGACGAAGTTATTGGGGTACATACAGCACATGGTATGGCGGCTCCGGTGGCAAGGCTGGAACCGGTTTTTACTGTAAAAAGTTGACCCGGCCCGCAGGGATGCGTCCTGCTGCTCACGGCGCACTATTTACCGCATGATATTGCAGGAAAATGAGATTCTGTTTCCGAGCAACCGACGGCTGGAAGAATTTGTGGAACAGATATCGGATGAGACAGAACATTTGGTCAGTCTGGGAAGAGCGGCGGCAAAATCTCAGGAAATGTATTGCGCAGTATTCTTTTTGCTGGACGGGATTTTGCTTATCATCATTCCAATTGCCGGAATCGTATTATTAGTGCTTGGCTGCTCGGCAGGGATTTATCCGGCGTATCGGGTTTAAGGGGATTTTAGAAAGATATTCATAACTTCTTGTTTCGTTGAATGAGTAGCGGATCTCTATTTGGGATTTGCGGATGCATTGGAGGAGGCTGGATATGGTGCGGTTAGCAATCGTTGGGTGTACCGGGAAATTGGGCAGTGCCATTATGAAAAAAGTGCTGCATAGAGAGGATGTCGAAATCAGTTATGCCATCGCCAGAAAAGGGAATCCTTTTGTAGGCCAGAGGATATCGGAGCTTGTGGGAGGCGGATTTGATCTGCCCATAATTGATGACATAGAGGCTGCAAAGGACTGTGATGTTTTTATTGACTGCACCAATGCAGAAACCTTTATGAGGGACAGCTATTTCAAATATGAGAGGACGGGAAAGGCGCTTGTCATCGCCACCACGGCGTTTTCAGACGAAGCGATAGAAAAGATCGGCAGACTGGCCGCTGCCATGCCGGTTTTCTTGTCGGGAAATTTCAGTGTTGCACTGCATGACTTTATTGAGTCTTTGAAAGCTTATGGGAAACGGATAGGTCCGGATACGGATATCCAGATCATAGAGTATCACCATAATCAGAAGAAGGATGCGCCCAGCGGAACTGCGCTTATGATAAAGGAGGCGCTTTTGGGCGCTAACAAAAGAATTGACAAAGAAAAGGTCAGGATCAGCAGTATTCGTGGCGGGAACATATTCGGAGAGCATGAGGTTATTTTTGCGAACAGCAAGGATGAGGCAGTGACGTTCAGACATCAGGTGTCGTCGAGGGTAGCCTTTGCCGACGGTGCAATTGAAGCGGCAGCATGGACGGCAAAGCAGGCGAATGGATTATACAATATGGATGATTTCTGTGACTGTGGACATTTTGACAGTCTGCTTTACTTGCCTACGTGATGGATAGGCAAATGCGACTGTCTATTAGGATCGTACCGCCAGACTGCTTGCCATGACAGAGGAGTGGGCGAGGCCGTATGGATATCGTCAGCTAAGAGCGTGGAGTTCGGATGACAAATCCGAAGCAATCCCCACATGGTATGTACTTGGATACGACGTATGTTCTGCAGGCGCACGTGGAGAAAGCATGATCAAGGAATTGGCCGGGAAACCGATCTATGGTTTTTGCACCGTTAAGGTGCTTTATGCCAAGATTCAGGAAGGAGCATTTTCAAGCCCTTTTTTCATAATTTGCGACTTAGGTTTTACCTATAAATGAGCAAATTTGAAATTTTACCAAAGCAATGTTATGCTGTACGGACTGCACCTGATTTTAGCGTTCCGTTTTGGGAGAAACTTATGTTTAAGCATCGGTG